>JBIOVX010000260.1:0-6203 GCA_044868005.1 Thermoanaerobaculia bacterium | reverse complement strand
GCCGCCCTGGACGGGGAGGGGGCGGCCACGCGTTGTCGTCGTGGGCGAAGGGGGGCGTGGCCCCAGAGCAGGCGCAGCAGGGCGGCCACATAGGGCCGCCCCTACAGGTCTGAAGGAGATTCAATGGACTACCTTGCTCATCTCTACATGCCCGGCGCCCTCGCCATGTGGTGCGCCCTCGTCTTCGCGCTGTCGACGATGTGGGGCTACACGCTGGCGCTCAACGGCGACTCCGGCTCGCTGACCTTCGCCCGCCGCGCCTACGGCTTCTTCGCCCTGTCGATCACGCTCGCCGCCGTGATGCTGTCGCTGCTGCTGATGATGCGGGACTTCCGCATCGAGTACATCTACCAGTACTCGGGCCTCGACCTGCCGGGCTATTACCAGCTCGCCGCCTTCTGGGCCGGCCAGAAGGGAAGCTTCATGATCTGGCTGCTGTGGGGCACCCTGCTCGGCCTGCTGGTGCGGCGGACCGCCGGCAGGAACGAGCCCGCCGTCATGGCGATCTACACCCTGACGCTGATGGGCCTGCTGCTCATCCTGGTGCGGGAGAACCCCTTCGTCATGCTGGGCAAGACGCCGGTGGACGGCCAGGGCCTGAATCCCCTCCTCCAGGACAACTGGATGGTGATCCATCCGCCGATCATGTTCGTCGGCTACGCGGCGAGCGCCATCCCCTTCGCCTTCGCCATGGCGGCGCTCTGGCGGCGGAACTACGACGGCTGGGCGGCGCGCGCCTTCCCCTGGGCCCTCGGCGGCTTCCTGGTGCTCGGCACCGCCATCCTGATGGGTGGCTACTGGGCCTACAAGACGCTCGGCTGGGGCGGCTACTGGGGCTGGGACCCGGTGGAGAACGCGTCGCTGATCCCCTGGATCTTCGGCACGGTGCTGATCCACGGCCTGCACATGGAGCGCGCCCAAGGCCGCTACCGCCGGGCCAACTACGTCTTCACCTTCCTGACCTACATCGCCGTGCTCTACGGCACCTTCCTCACCCGCTCGGGCGTGCTGGCGGACTTCTCCGTGCACAGCTTCGTGGACCTCGGCATCTCCGGCTGGCTCACCCTGCTGCTGGGCGGTTTCTTCCTGCTCGGGCTCTACCTCATCGTGACGCGCTGGAAGGAGATCCCCACCAAGCCGAACGAGGACCCGCTCCTCTCCCGCGGCACCTTCATGGTGCTGGCGACGATCGTGCTGCTGGTCTCCGCGGTGGCCATCACCATCGGCACCTCGTGGCCGCTGCTGACCCGCTTCCTGCGGGAGCCCGGCCAGGTCGGCCCCAGCTCCTACAATCTGGTGAACCTGCCGATCGCTATGCTGGTGGCCCTCCTGCTGGCGCTCGTCCCCTACCTCGCCTGGCGGGGGAACTCCGGGAGCGAGATCGCCCACAAGCTCGTCTGGCCCGGCGTCATCAGCATCGTCGTGACCATCGCGGCGGCCGTGTGGAAGGTGCACGACGGGTTTCACCTGCTGTTCATCCTGCTCGCCAGCCTCGCCCTGGTGACGAACCTGCAGAAGACCATCCTCAAGCTGCGGGGGCCCGGCGGCCTGCGGGCGGCCGGAGGTTATCTCGCGCACGTCGGCGTCGGCGTGATCCTGCTCGGCGTCATCGCCTCCGCCGGCTACGACGAGAGCACCAAGGTGACCCTGGTGCAGGGCGTGCCGCGCGAGGTGGACGGCATGACGCTGACGTTCAAGCGCTTCCTCCCCCGTCAGGGCCGCGAGAAGGAGCGCATGGAGGTCGAGGTGGCGCGCGACGGCGCGAAGCCTTTTGCGGTCTATCCGAAGCTCTTCGTCAACGACCGCACCCGCCAGGTGATGGTGAACCCGGACATCAAGAGCTCGCCGTTCCAGGACCTCTACGTCTCGCCCATCGACTTCGATCCCGGGCAGCCGCGGCTGCAGCTCGCCAAGGGCGAGTCGGGCCGCATCGGCGATACGGAGGTGCGCTTCGAGGGCTTCGACCTCCAGGCGGAAGGCAACGCCATGGCCGCCATGGCGGCGGGCAAGCCGATGACGGTCGGCGCGGCTCTCTCCGTCACCCGCGGCGGTCAGACGACGGTGGTCACGCCGCTCTACCGGCTCGACCCGGCGAACGGCACGGTCGAGACGCCGCCCTCGCCGCTGCCCGGCGGCGGCGAGATCGTCGTCGCCGGCATCAACGCCACCAACGGCGCCGTGCAGCTCGAGCTGGGCGGCGTGCCCAATCCCGCCAAGCTCTCCCTGGACGTCACCCGCAAGCCGCTCATCCAGCTCGTCTGGGGCGGCCTCTACGTCGTGCTCCTCGGCGGCATCCTGGCGACGGTGCAGCGGTTCCGGGAGGCGCGGGTGCGAGAGGGGGTAGGGCAGATCTAGGCTGCCCCCGCCCGAGCCCTCACCCCCCGGCCCCCTCTCCCGACCCCCCTCCCTCCCGCCCTCACCGGGAGAGGGGGAGAACAGCAAAAGAGAAAAGAAAAGATCTTTTGGTTTTTGCCCTTCCCCCCTCTCCCGGTGAGGGCGGGAGGGAGGGGGTCGGGAGAGGGGCCGGGGGTGAGGGTTTACGCTCCCACCGCCAGCCGGTCCGCCAGGCTGCCGGGCAGGCCGGCCTTGCGGATGCGGCGCTGAGCCTCGGCCACCGCGTAGGGGATGCGATGCCAGCGGAGGACCTTGCGCTCGCTGTCGTAGGTCATGTAGGAGGCTCGTGGGTCGCGGTCGCGGGGCTGGCCGATCGAGCCGGGATTGATCAGGAAGCGTCC
This sequence comes from Thermoanaerobaculia bacterium, assembly GCA_044868005.1. Lineage (GTDB taxonomy): Bacteria > Acidobacteriota > Thermoanaerobaculia > Multivoradales > UBA5704 > DATARR01. The sequence continues at coordinate 3,468 of JBIOVX010000260.1, read as the reverse complement.
CTCCGGAGCGAGCGTGATGCGGCCGCTCGCGCCGCGCAACGCCCTCACCCCCAGCACCCGCCCCTCGAGCGAGAAGAGCGACGGGATGTGGGTGTGGCCGAAGAAGGTCACCGGCACGGTGAAGCGGGAGAAGATCTCCCAGGCGTCGACGTCCGAGAAGACGTAGGTATCCTCGTCGAGCGGCGAGCCGTGGCAGATGGCGAGCCCCTCCTCCACCTGCACGGGCCCCTGCGGCAGCTCGCGCACGTAGCGCAGGTTGGCGGCCGTCAGCCGGCCGGTCGTCCACTGCGCCGCCGCCAGCGCCGTCTGGTTGAAGTTGCCGCCCGAGTCGATGCCCGCCACCACCTTGTCGTGATTGCCGCGCACGACGGTGAGCCGGGGGCCGAGGCGGCGCACGGCCTCGACGACCTGGTTGGGCGCCGCGCCATAGCCCACCAGGTCCCCCAGCACGAGCACGGCGTCGAAGCGCTTGCGCCGGGCCCGCCGCAGGACGGCCGCGAAGGCCTCCCAGTTGGCGTGCATGTCCGAGAGGATCAGGTAGCGCACTATCCGGTTTCCAATCAGCGGTTTCCAATCAGCAGGGCGATCCTCGCCGCGATCTCCTCCGGCCCCTCCTCCGGGGCCACGTCCACCGTCAGGTCGGCCCGCCGGTACGCCGGCAGGCGCTCCTGGTAGAGGGCGAAGGCCTGGGTCTCGTTGCGGAACAGCGGGCGGTCCGACTTGCCCAGGCCGCCGATCCGCGCCGCGATGGTGGCGAACGGCGGGTGCAGCCAGACCGCGAGGCCGTTCGCGCGGATCAGCCGGAAGTTGGCCTCGACCGCCATCGTACCGCCCCCCGTGGCCACTACAACGTCCGGCATGCCCAAGACCCCTCGCAGCGCCTCGGCCTCCATGCCGCGGAAGGCGGGCTCCCCGTGCCGCTCGAAGATCTCCCGCACCGTCATGCCCGCGCCGCGCTCGATCTCCGCGTCCAGATCGACGAACGGCGTGCCGAGCCGCTCGGCCAGGAGCCGCCCGACCGTGGTCTTGCCCGAACCCATGAAGCCGGTCAGGAAGACGCGCATTCCTCTGCGGCCGCGAGCAACCGCCGGCAATTGGCGCGGACGTCTCCCCGGCAGACCGCTCCCAGCACGGCCGCCGCGTCGGCTCCGGCGGCGAGGACCCGCGCCACGTTGCCGGCGTCGATGCCGCCGATGGCCACCAGCCGCTTCGCCGTGCGGGCGCGCGCCCGGGCGACGAAGGAGAGCCCGACGACGGGGTCGGGCCGCGCCTTGCCGGTGGTGGGAAAGACCGGTCCGACGGCGATCACGTCCACCGCGGGGTCCGCGTCCGCCGCCGCGAGCTGCGCGTCGCCGTGCGTCGAGAGGCCGATCCGCACGCCCTCGCCAACGACGCGCCGCGCCGCCGCCGGCGGCAGGTCCGCCTGCCCCAGATGCACGCCCTGCACCGGAAAGAGGGCCGCGAGGTCCGCCCGGTCGTCCACCCACAGCTCGGCGCCGCTGCCTTCGAGACCGCGGACGCAATCCTCGATGGCCCGGTACCAGGCGCCGCCCGAGAGCGTCTTGGCGCGCACCTGGATCCAGCGCACGCCCGCCTCGGCCATCGCCGCCACCGCGCCGGAGAGGGGCTGCGGCTGCAGCGCCTCGGCGTCGGCGATGGCGTAGAGGGTGGCGGTCATTTTCCGGCGTCGCCGCCCGCGCGCGCCTCCCGCTGGAGGAAGCGCTCCATGAAGCGCGTCGAGAGCCTGCCGGCGGCGAAGTCCGGATCGCGGAGGATGCGCTTGTGGAGCGGGATCGAGGTCTGGATGCCCTCGACGACGAAGAAGTCGAGCGCCCGGCTCATGCGGGCGATCGCCTGCTCGCGGCTGCGGTCGTGCACGATGAGCTTGGCCACCAGCGAGTCGTAGTGCGGCGGGATCACGTAGTCCTCGTAGCCGTGCGTGTCCACCCGCGTGCCGGGCCCGCCCGGCAGGTGGAAGGTCCGCAGAGGGCCGGGGCTGGGCGCGAAGGTCTCCGGATGCTCGGCGTTGATGCGGCACTCGATGGCGTGGCCCCGCGGCTTCAGGCCGCTGGGGATGACGAGCCGCTCGCCGGCCGCCACCTGCACCTGCATCTTGACGAGGTCGAAGCCGGTCACCATCTCGGTGACGGGATGCTCGACCTGGATGCGGGTGTTCATCTCCATGAAGTAGAAGCGGCCGTCGCTGTCGAGCAGGAACTCGATGGTGCCGGCGTTCTCGTAGCCCACCGCCTCGCACAGCCGCACCGCCGCCGCTCCCATCTCGGCGCGCAGCTCCGCGCCGAGGGCCGGCGAGGGCGACTCCTCGATCAGCTTCTGGTGCCGGCGCTGGATGGAGCATTCGCGCTCGCCGAGATGCACCACCGTGCCGTGGTGATCGCCGAACACCTGGAACTCGATGTGCCGCGGCTCGAGCAGGTACTTCTCGAGATAGACCGCGCCGTCGCCGAAGGCCCTCTCGGCCTCCTCGCGGGCGGTGGAGAACTGGCCTTCGAGGTCGCCTTCGGCGTGGACGATGCGCATGCCGCGCCCGCCGCCGCCCGCCGACGCCTTGAGGATCACCGGATAGCCGACCTCGGCCGCCAGCCGGGACGCCTGCTCGAGGTCCTCCAGCGGCTCGCGGCTGCCGGGCAGCACCGGCACCCCGGCGGCCTGCGCCGTCTGCCGCGCCTTGGCCTTGTCGCCCATCAGGCGGATGACCTCGGGACGCGGGCCGATCCAGGTGATCCTGCACTCCTGCAGCACCTCGGCGAAATGGGCGTTCTCGGCGAGGAAGCCGTAGCCGGGGTGGATGGCGTCGGCGCCGGTGATCTCGGCGGCGGAGATGATGCTGGAGATGTTGAGGTAGCTCGCCCGCGACGGCGGCGGGCCGATGCAGACCTCCTCGTCGGCGTAGGTGACGTGCAGGCTGTCGCGGTCCGCGGTGCTGTAGACCGCCACCGTCTGGATGCCCAGCTCCTTGCAGGCCTGGATGATGCGGAGCGCGATCTCGCCCCGGTTGGCGATCAGGATCTTCTTGAACATCCGCGGCTCTAGGTCGTCTGGATGGCGAACAGCGGCTCGCCGAACTCGACCGCCTGAGCGTTCTGCGGATAGATCTCGGCGATCACCCCGTCGGCGTCCGATTCGATCTCGTTCATCAGCTTCATCGCCTCGATGATGCAGAGCACCTGCCCCTTCTTCACCCGCGAGCCGACCTCGACGAACGGGTCGGCGTCGGGCGACGGCGCCCGGTAGAAGGTGCCGACGATCGGCGAGGTGAGGACGTGGGCGCCAGCGGGGACGGCCCCCGCGACCGTCCCGGCAGGCGCGGGGGGTGCCGGCGCCGGTGCGGGCGCCGGCGCGCGCATAGGGCTCCGCATCGGGGCTGGGCGAAGCATAGAAGGTGCCGACGATCGGCGAGGTGAGAACGTGCGCCCCCTCGGCGGCCGGCGGCGGCGCGGCGACGAC
>JBIOVX010000259.1:0-4001 GCA_044868005.1 Thermoanaerobaculia bacterium | reverse complement strand
TGGCAACGCCCGTTGTGGAGCGTCCCCCCTCGCCCGTCAGGGAGAGGGGGACAGGGGGTGAGGCCTCCCGCGCATGACGGCTCCAGATTTGCTGACCTTCTGCCTCCGCGCCCTCTCCGGCCACCGGCTGCGCACCGCTCTCTCGCTGCTCGGCATGGCGATCGGCGTCGCCGCGGTGATCACCTTGACCGCGCTCGGCGAGGGGGCGCGGCGTTACGTCATCGACCAGTTCGCCAGCATCGGCTCCAACCTCTTGATCGTGATCCCAGGGAAGACGGAGACCACCGGCATTCCCGGCGTGGCCGCGGCGGCGAACGATCTCACGCTGGAAGATGCGCGCGCCATCGCGCGCGGCATCCCTGAAGCGGAGCTGATCGCGCCGCTGGTGATCGGCACCGAGACCGTCTCCCACGGCGCGCGGCGGCGGCAGGTGGCGGTCATCGGCTCGACGCGGGAGATCCTGGAGGTGCGCCGGCTCAACCTCTCCCACGGCGAGTTCCTGCCCGCCGAGGAGCTGCGGCGCGGGAGTCCTGTCGTGGTGCTCGGCATCAAGACCGCGCACGAGCTCTTCCCCGGCGAGGAGCCGGTCGGACAAGTGGTGCGCATCGGCGCCTGGCGGATGCGGGTGATCGGAATCCTTACCCCTAAAGGAACGCAGTTGGGAGCGGACATCGACGAGACGGCTACGATCCCGGTGGCAACCGCCATGCGCATGTTCGACCGCCGCTCGCTCTTCCGCATCATGATCCAGGTGCGGCAGGGCGCCGACCTCGAAGCCGTGAAGGCGCGGGTGATCCGCCTGCTCGCCGAGCGGCACGACGAGGACGACGTGACGGTGCTCACCCAGGACGCCGTCGTCTCCACCTTCTCGCAGATCCTCACCGCGCTGACCCTGGTGCTGGGCGCCATCGCCGCCATCTCGCTTTCGGTGGCCGGCATCGGCATCATGAACGTGATGCTGGTCTCCGTCTCCGAGCGCACGCGCGAGGTGGGGCTGCTGCGCGCTCTCGGCGTGCGGCGGCTCCAGGTGCTGGCGGTGTTCCTCACCGAGTCGGCCCTGCTCTCGGCGACCGGCGGCCTGCTCGGCCTCGCCGCCGGCTGGGGAGCGGTGAGGATTCTCGTGCGCATCTATCCCGCGCTGCCGGCGAGCCCGCCGGTGTGGGCCGTGGCCGCGGCGCTCGCCCTCTCGCTCGGCGTCGGCCTGCTCTTCGGCTGGCTGCCCGCGCGCCGGGCGGCGCGGCTCGATCCCGTGGCGGCGCTGGCGGGGAGGTGAAGCGATGCGCGATCTCATCCGCCTCGCCCTCAACGCCGTGCTCGGCCACCGGCTACGCTCCGGCCTGTCGATGCTGGGCATCGCCATCGGCATCGCCTCGGTGATCCTGCTCACCTCCATCGGCGAGGGAACGCGGCGCTACATGGTCGGCATGTTCACGCAGTTCGGCACCAACCTCATGGGGGTCAATCCCGGCAAGTCGGAGACCTCCGGCATCCCGGGCATGTTCGGCGGCACGACGCACAAGCTGACGATCGACGACGCTCTCGCCCTCGAGCGCCTGAACGGAATCGAGCAGGCGATGCCCATCGCCTTCGGCACCGCCCGCGTCGAGGGCAACGGCCGCGGGCGCAGCGTCTTCGTCTACGGCGTCACGCCCCAGGCGCCGCAGGTGTGGAAGTACGAGGTCCGCCACGGCACGTTCTGGCCCGAGAGCGATCCGCACCGCGGCGCCCAGTTCACCGTCCTCGGTCCCAAGCTCAAGCGCGAGCTGTTCGGCGAGGCCAACGCCCTCGGCCAGTTCGTGCGCATCGCCGGCACGCGCTTCCGGGTGATCGGCATCATGGGCCCGAAAGGCCAGTTTCTCGGCTTCGACATCGACGACTCCGCGTATGTGCCGGTGGTGAGCGCGATGAAGATCTTCAATCTGCCCGAGCTCAACGAGATCGACATCGTCTACACCCACACCGGCCTCGCCCAGCAGGTGGAGCGCGACGTGCGGCGCCTGCTCACCGAGCGCCACGGCGGCGAGGAAGACTTCACGGTGACCACCCAGTCGGCGATGCTCGCGGTGTTCGACAATGTGATGAACATCGTCACCGCCTCGGTCGGCGCCATCGCCGGCATCTCGCTGCTGGTGGGCGCCATCGGCATCCTCACCATGATGTGGATCGCCGTCGGCGAGCGCACGGCCGAGATCGGCTTGGCGCGCGCCATCGGCGCCACGCGCCGCCAGATCCACCTGTTGTTCCTCGTCGAGGCCGCGACGCTCGCCACCGCCGGCGGCACGCTCGGCGTGCTGGCCGGCCTCGGCCTCGCCGCCCTGCTCCGCGTAGCGGTCCCGGGCCTGCCCGTACACACCCCCGTCCTCTTCGTCTTGATCGCCGTAGCGGTGAGCGTCGGCACCGGCCTCCTCTCCGGCCTCCTCCCCGCCCGCCGCGCGGCGGCGCTGGATCCCATCGAGGCGTTGAGGGCGGAGTGAGGCAGCGTTCTTCGTCCGGTTTCGGACGTATCAGTCCTTATCCGTCCGATGTCCCCGCGCCCTCGGCTCCTCCTGCCACTTCCATACGGAATACCGGTAAATCTCCACCTCCGGCGACCAGAACGCACCCGACAGCCCCGCCTTCCGCTTGAGGTGCAGGAGGAAATCGCGCGGCTCGGGGAGCTGATCCCAGACCTGCGGCAGGAAGGTGGCGCGGCAGGAGCCGGCTTCGAGGATGACTCCGTCGACGCCGGGCCGCAGCAGCCGGAGGGCCTCCTCCTCGCCGTCGAAGCAGAGCGGCTCGGGCGCGGAGAGCAGCGAGACCTCGACGGAGATCTCCGCCAGCTCCTGCCGATTGACCGGCGGGAAGCGCGAGTCGTGGAAGGCCGAAGCTCGCGCGTTCGACCAGATGTCGTCGAAGAGGCTGCGAAAGGCGCGCACCGAGCCGACGCAGCCGCGCAGGTCCCCGCGCCGCATCAGGGTCACGAAGGTGGCTCCCGGCTCGTGCAGCCAGGGCTCCGCATGGCTGCCCGCGGTGCACAGGCCGAACGCCTCGGTCACGCTCTCGCGGGCGATGTGGAGCAGCAGCCGGCCGCGCTCGGCCGTCCAGGGGCACTCCCCAGGCTCAGTTCCTCTCATGGAAGGCGAAGGCTCCGTAGCCGACGACGCGCGAGCGGTCTCCCTCGGTATCCCCCGAGCTCCGCAGATCGAGAAGCTCGGGGACGAGATCGCGCCGGCGGGCGGCTTCCAGCAGGCCGTTGATCGGCACGGCGCCGCAAGCCTGGCGCGAGTGCAGCGGACCGCCGAGGGCGAGGATCTCGTCGGCTGTCTCGCGGTCCACCCGCCGGGCCGCGTCGTAAGGCAGGTAATGCGACAGATCGGAGCTGATGACGATCAGGGTCTCCGGCCCTCCCCAAAGCCGCTCCAGGACTTCGGCCACCTCGTCTCCCCCGGCCTCGCCGGCCACCAGGGGCACCACCTCGAATTCCCCCAGCAGCGCCTGGAGGAACGGCAGCTCGACTTCCAGCGAGTGCTCGCGGGCATGGGCCTCGGGAATCATCCGCACCTGCGGCAGGCGAAGGGCCGCCTGGGCTCCCGCCGGCTCGACGCTGACCTCCCCCAGCGGCGTCGCGAAGCGCGAGTGCCCCGGCAGCGCCAGCCCGCGGATCGGCACGTAGTGCGCGGGCCCCACCAGGACCACCCGGCGAACCGTTCCCGCGGCGGCGGCCAGGGCACGGAACGCGCTGCCGGCGATGGGACCGGAATAGACGTACCCGGCGTGCGGCGCGATGACCGCCTTGGGAGCGGGCCGGTCGCCGGCCGCCTCGCGCAGGAACCCGTCCACCATCGACCGCAGCTCCTCGGGCTCGGCGGGATAGAACAGGCCGGCGACGGCGGGAGGACGGACCGAGGCCATGATCCTGAATGTACCTCTTGCGGACCGAACGTGCAAAGCGGATAGGTATATGTCGTAGCGGCGGGCCTACGTGCCCGCCGTTTTTCGTTCCGCGTACCGACAGACGGCGG
>JBIOVX010000258.1:0-7779 GCA_044868005.1 Thermoanaerobaculia bacterium | reverse complement strand
CGCCGGCTCTTTTCGAGGCTCAAGAAGCTGCCGGCGGGACGCCGGCGCTCCCAGGAATTCCGTCTTGGTATACACTCCCGCGCGCCCCGGCGGGGGCCTGCCCACACCATGCCGATCCCTTCGCCATTTCACGAGCGCACGCAGGCGCTGTGCACCAGCTTCCGGTGGAAGGACTGGGCGGGCTACTGCGCCGTCTGCAGCTTCGACACCACGCACGACCGCGAGTATTTCGCCTTCCGCGAATCGGCCGGCCTGCTCGACGTCACGCCGCTCTACAAGTACGAGGTCTACGGGCCGGACGCCGCGGCGCTCCTCGGCCGCATGATGGTGCGCGACGTGACCAAGCTCAAGCCGGGCCGCATGGCCTACACCTGCTGGTGTGACGACGACGGCAAGGTGATCGACGACGGCACCGTGGCCCGGCTGGAGGAGAGCTACTTCCGCGTCACCGCCGCCGATCCGACGCTGCACTGGCTGCAGGCGCTCGCCCGCGGGCTCGACGTGAAGCTGGAGGACTCCAGCGCGCGCCTGGGAGCGCTGGCGCTGCAGGGGCCCACCTCGCGCGCCATTCTGCGCGCCGCGAGCGACGCGGACATGGACCGCCTCAAGTTCTTCGGCATCACGCGCGCGAAGATCGGCGGCATTCCTGTCTGGATCAGCCGCACCGGTTACACCGGCGATCTCGGCTACGAGGTCTGGGTCGAGCGCGAGCAGGCGCTGGCGGTCTGGGACGCGCTGATGGAAGCCGGAAAGCCGCACGGCATCGAGCCCGCGGCGCTCGACGCGCTCGACGTGACCCGCATCGAGGCCGGCTTCGTATTGCTCGGCGTCGACTATTTCAGCTCGGAGAAGGTGGTGCTCGAGACGCGCAAGTCCACGCCGCTGGAGCTCGGCTTCGGCTGGATGGTGGATCTCGAGCGCGGCAACTTCATCGGCCGCGATGCCATCGCCGCCGAGAAGGAGCGCGGCTCGATCTGGCATCTGGTCGGCCTGGAGGTGAGCTGGGAGGATCTCGAAACGCTCTACGCGAGCTTCAACTTGCCGCCGAGCCTGCCGGCCACGGCGCGGCGCGACGCGCTGCCGGTCTATGACGAGGACGGCCGCCAGGTGGGCCAGGCCACCAGCCACACCTGGTCGCCGCTGCTCAAGAAATACCTGGCCATCGCCTCGGTCCGCAACGGCTTCGAGGCCAAGGGGACGAAGCTGCAGATCGAGCACACCGTCGAGTACGAGCGGCGCAAGGTGACCGCGACCGTCGCGCAGCTCCCGTTCTTCGACCCCGAGAGGAAGCGCAAGCCATGACCGCCGCCCGCGGGGACCGCTACGACGCCATCGTCGTCGGCGCCGGCCACAACGGCCTGGTCTGTGCGGCGTATCTCGCCAAGGCGGGGCGCAAGGTGCTGGTGCTCGAACGGCGGCACCAGGTCGGCGGCGCGACGACGACCGAGGAGATCTATCCCGGGTACAAGTTCACCTGCTGCTCCTACGTGGTCTCGCTGATGCGGCCCTGGATCATCCGCGATCTCGACCTGCCGCGCCACGGCTACGAGATCCTGCCGCTGGAGGCGACCGTCACCCCCTTCCCGGATGGGCGGTACCTGGTGCGCGATTCCGATCCCGAGCGCACGCGCCGCTCCATCGCCAGGTTCTCGCCGCACGACGCGGAGGTCTACAAGCAATTCGGCCAGCGCATGGCCGAGCTGGGGCGCCTGGTCAAGCCGATGATCGACGAGCCGGCGCCGGATCCGCTGTCGCGCGATCCACGGGAGCTGCTGCGCCTCGCGCGCCTCGGCAAGCACATGCGCGGGCAGGGCGACGCCTGGCTCTTCGCCAACGTCAAGATGATGACGATGAGCGCGGTGGACTTCCTCTCCGAGTGGTTCGAGTGCGAGCAGCTCATCGCGCCGATGGCGATCTCCGGCATCATCGGCACGTTCCTCGGCGTGCGCTCCCCGGGCACCGCCTACGTCCTCCTCCATCACTACATGGGCGAGATCGACGGCTCGTTCCGCGCCTGGGGGCTGCCCAAGGGGGGCACCGGCGCCATTGCGGACGCCATCGCCGGCTCCGCGCGCGAGCTGGGGGTCGAGATCCGCACCGAGACGCCGGTCGCCCACCTGCTGATGGAGAAGGGCAAGGCCGCGGGTGTCGTGCTCGGCAAGGGCGACGAGATCCGCGCCAAGGCCGTGATCTCCGGGCTCGATCCGCACCGCACGTTCCTGAAGCTCGTCGGCGAGGAGCACCTCGACCCCGAGATCACGCGGCAGGTCAAGCGGTTCAAGATGCGCGGCTCCTCGGGCAAGGTGAACCTGGCGCTCGACGCCATGCCCGAGCTCGCCTGCCTGCCGGGCTACGGCCCTCACCTGCAGGGCGGCATCACCATCGCGCCGTCGATCGAATACCTGGAGCGTGCCTACGACGACGCCAAGTACGGCGCCTTCTCCCGCCGGCCGTTCATGGACGTCCTGATTCCCTCGATGACCGATCCGACGCTGGCCCCGCCGGGCAAGCATGTGATGTCGATCTTCGTCCAGTACGCGCCCTACAACCTCAAGGAGGGGGCCGCGGACTGGGCGAACCAGCGCGACGCGTTCGGCGACGCGGTCATCGACACGCTCTCGGAGTACATGCCGAACCTGAAGAACCTGATCCTGCACCGCCAGGTGCTCAGCCCCTGGGACCTGGAGCAGATCTACGGCCTGACCGAGGGCAATATCTTCCACGGCGAGCTGTCGCTGGAGCAGCTCGCCTTCCAGCGGCCGATGGCCGGCTGGAGCCGCTACCAGACGCCGGTGCGCAACCTCTGGATGTGCTCTTCGGGCACCCACCCCGGCGGCGGCATCATGGGCGCACCCGGAGCGCTCTGCGCCAGGACGATGCTCGGCAAGAGGGCGGTCTGATGGGTTTCGACGCCATTGTCATCGGCGCCGGTCCCAACGGCCTCGCGGCCGCCGTGCGGCTCGCCAAGGCGGGGCGCAAGGTCGTCGTCCTTGAACGCAACGAGGCGCCGGGGGGACTCTCCGCGAAGCACGAATTCCACCCCGACTACACCGTCCCTGGAATCCTTCATGATGACGGCCTGGTGCCGCCCGCGATCGCGGAGCGGCTCGGCCTTGCTGGTCTCGGGTTTCGGCCGCATCCGGCGACCTACGTGGCGGAGACGAACGGGCCGGGGATCCTTCTTTCGGAAGACTCCCAGGAGATCGCCAAGCGTTCGCCGCACGACGGTCAGGGCTATGCCGGCTTGCGCTCGTTCCTCGACCAAGTCCGGCCGCTGATCGCCGCGGTGCTCGCCGAGGCGCCGCCGCCGCTCGCGCCCCGCTCCACCGGCGATTTCTGGCAGATCGCGCGGCGAGGGCTGTCGGTCTTCCGGACCAGCCGCAAAGATCTCGTCGAGCTGGCGCGCGTGGCGCCAATGTGTATCGCCGATTTTCTCAACGAACGGTTCGAGTCGCCGCTCCTCGTCGAAGCGCTCGCCGCGCCCGCGGTCGCCTCCACCTGGTCCGGCCCCTGGTCGGCCGGCACGGTGACCAATTTTCTGTTGCGTCACTGCGCGGGCGGGAAACCCCTGCAAGGAGGACCGCCGGCGCTCGTCGAAGCGCTCCTCGCCGCCACCCGCGCCGCCGGGGCCGAGCTGCGCACCAACGCCGAGGTGGCGCGCATCCGCGTCGAGAAGGGAAAGGTGTCCGGCGTCACGCTCGCTTCCGGCGAGACCATTGATGCGCCGGTCGTTCTCTCCTCCGCCGATCCGAAAAGGACGATGCTCAAGCTCCTGGCGCCGGGAACGCTGCCGATCCGCATCGAAGAGGAGTTCCATCGCCTACGCGCTAGGGGCACCGCCGCGAAAGTCCATCTGGCGCTCTCCGGTCCGCTCGAGCTGGCGGGAAGCGACGGCAGGCTCGACGAAGCGATCCGCATTGGAGGCGGTCACGTCGACGATCTGGAGCGAGCCTTCGACGCCATCAAGTACCGGCGCTTCTCCGAGCGCCCGCATCTGGAGATCCGCGTGCCGACCGTCACCGATCCCAGCCTCGCGCCATCCGGCCACCACGTCGTCTCCATCCTCGCGAGCTTCGCGCCCTACGATCTGGAAGGCGGCTGGACCGCGGAAGCCCGCGAACGCCTGGGCGACGCTGTAATCGCGGTTCTCGAACAGCACGCCCCGAACGTGCGCCATCACATCGTGGCGCGCGAAGTGTTGACTCCCGCCGATCTCGAAACCCGCTTCGCCCTCACCGGTGGTCAGCTCCACCACGGCGAGCAGGCGCTCGATCAACTGTTGGTGATGCGTCCGGTGGCGTCGGCGGCGCGGTATCGGACCGTTATCCCCGGGCTTTTCTTGGGTGGGAGCGGGAGCCATCCGGGTGGCGGGGTTCGGCCGACAGCCGGTCTTCTCGCTGCGGAAGCGGTTGTCGCTTCCTGACCTCCTGGGAGCGCCGGCGTCTCGTCGGCACCTGACACCTATGGAAACAGTAGCCTTGTCGCCATTGAAGTTTCCAGAGCAGGGCGCGGCATGCAGCGCCGCCGGACTCTACAACTTTTAGTCACCCGCCCAGGGCTGGTGGCAGCGGAGGCGGTGCTAGCTTTGAGGTGAACCGGTCAGGGTGAGGACCTATGCCCCACGGATTTGCGTGATCAACCTGCGAGTCTCCTCAATCTTTTCCCCCGCCCCCTCTCCGAAGCTCTCAAAGCCGCGCAGAGCCGCCTCGGCGTACTCCAAGGCGTCCGCCCGGCGGCCGGCCCTCGAAAGGCCAATGGCTACATTGGCACGAACCTGAGCAGCGCCGTAGAGATTGCCCTGCCTCTCTTCAAATTGAATCGACTCTCGGAAGTGTTGCACCGCGCGGTCGAGGTCTCCCGCCTCACCGTAGATGACGCCAAGCTGGTTTTGGGTTACAGCCAAGTCGTTAACTGCATCCGCCGGAAGAAGGTCGAGACCTTCATGATAGAGCCCCGCTGCTTCGTTGAGGTGCAGGAGAAGCTCTTCCTCGGGTCTATTTGCAGTCCGGGCCGTGAGGAAACTCTCATAGGCAACAGAACCTATTTGCGCCACACAACGGCCCCGCCCCAGCCGGTCGCGCTCGTCACGCAGCTCAAGGCTTCTACGGTACCAGCTCCTGGCTCGGTCGAGGTCACGGAGGGCGGGCAGATTCTTGGAGGCATGACCAAGGTTGAACGCACAGATCGCTGCACCAGCTCGGTCACCGATTCGCTCAGCGAACTCGAGGGCCTCCTCATAGGCTGGAACGCACTCCGGCCGCCCCAGTTCGCGGCGAATCTCCCCCAATAAATGGAGAGAAACAGCAAGCGACCGGATTGCATTCCGCTCCCGGCTCCCTAACTCCTCCACCGGTCGGGTCAAAGTAGAAGTGGCACGCTGGCGCTCCCAGTCTACACGGCCGGACAACAATCGCTCGGCCTTGGCCCACTGTCGCTCCTCTCGGGCGAGCCCCACGCGATACCCGACAACCAGGCTCCAGACCTCCTCCCGCCCAGGTAAGGGTTGATCAGTCTTCGTGTCAACAAAGTCTGGCACGATTTCCTCGACCAGCCGTTTCCACTCCGCCCGACGGCCGGTGTGATCATAGAGCTGCCAGAGTCCCTGCATGGTGCCAAGTACCTGTCTCCACCAGCCGTGTGCTCGCGCCAACCGGCGAGCATGGAGAAGATTCGCCTCCTCGGCCCAAAGGGCGGTGAGGATATCGCGGTTCCCATCCCCATACTGTTCATGGTAATAATTTCCCAGTTCTCCCATGGCCACGACGAACGCCTTCACGGGCGTGAGGTTTTTGGCTGGATAGCAACGTTCAAAGAGGCCCTTAAAGAACCAGGGGAGGGCAGGGTGAATTCCGTAATATCCGCCGCCGTGATCGGTGAGGAGTCCCACCTCGGCGGCACGATCGAGGAGGGCGATGCCTTCCTCCCGGCTCAGGCCCCGCACCTCGGGCAGGCACCATGGGCCCTCGGGAGTTCCCATCGCGCGCAGCACCTGCACGTTCACGAACCCCTGGAACAGTTGGAGCAGAGCGAGCTTCTTCCGATCCTCTTCACCAAAGGCCTGCTCGAACCCGTATGCGAGCGAAGCTCCGAGAGAGCGGGAGCGCCCCTCGCTCGCCTCATCAGGGAAGGCGGCTTCGCCCGAGCGGAGACGGGCGACGAAGGCTTCAATCTGCTCTTTCGTCTTCCATCCCTGGCGTAGCGCCTGACCGGCGAGGACGGTTAACGTCAAGGGGTTGCCCTGAGCGAAGGCGAGGAGGGGGCGCCAGTCCTCGACATCGGCGAGACGGCGGCGGTGCTTGGCGGCCAGGGCGCGGACGAGCTGGAGGCTCTCGGTCATCGGCATGGGGGGGGCCGCGATCCGCGTGGGCAGGTCGCCTAGCCACGACCGCTCGTCGCGGCGCGAGGTCAGGAGAAAATTCGCCTTGGTGCTACTAGCAGCGCGAAGAAAATCGAGAAGTTCCTCCTGCTCCTCTGCGCTCCAGGCCGACTTCGTTCCCGCAGGGAAGCCGGCCACCGGCTCGACGTTGTCCCAAATCCACAGCACCGGCACCTGAGCGAGGACTTGAAGGGCTACCTGCCGCCGCGTCGCGTCGTCGAGCGCGAGCCAGTGGACGCCTGCCCTTTCCAGCATCGGCTTAAAGACTTGGCCGATCCGGTCGAGGACGCGGGGCAGGGGGAGGTAGCGCTCGAAGGTAGAGAAGAGGACGGGACCTTCGACGCCTCCAGTCAGTGAGTACCACCGGGCAAACTCGGAAGCGGTGGTGGTCTTGCCGCTGCCAGCGAAGGCGTGGAGAAGGACGATATCGTCCCGGTCGAAGGCGCGGTCGAGGGCGAGGAGGGTTTCGTCCCGGCCGAAGAAGCCGGTGTCGGGAGGCGGCGGGAGGTCGGGGTCGAGGCTACCGGTCGCCGAGGCCGTGTCTCCAGCCGCGACATGAATTTTCAGGCTCCCGTCGGCCTTCGCCTTCGGGAAGAGTTGCAGCGGCGTTGCCTCATATACGACCGGGACCGTCCAATCCTGAAGCGGCAGAGGCGCGTAAACCACTTCTCGCAGCGGATCGTCGGCCAGGTTCTTGCGCGCCAGCGTCACCGCCTCGCCCAGCGTGGCGCCGCGGACGAGCGATGCGTAGAGCTCGGCTACGAGCTGAGCGGCAGTCACGACGTAAAGGTTGTAGCGCATGGCCACAAGACCAGCCACGCCCGCGTCCATCACCTCCTGGGCAAGCGAGCCGAACGCTCGCACCTGAGAGTGCGGATCGGTGCCGTCCGTGCCGGGCACCGACGCCGGCTCGGTATGCGCAGAGCGACAGGCGTTGAGGACGAGGACGGATACACCCGTTGCCGCGAGGAGCTTTCCCAACGAGGTGCCGTCCACCAACTCGCCGTTGTCTTCAAGCTGCGAGTTCTCGAACCAGAGATAGCCGTGCTTGCCTTCGCGCGGTCCAGCAAGGACGATCGAGGTTAGACGCCCCAGGAGAGTCCCGACACTCCCGCTCTCGACTTCCATGTAGGTGCCGTGGCCGTCAAAGTGGACCGCGTGATAGGGATGGCCTTCGCTGTATGCCTGGCGGAGGACTTTCCCAAGCTGCTCGAAAGTGGGTGGGCGCAGGACATCGAGGTCATAGGCCTCGCGGTTGGCCTCGCTGAGCCCTCGAATTAGCCCCAATGGGACAAAACGGATCTGATGTGGCGAGGGACGCGAAGGTTGAAAAAGGCCTTCCGCCGTGGTTTAGTGGGTTTTGCCAAACGTCCACGAACCACAGCGAAAGGCCACAAACTGTG
>JBIOVX010000257.1:0-7329 GCA_044868005.1 Thermoanaerobaculia bacterium | reverse complement strand
GATATTGCCGAACAGGGGCGTCCTATCGGCAAAACTGGCTGTGGATCGTCCCCCCTCGCCCGTCAGGGAGAGGGGGACAGGGGGTGAGGCCTCGCGGGCAGACCGCCCGATCATCGCGATCAGCGGTCCACCGGTACCCTTCTTGCTCTTGTTATTCTCCCGCCATGCTGACCCGCCTCTTCCTCCTCGCCACCGCCCTCTACCTGCGCCTGCTGGGCGCCCGGCGGAAGCGGCTGCGCACGGGCCCGGTGTCCCTCGCCTACTACGACATCGGTCCCCGGGACGGCGAGCCCTGGGTTCTGCTCCACGGCCTCGGCTCGGTCGCCGCGGGCTGGAGCCCCGTCATGCGCGCCTTGCGGCGGAGCTGCCGGATGCTGGTGCCCGAGCTCTCGGCCCTGGGAGGCACCGAGTGCCCCGGCGGCGGGCTCGGCATGCGCGAAGGAGTCGAAGTCCTGGCCGAGCTGACCGCGCGGGAATTCGGCCGCCGGCCCGTCACCCTGGCGGGGCTCAGCCTCGGCGGCTGGATGGCCGCACGCTTCGCTCTCGCCCACCCCGAGCGGGTCTCCCGCCTGGCGCTGATCGACGCCGGCGGCTATCACGACCAGGACTGGGAGAGGATCCAGTCGCTGGTGACCATCGACGACCTTGCCGGCGTCGACCGCATCTATCGTGCCCTCTTCGTGCGGGTGCCCTGGCTGATGCGCGTCTCCCGCGCCGCCTTCCTCAAGTCCTACACCTCGCCGGGGACGAAGTTCGTCCTCGCCGGGCTCAGCGAGGCGGATACCTTCGGCGACGCCGACCTGGCCCGCCTGCCGATGCCGACGGCGCTGATCTGGGGAGAAAAGGACGGAGTCTTCTTCCTCGAGACGGCCAGGGCCATGGCCGCCGCCCTGCCCCGCGCCCATCTCGACGTGCTGCCAGGCTGCGGCCACGCCCTCCACCTCGAGTGCCCGCGGAGCCTGATCCGCGCGCTGCAGCGCTTCCGCCGGTCTACCGCGGCGGAAGAGAGCCCGCGGGGCCACGCTTTACCGGCCTCCGCCGCCGGCCGGCGGGTTTAGACTTGCACAGGAGGCGATCCCCATGGCTCTACCGGAGTACATCATCTGCCTGGAGTGCGAGACGCCCTGCTACGTCTTCGAATGGGAGGCAGACAAGATCACCGAGGCTCTCTGCCAGACCTGCGGCAACGACGATCCCGAGCAATTCGCGTTGCCGGAGGACCTCGAGGAGATGATGGGCATTTCAAGCTGAGTCTCCGCAGCTAAGATCCAACCTCTCCCTCCTTCCAGACTCCTTTCCCGGGACCTTCCATACCTTCGCAGAGGGGGTTTCCCCTCGTCAGATCAGGATCTTACGCCTCCCCTGACTGTATCGAGCTAAGATTTTACAGAAAGAGGGTTGACAAGATCTTAGCGTCTGTGTATCATTCTCTCAGATGGGAGAGCCCGGCGGTGGCCAGGATCCTCCCAACAACCGAGACAAAGGAGGAATACCCATGCTCAACTCCGTGACCCGCTGGAATCCCGCGGCGGCGGCCTACCTGACCCGCGAGCCCTTCTCGCGGCTGCTCGACAACTTCTTCAACGACCTCCAGGGTGAGGAGGTCTCCAACCGCGGCTGGATGCCGCCAGTGGACATCCAGGAGACCGAGGACGCCTACAAGCTCCACGCCGAGCTGCCGGGGCTGACCAAGGACGACATCAACATCACCCTCGAGAACAACGTTCTGCGCCTCTCCGGCGAGCGGAAGTTCGAGAAGGAGGCCAAGAAGGACAGCTATCACCGCATCGAGCGCACCTACGGCGCCTTCACCCGCGCTTTCACCCTGCCGCACCAGGTCAACGCGGAGGGCGTCCAGGCCGTCTTCGAGAACGGTGTCCTCACCGTCACCGTTCCCAAGGCCGAGCAGGCGAAGCCCCGCAAGATCAGCATCAGCTGAGCGCGGCCGGAGGCCGGACGGATGTTTTCGTAGGGGCGGGGCTTGTCCCCGCCCCTTTTCGTATTCACGCCGCCGACCCAAGGCGGGGACAAGCCCCGCCCCTACGAAAGACTCTCCCGTGAGACCTATTTCAGAGGAGGGCCGCCGTTTTGGAGCGCTCAGGCGTTTACCGCCGCTTCCACCGCCGGCCGCGTCGCCGGCTCGGCCGGCGAGGCCGCCGGCAGCTCGACGATGACCGTCGTGCCGACACCCTGGGTGCTCCGCACCGCGATGCGGCCGCCGTGGGCGCGGGCGATGCGCTCCACGATGGCGAGGCCGAGCCCGGTGCCACCCTTGCGGGTCGAGTAGAAGAGGTCGAAGATCCGGGCCTGCTCCGCGGCCGACATGCCGGCGCCGTTGTCCGCCAGCTCCAGGCAGACGGCGGTGCCCTGGCGATAGGTCGTGAGCTTGAGGAGGGGTCTGCGCTTCGCCTCCTCGGCGGCGGCGAAGGCGTTGCGCGCCAGGTTGAGGAGGAGCTGGTTCATCTGCGCGGCGTCGATCCTGGCCCGCGCGCCACCGCTGCGGTCCTCGACCTCCACCACCGCCTGCCGCTGCTGGATCTCCCCCGCCAGCACCTCCCGCAATCGCTCCAGCGGCCGCACCGCCGGCATCTCCTCCAGCTCCAGCGGCCGCGGCTTCGCGTAGGCGAGGAAGTCCGTCACCAGGCGCTCCAGCCGGCTGATCTCGGAGCGGGTGATCGAGAGCAGGCGCTTGCCGCTGGGCGCCGAGCCCCGCTCGTCGATCTCCTCCTCCAGCATCTGCATGTTGAGGTTGAGCGAGTTGAGCGGATTGCGGATCTCGTGCGCAAGGCCCGAGGCCAGGGTGCCGATGTAGGCCAGCCGCTCGGCCTCGGCCGCCTGCAGCTCCAGCCGCTGCGCCCGTTTCAGCAGCAGCCAGACGGCGGCGTAGGCCGAGAGCAGCAGCGCCATCGAGACCACGGCCACGAGCGTCGTCTGGCGGACCAGATCCCTCCGCAGCACCTCGATCCGTTTGCCGAGCTCCCCGGCGCTGAGGCCGATCTGCAACAGACCGTAATCGCCGATCGGCACCTGGATGTCCGGCACGCTGAACGTCGACTCGCTGGTCTTGGTTTCGACCTGCGGCACCCGCGGGACGTGCTGCTGCAGCTCGGGTGAGCCCACGGGCGGAATCATCCTGGTTTCCTCACCGGGCCTGGGCATCACCCGCGCCTCGGCCCTGCCCTTGTAGATGAGCACGCCGTTCCTGTCGTGGATCGTCACCTCCCGCACGATCTCGCGCTGGTAGAGCATCTGGTCGATGTAGGTCCGCGTCTCCTTCTCAGCCGCCACGGCGGTCAGGAGGTCCTTCCCCTCGTCGGCCTGGCGCTTGATCTGATACGCCAGCTTCTTCGCTTCCTCCTCCGTCTCCAGCAGCACGCGCTGCACCTCCCGCTGGGAGAGCGAGCGGAAGATCAGCCAACTGAAGAGGACGATATCGCAGAGGACGAAGAGCCCGAAGACCAGCGACGCCACCAAAAGGCGGCGCGAAAAGACGGATTTTGCCGGACGTTCCACCATTTCGGATCCAGGATATATCGGGGCCGCCTGCGGCCGCCTCTACATCAACAACGCGGCGCAGGCTTTCCTTTCCCATTCCCGGTCGGATACCATGACGCCCGCCTCTATGCTCGGAAAGCTTAAGCTCCTGCGCGCCGGCTCTCTCGCCCTGCTCCTCGCGAGCCTCCTGCTCGCCGGCTGCCGTGCCCGGGACGAGCGGCAGGACACGACTCCCGCCGCCGCGAAATCCGAGGTCCCCCGGCGCGGCGGCACGGTGGTGACCGGATGGATCGCCGAGCCCGGCGGCGTCAACGAGCTGATCGTGCCCTCCGGCCAGGTCACCAACGAGCTGCTGTTCCGCATCTTCCTCCGCCTGTTCGAAGAGCAAGCGGACTTCGAGGAGCATCCGCCGACCCTCAAGCCCCAGCTCGCGAAGTCCTACGAGTGGTCGCCGGACCACAAGACCCTCACCTTGCACCTGCGGGAGGACGCGGTGTGGAGCGACGGCGTTCCCATCACCGCCGAGGACGTGCACTGGACCTGGCAGGCCCAGATGAACTCCGACATCGCCTGGGACAGCGTCGATGCGAAGCGCTGGATCACCGACGTCGAGGTGGTGAATCCCCACACCGTGCGCATGCATTACTCGCGGGTCTACGCCAAGCAGCTCCTCGCCGCCAACGAAGGGGTCATCCTGCCCAAGCACGCCTGGGAGAAGATTCCCTTTGCCAAATGGCGGCAGAACGCCGATTGGTTCAGGGCCCACGCGGTGACGAGCGGTCCTTTCCGCATCGCCTCCTGGGAGCCCGGCCAACAGCTCGTGCTGCAGCGCAATGAGCGCTACTACGAAAAAGGGCTTCCCTACCTCGACCGCGTGGTGATGCGCTTCGTCCTCGACTCGTCGAGCTTGCTGACGCAGCTCTTGAACGGCGAGCTCGATTTCGTGCCGCAGGTCAGCCCCGGCGACGCGCCGCGGGTGAAGGCCAACCCCAAGCTGGAGCTGGTCCCCTGCTGGTTCAACATCTACGTCGGCGTGGTCTGGAACACTCAACGCCCGCCCTTCACGGATCCGGAGGTCCGGCGCGCGCTCACCGTGGGGATCGACCGGCAGACGATCGTCGACACGCTGTGGGGTCCCTACGGGAGGATCGCGACCTCGCCCATCATGACCTCGGTGTGGGCGCACGACAAATCGATCAAGCCCTGGCCCTTCGATCCCGCCGCGGCGCGCCGGATGCTCGAGGCCAAGGGTTGGAAAGACACCGACGGCGACGGCGTGCTCGAGCGCAACGGCAAGCCGTTCACCTTCGAGCTGCTGGCCAACGCCGGCAACCAGGCCCGGATGGACGCCACGGTGATGATCCAGGACCAGTTGAAAAAGGCGGGCGTCCGCGTCGAGCCCAGGATCGTCGAGTTCAACACCATGGCTGCCCAGATGATCGCCGGCACCTACGACGCCGCCATCCTCGGCCAGAGCCTGGACACCAGCCTCGACATGACGGACAACTTCCACAGCAAGTCGATCCCCGGGGGCAGCAACAACTCGAAATACAGCAACCCCGAGGTGGACCGGCTGCTCGACACGGCCGTCAGCCAGCCGGAGATGATCGACGAGCTGCCCTACCTCCTGCGCATCCAGCAGATCCTCCACCGTGAGCAGCCGATCACTTTTCTCTGGGAGTCGAAGCGGCTGAACGCGATCAACAAACGGCTGCGCAACGTCAAGCCGACGGCGACGTACTCGTTCTTCAATCTCAAGGAGTGGTGGACCGAGCCGGGAGGCTGATTGACCGGCTTCCTCCTGCGGCGCTTCGCCGCCTCGCTGCTGCTTCTGCTGCTGATCCTCACCATCACCTTCTTCATCCTGCGCCTGATTCCGGGCGATCCGCTGCACGCCTTCGAAGGCCAGGTCCTGACGCTCGAACAGCAGCAGCAGCTGAAGAAGATCTGGGGCCTCGACCGTCCCCTCCTCGAGCAGTACGCCATCTGGCTGTCGTCGGTGGCCCTGCGAGGCGACTGGGGAGACTCGCTCTCGCAGCAGCGGCCGGTCTCCTCCGCGCTGCTGGGAGCGCTGCCCGCCACGGCCATCCTGGCCTTCGCGGCTCTCACCGTGGAGTTCGCCGCCGCCCTGCTGCTCGGCGTGGCCGCGGCGCGCCGGCGGCGCTCGGCGGTGGATCACGCCATCCGCATCGGCAGCCTGTTCCTCTTCTCCCAGCCGGTCTTCTGGCTGGGGCTCATGGTGATCCTCCTCTTCTCCTACCTCTGGCCGGTGCTGCCGGCGAGCCACATGCACTCCGTGGACGCCGAGCTCATGAGCCCCGCCGCTCGGCTCCTCGATCTCCTCCGGCACCTGGTGCTCCCTTCCCTGGTGCTGGGCCTCTCGAACGCCGGCGGCACGGCGCGCTTCGTCCGCGCCAGCCTGATCGAGGTGATGAGCCAGGACTACATCCGCGCCGCCCGCGCCAAGGGGCTCTCCGAGCTCCGCGTCGTCTGGGTGCACGGCATGCGCAACGCCGCCGTGCCCTTGATCCAGCTCTGCGCGCTGTCGCTGCCGGCATTGCTCTCGGGCGCCTTCATCACCGAGGTCGTCTTCTCCTGGCCCGGCCTCGGACTGCTCACCTTCAACGCCATCCTCGCCCGCGACTATCCGCTGATCCTCGGCGCCACGGCTTTCAGCGCCGTGCTGGTGGTCCTCGGCAACCTCCTGGCCGACGTGCTCCATGCCGTGATCGATCCACGGGTTCGCGATGCCCAGGGTACCTAGAGAGAGACGCCGCTCGCGCTTTACCTCCCTGGCATGGGGAGCGGGGATGGTTGTCTTGTTGCTGTTGATCGCCGCGGCGGCGCCATGGCTCGCGCCCTACGATCCCGCCGAGCAGCTCGATCCGCCGGCGGGCCAATACCGGCCCCCGGGCACGGAGCTGGCCGCCATCCACCTGAGGGACAACGGCTGGCGGCTGGCGGACCGCATCCGGCGCACACCGGAAGGGCTCGCGATCGAGCGCCTCGGCCGCACCGAGATCCTGCCCGCCGCGAGCGTGCAGAACCTCACGCCCGACGGCGTCGCCGACCGCCGCGTCTTCCTCCTCGGCAGCGACCGCTTCGGCCGCGACGTCCTCTCGCGCATCCTCTACGGCGCCCGCGTCTCCCTCGCCGTAGGCCTGATCGCGATGTTCATGGCGCTGACGCTGGGAATCGCCCTGGGGGCCGCCGCGGCTCTCGGCGGCTGGCTGGTCGATGCGCTGGTGATGCGGAGCGTGGACGCCCTCCTCTCCTTCCCCGCGTTGTTCCTCATGCTGGCGCTCTCCACGTTCCTTCGCCCGGGCAACGCGGCGATCGTGGTCATCCTCGGGGTCACCGCCTGGATGGGGATCAGCCGGTTGATGCGGGCCGAGATCCTGAGCCTGCAGAACCGGGAGTTCATCGTCGCCGCCCGCTCCATCGGGCAGCGTCCGCTGGTCATCCTCTGGCGCCACCTGCTGCCCAACGCCTTCACCCCGGTGCTCATCCAGGCGACGCTGCTCATCGGCAATCTGATCCTCGTCGAGTCTTCGCTGTCGTTCCTCGGCATGGGCATTCAGCCGCCCACTCCGAGCTGGGGCAACCTGATCTCCGAAGGGCGCGGCGTCCTCCTCGAGGCCTGGTGGGTGGCGACCTTCCCCGGCGCCGCCCTCGCCTTCACCGTGATCGCCTTCAACCTGCTCGCCGACGGGCTGCGGGACAGGCTGGATCCAAGAGGGTGAGCAAAACCGAGCCGGTTTACCCTTCGAAGCCTCACCCCCTGTCCCCCTCTCCCTGACGGGCGAGGGGGGACGCTCCACAACGATATTGCCG
>JBIOVX010000256.1:0-17027 GCA_044868005.1 Thermoanaerobaculia bacterium | reverse complement strand
CACAGTTTGTGGCCTTTCGCTGTGGTTCGTGGACGTTTGGCAAAACCCACTAAACCACGGCGGAAGGCCTTTTTCAACCTTCGCGTCCCTCGCCACATCAGATCCGTTTTGTCCCATTGGGGCTAATATGTTGGCCAATACTTTCTGGATACAAGTGTCGCGCTGTGTACGTCTTTCTGCCTTGGAAATCCGCTCCGTCCTCAAGGCGATCAGCGGTGATGCGTCGCAGGCATCTTCCTCAATATGCGTCGCAAGCGATTCTATCGCCAGGAAGGAAAAGAGAAATTTTGCTGCAGGCTCAACGAGAAGCAGCCCTTGCGAGAGCCATCCAAGGCTTTTTTCTCCAATGCAGCTTGTAGAGTCTCTTCCCTCAAAATCGTCTCCTCTGTTCCTGCAGAGCGCGAGAGGATCAGGGATGAGGGCTTTGTTCCAACGCCGCCACCACCGCATCCGTGAACTCCGTCGTGCCGGCCTCGCCGCCGAGGTCGCGGGTGCGGATCTTCTGCTCCACCACGACGTGGCGTAGCGCCGCGCGGACCCTCTCCGCCACCTCGTCCTTGTTCATGTGGTAGAGCATCATGATGGCGGAGCGGATGAGCGCCAGGGGGTTCGCGAGGTTCTTGCCGGCGATGTCCGGAGCGCTGCCGTGCACCGCTTCGAAGACCGCTACGTCGGTGCCGATGTTGCCTCCCGGCACCACGCCCAGGCCGCCGACGAGGCCGGCGCAGAGGTCCGAAACAATGTCGCCGTAGAGGTTTTCCATCAGCAGCATGTCCCACTCCTCCGGCCGCATGACGAGCTGCATGCACATGTTGTCCACGATCTTGTCGTCCGCCTTGATCTCGGGATACTCGGACGCCACGCGGCGGAAGCAGTCGAGGAACAGCCCGTCCGAGAGCTTCATGATGTTGGCCTTGTGGACGGCGGTCACCCGCTTGCGGCCATGCCGGCGGGCGTACTCGAAGGCGAAGCGGGCGATGCGCAACGACGCCTTCTCGGTGATGATCTTCAGGCTCTCCACGACACCCGGCACCACGATGTGCTCCAGGCCACTGTAGAGGTCCTCCGTGTTCTCCCGCACCACCACGATATCGACGCCCTCGAAGCGGCTGGGGATGCTCGGCAGCGAGCGCGACGGGCGCAGGTTGGCGTAGAGGTCCAGCTCCTGGCGAAGCTGTACGTTGATCGACTTGAAACCGCCTCCCACCTGCGTGGTGACGGGACCTTTCAAGGCCAGACAGTTGCGGCGCACCGACTCCAGCACCTCCGGCGGCAGGGGGTTGCCGAACTTCTCGACCGCCTCCTTGCCGGCGATCTGGCGCTCCCACTCGATCTCCGCGCCGGCGGCGCCGAGCACCCGCACGGCGGCCTCGCTCACCTCGGGACCGATGCCGTCGCCGGGGATCAACGTGACTGTGGTCTTGCTCATGACTGCGCGCTCCCGTCGATCGCCAGGGGATAGTGGAGGGTCTTCTGGAGCCACTCGCCGTTCTCGCGCACGCTCCGCGAGAGCTGCTCCACCAGTTGGTCCCGCTGATCGTAGAGTCGATATCCGTCGCGCGAGCGGAGATAGCCGGCGGCGCGGGGATCCTCCTTGAACAGGGCTTCCTCGCCGATCTCCGCCGCGCGGCGAGCATAGCGCTCGCGGTTGTCGAGCAGCGCCTTGACGAGGAACGGCATGACCATGGAGTAGTCGGCCTGTGCGCTCTCCGTCGTCTGCTGGTAGGTCTCGCGGTCCACCTTGCCCCAGGTCACGGCCTCGGCCGGCGGGCAGGAGGAGAGGGAGCCCTCGGTGACCGGCGCGCTGACGATCTGCACGTCGAAGGTGTAGCCGCGGACGCCCTCGAGGCCGAGCACCTGGCCGAGCGCCGGCTCCGGCTGCAGGTTGTAGTTCTTCGGCACGCCGCCGCCGAGGATGAGCGTGGCCAGCGAGCGCGCCGGGTGGTTGAACAGGCCCCAGTAGTGATAGGCGCACGACTCGAAGACCTCGGCGTGCAGGTCGAGCGAGAATTCGTAGCGGTCGAGGAGCCCGGCCTGCCGCATGGCCCACAGCTTCATCGAGTTGAGGAACAGGCTGCCGTCGCCGGGCGCGCCGACGAGGATCGGCAGGGCGAGGCGCCAGCAGGTGGCGAGCAGCCCGGGCGAGACGCCGTTCTTCGCCTCCTGCGCGGCGAAGATCTCGCCGAGCCGAAAGCGCAGCTCGGTGCCGCTCATCGTCTTCTGGAGCTCGGGCCGCAGCAGGCAGGCCGTCATGAAACGGTCCTGCTGGAAGAGGACGTCCTCGTCGAACGCCATGTCGGTGACGCGGATCGTGCGGTCGTCGCGCAGGGCGCCGTCGTCGCCGAAGATGGGCACCTCGAAGATGGGATCGGGATGCTCATCGAGGCTGCGGTGGCCGTCGTGGTAGCAGACGGCGTCCGTGGTGCTCAGGTAGGCCACCCAGCCGGTCTCGAGCAGCGGGATCAGCCAGGCCTGGTGCTGGCCGGAGACGGTGACCGGGCCGGCGATCGCCAGCGTCAGCGGGCAGCCCGCGCCGATCGCCTGGTCGAGCAGCCGGTATACCCGCCGCAGGTAGGCGCCTCCGAACGCCGGCAGGCATGAGGTGAAGATCTCGTCCAGCGTGCCGCACTCGTCGACGCGCCGGACCGCGACCCGGCGGCGCGACTGCAGGTGCATGTGGTGCGGCGTACGGTAGTCGTGCGCGCTGCTCATGGCGGGTAAAGGTATAAGGTCCGGCAGGGGGGTGCAACCTGCTCTGACAGAAGGAAGGACCCAAGGGACGGCAGGGACTGCAAGGACAACAGGGACAGGTACCGTCTGGGCGAGCCTTCGTGTCCTTGCTGTCCTTGCTGTCTCTGCCGTCCCTGTGGACTACCTTCCCAGCTCCTCGATCCTGGCCACGACGTCGCGGTAATTGGTATTGATGCCGTAGAGATCGACGAAGGTCTTGTAGGCGGACTCCTGGTCGCCCACGGCCAGGTGGGCGCAGCCGAGGTCGTAGAGGAGCCCGAGCGTGTCCTCCTCGCTCAGGCCGGGCGCCTCGAGGCCGCGGCGGTACCACTTGACGGCCAGCTCGGGCAGCCCCTTGTCGAGGAAGCAGAGCCCGAGCATCGAGCAGCAGAGCACGAGGTGCCGCGGGTCCTTGGCGGAGATCTGGAACTCGCCGATCGCTTCGTCCAGCAGGCCCATCTCGCGGTAGGCGATGCCGAGGTTGAAATGGGTGTCGTAGTCGGTCGGCGAGAGGTGCTCGGCGACGCCCTTCTTGAAGCCCTCGACGATCTCTTCGAGCGATTGCTCGGCCGGCTGCACCAGCAAGCCGTCGCCGCTCTGGAAGACGTCCTCCTGCGAGAGCTCCTGCTCCAGCTCGGCGGCGAGATCGAAGAAGTCGTCCTCCTCGTCGAACAGGCGCTCGGAGCCGGCGCTGCTCGGCACCGGCCGGCTGCGGTCCGCCTCGTCGAGCCAGCTCAAGCCCGTGTCGTCCATGCTGGCGGGGTGGACCCGGCGCTCTCCGGTCGGCGGAGGCTCCGCGGCCGCTGGCGGCGGGATCTCGAACGGCGAGGCAGGCGCCGGGCTGTAGCCTGCCCCCGCCGGCTCCCAGTCGACGTCCTCCCGCTCGATCATCTCGCCGATCTCGAGCGGATTGAACATCACGGGCGGAGAGGCGGCAGGCGGCGCAGGAGGCGGTACGCTCGGCATCTCCAAGGGCGCGGGAGAAGGCGCGGCAGGCGCGGCGGCGACCGGCGGCGGTGGGGGAGTGGGTTCCTCCACGGCGGGCGCCGGAGGTACTTCGGCCGGTGGGGCGGCGGCGCGCCGCTTGGGCTTGCTCTCCAGCAGACCGCGGAGCATCTGATCGATGTCCACGCCCCGCGTGCGTTTGCGCCGCGCCGGAGTCGAAGGAGCAGGAACGCTCGCCGCGGGAGCGGGTTCCGGTGCCGGCTCGGGAGCGGGTTCGGGAACCGGTGGCGGTGCGGCCTGGGGAGGAGGGGCTGGAGGGGCGGGGACCGCCGGCTTGGCAGCGGGTTCCACCACGATCGCGTGAGGACTCACGACGTGGCCGCCGTCGAAGCGGTAGCCGGCGGCGAGGAGCTGCTTGCGCGTCCGCGGCCAGATCTGCGCGTCGTCACGGATCTCGCCGGCGATGCGGGCCATGGCATCGGCGAGCTGCACCACCCGCTCGTGACGGCCCTTGGCGAGATGGATCTGGATCATCACGCTGTAGGCGTCGAGGTTGCGCGGCCGGATGCGCAACGCCTCGCGCAGGCGCTCCAGGGCCTTCTCCTCCAACCCGTACTTGGCGAGCACCTCGGCCTCGCTGACCAGGTCTTCCTCGCGCTCGGCCGGCTTCGGCTGCAGCTCCGCCGCCGTGCGCTCGAGCATGTCGGCGTCGATCTCGCGCGGCGCCGGCGCGGGCTCCGGCTCGAGCGTCCAGGTAGCGGAATCGAGCTGCGGCAGCTCCGGGAGCTCGACGGACTCGAACGCGGCCAGGGTCTCCGCAGCCGCCAGGTCCACCTCGGCGATGTCCTCCAGCTCCAGCTTGGGAAGGACCTCCGCCTCCGCCTCGATCTCCGGCGCCGCGACCTCTTCCAGCTCCGGCGGCGCGGGAGACAACGGCGGCATGGCGAGGGTGTCGGCGGCCTCCTCGGACCAGGCGGATCCGAGCCGGCCGGCGCCCGCCATGTCCGGCGGCGGCTTGACGAGGCTCGGCGGCTCCGCCTCGTCGTCCATGTCGAGCACGAAGACCTCGTCGAGGTCGAGATCGAACTCCTCGCTCTCCGGCGGCGCGGCGGCGGGCGCGGCAGGACTCACCGATGCGGCCGCTTCCGCCGCGGCGGCGGCGAGGTCGATCGTGTATGCGTCCTCGGTGGCGAACTCACCGGTGAAGGCGAAGGGCGGCGGCTCGGCAGGCTCGGTGGGGGCCGCGGGCTCCGGCGCCATCGCGACCGGCGGGGGAGCCGGCTCGATCTCGGCCTCCACCTCGGGTTCCTCCACCTGGGCGAGACGGGCGAGGCGCGCGGCCTGCGGATTGCGCTCGGCCGCGACGCTCAAGAAACGCGCCGCGCCGGCGACGTTGCCCGCCTCCTTGAGCCTGAGCACGGCGTCGTTGATGAAGCCGAGATCGCCGCTGTCGATGTCCAGCGCCCGCTCGTAGACCTGGGCCGCGTCCTGGGAGCGGCCGTGCGCGATCATCATCTCGGCGATGACGCGGTACTCGCCGAGCGCCTTCTCGACGAGCTGCTGCTGCTGGAAGATCTCGGCCAGTTTGACGTGATACGTGGGATTGTTCGGCTCGACCTGCGCCATCTTCTGGTAGATGGCGATGGCCGAGGGCGCGTTGTCGTGCTTCTGGTAGTAGTCCGCCAGCACCTGGTACTGGGTGCGCGCCTCGTTGGTCAGGCCCTGCTTGTGATAGAGCTCGGCGAGCTTCTCGTACACCTCGAGACGCGTCGGGTCGAGCTTGATGATCTTCTTGTAGATGGCGATGGCTTTGACGAAGAAGCCTTCCGCCGTGTACTGCTCGGCGATCTGCGTGAAGAAGTCGACGGCCTCGTCGATGCGCTGGATGCGGGCGTAGAGATCGCCGATGCGGTTGAGCGTGTTGATGTCGTTCGGGTTGTCGGCGAGCAGCTTGCGGTACTCGCGGATCGCCGGCTCGATCTTGCCGCGGGAGACGTACTTCTCGGCCGTCTGCACCACCTGCTCGCGTTGCAGGGCCATCAGCAGCGCGCCTCCGTGCGCGGGAGCACCTGCCGGAAGGTGAGCCGGTGCACGGGGCTCGGCCCGTAGGCGGAGAGCGCCTCCAGATGCTCCGGCACGGAGTAGCCCTTGTGCGCGGCGAAGCCGTACTGGGGATACTTGCGGTCGAGATCGACCATCATGCGGTCGCGCTCCACCTTGGCGAGGATCGAGGCGCAGGCCACGGCGTAGCTCACGCAGTCACCGCGAATGACGGGAACGCAGGGAAACCTGAACCCGGAGAGCCGCACGGCGTCGACCACCGCGCAGTCCGGCGCCGGACGCAGCCGCGAGAGGGCGTCGCACATGGCCCGGCGGGAGGCTTCCAGGATGTTGACGCAGTCGATGACGTCCGGCGGTACGGCGGCCACCGCGGCGGCCACGGAGCTGGCGCGGATCGCCGCCGCGGCGCGCTCGCGCTCCTGCGGAGTGAGGCACTTGCTGTCGTCTACACCGGGGATCAGGCAGCGGGCATCCACGATGACGGCGGCGGCGACCACGGGGCCGGCGAGCGAGCCGCGGCCCACCTCGTCGACGCCGGCGATGAGACCGTAGCCGCAGCGCGCGAGCCTGCCTTCCAACCCGCGCAGCAGGTGGAGACGGTAGGCCTCGACGAACAGCTCGATCATCGCCCGGGCCGGCTCGGCCACCGCCCTGGTCACCGCGACTCCTTTCTGCGCAACCTCCGGAGCAACGCCTATCCCCAGGGCGCGGCCACACAGGGCCGCCCCTTCAGGACGCCCGGCCGGCGCCTACGACGACTGCCCCTGGTCTTCCCGGCGCTCGTCGATACGAGCCGCCTTGCCGCGCAGATTCCGCAGATAGTAGAGCTTCGCGCGGCGCACCCGGCCCCGGCGTACGACCTCGATCTTGTCGACGTTGGGGGAGCATAGGGGGAAGATCCGCTCGACGCCGATACCGCCGGAGATCTTGCGCACCGTGAAGGTCTCCCGGGTGCCGCCGCCGCGGCGGCCGATCACCACGCCCTGGAAGACCTGGATCCGCTGCTTGTCGCCCTCGACCACGCGCACGTGGACGCGGACGGTGTCCCCGGGCTTGAAATCGGGTTGTCCCTGCCGCACATACACACTTTCGACCTGATCCAACTGATTCATGACTCACCTCGCAAACCCGACGGATTCGCCCAGAGGGACGGTCCCGTCATTATTCTCATTTCAGCATGGCCGCGCAAGCCGCCCGGCCCCTGGTTCAGTCTGCCTCGGACTCCGAGCCGATCTGCCCTTCGAAGCCTCACCCCCTGTCCCCCTCTCCCTGACGTGAGAGGGGGGACCCAACTGAGCGGGTCTTGCCGAGTCCGAACGCTCCTACTGGCAAAACCGGTTCTGTTGCGTTCCCCCTCTCACGTCAGGGAGAGGGGGACAGGGGGTGAGGTCTCGAAGCGCATGCCCGTTCATAGTCCACCACGCCCCTGAACCTCACTCCTCTCCCCTCCCCCCCTCCGCCTCCCGCCGCTGTTCCGCCGTCAGCAGGTCCGGCCGCTTCTCCAGCGTCGCCTTGAGCGCCTCGCGGTCCCGCCAGCGGCGGATCTTCGCATGGTCGCCCGAGATCAGCACCTCCGGCACGCTCAAGCCCTCTACCACCGGCGGCCGCGTGTAGTGCGGATGATCGAGCAGGCCGCTGCGGAAGCTGTCGTTCTCCACCGAATCCGCGAGCCCGACGACCCCGGGCACCTGGCGGGAGAGCGCCTCGATGAGCACCATCGCCGGCAGCTCGCCGCCCGAGAGCACGTAGTCGCCGATCGAGACCTCCTCGTCGACGACGGTCAGGCGCACCCGCTCGTCGATCCCCTCGTAGCGGCCGCACATCAGCACCAGCTCGCCCCGGCCCGCCAACTCGCGCACCTTGGCGTCGTCGAGCCGGCGGCCCTGCGGCGAGAGCAGCACCCGCCAGGACTCCGGCCCGGCCACCGCGCGCACGGCGCGGATCCAGGGCGGCGCCGTCATCACCATGCCGCCGCCGCCGCCGTACGGCTCGTCGTCCACGCTGCGGTGGCGGTCCTCCGTGAAGTCCCGCAGGTCGTGGACCCGCACCTCCAGGAGCCCCTTCTCGATCGCCCTCCCCACCAGGCTGGTCGCCAGGAACGGCGCGAACAGCTCGGGGAAGATCGTCAGGACCTGGACGCGCATGCCTCGAGCAGCCCCGGAGGCAGCGCCAGATCGATCCGGCCCGCCGCGACGTCCACCTCGCGGAGAAACTCCTTCACGAACGGCACCGGCACCCGCCCATCCTCTCCCTCGACGATCAGCAGCACTCCGCCCCCATCCTCCACCACCTCGGCCACCCGGCCCAGCTCCTCGCCGCCGTCGCGGCAGAGGCAGCCGAGCAGCTCGTACTGATAGTACGTGCCGCGCGGCGCCGCGGGCACCTCGGCGCGCTGAACCTCGAGGTCCAGCCCGCGCAGCTCCTCGGCGCTCTCTCGCGTCCCAACCCCCTCGAACCGCACCACCGCGCCGCTCTTGTGGCGGCGGCTCGCCGCCACCACCAGGGAAGCCGGCGGCTCGCCCTCACGGACGCCCGTCAAGCGGCTCCCTTTCCGGAAGCGGCCGGGCACGTCCGAGAGCACCTCGACGACCACCTCGCCGCGCACGCCGTGCGGGCGCAGCACGCGGCCCACCGCCACGGTCTCCGGGAGATCGTCCCGCCGCGGGGGAGCCTCGCTTGGGGCTTCAGTCTTCGAGGATTTCGAGCTCATAGCGCACTCCCCGCCGGTCCTCTCGGGTCTCCAGCAGCGTGCGCATCGCCCGGGCCGTGCGGCCCTGGCGTCCGATCACCTTGCCGAGGTCGTCGGGAGCGACTTTCAGCTCCAGGATGCCACCCCCGCGCCGGCTCGGGACCTCCTGGACCTCGACCTCGTCGGGCTTGTCCACCAGCAGGCGGGCCAGCTCCTTGAGATCGTCGGCGAGCTCAGGGTTCTCAGGCACTCTTCTTCGTCCGGGCCAGCAGCTTCTTGACCGTGGGCGACAGCCGGGCGCCGCGGCCGATCCAATAGTCGGCGCGGGCGGCGTCGATCGTCACCTGCGCCGGGTTCTTCGTCGGGTCGTAATGACCGATCTCCTCCACCGCGGCGGCCGTCGGGGTGTTGCGCGAGTCCGACACCACCACGCGGTAGAAGGGATTGTTCCGGGCGCCCATGCGGCGCAGCCGAATCATCAGCATCGGGAAAGCCTCCAGTCTCGATTACGGGTCGCGCCGGGCAGACTCCCGCCCTGGGCGCAAAGGCGGGTGA
Organism: Thermoanaerobaculia bacterium; assembly: GCA_044868005.1. Taxonomy (GTDB): domain Bacteria; phylum Acidobacteriota; class Thermoanaerobaculia; order Multivoradales; family UBA5704; genus DATARR01. Next base: position 8,047 of record JBIOVX010000256.1, on the reverse strand, counting down.
TTGTAGCAGGGAAGGGGCGGATCGGCAAACTCCGCGGATCAGTAAGTCCGCCCAGGTCTATGGATGCTCGGCTCTCCTGCCCGCCGAAGGTCCGCGTACCGCGGCTCCTCGCAGCCCTGCCGCTTGTGGGGCTTGCACATGAGACAGCCGGCGCGGGTGGACTTCGGGCCTTTCCGCTTGTGTTTCAAGGGCTTGGGCATGGCAGGCGCTATACTATCAAGCATGACGCCGACCGCCGAGTTGCTTGACCGGATCACGATCAACCCGAACCAATGCGGTGGCCGTCCCTGCATTCGGGGGATCAGGGTGTCCGATGTTCTCGCGCTCCTGGCGGCAGGTCGGAGTCAAGAGGAGATCCTCCAAACCCATCCCTCTTTAGAGGTGGACGACATCACCGCTTGCCTCCTGTACGCGATACGGGAAGAGAACGCCGACCCGGACCGCAGCCAGATCATGCAGCGCCTTCGTATGACTCCCAAGCAACGTCTCGCTCATCTCGTGGAGGCGGTCGCCTTCCAGGAGCGGGCCCACCGTGCCCGACGGGTTGGCTAACACCACTCGTGCTCCCCTTGACTCACCCGGCCGCCCGTGATAGCGTAACTGAGCCGTAACCGCAGCACCGAAGACAGCGTTCCGCCGGCCGGGGCCGTCCCGGCCGAACATGAAAACGGCCCGAGGGACGAGCGCCAACTCGCCCCCGGGCCTGACTGAGCACAGGAGGATAGTCCTATGCGCAGCTTCGACGATAGTACCCCGTCCCTTCCCACCAACGCCTTCACTTCCACCTTCCTCCATCGCTTCGGCGAGCGGGACGAGCCGCCCACGGCGGGCGAGGCCGACGTGGCCGGTCCCTGGTTCGTCGAGCCGATCCCGGGGCTCGGCTTCGGGCTGTTCCGGGCCGGCGAGAGCCTGGCGCGGGGGTTCCGGCCGGCGGCGGTGTTCCCGGACCGCTGGCTGGCCCTCGTCGCTGCGGCGGTGCTGCCCGGCACCGGCCGCGACGATCTGCTCCGCCTGAAGAAGGAGCCCGACTCGCTCGGCTACGGGGTGGTGCTCGACGACGGCGCGCTCGTCGGCCACTTCGAGCTGTTCGACGAGCCGCTACTGGACGCCATGAACGCCGCCGTGGCGCTGGTGCGGTCTCCCTGGTCGCTGGCGTACCTGCTGGAGGCGGCGGGTCCGCTGGCACTGGAGCGGTGCGGGACGATCCTCGATCGGTGGGTATCAGGGACTGCGAGCGAGTAGGGCTGTCCGAGGAGCGGCGGCCCGCTGCTGCGGAGGTCCCCAGCGGGAAAAATGCACGGCCCATTTCCGCCGCTGGACGTCCCAGCGGACAAAATGGACGTCCCAGAATCGTCCCTGCACGTCCCAGAACCGCCTCTGCATGTTGCAGAACCGCCTCTGCATGTTGCAGCGAGCAAACTGCATGTCCCAATTCCGCCGCTGCACGTCCCAGCCGGAGAAATGCCTGTCCCAGCGGGGCCGCTGGGACAAGCGCCGGCTGCGTTACATCCGCGCCATCGGGCCGCCCATGCCCATGGCGCGACGCAGCCACTTGCCTCCGCCCTAATCCAGGCAGATGATCGGGCAGGAGCAGATATACGAGCAGCTCCCCGGATTGCACTTGAAGTAGGCGCAGGGACAACCGCCCAGGCATTCCTGCTCAGCCAGGGAACAGAAGTTGCCGCCACAGGCGGCCTGCGCCGTTTCAACTCCCGCGAGCGCCACGAAGCAGAGCGCCAGCGCGCCGATCAGAGACAGGATTCTGGTTCGCATCGAGGTGACCTCCTTCAGTCGGTGCAAGGATGATGGGGTGGAGATCCACCGCTCTCATCTTAAGAGGTGCCTCGCGCTCCCGGAGTGAGGCCGTGGGGGCCGCGCCTCGCCCCGGGGCTTACGACGCCTCTGTACCTTGCGCGCACACCTCTGTACTCCGCAGGTATCTCACCCATGCCTGTCCAGGGAGACCTCCCCTCGAAGAGGGAGAGGGTCTATGCCTTGCAGAAGGGGAAAGCTTGGGTCGCATGATAGGCTGAGGGAAAGCTAGAACCAGCATGAATTGAGGGAGCGTCGCCGATGGAATGGTTCCTCCTGGTCGTCGGCGTCATCGCCGCCTGGGTGATCAGCCGCCGCATTAGGGCGCTAGAGGATCTGGTGAAGGTCCAGAGCGAGGAGATCTCGGACCTTCGGCGCCGAGCGACCGTCCTGGAGAGGTCCCGGACCGCTCCGGTCCAACCCGCCGTTAGCGCGGCCGCTCCGGCTCCCGAGGTGGCAAAGCCGCCGGCTCCTCCCGCGCCGGCACCGGAGGAGGCAAAGCCGCCGGTTCCAGGGGTCGTCCAGGTGCCGGCCCCGTGGCCTCGGCCGGCCCCTCCGCCTCCCCGCGAGGAGGTCCCGCCCCCGGTCCCGACGCCGGCAGAGCGTCCCGCGGCGCCGCCAGCTCCCAGCTTGGAGGCTGCAACGCCGGCCGGACAGCCCGCCGCGGTGCTGCCTGGCCCGCCGCAGGCCCTCCCTCCGCGTCCGCCGCGGCCGGAGCCCCCTCCGCCAGCTCCGCCGAAACCGCCGAGGAAGCCCTTCGACTGGGAGAGCCTGGTGGGGGTCAAGCTGTTCTCCTGGATCGCCGGTGTCCTCTTCGCCTTGACCGCGATCTATTTCCTTCGCTACTCCATCGACCATGGCTGGCTGAAGCCGCCCATCCGCATGGCCATGGGCCTGGTGATGGGCGCCGGGCTCCTGGCCCTCTGCGAGCACCGCATCGCGCGGCGGTACGCCATCACCGCCAACGCCCTGGGCGCGGCGGGGATCGTCGCCCTGTTCTCCACCTTCTTCGCCGCGCACACCCTCTGGCACCTCCTCGGACCGGTCTCCGCCTTCGTCCTTATGGTGCTGGTCACCGCCGTGGCGGTGGCGCTTTCGATCCGCCACAACGCGCTCTTCATCGCCCTCCTCGGCCTCGTCGGCGGCTTCGCTACTCCGGCCCTGCTCTCGACCGGCGAGGACCACCCGATCGGCCTCTTCGGCTACCTGCTGCTCCTGAACGCCGGCCTCGCCTGGGTGGCCTTGCGCAAATCGTGGCCGGTCCTCTCGATCCTCTCGCTCGTCTTCACCACCTTCTACCAATGGGCGTGGGTCTTCAAGTTCCTCGACGCCTCGAAGCTTCCCCTGGCGCTGGGGATCTTTCTCGTCTTCCCGGTGCTCGCCTTCGTCGTTCCGGCGGTCGTCCGCGGCCCCGGAGAAGGTAGGGACACTTTCGCGCGGACGGCCGCCGTGGGGGCCCTCCTGCCCTTGATCTTCGGGCTCTACCTCGCCGCCGTCCCGGCCTACGGCTCGCGCTATGGCCTCCTCTTCGGCTTCCTCTTCGTGCTCCAGGCGGGGCTCACCGCCGTGGCGGCTTTCCGCGGACCGCGCGCGCTGCACCTCTTCGCGGCCGGCACGCCCGTCCTCGCCGTCGCCATCTGGTTCGGGGCCTCCTATAGCGAGGCGAAGGCCTGGCCGGCGATCCTCGGCTTCGTCGCGCTCTTCGTGCTTTTCGACCTCGCGGTTCCCTGGCTCGCCGAGCGCCTGGGCCGGCCGCTGGAGGAGGAGGGCCGCCTCGGCGCTCTCGCCGGACCGCTCCTCCTCTTCAGCTTCCCGGTGCTGTTCTGGCTGGAGCCGGCGGCGGCCAGCCCCGGGCTGCCGTTCGCAGTGCTCTTCGCGCTCCTGGCGGCGGCGGCCGGCTTCGCTCTGCTCTACGAGGACGGCAGGCTCCACACGCTCGCCGCCTTCTTCGCCGTCGCCGGAGAGGCCGTCTGGTCGGCCCGCTCTTTGACGCCCGAGCGGCTGATCGCGGGAGTTTCGATCTACGCCGTCTTCAGCCTCCTCTATCTCGGCGTGCCGATCCTCGCCCGGCGGCTCGGCCGGCGCCTGCCGCCCGCGGCAGGCGGCGCGTTCCTGCTCCTGCTCTCGCTCGGCCTCCTCTTCTTCCTCGCCGCCGAGCCCCTGGCCCAGGCGGCTCTTTGGGGCCTCGCGCTCCTCCTGGTGATCCTGAACGCCGGGCTCTTTCTCGAGGCCGGCACCCTGCGCCGCCCCTTCCTCGCCGTCCTCGGGACGGTTCTCTCGTGGGTCCTCATCGGCGTCTGGTGGGCGACGGTGCCGCTCGCCGCGAGCCTCGTGCCGGCGCTCTTCCTGGTCGCCGGCTTCGCCGTCCTCGCTCTCGCCGGCAACCTGTGGCTGCGGCGCCGGGGAGGGATGGGGGAGGAGGGCGCAGGAGCGCTCCCGCTCGGCGGCGGCCACTATCTGGCCCTGGTGGGGCACGCCTTCCTCCTCTTCGTCGCCGCGCAGCCGCGGCTCTCGATCCCTCCCTGGCCGATGCTCGGAGTCCTCCTGCTCCTCGATCTCGCGGCCGGCGTCGCCGCCCTCTGGCTGCGCCGGGCCTCGCTGTGGATCGCGGCGCTCGCCGCCTCCGACGTCGTCCTCTTCACCTGGGTGACGACGGCGCCGGGCGCCCCCTGGCCCGCGGTCGCGCTCGCTTCCGCTCTCGTGGTGGCCGCCCTCGGCCTCCTGTGGATCGGCTTCGCCCGCCGCGTCACCCGCCGGACGGGCGACGGCGAGCTCGTGGCCAACGCCACCCACGGCGCCGTGGCGAGCCTCTTCCTCGGCCAGGCGGTCGCGATCGCAGCCTCGGTGGTCCCGGGAGCGCCCCCGCTGGCGTTTCTCGTCGCCGCGCACGTGGCGTTCCTCGTCGCCATTCTCGGCCTCTCGGCCCTCGCCGCCCGTCCCTGGCTCGCTCCGGCCTCGATCGTCTTCACGACCGCCGCCGTCGCCGGGTGGCGGATCGTTCACCTGGAGGGAGCCCCGTGGTGGCACGAGCTGGCCTTCGCCGGGGCGCTCTATCTTCCCTACCTGGCGTTCCCCCTGATTCTCGGCCGGCGGGCGCGGCCTCTGCGCCAGCCCTACCTCGCGGCGGTCCTCGCGAGCCTCAGCTTCTTCTTCCTCGCGCGGCATGCCCTGGTCGCCGGCGGCTTCTCCGGAGTGATCGGGGCGCTGCCGGTGGCGCAGGCGGTCGCCCTGGCGGTCCTCCTCGCCCAACTGGTGCGGATGGAGCGCGGCGCCGCCGACGCGGAGCGCGATCCGGGCCGGCTCGCCCTCGTCGCCGGCGCGGTGCTCGCCTGCGTAACGGCGGCCATCCCTCTGCAGCTCGACCATGAGTGGATCACCATCGGCTGGGCTCTCCTCGCCGCGGCGCTCGCCGGCCTCTACCTGCGCATCCCCCACCGCGGGCTCCTCTGGTGGACCGCCGGCCTGCTCGCCGCCGTCTTCATCCGCCTGGCGGCGAATCCGGCGGTGCTGGGCTATCACCCGCGCGGCAGCTACGCGATCTGGAACTGGTATCTCTATACCTACCTCGTGCCCGCCCTCGCCTGTTTCCTCGCCGCCTGGTTCCTCTCGCGCGGCGACGACCGGCTCGTCCCCCCGCCGCTGCCTCGCCTCTCCAGCCTCGCGGCGGGCGCGGCGGTGGTGCTCCTCTTCCTGTTGGTCAACATCGAGATCGCGGACTTCTTCTCGACGGGCACGAGCCTCACCTTCAGCTTCCTCACCGGACAGGCGACGCTGGCCGAGGATCTCGCCTACACCCTCGCCTGGGCCTTCTTCGCCATCGCCCTCTTCGTCGCCGGAGTCGCCCTGTCGAACCGGCCGGCGCGGATCGCCGCCATCGTCCTGCTCCTCGCTGCGGTGCTCAAGGGTTTCATACACGACCTGGCGAGCCTGGGCGGCCTCTACCGCGTCGGCGCCTTCGCCGGCCTCGGCGTTTGCCTGGCCCTCATGGCGGTCCTGATCCAGAAGTACGTCCTGCCGCGGCGAGAGATGGGGTAAGGGTGAAGGCCGCGATCCTCCTCGTCGCAGGTTTGCTGGCGGCGGCGGCCGAGCTGGCCGGCGAAGGTGAGGGCAGACGCGAGCCGCGCTTCCGCTACGAGCGCGAGGTCCTTTCCGAGGCGGCGGGCGCCAACCGCCTGGAGCCCGACGTCGCCCTCCTCCGCGGCGCGGCGCGCCTCGTCTACGAGCCTGGAGAGCGGGCCGGCGAGCTGGGCTCCTTCCGCGGCGGACTCGCCGACCTGCGCCTCTTCGACGCCGGCGGCCGGGAGGTGCCTTACCTCCTGGTGGCTCCCCTCCAGCGCGAGACGCAGTGGCGCCCGGGGAGGCTCCTCCCGATCGCCGCGACCAAGACCGCGAGCGGTTTCGAGGTGGATCTCGGCGCCGCCGGCACGATCGACCGGATGCGGATCCAGGGCCTGCCCGCGCCCTTCCTCAAGCGCTTCCGCCTGGAAGGGAGCGGGGATCGCAGCCGCTGGACCGTGCTCGTCGCCGAGGGCACCCTCTTCGACCTGCCGGAGGAGGATCTCCATCGCCTCGACGTCGATTTCCCGGCCGGCGACTTCCGCTACCTGCGTCTGACCTGGAACGACGCGCCGAGCGGCCGCCTGCCGCTGCCGGGCTCCGTGGAGGCCCGGCTCGTCCAGCCGGCCGAGCCGGGGCCGCCGGTGCGGGTGCCGGTCTCCTTCGAGCGCCGGCCGAGCGAGCCGGGGAAGAGCCGCTTCCATCTCCGCCTGCCGGCGGCCCGGCTGCCGGTGGTGGCCCTGGAGCTCGCCGTGCCCGGCGGCGGTCCCCTGCTGCGTCCGGCGACGGTAACGGAGGGCCGCCTCGCCTCGGGCGCCGGCGCCGAGATCCTCCCGGTGCGGCTCGGGGAGGCGACGCTGCGGCGGGCGGTGCGCCAAGGCCTCTCGGCCGCCGAGCTGCGCATCCCCCTGACCTTCCCGCAGGGACCGGACGTCGAGCTGACCGTGGACGACGGGAACAATCCGCCGCTGCAGCTCGCCGGGGTGACCGCCGAGCTGGCGCCGCTGCCCTGGATCTACTTCGAGGCCGCCGGCGCCGCCCCCCTGAGCGCCCGCTTCGGCGACCGCGAGGCCGCCCCTCCCCGTTACGACCTCGAAGCGCTGCGCGGCCAGGTGGCCCGCACCCGCACGGCCGCGGCGCGCTGGGGGACCGTGCGCGACCTCGAGCCGCGGGAGAAGGTGGCCGCCGCGAGCCCCGTGCCCGTCCTCGGGGCGGCGGTCGACCCGGCCGGATTCCGTCATCGGCGGGAGGTTCCCGTCAGTCCGCCGGGGCTGACCTCTCTCCTCCTCGACGCCGCCGTGCTCTCCCGCAGCCCGGGTCTCTCCGACCTGCGGATCGCCGACGCCCAGGGCCGCCAGGTGCCCTATCTCCTCGAGCGGCGCGACGAGCCGCTGTCCCTCTCCCTCTCTCCCCTGGCGCGGCAGGAAAAGAAGGGCGATCCGTCGTCCCTCTCCCGCTATCGCGTCGAGCTTCCCTACCCCTCGCTGCCGTCGGCGCGGCTCGTCCTCACCACCACGGCGCGGGTCTTCGAGCGCGAAGTGCGCCTGGTCGAGGTCCCCGAGCCGGCCCTCGAGCCGCGGGGGAACCGGGAGTCCGTGGAGCGGACGGTGGCGCAGGCCGTCTGGCGCCACGCCGATCCGGACACCCCGGCGCCGGAGCTGACGCTGGAGGTCCTGCCGAGCGCGGCGACCCGGTTCGACCTCCTGGTCGAGGAGGGAGACAACGCTCCTCTCCCTCTCGGGCCGCCGCACCTGCTGCTGCCGGCCAACCGCCTGCGCTTTTTCTACCCGGCGGGAGATCCCCCGGAGCTCCTCTACGGCCAGCCCGGGCTGCCGCCGCCGCGCTACGACCTCGCGCTCCTCGCCCCGCGCCTCCTGGGCGAGGCCGCGCACGAGATTTCCCTCGGCCCCGAGCCCCGGCAGGGCCCGGAACCGGACTCCGCGGCCACCGGGAGGAAGATTTTCTGGGGCAGCCTGGTGGGGGCGGTGCTGGTGCTCCTGCTCATCCTCGGGCGCCTCCTGCGCGGGCAGCCCGAGGGTGCGGCGCAGTGAGCCCCGATTGCGTCCCCGGCCCTCACCTCCCCCAGGGCGGCCACATAGGGCCGCCCCTACAGATCGTTCTGTGGCCGTCCAGATTCCGGTGCGCCATGCGTACGGGGTTGATTTCAATCCATGTGGTC
>JBIOVX010000255.1:0-16541 GCA_044868005.1 Thermoanaerobaculia bacterium | reverse complement strand
TCTGGTACAACCACCGCTTCAATCTCGCCGCCTCGCTCCTCCATCTCGACAGATACGCCGAAGCCGCCGAACTGGTGCCGGAGATCCGTGAGGCCGCGGGCGAGCTGGGTGATGAGATCTTCCTGCTCCGCGTCACCTGGTTGGAAGGGCGAATCGCGGCCGGCCTGGGCCTATGTGTGGAGGCTCTCCGCCTGCTGAACGAGGCGCGGCGAGGGTTCGAGCGGCGGAAGATGTCTTACGACGTGGCCCTGGCGCTGCTGGAGGAAGCGGTGCTGCTGCTGGAGGAGGGCCGGACGGCCGAGGTCAGAGCGCTGGCCGAGGAGCTCACCCGAGTCTTTGCCGACAAGGGGGTGCACCGCGAGGCCCTGGCCGCCTTGCGGCTCTTCGCCAACGCCGCCAAGCGCGAGGAGGCCACGGCCGAGTTGGGCCGGCGTGTCCTACACTTCCTGTTCCGCGCCCGCCACGACGAGGGCCTGCGGTTCGAATCATGAGACGAAGGCGCCGGAAGATCTCGCCGGAAGATCGGCTCCGCCTGTGCGCCTTCCTCCAGGCCGAGTTCGGGAACAGCGACATGATTGAGGTTCTCTGCTCGGTGGCCGAGACACGGGGTGTGGAGCAGACGCTCCTGGACTTCAACCGCGCCCTGGCGCACCCGCGGATGCAGAGCGGCCGGGCTCCGAGCTGACGAGCCGATTGCGGCGAGTTACCGCGAGGGATGACCTCAAGCCGCCTCTCCATGACCGCGCTGCGCAGGAGGATGACCAGAGGCCCGCTCCACCTGACCGCGATCCGCGCGAGCCTGACGGCGTTCAGCCTCTACCTGACCGCGATCCAGTAAAGCCTGATTTCGGTCAGCGCCAGCCTGACGGCAGTCAGCCTCCGCGTGACAGAAATCCAGTGCAACCTGACCGCGATCAGCGCCAGCATGACCGGGATCAGCGCCGACATGACGGGCATGGGACGCAGCCTGATTCCGGTCAGCGCCTGCCTGACCGTGGTCATGCTCTTGCTGATCCCGGTCAGCCTGCGCGTGACACCGATCACGCTCCGTGTGACCTCCGTCAGCTTGGACCTGATCGCCGTCAGGTAGAGCCGGATCCCGGTCAGCCACTGCCGGATCTCGGTCAGCCTGCACGTGAACGCGGTCAGCCTGGCGCTGATCTCTGGTAGTGGGGGGAAGTTGTGGGCCTGCGCGGAATTCGCCCTAACCCCCTGATTTTCCTATAGCTTACTCCCCAAAGGGGAGGGGCGTTCCCTCTCAAACCAAACAAGCGGCCCGGCGGGGTGCTGGCGCACGTCCACCGGACCTAACCCGAGCACGGAGAAACCCCATGCCCGAGCTGACACCGGAGTCTAGCAGTCCCCCGCCCGCGCCCGTCTTCATCCCCTCCATCGACCCCACCGCCTGGGAGGAGTTTCCCGTCTTCCGGGAGACGTTCATGATGTACATCACCCCGCCGAACTGCGGCGAAGCTCTGCGTACCGCCGCCGAGATGTTCTTCTCCCTCATGCTTGAGAACTACGGCGATTGGCCCGGCTGGCCGGAGAGCGCTACGCGGGTTGAGCTGCGCGCCGCTGCCGCCGATCTCCGGCACCTTGAAGGCTTCCTCGCCACGGTCGGCACCGAGCACGAAAAGTCCAGCCTGTCGCTGGAGGACGCATGGCTTTCCAAGATGGCGGCGAAGCTGGCGCCCCGGCTCGGCGGCATCGCGGCCAAAATCGAGATGAAGCTGTCAGAGGTGCGCTCATGAGCCGCGTACCTACTCCCCTCACCTGGAAACGCCGCCAGTTCGCCGTCCTCCAGCCCTTGGGAACGGTTGGCCGTCTGTGGGCCATCCCGGTCAACGGGCTGGTAGCGGGTCCCTTCGCCATCCATCCCTCACACTACGGCGGCGGGTATCACGTCCTCATTCATCTGCCCTCTCAGACCAAGATCATGGACGCACGGTTGCAGATGATGGCGAGAGAAGCGGCGGAAAAGTTCGCCGCCTGTGATGTGAATTGGTGGACCTGCATCAAAGAGGAAATCATCGGGCCGGACAGTCAAGAGCTGATCAACATCTACGACCATTACCACAGGCTCACAGACATCGCCTCGACGTATGACTGGCGGAAGACGCCGGAGGCCCGCAAGTGAAGACGGCGGCGTTCACCGTCCGCGCCACGATGGCGCAGTCCATCGCGTGGAAACGAGCGGCGGATGCTGAGGGATTCGCCAGCGTCGGCAGTTGGGCATCGCGGGCGCTGGACGCCTACTTGCGAGCCCGTGCCAGGGCGGGGCGCCCGTTGCCCCTGTCCTGGAGTTGGGGGCGCTTCACGGTCCACCTGGAGAGCGGCGAGACGGTTTCCATGCGGGGGTGGACCTCGCCGCCGTTCTTCATCTTCCGGGGGAACCTCTTCTCCGGCTGGACCCGCAACACGAAGCATTTCAGCCTGATTCACCAGCCGGACGGCAAGCTCGTCGCCACGCTGCGCTCTCATGCACAGGCCCGCGAGCTGGCGAGCGAATTGGCTCCTCTCCTGCTTCGCGGCAAGCTGCCGGACCCCGCCCCCATCGTTGACCGCCACGTTCGGGAAAGCTCCTAGACCTCGGGCGGCGCCTGTATGGGCCGCCCCTCCCCTTCGTCGCTGATAGAATTCCAGCTTTCTAAAGGGAGGGAAAGCATGCCTACAGAATCAGAAAGAAGTCTCGCCGGGAAGAAGGCCGCAAAGACGAAGGGACCACAGATGCTCGCCGAAGCGGGCTCCGAAGCGGTGAGCACCAAAACGATCCGCAAGGCCATGAAGCATCTCGCCGCCATTAGCGCCGAACTGGAGGCTGTCCAGCAATTGCTTGGAAACGTAGAGAGCAAGGAACAGCGGGCAAAGCGGCCTCCGAAGCGAAAGCGGCAGAGCCGGTAAGTCTCTCCTGTAGAATCGAGCTGTAGGCGCGGCTAGGAAGTCGCGAGCCGAAAGCCGGGGCAACCGCACCCCGGCCCGCCGCGCCCGTTTTCCCATCCTTTGCGGAGCACCGGAGCGGAGGTGCCATGGGCCGATCGCCCAAGTTCACCCTATCTCGAATCAAGGCGGCTCTGGAAACGTTCGGCATGCCGCCCGCCGACTGTCAGCGCTTTCTCGAAATCCTTCAACAGGCAGAGGGACGAATCGGGCGCCCGCCTACCCGACCTCCCGCAACGCCGGACAGTGAGGAAGAGGCCGCTCTCCGGCAACAAAAGATAGAGCAAGCCCAGCGCGATATGGACGAACTTGAGAGGCAACTCAACGAAGACTTCAAAGAAAGTGGTCCTCGTTTCCCGCGCTTCCCCTAAAAAAGGAGGTCTCCTTTCCCTCTGCGTCCAGAAAAGGAGGTCTCCTTTCCCTTTGAGCCCTGAAAAAGGAGGTCTCCTTTTCTAAGCCGTCTCAAATTCGGCCAAAAAGGAGGTCCCATTTGCCTCTCTGGGGCCAAAAAAGGAGACCTCCTAAGTCATTGAATTTAAATGAGCTTATGGTCTTGACAGCCGTTCTAAAAGGCGCGTAGCGTATCTCCCAGAAAAGCGAAAGGCCCGGCAATGGAGCCGGGCGCTTTCAGGGGTCCGGAGGGTTGCCCCGCCGGGATCGACACTTTGGCGAGTTCGATCCTACAGCGGGGCCGCTCTCCGGGTCAATGCCGGAGGTGTCGATGTATAGGTTCTATCGTGGCCCCGTACCCTTGCAGCGTTTCCTTCGTGGCTTGATCCGGCGTAGCTGACCGCGCCGCTGGATACCCGGCGGGTCGTCGGGATGAAAGCCGGACGACGGGAGAGGTCCTATCCCTCGCCGCCGCTCCTCTTCAGCTCACGACGGGCGGCACGGGTGAGCCGGTCCCCGAGCCATGCGGAGATGCTGAGCCCGGCCAGCTCGGCGGCTTGGCGGATCATGGCCTCTTGCTCGGGAAACAGGCGGATGCGAAGCGCTACGGATTTCGTCTTCTCTGCCTTTGGTCTAGCCATGCCGTTACTGTAGGCCAAAGAAAGCGCGAAGTCAACACGAAAACCCCTTGACATCGGGAGGTTCTTTGACCTACAATAACCTCACTGTGAACGCCGAAAACAAACGGCCCCGGAAGTCGTTGGAAGCGACCGCCGGGGCCTTGACCCGCCCGACCGAAGCCGGACAGACCAGCACCCTGATTATGGCTTTCGGCCGGGCTTACCGCAAGGAGCCCGCCCATGTACCCGTGCCAAGCCTGCCAAGCCCCCTCTAAGAAGATGGGAAAGGACCGGAAGGGAAACCAGCGCTTCCGGTGCCTCACCTGCCGGAAGTCGTTCTCAGAGCGCCCGGCGCGGCCCCTGGGAAGCATGCAGCTCCCACTAGATAAGGCGCTGCTGTGCCTGCATATGCTTGTTGAAGGAAACGCCGTTCGCGCCATCGAGCGCATGATGGACGTGGACAAGGGAACGATCCTGAAACTACTTGTCCAGGTTGGCGCAGGGTGCGAGCGGATGCTGGCGGAGACGGTGAAGGCCGTCCCCGTCAAGGACGTGCAGGCCGATGAACTCTGGACGTACATCCGCTGCAAGCAGGGGACGCGGGAGCGGAAGGGAATCACCGATCCGGACGCCGGGGACGCCTACTGCTACATCGGAATCGAGCGGCACACTAAGCTGGTGCTCGCGTGGCACCTGGGACGGCGGAACACCTGGGACGCGCACGACTTCATAGTGAAGCTGAGCAAGGCGACGGCGGGAGAGTTTCAATTATCGACGGACGGATTCAACGGCTACCCGAACGCCGTCGAGTACGCCTTTGGCGCGCGGGTGGACTACGCGCAGGTCGTGAAAGACTTCGGCAATGAGAGCGGGGAAGAGGCGCGGCGGTATGCACCGCCGCGCCTGATAGGACAGGAAAAGATTGCCGTCTCTGGCACCCCGGATGAAGACAGGGTTTGCACCTCCCACGTCGAGCGGTCCAACTGGACGCTGCGGGGACACCTGCGCCGCTTCACCCGGCTGTCGAATGGCTTCAGTCGGAAGAAAGCGAACCTGCGCGCCGCACTGGCGCTCTACTTCGCGTATTACAACTTTGTGAAGTTCCACAAGTCCATCCGCATGACTCCGGCGATGGCGGCGGGGATCGTCCGCCAGCCGTGGGAGATGACGGACCTACTGAAGGCGGCGATGGAGGCGGCGTGAAACAAAACGAGGAGAGCCATGGACTCTCCTCGCCGAACCGTTCCGAGCCTCAGCTCGCCGGTCCATACCTTGACCGCCCCATACTACACCCCCCGGCAACACAGGATTACCCCACCCGATGGCGACGGCGGCATGACAGGCCCACAACTTCCCCCCACTACCTGATCTCTGTCAGGTTGACGCGGAGCCCGGTCATCCTCGGCATGACCGCGGAGATCTCAACCTCGATGCAGGCGCGTCCCGCAGCGTTACCGCCAATCCGCTGCGATGCGGAAGACTCGGCGCTGCGGACGCTTATCCGACTGCGGGCCCAGGATTGACGCCGGCCGGAAGGAGGCGTAGAATTGTAACGTTCTGTAGAATGAATGACATAGAACTTTTCGGCGAGCTATGCGTTCACCGCAGTAAGCACGCCGCGAGCGGCCGTGGAAGCTCAGTTTTACGGTTATCCGGACAAGGCACCATCGGGGAAATGACAAATGATGAGCGGCGACCTTAAGACATTCGGCGACACCGCAAGGGGACTGGTCAAGAATCCGTTAGGAATCATCGCGCTCTTCATTGTACTGGTGTACGGCTTCGCGGCGCTCGTTACGGCCTTTGCGAGGTCCCTATCGGAGTCGGAGCGATTGCCGTTGATTTGGTTCCTTGTGCTCTTTCCGGTGCTTGTCCTGGGGGTATTCTCATGGCTTGTTAGCCGTCATGGGGGAAAGCTGTACGGTCCGTCGGATTATAAAGACGAGGAAAATTACATCCGCATGCAACTTCGGCAGCTTGAGACAAGGGTGCAGAGGGTCAATCTGACCTCCCCGTTACACACGGCACCAAGCAAGGCCGCAGGCTCAGTGCCGACACCGCACAGTGATGCTCGGCTCGCGATCGCTCAAATGAGACTCGATGTTGAGAAGGAGCTATTTCTTCTGTCCCGCTTCACCCCGGAGCTTCCGGGAGACTTCACGGGCTGGCATGTAGATCGCTACGTTGAGGAGCTGGAGAGGGCGAAAGTTGTCGAGCCAGAACTTGCAGAGAATCTTCGTGAGTTCATAGCACTCGCCAACAGAATTGTGCATGACCCCTCTGTTGTCGAAGAAGATGCCAGAAGCGCAGCAGGCGTTGGAAGTTCATTGGTGGCGAATCTGCGGCACAAACGCCTCGTTGCGACACTCGAACGTGACTTCGATGGTCACCTCCTCTGGCATGCACACCGACATCAACCGGAGGGCGACAACAAGCGCTACTTCTGGTCGGCAGTCGCGGCGACCCTCCCCGAATTCGAGTACGATTTCGAGGTGTATCAGGAGGCTGCCAAGCGGCACCTAGAGAAAGCACGCGCCCGGGGCCACGACGTGGACAGCTTCTATGTACTGTCGCTTGACGAGTTCGTGCAGATCCTTGAGTTTCGCGAGCGGGAGCTTCAGCGCATCGTCAAGCTGTGGACCACCAGTGGCTGGAAGGACAATAAAGCGCCGGAGTGGCAATGGCCTTCTGGATGGGGCGATCCTGGCTGGAACGGTCCAATTCTCCACGAGCGATCTCACCTCTGGGGCGCGGAGGAAGATCTCATGCGGACCAGGGCAGCACTTGACTACTACCGACCTCGACTCTTGGCTCAGCGTCGACTTCAGCCATGATGGAGTTGGCAGAGCGAGGAGAAGGGGTTCCACCCTTTCCTCTGAGAATCTGATCTTCCAGATGTGAGAAGGTGCGCGCTGGGAGCGCCGAAAAGGTGCCACCCTAACCTGACGTAACCTGACGTCGACACGCGGACTGGCAACCCCTCCGGTCCGGAAAATCCCCGATATCCTGCCTCAGCGGTTGTGGGTGCGCTTCGGAAGATCAGGAAAAGCGATCCAACATGCTGAAGTGAGGCGAGAAGCCATCTACCGAAGGCGACATTCCTTCCTCTGGGACAAACCTTCTCCCGTCGGAAGTTGTCCAGATTTTGTTCGAGAAGCTATGGGCGTGAGGGATCGGTCGAATCACTTATGCCGCTGCCGGGAGATCGCCGCGGACAAAGGGGGCCCTGGCGGGAAGCTTCCTTCGGGAAACTTCGCCATCCGGTCTTCGCTCGGAGTGGGCAGAATTCTGTCCAGTGCTAGACTGACGCCCATGAGCACGATCGGAGCTATACAGTTCAAGCAAGAGTGTCTCGCGATCCTCGACCGGCTGAAGCCCGAGGGCATCGTCATTACGAAGCACGGCAAACCGATAGCGAGACTGGTGCCCATCGAGACCGAGTCGGCCTCGCTGATCGGGAGCCTTGCAGGCAAGATTCGAGTGCATGGCGACCTCCTGACCACGGGCAAAAGCGACTAGACTCCCCCAGAAATGAACCCTTGCGCACGAGTCGTCCTCGCCGCGCTGGCGAGCCTCACGGCGCTGTGCAGCGCGGCAGCCGGGGGCCGCGCCGCCGGGCAGCGACGCCGTCACCGAAAGGGTCCGCGAGATCCTCCGGGAGGATCGCGGCGACTCCTGGTGGGGTGCCGATCCGCCCGCGAAGGAGACCGCCGAACGCGGTGAGCCGTTCGCCGCCACTGCCTTGATGGGAACGGGTCACGCGCTGGTCGTCATCGGCAAGGACGGACAGCCGATGGGCTCTCACCTGCGGCTGCTGCACGTGAGCGTGGAGGGGGATCGCGTCGCGGCGAGCGATTGCGTGCTGCGCCTCGGGCGGGATGAGGACCGATCCTGCCCACCGGCGCCAATCGCGCTCGTGGACTGCGCGACCTGGAGCGTTCCCGTCGATGTCGCGCGCGCCGCGTTGCTGGAGGCTCGCGCGGCGCTCTTCGTCCGCGTCTACGAGAAGAAGTTCATCGCCGACCCGCGCGAGGAGAGCCTGGACGGTGACTTTGTGGGAGGAGTCAGTGGCAGCGTCGCGGGAGGGTCGAGCGTCGACTTCGTCGCCGTGGCGAACGTGATGGAGTCGGGCGAGCACCGCATTCGCGTGGCGGCGGAATGGGCCGGGTATGTGGGCGACGTCGGCCGCTACGCCCGCGCCGACGCGGCGACCGACATCCTGCGCGAGGCCTTCCCGCGCCCGAGCGACGCGACGGCATCGGCTCCGCCGCCTGCCATCCACGCCGAGTTCTCGCGCCTCTTCGCGACGCTGCCTCTCGACGCCGACTTCTGGTGGTGGTGGGTGCGCGAGCGCATGGTGCTGATGTCCGCGACTCTCGGGCAGCCGGCCGATCTCGCGCGGCTCAAAAAGTATCTGACCCCGCAGGGCAAGGACCCGAGCGACCTGCGCACCCGCACCTACGCGCTCGAGGCGCTGGCACGGCGCACGGGGCGCGACACGCGCTGCGACGGTAGTCGGCGCCTCACCGACGACGCCGCGGCCGCCGCCTGGAAGCGCCAGAAGTGACGATGCCCCTCTGGCCTGTCGCGCCGCTCGCCGCCGCGGTGTTCTAAAGCGGGCCAAGGCGACGTAACGTTCTGCTCTGCACCGCCGCCTGTTGAGGTGCGACGCCGGGCGGCGCCGCCGCAACAGCAAGGAGATCTTGTCATGAGAATAGGCGGAAGGCTGGCCGCACTCGTCGCCGCAGCCGCATTCGTCGCCGTCAGCTCGGCGGCAGCCCAGGAAAAAGTGATCAATGAACGCACGCTGACTCAGCCAACGGGCTGGTGGCAGTACCACAACGTCACGCCGGAGCAGCTTTCCGGCTTCGTCGACCAGCACAAGGCGCGGATCATCGATCTCGACGTCGACGACGCCTCGCCCCTGCGGATGAGCGCGGCGTTGGTCGCCAATTCCGGACCCTACGCGAGCGGCTGGTGGTGGTATTACGGCCAGACCGCCCAACAGGTCTCCGACAAGCTCAACCAGCACAAGGCCCGTCTTCTCGACGTCGATCCTTATCTGGTCGGCGGCGCGCTTCGCTTCGCCGTCGTCATGGTGCCGAACACCGGCGCCGGAGCGGTCGCCTGGTGGTGGTATTACGGCCAGACGCCGCTGCAATTGAGCGCCAAGCTCGACGAGCACAAGGCGCGGCTCGTCGATCTCGAGCGCTATCGCGACGGGAATCAGGTGCGCTACGCCGCCGTCATGGTCTCGAACCAGGGAGCGAAGGCAACCGGCTGGTGGTGGTATTACGGCCAGACCGCCGATCAGGTGCCGCAGCGCATCAAGCAGCACGCTGCGCGCCTGCTCGACGTCGAACGCTACGGCGCCGGCGGGAACCAGCGCTTCGATATCATCCTGGTGCCGAACACGGGATCCTCCGCCGTCGGCTGGTGGTGGTATTTCGGCCTTTCCGCCCAACAGCTTCTCGAAGAAGCGCGCCGGCACGGCGCGAGGCTCTTCGATATCGAGCCGCCTCAGGACGGCGCCTCCGGCTACGCCGGAATCATGATCGACAACGGCATGACGCGCAGCGGGGATTGCGGAGGGCAGATGTCGAATGTCGACCGCGAGGTCGTCGCGTGGATGAAGAAATACAATATTCCAGGCGCCGCCGCCGCCGTCGTCAAGGGAGACAAACTCGTCTACGCCTGTGCCTTCGGCTACGCCAACCTCAAGTCCGGCGAGGAAGTCGAGCCTCTGGACCTTTTCCGGCTCGCGAGCATTTCAAAGCCGATCACCTCGTCGGCCATCCGCAAGCTCCGCGACGACGGCAAGCTCTCTCTCTCCGACAAGATGCTGGACCGTCTCGGATCGGCCAAGCCCGACGAGCCCTACAAGGACGACCGGCTCGAGGACATCACGATCCAGAACCTTCTCGATCACAAGGGCGGCTGGAATCTCACCAAGATGGGCTTCGATCCGATGTTCTATTCGGACCAGGTCGCCGCGGCGCTGGGAACGAGCCGCCCGTCGAGCTGCAAGAACGTCATCCGCTACATGTTCCAGAACGTGAAGCTGAGCTTCGCGCCGGGCGGCGGCATCGACGACAAGGACTATTCGAATTTCGGCTACTGCACTCTCGGCCGCATCGTCGAAGCGCGCGGCGGCAAATCCTATGAGAAATATGTGCGCGACGAAATCCTCGCGCCGATCAACATCACACAGATGAGGATCGGCAAGAGCCTCGCGAGCGGGCGCTTCCCGAACGAAGTTCAGTATTATGACGTCGAATTCGCCAACGACGTGAATTCGGTGTTCGACGGCGAGCCGAAAAAGGTACAGTGGCCCGACGGCGGCTTTTATCTCGAAGCGATGGACGCGCATGGCGGCTGGATCGCCTCGGCGCCCGACATCGCCCGCTTCGCCCGCTTTGCCAATCCCCCGCCCTACGGCGGCGGCAACTGGGCCTTCGAAGGGGGTCTTGCCGGCACGCGCACGCGAGTCGACCGCCGCGGCGACGTCGTCGTGGCCGTGCTCTTCAACACCAGCCCCGTCGAAGACCTCGACAAACTGGTCGACAAGGTGATTGCCGGCGTTTCGACCTGGCCGTCCAAAGATCTGTGGAAGAAATATAGTTATTGACGTGAAGAAGGACGCTGTCAATCCACCCTCGGTCTTCCCCAGCCTCGAGCATGGCTTCTCTCAGGCCGTGGCCGCGAGCGGGAGACGAACGCTCTACGTGTCGGGTCAAACCGCTTGGGATTCCCAGAAGCGCCTCATCGGCGGGGCGGACCTGGAGGAACAGGCGAGACAGGCGTTTACGAACCTGCGAGCCGTCGTGGAGGCTGCCGGCGCCACGCTGGCCGACGTGGTTGCGTTGCGGATCTACATCGTGGACTATCGGCCCGAGAAGGCTTTGCCGGTGGGGCGTGCGTTCAGACATTTCTTCTCCGGCGACGTCAAGCCGGCGTCCACCTGGATCGGAGTTGCCGCCCTCGCCGATCCGGGCTTTCTGATCGAGGTCGAGGCCACAGCCGTCTTCGACTGACGCGGCGACTCCGCGTGGAGCGCCGATCCGCCCGCGGAGGAGACCGCCGCGCGCGGAGCTCGGCGCCTCACCGTCTCTTCGCCTACAGTTGTCTCTTCCTCTCCTCGTCTCTTATCCAGGTGACCAGGGCCCTCAGACGGTTGAGCCGGCCGCCGGGCTTGGGAATATCTCGCCAGTCCAGCATCTCGGATAAGGTTTTGCCGATGGCCAATGGAATGACCAGCCGCTTTTCCTGCTTCAACTGCGTAACTTGTGCCTGTAAAGCTGCTTTCTCCTGCTTCAGGGTGGACACCTCGGCCCTGCAAGCAACCAGATCACCAGACTCATTTGGCTCCTGATTAGGCGGCTGGTCGTAGTCTGGAAGTACGTTCCTCGCCATGGCCGGGCTTACCAAGGCGACGCCTGGGAAGTTCGCAAACCCGAAGTCCACCCATTCCGCCTCGGTAGGCTCGCGATTCAGCCCGTTGCGCTTGAAGAGCGCAGATACCACGGCGAAAATTTCCCCACCGCCGTGCTCGCTTGAAACTGCCGGGAGTGTTTGCCAGCCGATGAGGCTCTGATCGTTCCCACCGTAGCGGCCAAGCAGGTCGAAGTGGTTGAAGATGGAGACCCCGGGGTTGAGCGGCTTGGTGATGAAGGTGTTTGGAAAGCTCGTGTGCCACCAGGTGATCGTTGTGTTGGGGGGAGCCGTGTACCCGGCATTGTTGAGAGTACCGCTGAATTGGCCAATAGCCATAGATCCTCCTTGACGGACATTGAAGAAATCTCTATGGGACTAGCCTGCCACACCTTGGCTGTCCCGCGCAACCTTATCGAATCAGTGCTTTAGGCTCTGGCTGCCCCTACACCTCGGCCGGCGCCGACGTTTCCACGCCCTGCTCCAGCTCCTGCTCCTTGTACTGCAGGAGATACAGCCGGTAGTAGATGCCGCGCAGGGCGAGCAGCTCCTGGTGGGTACCGTACTCGCGGGTCTCGCCCTTGTGCATGACCAGGATGTGGTCCGCCTTCTGGATGGTCGAGAGGCGATGGGCGATGACGATGCTGGTGCGCCCGGCGAGCAGGCGGTCGAGCGCCATCTGGATGAGCTGCTCGGTCTCGGTGTCGATGGAGGACGTGGCCTCGTCGAGGATCAGGATGCTGGGATCGAAAGCCAGGGCGCGGGCGAAGGCGATGAGCTGCTTCTGGCCCACCGAGAGCCCCGCTCCCCGCTCCCGGACGGCGGTGTCGAAGCCGGCGGGCAGGCGCTCGATGAAGGGCAGGGCGTGCACCTCGCGCGCCGCCCAGCGCACCCGCTCGTCGTCGATCGACTCCTCGCCCAGGCGGATGTTGGCCGCCACCGAGCCGGCGAAGAGGAAGACGTCCTGCAGCACCATGGCGACGCTGCGGCGCAGCCGCGCAAGGTCCCACTCGCGGACGTCCACGCCGTCCACCCGCACCGCTCCCGAGTCCACGTCATAGAAGCGCAGCAACAGGTTGGCCAGGGTGCTCTTGCCGGCGCCCGTGTGGCCGACCACGGCCAGCGTCTCACCTGGACGCACCCGGAAGGAGATCCCCCGCAGCACCGGCTCGCCCTCCTTGTAGGAGAAGCGGACGTCGTCGAACTCGATCTCGCCGCGCACGGAGTCGGGCCGGTACGCCCCTGGCGGCGAGGCGATGGTCACCGGCGTGTCGAGGAGCTGGAAGATGCGCTCGGAGCTGGCCATGGCGCCTTGCAGGATGTTGTATTTCTCCGAAAGGTCGGAGAGCGGCTGGTAGAAGCGCTGGGCATACTGCAGGAAGGCGATCAGGGCGCCGATCGAGATGGCGCCGGCGATGGCCCGGCCGCCGCCGACCAGGATGAGCAGCGCCACGCCGATGGCGGTGACCAGCTCGACGCCCGGGAAGAAGACGGCGTAGTAGAAGATGGAGCGCACGGTGGCGTCGCGGTGGGCCTCGTTGACGGCGGAGAAATCCCGGTAGGCGTGTGCCTCGCGGTTGAAGAGCTGCACCACCGACATGCCTCCGATGTGCTCCTGGAGGAAGGCGTTGATGCGGGCGATCCGCACCCGCACCTCGCGGAAGCTCTGGCGCACGCGGCTCTTGAACCAGGAGGAGAGCAGGAGGAGCAGCGGCACGATGGAGAACGCCACCAGGGCGAGCCGCCAGTCGAGCCAGAAGAGCACGGCGACGATGCCGGCGAGCAGCATGAGGTCGCCGAAGATGGAGACGATGCCCGCGGTGAACAGCTCGTTCAAGGCGTCCACGTCGGTGGTGACGCGGGTGACCAGACGCCCGATCGGGTTGCGATCGTAGAAGGAGAGGGAGAGGCGCTGCAGGTGGCCGAAGATCTGCCGGCGCAGGTCGTACATGATGAATTGACCCATCACCTGCAGGACGTACCCTTGTGCGTAAAGGGCGGCGAAGACGAGACCGAGCGTCACGACGTAGACGGCCGCGGTGACCGTCACTCCCTGGACGGCCACCTGGGCGGGGTCGATGCCGCGGGCGAGCAGCAGGCCCAGGACCCACTGGCTCGGCGTGGCGAGCTGGGACTGCGTGCCCGGCGGGCGGATGAAGAGGTCGATCGCCACCGCCGTCAGCAGCGGCCCGGCGAGCTGCAGGAGCGAGGAGAGGAAGATGAGCGCCAGCGCCCCGAAGGCCATGCGGCGGTACGGACGCACATACCCCAGCAGCCGGCGCATCAAGCGGGCGTCGTAGGCTTTGCCGAGGACCTCCTCCTCGTGGGGGGCGAGGGGCTCGCTCATGGGGGTACGATAGCAGGTGATCGGCGAGCCCCAGAGGGACGGCGGCAGCTCGGGGGTCTGCCCTCCGAAGCCTCACCCCCTGTCCCCCTCTCCCTGACGGGCGAGGGGGGACGCGGGCGAATGAATCTTGCCCAAAAAGTAGGGGCGGGGCTTGTCCCCGCCCGCAGCGATTCGGGGCGGGGACAAGCCCCGCCCCTACGAAGACATTCAGCGTCACGTCCCCCCTCGCCCGTCAGGGAGAGGGGGACAGGGGGTGAGGCTTCGGAGGGCAGACCACCTCAACCTGCAAGAACCCTGTACCGGAGAGTATCGGGGACGGACCTTATACCCTTCCTTCTATTTCCTGAATGGTGTACACTCCCGCCAGTCTTGCCCGGCAATTCGCCTGTTGGAGTCTGTGGTTATGCCGCCGACACTGAACCAGTTGTTGAAGTCCATGGTGGAGCAGGGGGGCTCCGACCTCCACATCACCACCAACTCGCCGCCGCAGGTGCGGGTGGACGGCCATCTGAAGCCGCTGAACCTGCCGCCGCTGACGCCGACGGAGACCAAGCAGCTCGCCTACTCCATCCTCACCGACAACCAGAAGCACCGGTTGGAGGAGGACCTGGAGGTCGACCTTTCGTTCGGCATCAAGGGGCTGGCGCGCTTCCGCGCCAACATCTTCCACCAGCGCGGCGCCATCGCCGCCGCCTTCCGCCAGATCCCATACGAGATCCGCGGTTTCCGCGAGCTGGGCCTGCCGCCGGTGATCGAGCGCCTGTGCGAGAAGCCGCGCGGGCTGATCCTGGTGACCGGGCCGACGGGCTCCGGCAAGTCGACGACGCTGGCGGCGATGATCGACAAGGTCAACCGCGAGCGCAGCGATCACATCGTCACCATCGAGGACCCGGTCGAATACCTGCACAGCCACAAGAAGTGCATCGTCAACCAGCGCGAGATCAACGCCGACACCCACGGCTTCAACGAGGCGTTGCGCTCGGTGCTGCGGCAGGATCCGGACATCGTGCTGGTCGGCGAGATGCGCGACCTGGAGACGATGGAGGCGGCGCTGCGCATCGCCGAGACCGGCCACCTGACCTTCGCCACCCTGCACACGAACTCGGCGGCGCAGACGATCAACCGCGTCATCGACGTCTTCCCGGCGCACCAGCAGGGGCAGGTGCGGGCCCAGCTCTCGCTGGTGCTGGAGGGCATCTTCTGCCAGGCGCTGCTGCCCAAGGCCGGCGGCAAAGGCCGCGCGCTGGCGATGGAGATCCTGGTGCCCAGCCCCGCCATCCGCAACCTGATCCGCGAGGACAAGGTGCACCAGATCTACGGCATGATGCAGGCCGGGCAGAGCAAGCACGGCATGCAGACGTTCAACCAGGCGTTGGCCGCCCTGTACTTCAAACGCATGATCACGCTGGAGACGGCGCTCTCGCGCTCGTCGTACCCCGACGAGCTGCAGGAGATCATCAATCGTGGTCCTGCCAGTCTGAATCCCGCGCTGACGTCGTAGGGGAGGAGCTCGAGCATGCCCAGCTTCGTGTGGAAAGGTCGCAACCGCAGCGGTCAGATCCAGGAGGGCCAGTTGCTGGCCGACTCGCGCGACGCCGCGGTGGCGGTGCTGCGGCGCCAGCAGATCCAGATCACCAGCCTGCGCGAGCGCGGCCGCGAGATCAAGCTGGTGCCGCGCATCCCGCGCGGCGTCGGCGCCAAGCGCATCGCCATCTTCACCCGCCAGTTCTCGGTCATGCTCGACGCCGGTCTGCCGCTCGTGCAGTGCCTGGAGATCCTCGGCGAGCAGGAGGAGCACCGCACCTTCCAGGCCATCATCAACCAGGTGCGCTCCGACGTCGAGGCGGGCTCGTCGCTGGCCGACTCCATGCGCAAGCATCCCAAGGCCTTCGACAACCTCTACGTCAACATGGTGGCGGCGGGCGAGGCGGGCGGTATCCTCGACGTCATCCTGCAGCGCCTCGCGGTCTACATCGAGAAGGTGGTGCGGCTGAACAACCAGGTCAAGTCGGCCCTCATCTACCCGGTGTCGGTCATCGTCATCGCCGCCGCGGTGGTGTTCGTCATCCTCAAGTGGGTCATCCCGGTGTTCGCCCAGCTCTTTGCCGGGTTCAGCAGCGAGATGCCCTTCATCACCCGGCTCGTCATCGGCGCCAGCGAGTTCGTGGGCCGGTACTTCCCGTTCATCATCGCGGTCATCATCTTCGGTATCGTAGCGATCAACCGCTGGCACAAGACGCCGCACGGCCGCCGGGTACTCGACGGCGCGCTGCTCAAGATCCCCATCATCGGCCTGCTGCTGCGCAAGATCGCCGTCGCCCGCTTCTGCCGCACGTTGAGCACGCTGACCTCTTCCGGCGTGCCGATCCTCGACGGCCTGGAGATCACCGCCAAGACGGCGGGCAACGCCATCATCGAGGACGCCATCATGGCGGTGCGCAAGAGCGTCGAGGAGGGCAAGAGCATCAGCGAGCCGCTGGCCCAGACCAAGGTGTTCCCGATCATGGTGGTGCAGATGATCAACGTCGGCGAGCAGACCGGCGCCCTCGACCAGATGCTCTCCAAGATCGCCGACTTCTACGAGGAAGAGGTGGACACGGCGGTGGCCGGATTGATGAAGCTGATCGAGCCGATCATGATCACCGTCCTGGGCGTGATCATCGGCACGATCGTGACGGCCATGTACCTGCCGCTCTACGATCTGTTGACGAAGATCTCGTAGGGTGCCTCAGAGGGCCCTGTGAATTCTTTCGGCGGCATGCCCTCCGAGGCCCTCACCTCCCCGGCCCTCCTCTCCCAGAGGGAGAGGAGGGAGA
>JBIOVX010000254.1:0-4532 GCA_044868005.1 Thermoanaerobaculia bacterium | reverse complement strand
AGAGGGGGCCAGGGGGTGAGGTCTCGAAGGGCAGGACGGCGCTGATACGACCCACCCCCTGCCCGCCCATCTCTGCTACAGTTCCCCCACCAACTCATGCAGCCCGAGCTCACGATCATCCTGGTCGTGGGCGAGCGCCGGGACCGGGCCGTCGGGGCCCTCGGTTCCGTGCTCGCTCAGGACGCCGTCGACCGGCTGGAGGTCCTTCTCCTCGACCTCGCTCCCGGCGAGCCGCCGCCTCTTCCGGACAGCGACCATCCGGCGGTGCGCACGGTCAAGCTGCCGCCGGACACCCTCTTCTCCGCGGCCAAAGCCCACGGCGTGCGGCTGGCTGCGGCGCCCGCCGTCGCCTTCGTCGAGGAGCACGTCCGGGTCCATCCCGGCTGGGCCCAGGCGCTGATCGAGGCTCACAAAGGACCCTGGGCCGGCGTCGGCGCCGAGGTGCACAACGGCAATCCCGAGGTGGCCTTGAGCCGTACGATCCAGGTCCTCAACTACCTCTGGTGGCTGCCGCCGGCTCCGCGCGCCGAGTTCGACATGCTCCCCGGGCACAACTCCTCCTTCAAGCGCGACGTCCTGCTCGCCTACGGCGCCGAGCTCGACGAGCTGCTGCGCGCCGAGATCGTGCTCCATACCCGCTTGCGGCGGGACGGCCATCGCCTGCTCGTCGAGCCCGCGGCGCGCCTCTCCCACATCAACGAGAGCAGCTTCGCCAGCGCCGCCCGCGGCCGCTTTCTGTGGAACCGGCTCTACGGCCGGATGCGCGCCCGCGTCTTCGGCTGGTCCCGGCGCCGACGGATCTTCTATGTGGCGGCCACGCCGCTGATCCCCTTCTACACCCTGGCTCGCCTGGCGCTGTATGCGCTCCGGCATCGCCCGCACCTCCTGCCTCGTCTCCTCGCCGGCTCGCCGTTCCTCCTCGCCGTGCAGCTCGCCAGCGTGACCGGCCATTCCATGGGGCTGCTCTTCGGCATGGGTCGCGCCGAAGCCCGTTTCTCCTGGTTCGAGATGAACGAGTACCGCCGGTATCGGAACGAGGACTGAGGCATGGAAATCGAGCCCGCGGCGCCGCCGGCCCTTTCGGTGATCATTCCAGCCTACAACTCCCACGACACCATCGCGGGCTGCCTCGAAGCGCTCGCCCGCCAGACGTTCCGGGACTTCGAGACCCTCGTCGTCGACAGCGGACCCGACGACACGGCGCAGCGCATCGTCGCCGAGCGCTTCCCGCGAGTGCGCTTCGAACGCAGCGCCTGCCGGCTGCTCCCGCACGCGGCGCGGAACCACGGCGTCGGGCTCTCGCGCGGCGAGCTGCTGGTGTTCACCGATCCGGACATCTATCCACGCCCGGACTGGCTGGAGCACCTCGTCGCGGCCCATCGCGAGACCGGCGAGGTCATCGTGGGGTCGCTCGCCTGCCACGGCGGGCGCTGGCTCGATCGGGGAATCCATCTCTGCAAGTTCAGCAAGTGGCTCCCCGGCGGCACGGCCCGCCCCGTGGACATGAGCCCCACCGCCAACATGCTCATCTCCCGCCAGCAATACGAGGCTACAGGGGGCATTCCCGGCGATTGCATGCTGGGCGACGTAACCTTTTCCCGCCTGCTGCGGCAGAGCGGGCGGCGGCTCTGGTTCGAGCCGCGCGCCGTCGTCGAGCACCATCACGTGCAGCGCGTCGCGGACTTCCTGCGCGAGCGCTACACGCGCGGCAAGATCTTCGGCGGCCTGCGGATGGGCTGGCTCGACCGCCGGCGGGGCACTTCCCTCACCTACCTGATGGCCACCGTGCTGCCCGTGCGCCTGGCGAGGATCCTGGCCCTGGTCGGGCTGCACGCCTGGCGCGCCCGCCAGACAGGCTGGTATCTCGCCACCCTGCCGCTGGTCGCCGCCGGCCACGCCGCGTCGCTCGCCGGCGAGGCGGTCGCCTACTCGCGCTGGCTGGTCGGGTGAGAGCGGATCTCCTCTCCGCTCCGCGCGGCATCCGGCGCGACACCCTGCTCAACCTCATCGGCCAGACGCTGCCGCTCGCCGTGGCCGCGCTCACGGTGCCGGCCATCGTCGCCGGACTGGGGAGCGAGCGCTTCGGCGTGCTGGCCCTGGCCTGGACGGTCCTCGGCTCCTTCAGCGTCCTCGATCTCGCCCTCGGCCGCGCCGTCACCAAGCTCTCCGCGGAGGCCCTGAGCCGCGCGGAGCGGCACCGCCTGCCGGCCATCGTGTGGAACGCCGCCGCGCTCCAGGCGGCCCTGGGAGGAGTCGCGGCCGTGCTCTTCGCCGCGGCGTCTCCCGCGCTCGCCGGGCGCGTGCTCCACCTCGAAGGCCCGCTCGCCGCCGAGACGCAGCGCACTTTCCTCCTGCTCGCCCTCTCCTTTCCCCTCACCCTCGTCACCGGCTGCCTGCGCAGCCTGCTCGAAGCCTTGCGGCGGTTCGATCTCATCAACCTCGTGAGGGCTCCGGCCGGCGCGGCGACCTTCGCCATCCCGTGGCTGGCGGTGCGGGCCGGCTGGAGCGTGCCCGCCATCGTCGCGCTCCTGGTGGGCTTCCGGGCCATCGTGACCGCCGTCCATTTCCTTCTCTGCCGCCGCGCCCTGCCGGAGCTCGCCGCCGGACCGCGCCTCGAACGCTCCGTGCTCGCGGCCCTGGCGCGCTTCGGCGGCTGGGTGACCGCCGCCAACTCCGTGCCGCCGCTTCTCGTCCTGCTCGACCGCTTCCTCCTCGGCGCTCTCGTCTCGCTGACGGCGGTCGCTCACTTCTCCGTTCCCTACGAGATGGTCTTCCGCCTGTGGGTGCTGCCCACGAGCCTCATCGCCGCGATCTTTCCCGTCCTCTCGGCGGCGGCCGGACGCGGCGACTGGCGGAGCGTCCAGGAGGTCGCGGCCCGCTCGGTGAGGACCGTGCTCCTGCTCCTGGGTCTCCCCGTCGCCGTCGCCGTTCTGGGGGCCCGGCCGATCCTCGAAGCCTGGATCGGCAGCGGCTTCGCCGAGCCCGGCGCGCCGGTGCTCCGCCTGCTCGCGCTCGGCGTCCTCTTCGCGGCGCTCGCCAGCGTGCCGTCGGCCGTCCTGCAAGCGGCGGGACGGCCTGACGTGACCGCTCGCTTGCGGCTGATCGAGCTGCCCGCCTTCGCCCTCGTCATGGCCGGCGCGATCCGCCTCTGGGGCGCGACGGGCGCGGCGGCCGCGTTCGCGGCGCGGGCGGGGGTGGATTGTGTGCTGCTCTTCGGGCTGGTGCTACACTCCCCCGCTCAACCCGGCGGCGAACCGTCCAGCCGCTCTCGAGGTCCATCGACATGAACAGAAAGAATCCGCTCCTTCCGCTCCTGGGGCTCGCCTTGCTGCTCGCCGGCCTTCCGGCCTGCAACCCGGCCCCCGAGCAGGAAGAGGCCGCGACTTCGGATACCCCCCAGACCGCTCCCGCCGCACCCGCTAACGCTCCGGCCAGCCCCAGCCCGGCGGCCGGTCAGCCGGCCGGCACCGAAACGGCGCCCGGCGTGCCCGCCGCACCCGCCGGCAGCGCTCCCCTCGCGGTGAAGGACCTGCCCGACGTGGTCGCCACGGTGAACGGCAAACCGATCAAGAAGCCAGAGCTCCTCCAGGCCGCCCAGGTGATTCAGCTCCAGCTCGCCCAGGAGGGACGCCCCGTCGCGCCGTCGGCCCTGTTCTTTCGCCAGGTGCTGGAGAACCTCATCTCCATCACCCTGCTGCAGCAGGACGCCAAGGCCCAGGGCGTCACCGCCTCCGAGCAGGAAGTGGAGCGGCAGATCGACGCGCGGAAGGGCGCCTTCCCCAGCGAGGCCGATTACAAGAAAGCCCTCGCCCAGGCCGGGATCACCGAGGAGACGCTCCGCCAGCAGGCGCGCGACCAGCTCGCCGTGCAGAAGTACGTGCAGACCAAGGTCGTCCCCAACGCCGCCGTCCCCGACCAGATGACGCGGGAGTTCTACGACAAGAACAAGGACAAGATCCGCTCGCCCGAGCGCCTCCATCTGCGGCACATCCTGATCGAGGCGAATGCCAAGACGCCTCCCGCCGACAAAGCGAAGGCCCGGCAGAAAGCCGACGACCTCCTCAAGAAGCTGAAGGCGGGCGAGGACTTCGCCCAGCTCGCCATGAGCAACTCGGACGACAACGGCTCCAAGCTCAAGGGCGGCGATCTCGGCTGGATCGTCAAGGGGCAGACCGTGCCGCCCTTCGAGAAGGCCGCCTTCGCGCTCGCCAAGCCGAACGACCTGAGCCCCGTCGTGGAGAGCCAGTTCGGCTACCACATCATCCAGCTCCTCGAGCACGAAGCCGCGGAAGACGTGCCCTACGAGAAAGTGAAGGGCCGCATCGCCGCCATGATCAAAGAGCGGCGGACCAACCAACAGGTCGCCGCGCGGGTGCGCGAGCTGCGGGGGAAGGCGAAGGTGGAGGTGTTTATCTAGGGTTCAGGTCCCCTGTGGTATCGGAGGGGCCTGCCCTTCGAAACCTCACCCCCTGGCCCCCTCTCCACAAAGTGGAGAGGGGGGAAAAAGGCAAAAATCTTTCGATCATCGTTTC
>JBIOVX010000253.1:0-2611 GCA_044868005.1 Thermoanaerobaculia bacterium | reverse complement strand
AAAAGACAAGAGCCGGCGAGGACGCCGGCGCTCCCAGGAAGATCTACACCGGCGGCCCCGAATCCGCCGGCGGTTCCGGCCGTTCGCGCGGGAATCTCCGCGGTCCTCCGGGGAAACGCCGGCCGGGCATCCCGTTGCGCATCCGCTCTTCGCGCATGCGGCGGCGCTCCTCCATCCGCTCCTCCATCAGCCGCCGCATCTCCTCCGCGGCGGGACGCTGCGGCCTCTGCGCGGCGCCCGGTCCTAATCCGGGACCGCCGCCGAGGGTGGGGCCCGCGGCGGCGCCGGCGATGCGCAGCCGGCTGATCAGGATCATGTACTGGCGCTCCTGATCCGCGTCGAGCAGCTTGCGGGTGGCGAGCACGTTGCTCACCAGCGAACGCTCCAGCGCGAGATAGATCCGCGAAGACTCGGTGAGGAGCTGGTCGATGCGCCGGTCGTCCGGCTCGTCACGGGTCACCTCGCGGCGGATCTCGCGATGTACCTCTCCGAGTTGCAGGCGGAGGCGGCTGGTCTCCTGGAAGAGGTTCCATTGGATGTCGAGGAACTTCCGCCGCACCTCCCCTTCGAGGCCCAGGCGATCGGCGAGCCTGGGCAGCAGCGGCAGGGGGTCCTTGCCGGGAGCGATCTCCGGCGTCTTCGGCACCCGGTCCTCGGGCGGCGGCGCGTTGCGGCGGGCGGCGACGGTGGCGAGGATGCCGACGTTGAGCCCCACCGAGAGGAGGAGCGCGATGACCAGCCACCAGCGGATCACGGCTGCGCCTCGGTTTCCGCGTCCGCCGCGGCGGTGTCCTCCACCAGGCTCCAATAGCTGTCGGCGAGGCTGGTTTCGGCGGTGGCGGAGAGGAACGTCGGCGCGGATTCGGCGCCCGCGTCGCCGTTGCCGCCCGCGACCGGCAAGGCGCGACCGACGCCGAGCCCGAGCGCGGCGCCGGCCACGAGAGCGGCGGCGGCGGTGGCGCGCACCCAGCCGGGAGCCGCCGACCAGGAGAGCGATCCGGCAGCCGCCTGGCTGCGCGCCCGCGCCATGACACGGCCGGCGAATCCGGGGGGGACCGGCGAGGCCGGCGGCAGCGAGAGGCTTTGCCAGGTGCGCTCCAGACGGGCGTACATCGCCTCCAGCTCCGGCTCGCGGAAGATCCGCGCCCGCAGGGCCCGCGCCTCGTCCGCCGGCAGCTCGTTATGCAGCAGGCGCATAAGATCTTGTTCGATACCGCGTGTCATGGTTCGGCCTCTCCTTTTGAAACCCGCGATCCCGCTGCTTCCTGCGCCGCCTCCAGCCGCCGCATGGCGCGGAAGAGGCGGCTCTCGACGGCGCCCTCGGTGATGCCCAGCACCTCGGCCACCTGCTTGTAGGACAAGCCCTCGAAGCGCACCAGCACCAGCACGGAACGCTGGTTTTCGGGCAGGCCCGCGATGGCGCGCCGCGTCGCCTGCCAGCGGCGGCGCGCCTCCAGGGCCGTGGCGGCGTCCGCGGCGTCGTCCGCCGGCTCGAAGGCGGGGGCGTCCCGCTCCTCGGGATCCTCCCAACGCAGGAAGCGCACCAGCTTGCGGCGCCGCAGCTTGTTCAGGCAGTGGTTGACGGCGATGCGATAGAGCCAGGTGTAGACCCGGCCCTGGGGGCGGACGGCCCCCGCCTTGCGATAGACCTTGAGGAAGACTTCCTGGGCGGCGTCGCGGGCCTCCTCCGCGTCGCCCAGCAGGCGCTCGCAGAGCCGGAGCAGCCGCTCCTGATGGCTCTCCACCACGCAAGCGAACGCCTCCGCGTCGCCAGCGGCCACACTGGCGAGCGCTTCCCATCCGGGATCGACGGCCGCCGCCACGGAATCGGTCGTCACGGCGTCACCTGGAACCCGTGGGGAGGAGGAATCCTGCGGCGCTCCGGCCGAGGATGCTCAGTGAGAGGCGGCCGGCCGCTGGCGCAGGCGGCCGATGTGCTCCTCGACCAGCCGGTGCAGGCCGAGCCGCTGCAGCTCGGCGGCCAGCATGAGGATCTGGTTGGCCTGCAGCGGATGGTCCTTGAAGATGACCTGGAGCACCGCTTTGAGAGCGGCGTCGAGCTCGGGATCGACGGGACCCGGCTGGGAGGGGCGGTCAGGCTCGGACACGGGACTCTGCGGCCTCGTGCATCGTCTCGGGATCGTAGTCGTAGATCAGCGAGCGCACCGTCTTCTCGGGAGCCAGGACGACCCCTTCCTCATAGCCCCACATGTCGATGGTCTCCCACGGGCAGTAGCGGGCGCAGAGCTGGCAGCCGATGCAGC
The DNA here is from genome assembly GCA_044868005.1 of Thermoanaerobaculia bacterium. Classification (GTDB taxonomy): domain Bacteria; phylum Acidobacteriota; class Thermoanaerobaculia; order Multivoradales; family UBA5704; genus DATARR01. The sequence goes on along the minus strand of JBIOVX010000253.1, from coordinate 347 downwards.
GCTCGAGGTCCACCTCCACCAGCTTCATGAAGTCCGGGTACTGGGGGCCGGGGACGATCTCGATGCAGTCCACCGGGCAGAACGAGATGCAGGCCTCGCAGCCGGTGCAGCCGGTCTGGTCGATCACCGCGAGCTGCTTCGGCGCCTTGGCGCGCGGCGGCTTGTCGATCTCGATCTTCTTCGGATAGGGAAAGGCTTCGGGCATGCTTCGGATCTCCGGTGTCGAGGCGCCTCAGGCGCCGTGGATACTGTATCAGACCTGTTACAGAGACCTGCTATGCCGGCGTTTTCGTAGGGGCGGGGCTTGTCCCCGCCCAGGCAGAGGACGTGAATCCAAGGAGGGCGGG
>JBIOVX010000252.1:0-33758 GCA_044868005.1 Thermoanaerobaculia bacterium | reverse complement strand
GGGGACAGGGGGTGAGGCTTCGAAGGGCAGACCGCCTGATCCACCCCCGCCCCTCTGGACCCCCCGAGCCTAGCAATGCCCGAGGCCGTCTCGAAGGCCCCCGTCCCCCCCTGGCAGCGCGCGCTCGACCGCTATCTCGAGAGCCTGGCGGTGGAGCGGGGCCTCTCCCGCAATACCGTCGAGGGCTATCGCAACGACCTCAGCCGGCTCGGTGCGGCGCTGGCCAAGAAGGGCGGCGATCTGCTCGCCGCCGGCGCGGCCGATCTCTCGGCGCACATGCGGGACCTCCAGCGGCAGGGGCTCTCGCCGCGATCGAGCGCCCGCGCGCTCTCCGCCATCCGGGGGTTCTACGAAAACCTGGTGTCCATCGGGGAGCGGCTGGACAACCCTTCGGTCAACCTGCTGCCGCCGAAGCTGTGGAAGCCGCTGCCCAAGGTGCTCTCCGAGGGCGAGGTGGAGTCCCTTCTCGCGGCGCCCAAGATCGAGACGCCCCTCGGCCTGCGGGACCGCGCCATGCTGGAGCTGCTGTACGCCACGGGTCTGCGGGTCAGCGAGCTCGTGGGGCTGCAGTTGCCGCAGCTCCGCCTGGACGTGGGATTCCTCGTCGCCTTCGGCAAGGGGAGCAAGGAGCGGGTGGTGCCGGTGGGGGAGCAAGCCGAGCACTGGACCCGCCGTTATCTGCGCGAGATCCGGCCGGACCTCGCGCAGGGACGCCACCAGGCCGTCTTCGTCAACCGGTTCGGCGAGGGGATGACCCGCCAGGGCTTCTGGAAGATTCTCAAGGCGTACGGCCGCGAGGCCGGCATCCGCGCGCCGCTCTCGCCGCACGTCCTGCGGCACAGCTTCGCCACCCACCTCCTCGAGCACGGCGCCGACCTGCGGGCGGTGCAGACCATGCTCGGCCATGCAGACATTTCCACCACTCAGATCTACACTCATATTCATCAGCAGCGTTTGAAGAGCCTTTACGACCGGTTCCATCCCCGGTCGTAGGCTCCCAGACCGTTGGGGGAAGGCTTCCCCAGGAGCGCGCGATGACCGATGTTCCCCCGGGCTCAGGGGATTCGCAGCCCATTGAAGCGAGCACCGAGACTCTCTTTCTCGGCAAGGTCCCTCCTGCGCAGATCCTGCCCCAGCAAGCCGGTTTTCTTGAACGCGGCGCGGCGGTGGGCCGCTATGTGATCCTCGACCGCCTCGGCACCGGCGGCATGGGGGTCGTCTACTCCGCCTACGATCCCGAGCTGGACCGCAAAGTGGCGCTGAAGCTGCTGCGGCCGGACCGCGGCTCCTCCGCGGACGACGCCGCGCGCCTGCGCCTGCTGCGCGAGGCGCAGGCCATCGCCCGGCTGTCGCACCCCAACGTCATCGCCGTTTACGACACCGGCTCGTTCGGCGACCAGGTCTTCATCGCCATGGAGTTCGTCGAGGGCTGGACCCTCCGGCAGTGGCTGGAGGAGACGAAGCCGCCGTGGCGCGAAATCCTGGACCGCTTCCTCCTCGCCGGCCGGGGGCTCGCCGCCGCCCACGCCGCCGGTCTGATACACCGCGACTTCAAGCCGGACAACGTGCTGCTGGGCAAGGATGACCGGGTGCGGGTGGTGGATTTCGGGATCGCGCGCCCGGTGGGAGAGCTCGATGGTCCCGCGGAGGAAAGAGACTCGCCGTCCGGCTCCGGCAGCGTCCTGGCGAGCCCGCTCACGGAGCTCGGCGTGGCGCTGGGGACTCCGGCCTACATGGCGCCGGAGCAGCTTCGCGGCGAGGCCGCCGACGCGCGCACCGACCAGTTCAGCTTCTGCGTCTCGCTCTACGAGGCGCTCTATGGCGAGCGGCCGTTTCCGGGAACCGGGACACGGGAGATCCTCGAATCTCTGAGGCGCGGAACGGTGCGCCCGGAGCCGCCGGGCTCGCGCGTGCCGGCGCGGCTGCGGACGGTGGTGCTGCGAGGCCTGCGCACCGCTCCGGGCGAGCGCTACCCGTCGATGGAGGAGCTGCTGCACGCCCTGGAGCGCGATCCGGCTGCCGTTCGCCGCCGTTGGCTCGCGGCGGCCATGGTGATCCTCGTCACGGGAGCTGTCTTTTCGGGTTTCGGATACATCCAGGCGGGACGCCGGGAGCTGTGCAGCGGGGCGGAAGAGAAGGTCGCGGAGGTCTGGAGTGCGCTGAGGAAGCGGGAGATCCACGCCGCCTTCCTCGCTACCCGGGCGGCTTTCGCGGAGAGCGTCTGGCGAGGCATCGACAGGGAGATCGACCGCTACACGCGAGACTGGGCGGCGACGCATCGCCAGGCGTGCGAGGCGACCCGCGTCCGCGGCGAGCAGTCGGAGGATCTGCTCGATCGGAAGATGTTCTGCTTGGACCAGCGACTGCGAGAGGTGCAGGCCGTGACCGATCTCTTCACGCGGCCGGATGTGAAAGTCGTCGAAAAGGCGGCCGACACCGTAGCGACCCTGCCGGACCCCGCCGCCTGCGCCCGCGCCGCGACTCTCCTGGAGAAGGTACCGCCGCCACGGGATCCAAGGGTGCGGGAGCGGCTCAAGGAAGCCCAGGCGGAGCTGGCCGCGGCGGAAGCTCTCCGGCGGTCCGGCAAGTATCGTGAAGCCCTCTCCCGGGCCGAGGCCCTCAAGGAGCGGGTGATGTCGATCTCCTACCTTCCCCTCCAGGCAGAGATGTTCCTTCTGTTCGGCCGGCTCCACCTGAGTCTCGGAGAGTACGAGAAGTCCGAGGAGGAGCTGCACCAGGCCGTTTGGGCGGCCGAGGCGGGGAGGGACGACCTGCTGAAGACCGAATGCTGGCGCGAGCTGGTCTACAACCTCGGTGTCCGACAAGCACGCTATGCGGAGGCGCATCGTCTGGCCCGTCATGCCGAGGCGGCTCTGGCGCGCACGGACGGCGACCCGCGCACCGAAGCGGCCTTGCTCAGGACCGAAGCCACGCTGATGAGCCTGCAGGGAGAATACGGGCACGCCGTGCAGCGACTGGAAAAGGCACGAGCCCTCGCCGAGAAGATCGATCCCCAGCAGCCCGATTACAGGAACTTCGGGCTCCTGGGAGCCACCTATCGGGACATGGGGGAGCCTGAACGGGCGATCTCCTCCCTACGGCGCGCTCTGGAAATCGCGGAGAAGAGGGTAGGCGCCAGCCATCCCCACGTGGCGGCGTTTTACTTCAACCTGGGCTTGAGTCTTTCCGATCTTGGCCGCTACGGCGAGGCCGCCGGCTCGCTGGAGCGGGCGCTCGCAATCCTTGAGAGGCTTCTCGGTCGGGACCATCCAGACGCGGCGGAAGTGCTGGTCGCGATCGGCGGTACCCGGATACGGGATGGCCAGCCTGCGCGAGCTCTGCCGCTGCTGGAGCGCGCGCTCGAGATCTATGAGGCCAAGGCGTCGAGGACCCCAGAGGGTTGGGCGATGGCCCACTACAGCCTGGGTGAGGCCGCGCGCCGACTGGGCCGCTACAGCGTCGCCCGGGAGCACCTGCGCAAGGCGCTGGAGTGCATCGAAGAGGGAGAGGACCCCGACAGCGACTACCTCATCCTTCCCCTCGAAACCCTCGGCGCTCTCTTCCTGGACCAGGGCAGGCCCGGCCAGGCCATTCCGCCTCTCGAACGCGCCTTGATGATCTACGAGCGGCAGCCGACACGCTTCCGCTGGTCGGCCGGGGCGCGCTTCCTGCTTGCCCAAGCTCTGTTGAGCTCAGGACGCGAACAGCCGCGAGCGCTGGCGCTGGCACGACAGGCACGTGAGGGTTACGAAAAGATCGGCGAGGGGGCCCAGGGGGATCTCGCGAAGGTGAAATCCTGGCTGGCCGACCACGGTGACTGAAGGATCTCGCGCGGTGAACGAAGCCTCCTCGCCAGGATACCTGCTCAAGGTCCTCGCCGCGGACGGCACCTCCGTGCGGCGGTTCCACCTCGGCCCGGGCGAGCACGTCGTGGGCTCCCTCCCCGATGCGGCGGTGCGGATCGAGGAGGCCGGCGTCTCCCGCCGCCACGCCCAACTCGACGTGCTGGCCGACGGCGGCGCCGTGGTCCGCGACCTGGGCTCGAAGAACGGCACTTTCGTCGGCGGCAAGCGGATCCGCGAGGCGGCGGTGAGCGGGTTCACGATGGTCGCCTTCGGCTCGGTCCAGGCCGTGCTCCAGCCCGCCGATCCGATGCGCAGCCAGGTGCTGCTCGGCCCGGGCGATGCCGCCGGGGGACCGCCGTCGCCGGAGAAGAGCGAGGGGCTCACCACCGACGGGCTCCATCCCATGGAGCGGCTGGCCGAGAGCCTCGAGGAGGTCCTCCCGGCTCTGGCCGAAGGACTCTCGACGCCCGGGGAGGCCGCCGCCGAGCTGGCGCAGCGTTGGATCGCCACCCTTCCCGTGGGCCGGGCCGAGTTCCTCCGCCTGGGGCCGGCGGGCGAAGTGGTGGTCGCCGCGGCTTCGACCTCGGATGCCGTGCCGCGCAACGTCCACAAGTTGGAAGTGGACGGACGGGACGGCTGGCGGCTCCGCCTGCGCACGCCCTCGTCCGTCAATCTCGCGCCGTTGCGGCCGCTGCTGCGGCTGGCCCTCGCCTCGCTGGCGGCCGGATCGTCCCTGCGCAGGCGGGGGAGCCGGAGGGAGGAGACCCCGGCGGAGCCCGCGGAGGCCGCGCCGCTCCCCGCGGGGCTCGGGCTGGAGGTGTCGAAGCTCTACCGGCGGGCCGGCAAGGTGGCGCGCGGCGAGGTGCCGGTGCTCGTCCTCGGCGAATCGGGCTCGGGCAAGGAGGTGCTGGCGCGGTGGATCCATTCCCGGTCGCGCCGCGCCGGCGGACCTTTTCTCGCCGTCAACTGCGCCGCCCTGCCGCGGGAGCTCCTGGAAGCCGAGCTGTTCGGCATCGAAAAGGGAGTCGCCACCGGCGTCGAGGCGAGGGCGGGCCTGCTGGAGCGGGCAAGCGGCGGCTCGGTCTTCCTCGACGAGGTGGGGGACATGGCGCCCGAGACGCAGGCCAAGGTGCTGCGGGTGCTGGAGAGCACGAGTCTCTACCGCGTCGGCGGCAAGCTGCCGGTACAGGTGGACGTGCGCTTCATCGCCGCCACCAACCGCGATCTGAACACCCTGGTGGAGGAGGGAGGCTTTCGCCGCGACCTCTTCCATCGTCTCGCCGCGTTCCAGGCGCACCTGCCGCCGTTGCGCGAGCGCCGCGAGGAGATCCCCGCGCTCGCCGCGCGCTTCTTCCACCGCGAGCTGGAGAAGAACGGCCTTGCGAGCCCGGGCATCACGCGCGCCGCCCTGGGAGCCCTCGTCAGCTATCCATGGCTGGGCAACGTGCGCGAGCTGCAGAACGAGATCGCCAAGGCGGCCCTGCTGCTGGAGCCGGGCGAGCCTTTGGATCTGCGGCACCTCACGCCGCACATCCGCGCCTCCGAGTCGGCTCCGCCGGCCGCGTTCACCCTCGACGAGACCGTCCGCCGCGCCGAGCGTGAAGCCTTCGCCGTCGCCCTGGCGGCCGCGGCAGGAGACGCCGCCCGGGCCATGGAGCTCCTCGGCGTCTCGCGGACCACGTACTACCGGAAGATCAAAGAGCTCGGTCTGGGATAGCCAGTCCCGAATTCGGGACTGGAAAGCCACCTCCTGCCGGTCTCCGTCCCTGATATGAGACCGGCCTTTTTCGGCAATCCCTTTATTTTCCTGCATTTAGGCTCTGGCAGCATCCTTGCCCTAGGCAGGCGGCCGAACGCGGGTGAAGACACCCGAACAACGCCACTGAGTGGCAAGGAGGATGGAGTCATGAAAAGGATCGTTCTGTTCTCGCTGCTGTTTGCCGCCGTCGCCGCGTCCGCGCAGACGGCCCATGTCGCGCCGCTGCAGAACCGTGTCTACGAGTGCCGGTACACCAATCCCACCATGGGTGAAACGAATCCCAGCGCCTCCACGTTCAAATTCATCTATATGAACACACCGGATTCGAAGCGGGGGATCGAGGACTTCAAGGCCACGCGGGGTCAGGACAACCGGAAATTCACCTTCGCCAAGCCGGTCGACAGTTACGATCCCATTTTCTATGCTCCCATGACGACATGGGAGTTCACCATCAACCCCTCCGGCCCGCAGTGCAGGAAGACCGACGTGAGGTTTGGCGGCTATCGCATCGACTTCAAGAACTGCAGCGACGGCCATTCCCGTGTCTGCACCTCCATTCCCCAATGAATAGGGCTCTCAGGACGGGCCGCTTCGCCAGAGCAGCCCGTCCGCCCGCGCCGGAATTCCCCTCGCTTCACCCTGGTTGCAGCCGTCGCGAGCAGTTTTCCCGGGAGGGCTAGGCGTTTTGGCCGGCCATTCCGTACAATAAACGGCACTGAGACGACCGGAGTGGAGACCCCAGTCCCAATGCAGAGCCCCAGGCCCTCCAGAGTTTCTCACCTCCTGGCCTTCGGCCTGCTCGCCTGCGGCTGCCTCGCTCCGGCCCGCGCCGAGCTGGTGATCCTGACGGACGGCAACGTGATGAAGGTCGCGGCCTTCGAGGCGCAGGGGGACATGGCTCGCCTGACCTATCCCTCCGGCGGCCGGCTGTCGATGCCGATCACCCGCGTCGAGCGGGTGGTGGACGACGAGTGGGTTCCCGAGCCCGAGCCGCCGCCGGTGCTGGCCGAAGAGCTCCGCGAGACGGCTATCCCCCTCCGCTTCGAGGAGGCTCAGGCCAAGGTGCCCGAGGGTCCCTACGGCGACATCATCTTCGAGGCGGCGCGGCGGCACTCGGTCAATCCCCAGGTGGTGGCCGCCCTCATCGGCGCCGAATCGGCCGGCAATCCGCGGGCGGTGTCGCACAAGGGCGCGCGCGGTCTCATGCAGCTCATGCCCGCCACCGCCGAGCGCTTCGGCACCCGCAAGGAGAAGCTCTACGATCCCAAGGAGAACCTGGAGGCCGGCATCCGCTACCTGAGCTGGCTGGCCGAGCAGTTCCCCGACGATCTCTCCAAGGTGCTCGCCGCCTACAACGCCGGCGAGAACGCCGTGCTGCGCTACGGCGGCATTCCCCCTTACCGCGAGACCCGCAACTACGTCCGCCGCATCTACTCGACGCTGGGTCTGGCGGTTACGGGGCTGTAGGCCCTCCGTACCGCATCACCATCATGGTGCGGTCGTCGCTCAGGGGCTGGCCGCCGGTGTGGCGCTCCACGGCCGCCAGCAGGCGGTTGCGCACGTCTATCGCGCTTTCTCCCGCGACTCCCGCCAGAGCCTTGGTCACGCTGTCATAGCCGAAGGGCTCGTCGGCCGCGTTGGTGGCCTCGATGAGCCCGTCGGACAGCCAGACCACCACGTCGTCAGGCTGGATGGTCAGAGTCGCCTGGCCGTAGCGACGGCCCAGACCGCCGAGCGGAGAGCTGGGAAGGAGAATCTCTTCGACTTCGGGGCCGCGCACCCGATAGGTGGGTGGATGGCCGGCGTTGGTCAGCCGCAGAGTCCCCGTCCTCAGGTCGAACATGCCGAGGGTGGCGGTCACGAAGAAACGGCTCTCACGGCTCGATCGCACCACGGCGTCGAGGCGGCGGAGGATTTCCTCCGGCTCCCGAGTCTCCTCGACCAGGATGAGCAGCGCCGCCTTGAGCATCGCCATGCGCAGGCCGCTCGACAGGCCGTGACCGGAGACGTCGGCGATGACCACCGCCAGCTCGTCGTCCGACAGTCGCAGCACGTCGAAGTAGTCGCCGCCGATGGCGGCGCTGGGCTCGAAGAGAGTAGCGAACTCGACGCCGCCGCTCGCCGGCAGATTGCCGGGCAGGAGGCTTTCCTGGAGCTTGCGCGCCAGCGCCAACTCCTTCTCCAGCAGCTCCTTCTCGGCCGCCGTGTCGACGAGCGTCTCCAGGTTGCCGGCCATCTCGTTGAAGGAGCGCTGGAGATCGCCCACCTGATCGCGCCGCCGCACCGGGATGCGGATGCTGAAATCGCCGCGCCGCACCGCCGCGGTGGCCCGGCTGAGTCGGTTCACCGCCCGCGACAGCCCGACGATCATCACCACCGCCATGAGCGCGGCGGCGGCATAGACGTCGAAGAGCAAAAAGGCCACGAGGAGCAGCAATCCCCAGGCGAAGGCGTCGATCTCGGCGGCGCTGGAGAAGAGGTAGCGGAGAAGCGTACGCGGCGTGCCGTTGAAGTGCGCGGCGAGGTATTCCGCGGCCGGCTTGCCGCTGCCGAGGTCGAGCAGAGGCCCGGAGATCTCTCCCCACCAGAGCACCGGGTCATCCCAGAACTTCTCGCCTTTCGACAGGCCCTTGAAGAACCTCGTCGCCTCCGGCGCCTGCTGGTCCCGGCGCAGGCGCTGGATGGGGATCTTGCGGCTCGACATCGTGAGGCTGATGCTGTCGAGATCGGGATCGTCCGAGCGGTACGTCTCGATCCAGAGATTGGACCGGCGGCTGAGCTCGGCGTCGAGATCTCCGAGATAGAGGGTGACGACGCCGCGCCCTTCGCGGGAGGCCACGGCGGCGAGGGTGGGACGCCCGTCGCTGCGCGCGACGAAGTGCGGCAGCTCCTCCCACGCGATACCCCGCTCGGCGGGCCGGCGCTTTTCGGTCCAGGCGGGCCAGAGAGCAGGTGCCCGTTTGTCGCCTCCAGTCCTCTTGCCGTCACGATAGTAGCCGAAGGCGACTTCGGCCGAGCTCTCGCCGCGAGGCGTCCGGCCGCCGGAGACCAGGTCGAGCCGCGCCGCGGCCTGTGAGCTCAGCTCGAGCTGGAGCGACTGGACGGCGTCGCGGTAGAGGTGCCCCATGTAGAAGCCGGAGAGCATGTAGACGAGAACCGCCAGCAGCAGCAGGAGGAGGGGGATCGGCAGGACGCCGAGCAGGAAGTACGAGAACGCCAGCCGCCTCCCCACTTTGTAGAGGAAGGCCTGGTAGAGGCGCCAGAGCAGCCAGAGCAGGACGACGACTCCAGCCGCTCCCAACGCGAACCGGGCATAGGCGCTGAGGTAGGGAATCCTCAGCAGCGCCAGCAGACCCAGGATCGCGACCGGCGCGGCGAGAAGCAGGAATCGGCGAGTGCGTTTGTTCACAGAGTATTTTTCATGAAAAGCGGGCCGGGTCTGCGAACACGGCATCCCCGAGAGGCACTACGGCAGGGGGAGGCCAAGGTTTTCCTGCGCCCAGGAGAGGGCCTGCGGGTTGTCATAGAATAGCCAGGCCTTCCCGGGCGGGCGGACGTCCCACGGGTACCCGGGCATCTTAGCGTGAAGCAAGGAGGAGGGGAGACACGTGTCGAGGATCCCGCGTTCTCAGGAGCACCTGAAGGCCGGCTTCACCGCCGAGGCGACGAGCGCCGCCCGCTTCCGCGCCTACGCCGAGCGCGCCCGGCGCGACGGCCTGCCGAACCTCGCCCGCCGCTGGCTGCACCTGGCCGCGGAAAAGGACGTCCTGGCCGTCGAGATGCTCGAAGCCGCCGAGCAGGTGCGCGGCACCGACGCCGATCTCGGCAACGCCATCTCCGAGGAGCGCTACGAGGACGACATCCTCTACCCCAAGATGATCCGCGACGTGGATCAGGAGACGGCCAACGTTTTCCTGCGCGTGGTCACCGCCCAGAAGCAGCACCTGCGCCAGCTCGAAGCTCTCCGCGAGGAGACCAACGCCGCCCAGGGGGACGTGGCGCTGCCTCCCGAGGTCGACAAGGGGACGGCGCCTTCGGGGGTGGAGTCGTAGGTAGCCTTGCTGTCCTTTCGGTCCTTGATTCTGCTGCCCCTTCACCGCGTAACTTGTAGAGATTCTTGCACTTCCGTCACCTTGTACCCACCAGTCACAAAGTGCTAGACTGAGCCCCGGCGAGAGGAGTCCTGCCATGGAAACAACCGGGGAAAGCTGGCTCACCACGAAATTCGAAGTGCTGGAGGACTGGGGCGCCAAGAACTCCTTCTGGCCGTTCCCCTTCGGCACCGCTTGCTGCGCCATCGAGTTCATGTCCACCGTCTCCAGCCACTACGACCTGTCGCGCTTCGGCGCCGAGGTGGTGCGCTTCTCGCCCCGCCAGAGCGACGTGCTGCTGGTGGCCGGCACCATCAACGACAAGATGGGGCCCGTGCTGAAGCGGATCTACGACCAGATGGCGGACCCGAAGTGGGTGATCTCGATGGGCGCCTGCGCCTGCTCGGGCGGCTTCTACCGCGCCTATCACGTGATGCAGGGCATCGACGAAATCATCCCGGTGGACGTCTACGTCCCCGGCTGCCCGCCGACGCCGGAGGGGCTGATGTACGGCATCCTGCAGCTCAAGGAGAAAATCTCCCGCGACCGCGAGCAGCGCGGGCAACGCCGGGACCTGGAGAAGACCGCGAGTGTCAACACTGGCGCCGCCACCCACTGAGATTTCGACGCTCCCCGAGCTCGAGACCGTCCGCGCGAAATTCGCGCCCGGCAGCATTCTTCCTCAGGATGGCCTCGACCAGCCGACCTGGATCGTCAGCCGCGACGTGCTGGCCGACGTCGCCCGCGAGCTCAAAGAGAACGCCGCGACGCGGTTCGATCTCATGCTCGACCTCTGCGGCGTGGACTTCCCGGACCGCGAGGAGCGCTTCGAGGCGGTCTACCACCTCTATTCGATTCCCCGTGCCGCTCGGCTGCGCCTCAAGGTGCCGCTGCGCGAGGACGACGCCGTCCTCCCCTCCCTGATCCCCGTCTGGAAGGCCGCCAACTGGTTCGAGCGCGAGCTCTACGAGATGTTCGGGGTGACGGTGGAGGGCCATCCGAACCTGAGCCGCCTCCTCACCCACGAGGCGTTCCAGGGGCACCCGCTGCGCAAGGACTACGATCCGGCGCGGCGCTGGATCCTCACCGAGGACAAGATCTACAAGCCTCATTTCGACCTGCCCGAGCGCGAGGACGACCTCTTCGAGCGCATGACGATCAACATCGGCCCGTCGCACCCGGCCATGCACGGCACCTTCCGCTTGATGGCGGTGCTGGACGGCGAGACGATCATCGCCTCCGACGTCGAGATCGGCTACCTGCACCGCTGCTTCGAGAAGATGTCGGAGACGCACACCTGGCAGCACGTCATCCCTTACACCGACCGGCTCAACTACTGCTCGGCCTTCATCAACAACGTCGGCTTCTGCAAGACGGTGGAGAAGCTGCTGGGCATCGAGCCGCCGCCGAAAGCGGTGTGGGCGCGGACGATCCTCTCCGAGTTCTCCCGCGTCATGGACCACTGCGTCTGCAACGGCACGACGCTGGTGGACGCCGGCGGCCTCACCAACTTCTGGTACCTCTTCCAGCCGCGCGAGGAGATCTACGGCCTGCTCGAGTCGCTGTGCGGCTCGCGCCTGACGGTCTCGGCCTGCCGCATCGGCGGTCTCATCCAGGAGCTGCCGCCCGATTTCGAGGCGCACTGCCGGCGGCTGCTCGAGATCATCCCGCCATTCGTCGACGACTCCGAGAAGCTGGTCAACGGCAACCGCATCTGGCAGGACCGCTCGATCGGCATCGCCGCCATCTCCGCCGAGGAAGCCGTCAACTGGGGATGGACTGGGCCCTGCCTGCGGGCGAGCGGCGTCGGCTACGACGTGCGCCGCGCTCATCCTTACGACCTCTACGACACGGTGGACTGGGACGTGCCGGTGCTCTACGGCGGCGACGTCTACGACCGCTTCCGCATCCGTATGCTGGAGATCCGCGAGTCGCTGAAGATCATCCGCCAGCTCCTCGACCGCGGCATGCCGGAGGGCCCGCACATCGTCGACGATCCGCACGTGGCGCTGCCGCCCAAGGAGGCCTGCTACAACCAGATGGAGGCCATGATCTATCACTTCAAGCTGATCATGGACGGCATCATGGTGCCGGCGGGGGAGATCTACACCATGGTCGAGGGCGCCAACGGCGAGCTCGGCTTCTACACCATCAGTGACGGCACCGCCAAGCCCTACCGCAACCATTGCCGGGCGCCCTGCTTCCCGATCTTTTCCACCTTTCCGAGCCTGATCAACGGCGGCTCGGTTTCCGACGCCATCGTCTCCTTGGGCGGTCTCAACGTCATCGCCGGAGAGCTGGAGCGATGAGCGAGCCGAGGATGCAGACCGCTCCGCTGTCGCCGCCAGGCCGGCCGATGCTCAAGACGCCATACCCGTCGGAGGTCAAGCCGTACCGGCCGAGCCTCGCCGAGCGGCTCTACCTGCCGCTCTTCGGCGGTCTCGCGGTGACGATGCGGCACTTCCTGCGCAATCTCTTCCGGCGCAACAAGATGTACACCATCGAGTATCCGGAGGAGCGGCGCGCGTATAGCCACCGCTTCCGCGGCCATCACATCCTCACCACCCGGCCTGACGGCTCGGTGCGTTGCGTGGCCTGCTTTCTCTGCGCCCAGAACTGCCCGGCCGAGTGCATCCACATCGAAGCCGCCGAGCATCCGGACGTCAACATCGAGAAGTACCCGGTGGTCTATGAGATCGACATGCTGCGCTGCATCTTCTGCGGCTATTGCGTGGACGCCTGTCCGGAAGAGGCCATCATCATGAGCAACAACTACGACATGGCCTACTTCACGCGCGAGCAGTCGATCGTCGGCAAGGGAGACCTGATGAAGCCCTTCACCTTCGACGAGAGCCGGCTCGGCTACCGGCCGCTCTATCCGGAGGAGGACGCCAGGCGCGCCAGGATGCGGCACGACGCCTTCGACCTGGTGCAGGCGGCCAAGCAGGCGCAGGAGCGGGAGGAGCGGGCGGCGGGGCGGTAGAGGATCGCTATGGCCGCAACCGCCGAGGATCTCCGAATCCGCCTCCGCGGCCCGCTGCTGCTGCCCGGCGAGCCCGCCTACGACGAGGCGCGCTCGGTGTGGAACGCCATGATCGACCGGCGTCCGGCGATGATCGCGCGCTGCCTGGGCGTCGCCGACGTGGTGGCGGGCGTCAACTTCGCGCGCCAGCACGGCCTCGCGCTGTCGATCAAGGGCGGCGGGCATAACATCTCCGGCCTCGCGGTGTGCGAGGGCGGGCTGATGCTCGATCTGTCGCTGATGCGCGGCGTGTGGGCGGACCCGGCGGCGCGCATCGCCCGCGCCCAGGCGGGGTGCCTCCTCGGCGACGTGGACCGCGAGACGCAGCTCCACGGCCTCGCCGCGGTGCTCGGCTTCGTCTCCAACACCGGCATCGCCGGCCTCACGCTCGGCGGCGGCTTCGGCTATCTTTCCCGCCGCTTCGGCTGGACGTCGGACACCGTCCTGTCCATCGAGGTCGTCACCGCCGAGGGCCGCGTGGTGCGAGCCAGCGAGACGGAGAACGCCGATCTCTTCTGGGGGCTGCGCGGCGGCGGCGGCAACTTCGGCGTCGCCACGAGCTTCGAGTATCAACTCTTTCCGGTCGGCCCCGAGATCTTCGGCGGCGCCATCGCCTGGAGAGCCGAGGACGCTCCGGCGGTCTTTGAAAAGGTTCTCGCCCTGGCCGCCGAAGCACCGCCGGAGCTCGCCCTGGTGGTGGGCTTGCGCCAGGCGCCGCCGGCGCCGTGGCTGCCCAAAGAGGTGCACGGCCAGAACATCGTCGCGCTCTTCGTCTGTCACAGCGGGCCGGTGGAGGAGGGAGAGAGGCTGCTCGCTCCCCTCAAGGCTCTCGGCGCTCCGGTGGGGGACATCCTCCAGCGGCGGACCTACGTCTCCCAGCAGAGCCTCCTCGACGCGACGCAGCCGAAGGGCCGGCGCTACTACTGGAAATCCGAGTACCTGCCGCGGCTCGATCCCGAGCTGCTCGCCAGCGCCGCCGAGCACGCGCTGCGCATACCGTCGCCCCACTCGGCGATCCTGATCTTTCCGATCGGTGGCGTTCTCCACCAACTGCCGGAGGATCACTCGCCGGCCGGCAATCGGGACGCAGGGTACGTCCTCAACATCTCGAGCGCCTGGGAGAAAGGCGAGGACGACGCGGCGAACATCGAATGGGCGCGCGCCGGTTGGCGCGACCTGCGCCGCTTCTCGACCGGTGGCACCTACGTCAACTTCCTCACCGAGGAGGAAGTCGGCCAGCGCATCCACGACGCCTACGGCGGGAACTACGAGCGCCTCATCGAGGTGAAGAGCCGGTGGGACTCGGCCAACCTGTTCCGGATGAACAAGAACATCGCGCCGCGGCCGGCGTGAGGCGCGCCCGCGCTCAGTTTGCCGCTACCGCATCCCAGAAATCCTTTTCATAGGCCTGCAGGAGCCGCGCGGCGCGCTTGATGGAGCGCGGATCAGCGCTGCTGAACCTGCGGGCCGCTTCCCCGCACCGCCTCTTGTCCCATAAGTGTCTCCTCCCGGGGCTGTCGGTCTAGAATGGACCCTGCCATGAAGAAATATGATCCCGACCGTCCTGTCGATCCTCAGCGGTGGCTTGTCCTCAGCGAGCCGAAACGCCTCGACATGATCCTTAAGTACCACCGGCTCGCGGGAATCCGCCTGCCGAACCCGCGGATCCACGCCGTCTTCCACCAGATCATCGAGACGCAAGTTGCCCTGGGCGATGAGCTCCCGGTGCGGGGGACTCTCGACCGGCTCATGGCCGAGGGGCTGGACCGCCACGACGCCATCCATGCCATCGGCTATGTTCTGTCCGGACATATCTATGACCTGCTCAAGGGGGAGATTATGCAGATGGATCCCAATCCAGCCTACTTCGCCGCGCTCGAGAAGCTCACGGCCAAGTCCTGGCTCAGCGGAGCGGAAGAGGATGATGATGACGATTTCGACGATGAGGACGAGGATCTCGATATAGACGATGACGAGGACAACGTCGAGGGGTACGACTTCGACGTGGAAGACGACGAGGAGGATTTCGAAGATGAGGATTAGAGAGCCGCTGGGGCCGGCTCCCGGTCACACATGAGCACCGAAGACAACAAGCGTCTGGCCGCCGAATTCTTCGCCCGCTTCAGCGCCGACGACATCGCTGGCGCTCTCGATACCATGACCGACGACGCCACTTGGTGGATCGCCGGCAAGCCGGAGCAGTTGCCGGCAGCAGGCGCTCACAGCAAAGAGCAGATGGCCCGCCTCTTCCACAACATGTCGGACCGGCTCAGCAACGGCCTGAAGCTGACGGTGAAAGGCGCCGTCGCCGAGGGCGACAAGGTGGCGGTCGAGGTCGAGTCTTACGGCGAGCTGCGGAACGGCCGAACCTACAATCAGGAATACCATCTCCTGATGACGATCCGCGACGGCAAGATCAGCGCGGTCCGCGAATACCTCGACACGCAGCACGTCTTCGCGACGTGGTTTCAGCCCTGAGCGCCGTCCAATCTTGCAGAGTTCGGCAGGCGGCATGGCAGGAGAATCGCGTCAGCAGATCCACCCTGGCCTCGAGGTGGAGATCGTCCAAAAGGCAGACCAGCGCACCGGCCGGAGGACGCGGGGAATCGTGCGCGACATCCTCACGAGCTCTCCACGACATCCGCACGGCATCAAGGTGCGGCTGCAGTCGGGGGAGGTCGGGCGCGTTAAGGAGATCCTCGGGACGAGAGGGGAAGAGTAGGCGCGGCATCCTTGCGATAGCGCTGCTCCTGGCCCACCCCCGCGGGTGGTGCGCTGCTCTCCCTTAGCTGTTACGTTGTAGCGGTTCTTCAAGGAGGGCTCCCAATGAGATCGACCCGCCGCATCTGCCTGTCCCTGCTCGCCTCGCTGATCTGGACCTTGCCGGCCTTCGCGTCGGATACGCCGAACCCATCGAATGTCACGGTCGCCGGGAGCCTGCAGTCCGAGCTCGGCTGCTCCGACGACTGGCAGCCGGCTTGCGCGGCCACCCACCTCGCCTTCGACGCCGACGATCAGGTCTGGCAGGGGGTCTTCAACGTCCCCGCGGGCTCCTGGGAGTACAAGGCGCCGCTCAACGACAGTTGGGACGAGAACTATGGCCAGAACGCGCAGCGCAACGGCGCCAACATCCCGCTCAACCTCTCCGAGGCGAAGTCGGTCAAGTTCTACTACTCCCACGAGACGCACTGGATCACCGATAACCAGAATTCCACGATCGCCGTGGCTCCGGGCAACTTCCAGTCCGAGCTGGGGTGCCCGGGCGATTGGCAGCCGGACTGCCTGCGGTCGTGGCTCCAGGACCCGGACGGCGACGGCATCTTCACCTTCCGCACGAGCGCGCTGCCGGCCGGCAGCTATGAGGTCAAAGTCGCCCTCAACGAGAGCTGGGACGTGAACTACGGCGCGGGCGGCGTCCAGAACGGGCCCAACATCCCCTTCACGGTAAGCGCCGACTGCGCGGAGACGGTGTTCACGTACGACTCGGTCACGCACGTCCTGACGGTGAGCGCGGGTGGCGTTCCGCCGCAGCCGGCGAGCGTGACGATCCCCGGCAGCTTCCAGTCCGAGTTCGGCTGCTCCGACGACTGGCAGCCGGATTGCGCCGCGACCCATCTGACGTTCGACGCCAGCGATACGGTCTGGCAGGGCACGTTCAACGTCCCGGCGGGCTCTTGGGAGTACAAGGCGACCCTCAACGACAACTGGGACGAGAACTACGGCGCCAACGCTACCCGCAACGGCTCGAACATCAACCTCAACCTCTCCGAGCCGAAAGCGGTCAAGTTCTACTACTCCAACCAGACCCACTGGGTGGCGGACAACCAGACGAAGGTCATCGCCGTGGCTCCGGGCAATTTCCAGTCCGAGCTCGGCTGCCCCGGCGACTGGCAGCCGGACTGCCTGCGCTCGTGGCTGCAGGACCCGGACGGCGATGGCATCTACAGCTTCGCGACGCACAGCCTACCGGCGGGGAGCTATGAGGCGAAGGTCGCGATCAACGAGAGCTGGGACCTCAACTACGGCGCCGGCGGCGTGCAGAACGGATCGAACATCGCCTTCTCGGTGCCGCAGGCGTGCGCGGAGATCTTCTTCAGCTACGACTCGGCGTCGCACGTCTTCACCATCAGCGCCAGCGGCGCCCCGCACGGCAACATCGCACGCGCTCAGGGTTATTGGGTGAGCGGCGACACGCTCGCGTGGAAGCCGGGCGCGATCCAGGCCGGCTGGACGTTCTCCCTCTTCTACGACGCCCACGGCGGGCTCTCGCTGCAGAGTGACGGCGTCCACGGCGGCACCGAGATCCCGCTCACCTACGACTCGGCCGGCCTTTCGCCGGCGGTGCTGGAGAAGCTCCCGCACCTCGCGGGAAGCGCCGCCTTCAAGATCCCCGCGAACCGTCTGGCCGAGGTGCCCGCGGCGCTCATGGGCCAGCTCGCCGTCCAGGCCAAGGCCGGCGACGGCACGCTGGTCGACGCCACGTCGCTTCAGATCCAGGGCGTGCTCGACGACCTCTACACCTATCAGGGATCGCTGGGAGCGAGCTTCGACGGCGCAACGCCGACGCTGCGGGTATGGGCGCCCACCGCTCAGATGGTGAAGCTCCAACTCTTCGATGACTCGAACCCCGCCACGCCCGCGACGGTGATGGACATGACGGCCGACCCGGCGACCGGCGTCTGGAGCATCACCGGCAATCCTTCCTGGTACGGCAAGTACTACCTCTACGAGGCACGGGTGTTCGTCCGTTCGACCGGGCAGGTGGAGACCAACCTGGTTACCGATCCGTACTCGGTCAGCCTGTCGCGCAACAGCCAGCGGAGCCAGATCGTCGATCTCGCGGCCGACGGGACTCTGCGGCCGGCGGGCTGGAACGCGCTGGTCAAGCCGCGGCTCGCCGCTCCCGAGGACATCGTCCTCTACGAGCTGCACGTCCGCGACTTCAGCGCCTACGACGCGAGCGTGCCGGCGGCACTCCGCGGGACGTTCGAGGCGTTCACCCTGGCGAATTCCGACGGCATGAAGCACCTGCGAGCCCTGGCGCAAGCCGGCCTCACCCACGTCCACCTGCTGCCGGCCTTCGATATCGCCACCATCGATGAGGACAAGTCGCAATGGCAGGAGCCCGCGGGAGACCTCTCGATCTATCCGCCGGATTCCGACCAGCAGCAGGCGGCGGTCGCGGCGGTGGCCGACGCGGATGGCTTCAACTGGGGCTACGACCCGTGGCATTACACCGTGCCCGAGGGCAGCTACTCGACCGATGCGGACGGCCCGGCGCGCGTGCGCGAGTTCCGCGACATGGTGCAGGGGCTCAGCCAGGCCGGCCTGCGGGTGGTGATGGACGTGGTCTACAACCACACCAACGCCGCCGGGCAGAACAACCACTCGGTGCTCGACAAGATCGTGCCCGGCTACTACCACCGCTTGAACGCCGACGGCAACATCGAGACCAGCAGTTGCTGCCAGAACACGGCCTCCGAATTCAACATGATGGAGAAGCTGCTGATCGATTCGGTGCTCACCTGGGCGAAGCAATACAAGGTGGACGGCTTCCGCTTCGACCTCATGGGCCATCACATGAAGCGCAACCTGGTGAAGCTCCGCCAAGCTTTGGACGGCCTGACGCTGGCCGCCGACGGCGTGGACGGCAAGAAGATCTATCTCTACGGCGAGGGCTGGAACTTCGGCGAGGTGGCCAACAACGCCCGTGGCGTGCAGGCCACGCAGGCCAACATGGCCGGCACCGGCATCGGCACCTTCAGCGACCGCATCCGCGACGGGGTGCGCGGCGGCGGACCGTTCAGCGGCATTCAGGAGCAGGGCTTCCTGACCGGCCTCTGGTACGACCCCAACGCCACCAACCAGGGCTCGTCGTCGGATCAGCTCAACCGGCTGCTGCTCGAGGAGGATTGGATCCGCGTCGGGCTCGCGGGCGCCTTGGCCGGCTATGCGCTTGAGGACCGCTTCGGCAATGTCGTCACCGGCAGCCAGATCGACTACAACGGCCAGCCGGCCGGCTACACGGCTGACCCGCAGGAGGTCATCTCTTATATCGAGGCGCACGACAACGACACGCTCTTCGACGCCATCGCGGTCAAGGCGCCGGTCTCGACCTCGATGGCCGACCGGGTGCGCATGCAGAATCTCGGCGTGAGCATCCTCGCCTTCGGCCAGGGCGTGCCGTTCTTCCACGCCGGCGTGGACCTGCTGAGGTCGAAGTCCCTGGACCGCAACAGCTACAACTCGGGCGACTGGTTCAACAGGCTCGATTTCACCTACCAACTCAACAACTGGGGCGTCGGCCTGCCGCCGGCGCGGGACAACCAGTCCAACTGGTCGATCATGCAGCCGCTGCTCGCCGATCCGGCGCTGAAGCCCGGACCGGCCGACATCGCCAAGGCCGTGGCCGGCTTCCGCGAGGCGCTCGCCATCCGCAAGAGCACGCGTCTGCTGCGGCTGCGCACCGCGCAGGAGATCGAGGACCGGTTGCGGTTCTTCAACACCGGCCCCGGCCAGATCCCGGGTGTGATCGGCATGACGGTTTCCGACCCGGCCGGCGAGCTCGACCACCGGCACAGCGAGGTCGCGGTGCTGTTGAACGCGCAGGACGAGGCGGTCAGTACCGGACTGCCCAGCCCCTGTCCGCGCCTGAAGCTGCATCCGGTCGACGCCTCTTCAGCCGATCCGGTGGTGCGCACCGCGTCGTTCAACGCCGCCACCTGCACTTTCAACGTGCCGGAGCGCACGGCCGCCGTCTTCTGGGCGGTGCGGCCCGCCGCCGACCAGCTCGCGCTCCTCGTCGGCAGCGTCGACGAACTGATGGCCGCCGGCGTGCTCAACGGCGGTCAAGGCAACGCCTTGAAAGCCAAGCTGAACACCGCTCTCCAGAAGCTGCAGCAGGGCCAGAGCGGCCCGGCGGCGAACCAGGTCCAGGCGTTCATCAACCAGGTGCAGGCCTTCGTCAGTGCCGGCATCCTCACCGCAGAGCAGGGACAGGCGCTGATCGCCGACGCGCAGGGGGTGCTGGAGGCGATGCAGTAGGGAGAGGTCCGATCGGGACCTCAAGGGTGGGGACGCCCCGTCGGCGCCTCCCACCCTGCCGGACCTACCCCAAGGAACGGGGCAAAGGCGGCCGACCTCTGCTAAGATCGTGCTCCGATGCAAGCCCTATCGCTATCCCGCCCGCTCCCGCGGGGCCTGGATTGAATTCCCGGCCTGACGTGTTGTAATCCCTGGAAAAGAGAGGACCATGAGTACGACGGTTGCAGAAAAAGAGAGACGCCAAGTCGCGCCCGAGAAGATCACCGAGGTGGTCATCCGCTTCGCCGGCGACTCGGGCGACGGCATGCAGCTTACCGGTACCCAGTTCACCAACACCTCGGCGTTGTTCGGCAACGACCTGTCGACGCTGCCGGACTTCCCGGCTGAGATCCGCGCACCCGCCGGCACCCTGCCCGGCGTGTCCGCCTTCCAGGTGCGCATCGCCGACTACGACATCCACACCCCGGGCGACGCGCCGGACGTGCTGGTGGCGATGAACCCGGCAGCGCTCAAGAAGGAGCTGCGGGACCTCAAGCCCAACGGCATCATCATCGTCAACACCGACGAGTTCAACGACCGCAACTTCGCCCGCGCCGGCTACACCGCCAATCCCCTGGAGGACGGCAGCCTGGAGAGCTTCCGGGTGTTCCAGGCCGCCGTCACCACCATGACTCGCCGGGCGCTCGAAGGCAGCGGCCTCGACTCGAAGTCGGTGGAGCGCTGCAAGAACATGTTCTGCCTCGGCATGTGCTACTGGCTGTTCTCGCGGCCGCTCGACAACACCATCGACTGGCTGAAGAAGCAGTTCGCCAAGAAGCCGCAGCTCGCCGACGCCAACATCGCGGCCCTCAAGGCGGGCTGGAACTTCTGCGACATCACCGAGCTCTTCCACCACCGCTACGAGGTGCCGGCGGCGACGATGGAGCCGGGCCTCTACCGCAACATCATGGGCAACACGGCGCTGGCGATGGGCCTGATCGCCGCCAGCCGGCGCAGCGGCCTGCCGCTCTTCCTGGGCGCCTACCCGATCACCCCGGCCTCGGATGTGCTGCACGATCTGTCGAAGTACAAGAACTTCGGCGTCACCACCTTCCAGGCCGAGGACGAGATCGCGGCGGTGTGCTCGGCGATCGGCGCCTCCTTCGGCGGCGCCCTCGGCGTGACCATCTCCTCCGGCCCCGGCATCGCCTTGAAGGCCGAGGCGATGAACCTGGCGGTGATGACGGAGCTGCCGCTGGTGGTCTGCAACATCCAGCGCGGCGGCCCCTCGACCGGCCTGCCCACCAAGACCGAGCAGGCGGACCTGCTGCAGGTGATGTTCGGCCGCAACGGCGAGTCGCCGATCCCGGTGCTGGCCGCCTCCTCGCCGAAGGATTGCTTCGAGATGGCCCTTGAGGCGGTGCGCATCTCCACCCGTTACATGGTGCCGGTGATGCTGCTCTCGGACGGCTACATCGCCAACGGCTCGGAGCCCTGGAAGCTGCCGCGGGTGGAGGATCTGCCGGATCTGCGCACCGAGTTCCGCACCGATCCCGAGGGCTTCCATCCGTATGAGCGCGATCCCGAGACGCTGGCGCGGCCGTGGGCCATTCCCGGCACGCCGGGCCTCGAGCACCGCATCGGCGGCCTGGAGAAGGAGGACGTCACCGGCAACGTCTCCTACGATCCGGCGAACCACGAGCGCATGATCCACCTGCGGGCCGAGAAGGTGGAACGGATCGCCAACGACATCCCCGAGCTGATGGTCTTCGGCGACCCCGAGGGCGGCGAGCTGCTCATCCTCGGCTGGGGCTCGACGGCGGGTGCCATCACCGGCGCGGTCAACGTCGCCCGGCGCGAGGGCCTGCCCGTGAGCCGCGCCCACCTGCGCTATCTGAACCCCTTCCCGAAGAACCTCGGCGAGGTGCTGGCGCGTTTCGACAAGGTGCTGATCCCGGAGATGAACCTGGGGCAGCTCAACCTGCTCATCCGCGCCCGTTTCCTCAAGGACACCATCTCTCTTACCAAGGTGCAGGGCCAGCCTTTCACCCGTCAGCAGATCCAAGAGAAGATCCGCCAGATTCTGGAGCTGAAAGATGTCAACTGAGACCGCGACGCCGACCCTCACCAACAAGGACTTCCAGACCGACCAGGAGGTGCGCTGGTGCCCCGGGTGCGGGGACTATGCCATCCTCTCGGCGGTGCAGAAGGTCTTCCCCGAGCTGGGCATTCCGCGCGAGAAGTTCGTCGTGGTCTCGGGCATCGGCTGCTCGAGCCGCTTTCCCTACTACATGAACACCTTTGGCTTCCACTCCATCCACGGGCGAGCGCCCGCGGTGGCGACCGGCCTCAAGCTGGCGCGGCCGGAGCTGGAAGTCTGGATCGCCACCGGCGACGGCGACGCGATGTCGATCGGCGGCAACCATCTGATCCACACCCTGCGGCGCAACGTCGGGGTGAAGATCCTGATGTTCAACAACCGCATCTACGGCCTGACCAAGGGGCAGTTCTCGCCGACGAGCGAGCTGGGCAAGAAGACCAAGTCTTCGCCGTCGGGCTCGGTGGACTACCCGTTCAACCCGCTGTCTCTGGCGATCGGCGCCGGCGCCACCTTTGTGGCGCGCAGCGTCGACATCTTCCAGGTGCACCTGCGCGACATCCTGCGCCGCGCCGCCCAGCACAAGGGGACGGCCTTCGTCGAGATCTACCAGAACTGCAACATCTTCAACGACAAGGCCTTCACCTACATGACGGACAAGGAGGTCAAGGACGACGGCGCCCTCTACCTGGAGCACGGCAAGCCCCTCCTCTTCGGCAAGGCCAAGGACAAGGGGATCCGCATGCGGGGGACGCAGATGGAGGTGGTTCACCTGGGCGACGGCATCGGTCCCGAGGACTGCGTGGTGTGGGACGAGACGTTGGACAACCCCGCGACGGCCTTCCTCGCCGCCAACCTCCTGCCGCCGAGCTTCCCGACGCCCCTCGGCGTCTTCCGCAGCGTCGACATGGCCTCCTACGAGGAACGAGTGGTGGAGCAGATGCAACAGGAGACGGACCGCCTGGGCGTCGGCAAGCTGGAGGAGCTGCTGAAGGCCGGGGATACGTGGACGGTTTCGGAGCACGTGCCGGCGGCGAACTGAAAGCTGCTGAATCTATCCTTGGCGATGAACGGCCGGCGGAAACGCCGGCCGTTTTCGCTTGAAAGGCCTCAGTGCTGCTGCTGAAGAGTCCCCTCCAGAGCTTCGAGGCGTTCCTTGAGGTTAGAGTTCTCCTTGTGAAGGCTGCCGATCTGCTCCTGCTGAGACAGAGCATAGAGCGTCAGCTCCTCGACCTTCTCCAGTAATCGCATCTGGAACTGGCTGAGATTGAGACCCTGCTCCTTGACCTCGCGAGCGTTTGGGACGTTCGGGAGATGCTTCTCTTGGGCGACGAACTCCCTCAGCTCTTCCAAAGGCATCAGCTTGTAATTCGGTTCGAAGACGTAATCAGGCGCGTTGAGCGTCACGCCGTCGTCGATGAAGGAACCTCCCGAAACACGGATGTCGCCGCCGTTGACGTGGAACTTTGAAGCGGGCGTCGTAGTGCCGATGCCAATGTCCCCAGTCGCCTTGATGTGCAGCCGATCGGCGTTGTTGGTGCCGAGGATTACTGGCTTGTCAGCGGTCGTGCCAACGATCAGCCCGTTGCTGGCACCCGCGACCGCGATCTCCACCCAGCTCGCCAGCGGCTGGCCGAACCTGGAGAGTGTCCTCCCGCTGCCGTGTGCCTGGATATTGGCGAAGGAGGAGTTTGACGATAATTGCAGGGCGCTGGAGCCATTCAAGCCGGTGTTGGCGTTCTCCATTGAAAGCACCATGAACACATCCGCGTTGGGATTCGAGTTCCGAAACCGGGCAGTTACTGGGGAAATGCCGTTCGATTGCACGTCGAGTCGCGCTGCGGGAGTCGAGGTGCCGATGCCGACCTCGCCGGTCGAAGTGACTCGCATCCGCTCTGTGCTCTCGGTAAATATGACAATAGGGTGGTTGTTGATGCTGTTCAGGCGGGTCGTATTGGCAGCGTTGTCGAGGCCGAAGAAGAGATTCACCAAGCCGTTCTCGTCCATGTACTCGATCCCGGGATACCCGTTGGCATTGGCGTTCTTCAACCGGACAGTTGCTGCAGAGGATGAGTTGCCCTGCACGTCGAGCCGTGCTGTGGGGGTAGAGGTGCCAATGCCGACGTCGCCAGTGGTGGTGACGAACACCGAGTCCTGGGCGCGCGCAATTGGCATGATAAGCAGACCAAGCCCAGCAACGAGTGCGCTCATTCCGATCATCCGAATGCTCTTGATCACGGCCATTCCTCCTAGTCTCTGTATGCCGTTTGTAGGTTTCTTTGTCACGCCGATCAGGGGGCAATCGCTCTGAAGACGGCTCCGGACTTGACCCTGAAGCCGGACCTCAGTACGACCCGTTGGCCGGCGTGCAGGGTCGCGTTGCCGGTGGGCTCGATCGTGAGGTTGGGACCGGCGAAGATCGTGTCGCAGGCCTCGAACGTCTGGGTCGAGCTAATGGATTGGTTCTGAAGCTCGAGAATAGCGCCGGGGCCGCTGCGCGGATCTTTGCCGGCGTAGGGAAAGTCGAGGATCTCGACTCCGTCACCGAGCCCGTCACAGTCGCTATCTGCGACCAGTGGATCGGTGCCGAGCAAACTCTCGAAACCGTTGATCACCCGGTCGCCATCGCTATCGACGTTCAGGTATACGTACCCGAGCACTTCGGCGAAGCTGAAGCCACCGTTCGAGGTGTACCCCTGACTCTCCATCGCGGCGAGCTCGGATTCCGGGAAGATCGCAAAGTCGTCACGCTGCTGGTTGTACCGGCGGTAGAGCCGCACCGAACCAGCCGGGATGCAGGACGGCTCGGGCGTGCACTTCTTATAGATATAACCCTCGACACCGTCGAGCTTGTAGCCGAGGTCGCTGAAGGCGTCGATCCCCGCCGCCTCCGTGGTGTAGGTGGTATCTCGGTTGTACGCGTTGCCGGGATTGCTCGGGTTGGGGCCGTTGAAGCTCAGCCGATAGAGCGGCACGAGCGGCATGCCGTTGGGTGATCGGTCGGTGGCGAAGACATAGACCGAGGCGCCTGGCTCCGGCTCACAGGGTGAGACTTGACACCCCGCGCCGGGGAAATACCCGTAGCCCGCGACGTCGGGGCCTACGCTGGAGTAGCCGGCATTCCTCCAATAACCGTTGACATCCCCAGCGCTCCAGTACGCGGCCGCACCCATCTGCGGGAACGTCGTGTAGAAGTAGTCCTCGGCTTGCGAGCTGTACATGCTGAACAGCGGCGTCAGCCGATTGCTGACGACGGCACCGCCAGAGCGTCCGAGCGCGTCCTCAACTGAAGCCGCTGCGTCGGGGATTCCGTAGCCCAGCTTCAGGTCCCAATTGTTGGCGCGGCTGGAGTTGGTGATCAGGAGGTCGCGAATCTGCGCTTTGGCGAGCAGCGGATTGACCGAGCGCAGGATGCCGGCCACCGCCGCCCCGTAGGGCGACGACATGGACGTGCCCGTGCAGAGGTCGTATCCGGAGCCGGCGTGGTTCGGATCATCCCAGCAACCCAGCGTACGATTCCACACCTCACCCTCATAGAAGGTCGAAAGCACCTGCTTCGCGGGTGCTACCAGGTCCTGCTGGGCACTCCCCGGGGTGACTGTGTAGTTGGAGCCACATTCGAACGTCGAGGGCCCGCTGTTGCACACGCTGATCAGCCACAGGGGCCGATTCGAGAAGTTGCACGGACATCCCTCCCCCTCGTCCGCGCGGTCCCAGAACGCGCCCGTGGGCTCGATGCCGCCGATCGACATCACGCGGTCATCGCTGGCGGGAAACTCGATGTCGGCCTTGTCGTTGCCCGGCGAAGCTGTCATCAGCACGTCGCGCTGCTCGGCGACGGCGATGGAGTCGCAGAAGAGTCCGAACCCGCTCGTCGGTGGATCGCACTGGACATCCGCGTAGCCGAAGCTCATGCTCACCGCCTCGGCGCCGTGATCGGCATGCCAAATGAGGCCGTTGGCCGCCTGAACTGTATTCACGCCGCGAGTCATGAGAATGCTGCAGTTCCAACAGGCACCGGCGACCCCCTGCCCATTGTCCGCCCCTGCCGCGACGATCCCTGAAACGTGTGTGCCGTGACCGGCGCACCTGCCGTCCGGATCCTCCTGCGTCGAGCAGCTCAGCCCTCCCTCCTCCTTCTCATCCACGCAGCCCTCAGGATTGCTCCCACAGGAGCTGGAGTTCATGTAGTCCCACGACAGGTGGGGGCGAAAGTTCCCTCCGACATAGTTACCCGAGGCGTCGAAGGCGCGGAGATCCGGGTGATCCACTTCGATCCCGACATCGATGAGCCCAATGTAGGAATGCCCCTTGGCGAATTCCCAGGCGGCCGGCAAGTTGAGGCTGTGGCTCCCCCACTGATAGTCCTGCGGGTTCGGGGAACACGGACCGACGGGGCAGGTGGGAACGGGAAAGAGCGGATCCGACGGCGAGACATGGAATCTCAACCGATAGTTCCTCTCGACGTGCAGGACGTGCGGATTCAGCTCGAGGGCGAGCTGTATTGCATCCAAGTTGCTGCCCTCGGGATAGGTAAAAACGAGGTAGCGCTCGAGCCGGGCGCGTGGGCTCTCGGGATCGGCCTCGAGCAGCTCCCGCATCCTGCCGCTGGCGCGGTGGGCGAGGCCGAACTTGACGTTGCGCGGATTTCCGGCCCCCAGACCCGCGGGAAGGGGCTGCCTGCGCTGAGCCCGTTCCACTACCTCTTCGGGCTTTGGACCGCCTGGGCTTGCGGCCAGCAGCACGATGAGCTCGTTAGGCGTCGCCTCCGGCTGTTCGGCTCCGGGGAACGCGGCCCATGCCGCAGTCGGAAGCGATGCCATTAGGCAAATGGCAACCGCAAACAGCGAGCGTCGACTCATAGATCTCTCCTTCGCATGACTTCTCCTTCTTCCGCTAGCGCGGGTTTTCAAGGATCGCGGGTTTGAATACCCGGTCTGCCGTCTTTCCAGGGCCGCGCAAGATCTCCTCAACCAAGAAGCCGCGGCAGGACGCCTCCAGGGAGACAGAGACTTCTTTGCATATATGAAATGAATGTTGGGCCGGAGTCACTCCCCAGTAGCAGTAGGGAGGTGGCCAGATGGGTAACTCCAGAGACGAGGAGGTCTTCGCTCGGCTGTCTGAGCGCTCTCGTCCGCGGCTCCGGGCGCTACTAAAGCGGTATGAAGTGGCGCCGGAGGATGGCGAAGACCTTCTGCAGGAGGCGCTTCTGGCGCTGTGGCGTAAGCGGACTCAGGTCAGAGATTACGAGGCCTGGCTGGTTTCAGCGCTACGCATGGAATGCCTGCGCTATCGACGAAGGGGGAAACAGCAGATCTACGCCGCAGTTGATGAAGCGGCATTGGAGCGGCTGGCCGGATACGACGGATTCGCTCCAGCCGACCTTGCGCTGTATCAGGATCTGAGGGGCCTGATCCAGCGCCTGCCCGCCCGGCACCAAGCCTTGATCCATCTTCGCTACGGGCTAGGGCTGACTCCAGAGGAGACCGCCAGCCGGCTCGGATACCGGCTGTCGAGCCTGAAGAAGACGACAACTCGCTGTTTGCAGACGCTGCGGAGGCAGCTCGGTCGTGGCCCGAGCCTGTAGCCGCGCAAGGTTCAGGCGATGGGACCATAGTATCCTTCAGTCGTGGAGAGCATGACGATCTCAAAGTTCAAGGCGTCTTGTAACGCGGTGCTTGAGAGGGTGCGGCGTACAGGTCAGCCTGTCCAGATCACGCGCTACGGCAAGCCTGTGGCCGAGATCGTTCCGGTGCCATCGCGTCTCAGGCCTAAGAACTGGCTGGGCTCCTTTCGCTCCAGCGGGAAGATCATTGGCGACATTGTCTCTCCGGCCTTGGATGAAGCGGCCTTCGGCGAGCGGAGCTCGCCCTAGAATGAAGAGGCTTTTCGGGACCTCTGAATATGCCCCCCCTCCTCATCCTCGCCCACGGCAACTCGTGGAACATGCGGTTCCAGATCTCCTCGCTGGCGGCGAGCGCGACGGCGGTGGGGGAGCGGGTGGACATCGCCTTGTTCTTCGGGGCCTTGGACGCCTGGGCTCGCGGGAAATGGGACGAGCTCGATCCCGAGCCTCCGGTTTCGGCGGAACGGCTGGAATCCCTCGGCATGCCCCCTCTCTCGGAGATGCTGGCCGCAGGCAGAGAAGAGGGCTTGATTCACCTCTATGCCTGCAGCGCCTCGGCGCGCATGCTCGGGCTGGACACCGCCCAGGTCCAGGCTTCCGTGGACGCCCTGCTCGGGTGGCAGAGCTTCTCGCGCATGATCCAAGAGGCGGGACGGGTGGTCACGCTTTAGCGTTTCCTCTACAATCCACGGTTCTTATGGCCGCGCAACGCATCGCTTTCATCGGCTCCGGGGTCATGGCCGAGGTCATGATCAACGGGCTCCTCACCCGCGAGGTGACCTCGCCGGAGAACATTTGGGCCGCCGGGCCTCGCCTGGAGCGGGCGGAACAGCTCGCCAGGACCTACGGCGTGCGTGCCACGACGGACAACGTCGAGGCCGCGGAGAACGCGGACATCGTCGTGCTCTCCGTCAAGCCGCAGACGCTCGCCAAGGTGCTGGAGCAGATCCGCGGCAGCATCCGCCACGAGCACCTGGTGATGTCGATCATCGCCGGCGCGCGCATGGCCGCCATCGGACGCGCTCTCGGCCATCCGGCGATCGTCCGCTGCATGCCGAACCTGCCGTGCCAGATCCACCGCGGCATGACCATCTGGACGGCGACGCCGGAGGTCCCCCCGCCGGTGCGCGAGCACGTGCGGAGCATCCTGCAGACCATGGGCAAGGAGATCTACGTGCCGGACGAGACGGACGTGGACCGCGCCACCGCCGTCAACGGCACCGGCCCGGCGCTCATCGCCTATTTCGTGAAATCGCTGGAGGACGCCGCGAACTTCATCGGCGAGTCGCGGAGCCTCGCCCGGCGGTCGGTGCTGGAGACGATCATCGGCACGGCCGAGATGATCCTCGCCTCGGAACGCCACGTCGGCGAGCTGATCGACGGCGTGACCTCGCCGGGCGGCACCACCTCGCGGGCTCTCCACGTGCTGCACCAGGGACGCTTCTCGGCCGTGCTCACCGATGCCATCGACGCCGCTTACCGGCGGACGCTGGAGATGGGCGCGAAGCTGGAGGAGCAGGTGAGGAAGGACGCTCAGTCGCCGCGGCGCAACAGGAAGGTCTCCTCGCCTACCACTTCCGGATCGAGCGAGAACTCGTAGAGCTCCAACCCTCCGAACAGCGCCTTGACGCGCGGCCAGCCGGCGGCCTGCATGTGGCGGGCGCCCTCGACGGCCGTCGCGCCGTCGTCGTCGAACAGGATCACGTCCTCGTCGGCCGGCGGAGACCACTCCGGTCCGGGATAGGGAATCGCGCCAGCGAGCGTCAGCGCGCCGGGCTCGGGGCGCACGTCGACGAGCAACGGCGGCCGGCCTTCCTTCAATCTCCGGAGCAGGATGAACGGCGAGATCTCGAGCTGGGGATCGAACTGGACGATGGGCGTCGAGTCGTCGAGGAAGCGGGTCGGCACGGGGAGATTATTTCACCACCACCACCTCGACCGCTCCTTCGCGGCGGTCCAGGTGGACTCCGACGTCTTTCTCGTGGCGGTGGAGGACGAGGTCGAGGCTGGCGTCGCCGATCTGCAGGTTGCGCAGGGTGACGCGATCGAGTCCCTCCGGCAGCTCCGGCCGGTCCAGACAGACCCGCAGGTTGGGAGCGTCGATCTCCAGCCCCAGACAGGCCTGCAGGAGGAGGAAGACCGCGCCTGCGGCCCAGGACTGCGGCGCGCAGGCCACGGGATAGAGCGTCGGGCC
The DNA here is from genome assembly GCA_044868005.1 of Thermoanaerobaculia bacterium. Classification (GTDB taxonomy): domain Bacteria; phylum Acidobacteriota; class Thermoanaerobaculia; order Multivoradales; family UBA5704; genus DATARR01. Next base: position 4,100 of record JBIOVX010000252.1, on the reverse strand, counting down.
TTCGTTGGACCTCTGGCGGAAGCCGCAGAACAGCTCGGGCATGCGGTGGAGGTCGAAGTGCAGGCTGGCTTCGAAGAGCCCGCGCAGCACCTTCGCCGCACCGTCCTTGCGGCCGTAGCGCGCCATCCCCAAAGAAATGACGGCGTTGTCGTGCGGCCAGACGGAGCCGTTGTGGTAGGACATCGGGTTGTAGCGCGCCTCGTTGGCGTCCACGGTGCGGATGCCCCAGCCGGAGAAGGAGGATTCGTTGAGCAACGTGTGGGCCACCCGCCAGGCGCGCTGCGGGCTGGCGATGCCGGTGAAGAGGCAGTGGCCGGCGTTGGAAGCGCGCACCTCGCAGCGGTGCTTCTCGCCGTCGAGCGCCAGGCAGTAGGTCGAGAGGTCCTCGCTCCAGAAGGCCCGCTCGAAGCTCTCGCGCAGCTCCTCGGCCTGGCGCTCCAGCCGCTCGGCGCGCGAGTTGTCTCCCAGCGCGCGGGCCAGTTCGGCGGCCTGACGGCGGGCGGCGAAGACGTAGCCCTGGACCTCGCAGAGGGCGATCGGCCCCTCGGCCAGCGTGCCGTCGCGGTGGAAGACGGAATCCACCGCATCTTTCCATCCCTGCGCGGTGAGGCCGTTGCTCGAGCGGCGCGAGTACTCGACGAAGCCGTCGCCGTCGAGGTCGCCGTATTCGTCGATCCAGGCGAGGGCGCGCTCGACGTTGGGCCAGATGGAGTCGATGAAGGCGAGATCGCCGGTGCGCCGCCAATAGGCGCCGGCGAGCATGACGAAGAGCGGCGTGGCGTCGATGGTGCCGTAGTAGCTGCCGAAGGGCACCTCGCCGAGGGCGGCCATCTCTCCCTTGCGCAGCTCGTGGACGATCTTCCCCGGCTCGGCGTCCTTGGCCGGGATCACCTCGCTCGCCTGCGTGGCGGCGAGGAAGGCGAGCACTCCGTGCGCCAGCGACGGATCGAGGCTCAGCGTCTCGTACGCGGTCAGAATCCCGTCGCGGCCGAACACGGTGGAAAACCAGGGCACGCCGGCGTACGGATAGAGGCCGTGCGGCGTCTCGGTGACCATCATCGTGAGATCGGCGGCGGAGCGCTCCAGCCACTCGTTGAAGCGCAGGTTCGACGTCTCGAGGGTGGCGCAGCAGGTCCGACGTGCTTCCAGGGTCGCGACCGATCGCTCCAGCGCCTTGCCGAAGCTGAACGTGCGCGGCGCCTCGCGGCCGGACTCGAAGGAGACGGTGACGTCGAGGCTCTCTTCGCCGCGCGGCCCCAGGTGGAAGCGGAACGAAGCCAGCGCGTCGGTCAGCTCGTGCGGGGTGGGGGAGAAGGCGAGACGTGTGCGCCGTATCCGGCCGTCCAGCCCTTCGTAGCCGAGCACCGCCGAGCTGCGGCCGACGACGGCGTCCAGCTTGTGCCCCCGGCGCTGCCGCGGGGTGCCGCGGATCTCGAAGATGTCCGCATAGTCCGCCGCGAAGCGCAACGAGAGGTGGAGGCGGAGCGCCTGCTGGGAATAGTTGTGGAAGCGGAACCGCGAGTAGCAGGCGCCCTCCCACAGGAAGGTGGTGGAGAACACGTGGATCGTGTCGCGCGCCAGCGGCCCGACGGGAGGCTCGGTGACATCCGGATTGGTCAGATCGACGATCAGCGCGTTGTCGCGGCGCACGGTGGAGCTCAGCAGCAGGGGACGCTGGTTTTCGAGGAACAGCTCGAAGCCGCTGAGGAAGCGCGTCCCCTCGTGGAAGAGGCCCATCTCGGACATCCCCAGGGGCCGGATGGCGCCGCTGCGGTCGAACACCGCGAAGCTCTCGCCGTGCTTGAGGACGCGTGTCCGGTCACCAGCCCGCGAGCTGGTGGCCAGGATGTAGAACTGTTCCTTGATCTGAATGATCTCTTCTTCCATCGACCGCCCTTTCGATCTCTCGCCGGTAGATGTCCACGTAATCCCTCGCCATGCGGGCGGCGGTGAATCGCCGCTCGAAGACCCGCCGGCACCCCAGGCGCGAGATCTCCGGCAGGCGTCCGACGGCCTCGACGGCCCCTTCCACGCTCGAGCAGATGAACCCCGTCTCGCCGTGGTCGAGCACCTCCGGCACCGAGCCGCGGCGGAAGGCGATCACCGGCGTGCCGCAGGCGATGGCCTCGATGAGCACCAGGCCGAAGGGCTCCGGCCAGTCGATGGGGAAGAGCAGGGCGCGGGCGCGGCCGAGGAAAGTCTGCTTCTCCTGATCGCCGATCTCGCCCAGGAACTCCACGCCCGGCCGCCGCAGGAGAGGCCGGATGACCTCCTCATAGTAGTCGGCGTCCGCCCGGTCCACCTTCGCCGCGATGCGGAGCGGCAGGCCGGCTTGCCCGGCGATCTCGATGGCGAGGTCGAGGCGCTTCTCGGGAGAGACGCGGCCGAGGAAGGCCAGATAGTCCTCCGGCTCCTCCTCGCCGCCGAGGAGGTCCTCCGGCAGGCCGTGGTAGACCGTACCTCGCCAGTTGAGCCAGGAGAGCGGCTTGCGCTGGGCGTTCGAGATGGAGACCACGGGCATCTCCGGGAAGGTCTGGTAGAGGGGCACGAGATCGGGCAGGTCGAGCCGGCCGTGCAGCGTCGTGACGTGCGGGATCCGCTGGCGGCTGGACGCCGGGAAGTGGAGATAGTCGACGTGGAAATGGATGAAGTCGAACTCGTCCGCGTGGCGGAGCACCTCCTCGATCATCATCAGATGCTGCGCGAGAGCGTCCCGGCCATCCGGGTCCAGCCGCAGAGCGCGGCCGCAGGGGGACACCAGCCGGGCACGGGTCCGCGAGTCGCCGCTGGCGAACAGGGTCACCTCGTGTCCCTGGCGTACCAGCTCTTCCGTCAGATAGGAGACGATGCGCTCGGTGCCGCCATAGAGCCGCGGCGGCACGCTCTCGTACAAGGGAGCGACCTGGGCGATGCGTAACTTTTTCATATGAACAGGCTTTCTCCAGGGAGGCACACCCACGCCGCAGACCCCCTCCGTAGTTGTCAGTCGGAGAGAGATACAAAGGCCGTACCAGGGGGGAGGCTGGCTACGGCGGGACTTTGCTGGTTGGCGCGGCGTGCCCTTCGAGGCCTCACCCCCTGTCCCCCTCTCCCTGACGGGCGAGGGGGGACGTTTCATAGCAGTATTGCCAATAGGAGGCCGCCTTTTCGGCAAGACCCTTCGCAGACGTCCCCCCTCGCCCGTCAGGGAGAGGGGGACAGGGGGTGAGGCCTCGAAGGGCAGACCCTACCGGCGTGTAAGGGGGACCCCTGTACGCCGAACCTCAGCTCCGGCGGACGATGTCTTCCACGCTCGTCCGCACCGCCTGGATGATCCGCTCGGCCATCTCGGGACGGGTCAGCCGCTGGATCTCCGGCGCGTCCACGTCGAAGAGGGCATAGGCGCGGCCGATGTTGCGCAGGTGCCAGCGGCTCAGAGCGTAGAGCTCCTGGCGCAGGAGATCCTCTCCCTTGGCGTAGACGGAGAACGGGTCGAGCACGGCCGAGACGGCAGGCGCCGCCGGAGGCACGAAGGGGTCAGGGGCCGGCTCGTCGTAGGCCGGCTCGGCGTGGACGGCGGGCCTGGGACGCACGGGATCGAGGGTCCGCTCCAGCGAGCCTTCCAGGTACACCGGAGTCAGGCCGGTGGACCAGTAGAGGAGGGCGTCGCGGTCCGGCTGCCGGGTCTCACGCTGGGAACGCAAGACCGGCGAGCCGTCGTCCGGCACGAACTCGATCCAGCCTTCCCAGCCGCCGTCGGGAGCCGGGCGGCCGCAGACCTGGGATGTATAGAGCTTCCCCCCGGACGCCTGGAGCGGCTCCGGGAACTGCATGAAGACTTCGGCCATGGCGGTGGGTTCTCCTTCCAGGAGACCGGCTTCAGCCGATCTCTTATATAGCGAGGTGCAAATTTATTGCCATGGACGCTGTCCCTCCGAAGCCCTCACTCCCCTAACCCCTCTCTCCCAGAGGGAGAGAGGGGGATAAAGCCAAGGAAAAAGCACTCTTTGACCTTGTTTTTCCGTCTTTCTCCCTCCTCTCCCTCTGGGAGAGAGGGGTTAGGGGAGTGAGGGCTTCGGAGGGACAGCGTCCATGGCAATAAATTTGCACCTCGCTATATA
>JBIOVX010000251.1:0-18081 GCA_044868005.1 Thermoanaerobaculia bacterium | reverse complement strand
CGCCGGCTCCTGTTTCCCCTTGAAATGAAGAGTGCCGGCGAGGACGCCGGCGCTCCCAGGAGGTTGAGGCTACCGCGCTTTCACCGCAGGTGCCGCCTGCATGATCCCCTTCGCCTCATCCACCGTGACGATCTGGTTGGCCGGCAGGTTGGTGAACCGCTGCTTCACCCCGCTCGGCCACTCGATCTCCAGCGCCTGCACGACCTTGTCCTGGCCGAGGCCGAAGGTGGGCGCCGTCTCGCTCTGCGAGCAGTAGGAGGAGCCGGTGCGCACCATCGTCCACTGCTTGCCCGAGGCGCTGGTCACCCGCACCACGGCGCCGAGGCCGTCGCGGTTGGACCTGGCGCCCACCGGCTTGACCCGCAGCCAGCGGTTGCGGTTGCCGCCGTCGTTGCGGAAGAGGTAGGCGGGGCCGTGATTGGTGGTGAACACGACGTCGAGATCGCCGTCGCGATCGAGGTCGCCGTAGGCGGCGCCGCGCGCCACGATGGGACGGCTGAACTCGGGTCCCATGGCGGCGGCCACCGACTCGAACTTGCCCTTGCCCCGGTTGCGGAAGAGCAGCGGTGCCTGCTTGTAGGTGATGCGCGGCTGTACCTTGTTGATCTCCTCCTCGAGGTGGCCGTTGGCGGCCAGGATGTCGAGCAGGCCGTCGAGGTCGTAGTCGAAGAAGAAGGCGCCGAAGGTGAGGGTCAGCAGGCTCGCCTGGCCCACGGTCGAGGCGGGAGCCTCGTCGACGAAGATGCCGTTGCCCTCGTTGTGATAGAGCGCCAGCATCTCGTTGCTGAAGTTGCCGACCAGCAGGTGCGGCCGGCCGGAGCGGTCGTAGTCCGCGGCGTCGACACCCATGGCGCCGCGCGCCGTTCCTTCCTCGGAGAAGGCGACGCCGGCCTCCATGGCCTCGTCGGTGAAAGTGCCGTTCTTGTTGTTCCGGTAGAGCTTGTTGGGCTGCGTGTCGTTGGCCACGAAGAGGTCCGGCCAGCCGTCGCCGTTGTAGTCGAGCACGCCGATGCCGAGCGACTTGCTGTTGGGATCGGCGATGCCCGCCTTCTGGCTGGCGTCCTGGAACTTGCCGCTACCCAGATTGCGGTAGAGCTTCGACGCCGTGCCCTTGTACGACTCCGGCGTGCAGTACGACTTGGTGGAGCCGTCGAGCGAGCACCAGAGATCCTTCTCGCGGCTCCACTGCACGTAATTGGCCACGAAAAGGTCGAGCCTGCCGTCGCGGTCGTAATCGAGCCAGGCGGCGCTAGTGCCGAAGTTGGCGTTCTTGATCCCGGACCCCGCCGTCACGTCCTTGAAGCGGCCGCCGCCTTCGTTGTGGAACAGCCGGTCTCCCTCGAGGGCGGTGATGTAGACGTCCTGCCGGCCGTCGTTGTCGTAGTCGGCGGCAGCGGCTCCCATGCCGTACATCTCGACGTCCAGGCCGCTCCCCTTGGTGGCGTCCGTGAACTTGCCGTTGCGGTTGTTGCGGTAGAGGGCGTTGAGCGACTTGCGGCCGCGCGGCTGCCAGTCGCGGCTGTTGATGAGCAGCACGTCGAGCCAGCCATCGCCGTCGGCGTCGAACAGCGCGACGCCGGAGCCCAGGGACTCCGGCAGGTACTTCTTGCCGGCCCGGCCGCTGTTGTGGGTGAACTTGATGCCCGCGGCGGCGGTGGCGTCGGTGAAGCGGATGCCCTTCGGCGCCGGGGCGGGGGCCGCGGCGGCGAGGGAGAAAAGGATGAAAAGGATGGCAGGGACGAAAACGACACGACGCTTCAAGATGATCAACCTCCTGCGACCGCGGATTCCGGAACGGTCTTCTGAACGGGGACCAACGGCGCGCTCTCGTGCTCGTGGATCTGCTGGCGCTCGTTGTTGTCCTCCGGGCTGATCATGCGGCGCTTGGCGGTGATGGCCTGGGCCGACTCCTCGGCCTTGAAGCGGCGGAAGAGCTTCGCCTCGCGCGCCGCCTTCTCCTGGTTGCCCAGAGCGCGCCAGCAGAGCATGGCGGTGTAGTGCATCTGCACGTCCTCGGGGTCCACCATGCAGACTTCGTCGAGCACCTTCAAGGCCTCGCGGTACTGCCGCTTGAGGAAGAGGATGCGCGCCGTCTGGTTGAGCGCCACGCGGTCGCGAGGATACTTGGCCGTCACCGTGCGCAGCGAGGCGAGCGCCGCGTCGTAGTTGCCCTCGGCCTTCTCGATCATCGCCTTGAAGAAGTGGATGCGGGCGAGGCTCGAATCGATCGCCAGCGCCTTCTGGATGTACGGCTTCGCCGCCTCCACCTCGCCCTCGCGGATCAAGGCGCGGGCGACGTTGAGCCAGCCGTCGGCGTAGCCCGGCTCGGCCTCGGTGACCCGCTTGAAGGCGTACTCGGCGCCCTTGAGGTCGCCCTGCAGCAGCAGGCCGATCCCCCAGTCGTTCCAGCGCTCGCGGTCCTCCTTCGACACCACCGGCCGCCACTGCGGCTCGCCTCCGGAGCCGATCGGCAGCGTGGCCTCGTCCGTGGCCAGGACGACGATCGGCAGGTCGGGGATGCGACCCTTGATCTTGCCCGAGACGTTGGCCGGGATGTTGGCCGCATCGAACGAGTACTCGGCGCTGTTGTGATGCGCGCTGATGAGGCTCGGCGACTGCCCCGGCTTCGGCTGGCCGGCGTAGACGAACTGCGTGTAGTAGTGGGAGAACTTGCGGTAGTTGAGCTTCGCCGTCAGGGTGATCGGTCCCTTGGCGTCCTCGGGCACGCGCATGCGGAAGTGGGCCACGTCGGCGGCGCCGGGCGGGATCAGGCGCACGTAGAGCACGCTGCGCGACTGCCAGGCGTTGCGCTTGTTGATGACATTGCCTTCGGCGTCGAGCTGGTAGGCGCGGTAGAAGTGGGCACCCGGCTCCACCGGCCCCTTGCCGTCGTCCTCCACGCGGCCGCTCCAGAAGACGACGCGCCCATCGGCGTCGCGGCCCTGCAGCTCCAGCCAGATGTCGAATGCGTCCACCGTGCCGCCGGGGAACATGTGGCCGATGGCCTTGGTGCGGACGACGACATCCACGCGCACCGTCGAGCCCGGCTTCACCTCGGGCGCCGCCCGCTCGATGGGAGCCGCCACGCGGCCGACGTCGCGGATCACCACGTCACCCGTCTGCTCCGCCTCCTCGCCGACGCCGAAGCTGGACATAAGCTGCGGCCCTTCGCCGGCGCGCCGCACCATCGGCGTCTCGCCCTTGCCTTCTTCGACCGGCGAGACCGCGAAGACGTCCACCTTGATGAAGCCGGAGGTGAGGAACTTCTCGACGACGTCCATCTGCGTCTTGTCCTGGTTGGCGAACGCCGTCGCCATGTTGGCCGCCGGGAAGCGGTGCGAGTGCACCTTGCCGTCCACGTTCCCCGGATCCTGGGAGTCGACGAGCGGCATGTGGCACCCGGCGCAGGTCTTCGTCTCCGCCGGGTAGTAGAACGAGCGCGCTCCCTGGCCGGAGACGCCGCTCGCCTGCCAGGCGTCGTAGTCGTTGAAGCCGCGGAACCAGCGGTAGTTGTTCACCGGCACGTCGAGGTGCACCTTGTGGCAGGACGAGCAGAACTCCGCCGAGTCCATGCGCATGAACGGCTTCATGAACGTCGCCTTGTGCGGCTCGGGGTCGAGATAGGTGAGGAAGTGATTGACCTTGCGCACCACCGGATTCTTGCTCGTCACCAGCTCGTGGAGCGGCGGGTACTCGATGGTGAAGCCGCCGTTGCCCATGGAGCTGTCGACGTGCGTGATGGCGTGGCAGGAGGTGCAGGCGAGGCCGGCGTGCGCCTCCGGCGTGTCGATCTGCTCCTTGATCGGCCGCTCGAAACGGCCGTTGAAGAACACCGCGTGGTCATGGCAGCCGGCGCACCACTTGCTCGGCTGCGGGCCGATGACGTCCTGCATGTACTCGATCGACTTGCGGTAGAACTGGTTGTTGAACGACGCGAAGTGGTGGGCCGAGCTGTTCCACTGCTCGAAGATGTCCTTGTGGCACTCGCCGCAGGTGGCCGAGTCCATGAAGAAGTTCGACGGGATGATGCCGCCGACGTTGGTCTTCGCCGACGAGGGGAAGAACGGCGACTTCGGCCCGCCGCCCTCCTCCGCCATCACGGTAGGGACGATGAGCGGATTCTTGATGCGGTCCGCAGGGTTGGGATTCGCCTTGCGCCACAGCGCCGCCGCGGCGGGCAGGACGATCATCAGCACGACGACGGCCGCAAAGGCCTGGCGGAAGCGCGGCGATGCGGCGCCGCGGCGCCACAGCCAGGCGCCCACCGCGGCCACGCCGAGGCCGGCGGCGATGACGTGCGCCCAGAAGACCGGCCGCGTCTGCAGGACGTTCCCCGCCCAGGCCAGCCACAGGCCGGCGAGCAGCGCCACACCGAAGAGCACCGCCGCCGGCATCAGCCCGCGCCGCAGGTCCGGGCGCTTCGCCAGCAGCAGCGCGAACGCCACGGCCAGGACGAGCCCCAGCACGAAGTGAATCATGACGTTGGTCATGTAGAAGACCGTGGGACTGGCGAACGCCGCGAGATACGCGGTGTTGACCAGCAGCACCACGAACAGGATCGCCGTCCAGCGCGCGAGAAAGCTCCGTTTCGTCTCCATCTCCATCACTCCTTGCAGATCCGCCACATGATAGCCGATCCGGCCGCTGGAGCCATCCGCTATCGCACCTTCCACGCCTTGTGCTGCTGGACGGACAGCCGCCAGGGGGGATTCTCCCGGCACAGCCGGATGCACCAGTCGAGAGTGCGCGGATCGAGCTGCTCGCCCTCGAAGGCGGGCGAGATCAGGTAATGCTCGGCCTCCACCACCGTCCGAGGGACCGCTTGGCCGTAGCCGCGGACGTACTTGACCTCCTGGGCCTTCTTCTGCCGGATGGCGTGCTCGGCCACCTTGGGGCTGACGGTGATCCAGTCGATCCCCGCGGGGAGTTCGATGCTGCCGTTGGTCTCGATGGCCAGCTTGTACCCGGCGGCGTGGAGGGCGTCGATCATCTCCCGGTCCACCTGGAGGGCCGGCTCGCCGCCGGTGAGCACGATCCAGTCGCACTTCTCGGAGAGCTGCCGCAGCTCCTCGACAATCTCCAGCAGGGTCATCCACCGTCCCGACTCGAACTCCGTATCGCAGTCGAACCCGTGCGTCTCCACCTTGCAGGCGAGATTGCACTTCGCCAGCCGCACGAAGAAGTTGGGGGTCCCAGCACGGACGCCTTCTCCCTGTAGGCTGTAGAAGATCTCGTTGACGAGGTAGCGGTCCATCGGGGGAACTTTACCAGCCTCGCGGACGGCTCATTCACCGTCGGCAACACAGTAGAAACGCCGGTCGAGTTGGTGGGTTGAGCTGTTTTTCTGCTGGAAAAAGCCGCCGGACCTGGTAGAAAAACCTGGCGACCCAGCAGAAAAATCCGCGAACCCAATGGGTTGAGGACTTTTTTCTACTGGAAAAATTGCCGGACCCAGTAGAAAAATCCGGCAACCCAGTAGGAAAAGTCCGGCGACCCAACAGGAAAATGCGCGAACCCAATGGGTCGAGGACTTTTTCTACCAGAAAAAATCGCCCGACCCAGTAGAAAAACCCGGCAACCCAGCAGTAAAAGTCCGGCGACCCAGCAGGAAAATGCGCGAACCCAATGGGTCGAGGACTTTTTTCTACCAGAAAAAATCGCCCGACCCAGTAGAAAAACCGGTCGACCCATTGGGTCCGCGGCTTTTTCTACCAGAGAAACGCCCGCGAGCAGCAGACCGGGGACCGCAATCCAGCAGGAAAGCCGACTAGCCAGTAGGTCGGCTCGCGTTCAAAGCAGAACAGCGCCCGATTTCAGGACTTTCACCGCTTCGGTCCGCCCCCTGCCTCCCAGTCCTCGGCCGAAATCACGGGACCGACGATGTCTCCCAGGATCTTGACAGTACCCTTGAGCGATCGCTGTGGATAATTCTCCTGTCCGATCGCTGGAGGGACGACTCGTGCCACGGGCCGGCCTCGCTTCAGGATGACGATTTCCTCTCCCGTCCGCTCGACTTCATCGAGAATCGCCAAGCACTTCGCCCTGAATTCGGAGGCCCGGATCTCACGCACGGGACCACCTTAGAGGACCAGCTTCAGGCGTGTCAACTTCGCCTTCTTACTCCAGAATCCGCACATCCACATACGCCGGAGGGCCCTGCAGCACCGAGTAGTCGTTCTCGAAGAGGATGACCTCCCCTGACCTCTCGACCTCCTTGAAGCCGGCGAACTTGTAGGTGATCAGCATCTGGCGGTTGCGGTCGTTGGAGACGAACTCGGCGCGTAGGCGCGCTCCGGCGTCCTTGGCCATTCTCAGGATGTGGTTGAGCAGGATCGTGCCGACTCCCTTCGACATCACCCGGCAGGACATGAGGAGGAGCTTGAGCGTCCAGATCTCGTCACCCTTCTCCACCAGCGCCAGGCCGATCTTGCCGTAGGTGCCGTGGCGGTCTTCCAGGCTGGCGATGAGCAGCTCGTGGCGCGGGGAGCGCCGCAGCTCGTCCAGCTCGTCATAGGAGTAGGTATAGCCGGTGGCGTTGAGCTGGTTGGTGCGCACCGTCAGCTCCTCGGCGCGCTTCAGATCCTCCTCGCGGCAGGGTGCGATGGTGAACACCATGCCGAGGGTGGCGAGGAACTCCTCCTTGGGACCGACGTAGTCCGCCTCCACGCGGTTGCGCGCGATGTCGGCCATGTACATGCGGCGGCGCAGGCGCGAGTCGTCGGTGATGAAGCGCGGATTGAGCTCCGGCCGGTCGAGGACCCCGTCGAGGCAGGCCGAGTCGAGGCAGAGGACGTCGCCGTGCGAGAAGGCCACCTCCTCGCGCTCGAACGGCTGGTCGTCGATGAAGGCCACGGCGTCGAGCCCGATGTTGATGTCCTGTGCGATCTGCGCCACCGAGGAGGCCTTGGAGTTCCAGTTGATCTGCGGGTAGAGGAAGTACTCGTCGATGCCGAATTCCTTGAGCTTCGCCATGGCGGTGTCATGGTCGTTGCGGCTGGCGATGGAGTGCAGGATGCCCCGCTCGTCCAGGGTCTTCAGCAGGTGGACGACGTGCGGCCGCAGCTTCACCTCGCGGTCCTCGAGCAGGATGCCGTCCCAGACCGTGTCGTCGAGGTCCCAGACGACGCACTTGATGGCCTGCTTCTCTTTCTTCTTCGCCGCGCGCACGGCGTCGGCGTGGGTGGTGGAGGGCTCGGAAATCATGGCTTCAGAACTCCTGAAACTCGAACTTCGGCAGGGTGATCTGCTGGATCTGGGTGCTCCCCTCGATAATCTCCATCACTTTGGCGTCGCGCAGGTAGCGGCCGACGGGGTAGTCGTCGCTGCAGCCGTTGGCGCCATGGATCTGCACCGCGTCGCTGGCCGCCCGGGTGGCGACTCGCGAGGCGAAGTACTTGGCGGCCATGGTCTCCATGAAGGCCCCCGGATCTCCGGTCCCGCGCAGCCAGCCGGCGCGCAGGCAGAGGAGGCGGGCGGCGCGGACCTCGACGATCATGTCGGTCAGCATACGGCGGATGAGCTGGTGGTCGGCGAGCGGGACGCCGAACTGCCGGCGCTCGGCGGCGTAACTCCTGCACGCGTCGAGGCAGGCCTGGGCGATGCCCACCGAGCCCCAGGCGATGCTGTAGCGCCCCTGCTCCAGGGCGGCGGCGGCGACGTGGGAGATGCCGAAGCCGACCCGCCCCACCAGGTTCTCCTTCGGCACGCGGCAGCCCGCCAGCTCGATCTCGGCCAGCATCGCGGCGCGGGTGCCGAGGATGCCGTGGAGCGGCCGCACCGTCAGTCCCGCCGTCTCCCGCTCGACGAGGAACGCCGCGGGCTGATCCCCTGCTTTGGCGAAGACGAGGAAGAGGTCGGCGATCTGGCCGAAGGTGGTCCACTTCTTCCGGCCGGCGAGAATCCAGCCGTCCCCGGCGTCGGCGGCGGTCGTCTCGATGCCCTTGGCATCGCTGCCGGCGTTGGGCTCGGAGAGGGCGAGGGCGCCGAGGATCTCACCGCGGGCCAGGCGCGGCAGGTAGCGCTCCTTCTGCTCGCGGCTCCCCCAGCGCTGGACGGCGTGGGCCACCATGTCGTGCACGGTGAGCAGCGAGCGCACGGAGGAGCAGCCCTTGGCGATCTCCTCGGTGAGCAGGCCGTAGGTGATCGGGTCGCGGCCGAGGCCGCTGAAATCCGGCGAGACGATGGAGCCGAGATAGCCGCGGTCGCGCAGCCGGCCGATCGTCTCCCGCGGGATCGCCTCGTCGCGGTCCCAGCGGCCGGCGTGGGGCGCGATCTCCGCCGCGGCGAAGGCGCGGAACTCGTCGCGGGCGGCCCGCTGCTCGGCCGAGAGCTCCAGCTTCACGCCGGCGCGGCCTCCACGGCGGCGCCGCGCTTGCGCGCGACGAAGTCGGCGATCGACTGGATGGAACGGAAGTTGTTGAGGTCGAGGTCCTCGTCGCCGACGGCGACGCCGAACTCCTTCTCGACGTAGGCCACGAGCTGCATGGCGAGCAGCGAGTTGACGAAGCCGAGGGCGAAGATGTCCTCCTCGGGCTGCAGGTCGTGGCCTTTGAAGAAGCGCGAGAGAAACGCTTTGATCTTGCCTTGCATCTCATCCATAGTGCGGGTTCCTAGACGGCGACGGTGTAATCGTGGAAGCCCTTGCCGCTCTTGCGGCCGAGCAGGCCGGCGTCGACCATCTTGCGGAGCAGCGGCGAAGGGCGGAACTTGGGATCGTTGTAGCTCTCGTAGAGCACGTCGAGCGAGTAGAGGATGGTGTCCAGGCCGATCAGGTCGGCCGTCTCCAGCGGGCCCATCTTATGGCCGAAGCAGGTCTTGAAGAGGAGATCGATCTGCGCCGCCTCGGCGACGCCGTCCTGCACCAGGAAGACGGCCTCGTTGACGGTGAGCATCAGCACGCGGTTGGAGACGAAGCCGGGGAGGTCGTTGACGACGATGCAATCCTTGCCCATCTGGCGCAGCAGGCCGCGCGTGGCCTCGATCGTCTCCTCGCTCGTGTGATAGCCGCGGATGACCTCCACCATGGGTTTCAGGGGCACGGGGTTCATGAAGTGGGTGCCGATCACGCGGTCCGGCCGCCGGGTGAGGGCGGCGACGCGGGTGATCGAGAAGCACGAGGTGTCGACGGCGAAGATGACGCCCTGCGGGCAGATGGCGTCGATCTTCGGATAGACCTCCTTCTTGATCTCCCACTTCTCGGGCACGTTCTCGACCACGAAGTCCACGCCGGCGAGGTCCGCCAGATCGGTGGTGAAATGGAGGCGTCCGAGCACGGCCGCAGGATCCTCCTTCTTCGCGCCCTTCTGGAACATGCCCTGGAAGCGGAGGTTCTTGCGGATCTCCTCGCGCGCACGCTCCAGGATCTCCTCCGAGACGTCCACCAGCACCGCCTCGTGACCCGTCTGCGCGAGGCTCTGCCCCACCCCGACACCCATCACACCGGCGCCGACGACGCCGACTTTTCTGATCTCCATGCTCATGGCTCCCTGAAACGCTCCTGGAAGGCTCGCCCCCTCAGCGGGCGCCAAATCATTAGGTGCAGACGGCACGAAAAGGGGGACACCGGGCCGCGGCGCGCCGCCGGGGCGCAGAGATCATAGCGGATCGAGATTTCGCCGCTGGCCCGATCCTTGCTGGACTGAGCGTGGGGCGAGGTACGCAACCGGCCCGACCGGCGAGCGATCCGGCGAGGACGATCCTCCAACGCCGCTGGTCCACGCCAAGGAGACTCCCTGGTTCTTTTCTCCCTTGGCAGTTCCCACGACGGGAGCTTTCCTTATCGCCGTACCTCGCCTTTCCTCTTTCCCCAACGAGTATTTCTTTCAAGCTTCGATCCCATCCGTACCCGCGCCGCAGATCACGGCACAGACGGAGCGGGCGCCGTCCAGAGGAACCTTCCCGGAGCGCAGCGCGGCCACCGCGGCGGCGCCGGAGAGCTCGGCCGCGATCCCGACGTCGAACCACAGCCACCGCGCCGCCTCGCGCATCTCGTCGTCGGTCACCAGCACTACGTCCTCCACCTTGTCGCGGATGATCGCGAAGTTCGTCTCGTGACTGCGCCGCGGCGCGAGGGTGTTGGCGGCCGTCGTCACCTCGGGCAGCTCGACGACGGCGCCGGCGCGCAGGCTGGCATGGAGCGTCGGCGCTCCCACGGGCTCGACGCCGAGGATGCGGATCTCCGGCCGCAGGCCTTTGAGCGCGATGGCGGCACCGGCGATGAGCCCGCCGCCGCCGATCGCCACCACCGCCAGGTCGGTCTCCGGCGCGTCCTCGAGGATCTCGAGGCCGACCGTCCCCTGGCCGGCGATCACCGCCGGATCGGCGAAGGGATGGACGTACGCCAGGCCCTCCGTCTGGGCCGCGGCCAGCGCCGCCGCGTTGGCGTCGTCCCACACCTCTCCTGCCCAGATCAGCCGGGCGCCCCACCGCTCCAGTTTGGCGGCCTTGGCAGGGGGCACGTTAGCGGGAAGGTAGATCGTCACCGGAGCGCCGGCGAGCCGGCCGGCGAACGCCACGCCCAGCCCATGATTGCCGCCCGAGGCGGTCACCAGGCCGCGCGCCGCCTGCTCGGGCGGCAACGCCAGCACCTTGTTGACCGCCCCGCGCGCCTTGAAGGAGCCGGTGACCTGCAAATTCTCCAGCTTCAGGGTGAGCCGGCTCCCCGGCGCTCCGCCCGGCAGCTCTCCGGCATCGAGGAGCGGCGTCCGGCGTAAGTGCGGGGCGATGCGCTGGCGGGCGGTCTCGACGTCGGCGAGCGGGATCATCGGGCGCATGCTAGCAGCGAGGGGTGGAAGGGTCATTTTTTCTGTAATCCGGGCATTTTGTGCCGGGTTCAAGGGACCCCGTGTTCCGTACTGGCCGTACCGAAAAAAAAGCTGAATTTCGCCTTCAAGATGACTTGACTTACGCCCCTGTTACGCCTATGCTTTCACCCATGGTGAGAAGGGGTAAAACGATGGAAGCCAGCCGTGCGGCGCGAGAAGATTTCGCCGACCGTCCGACCTTCCGCCGCTACGGAGATCCCGCCTCGGATCTCAGGAGATAGTGACCGTGCGCACACCCATTCTAACCGGCCTCGGACAATCGCTGCGCTTGCTGCGGGACCGGCAAGGCAAGAAGCAGTATCAGGTGGCCGACGCCGCCGGCATCACGAAGGGCATGCTCTCCGCCTATGAGACCGGCCGGCAGCGCCCTTCGTTGGAGACGCTGGAGAAGATCCTCGGCACCCTCGGCTGTGACCTGAACGACCTCCACAACGCGGTTCAGATCATTAACGGCCATCCCGAGAAGATGCGGCGCCGCGAAGAGACCGCGGCGGGGGCCGAGGAGGCTTCGCCCAGTCTGGAAATCGAGAGCCGGACGGAGATCCACCGGCTCCTCGGCCGCAGCGCGCCCATGCCGGCCGAGGAGGAGAGGGCGTTCGCCGAGATGCTGGGAGGCTTTCACCTCTTCCTCCGCTATCTGCACGGCACCCTCGCCCGGTCGTTCCGCCCCTCCGACAAGTCCATCGGTGGTGACACCGACCACTAGAGGCGCGGGGTTTTCCCTCCCCCCGCGCCTCCTTTTTTCTCTCTCCCGCTAAACTTTACTCCGCAAAGCCCTTTCAACTATAATCGAGCTTGTACCCGGCAGGAACTATCTCGGGGAATTCAGCTAAACTCGATCCAGTATGGGACTCTCCACCGAGGCGCCAGTCACCGTCCGCCCGCCGGCGGTGCCGGAAGGCTTCGCCGGCCTGCTCGCCGGCTTCCGCGACAAGCTCGATCAGGCGCTCGCCGCCTGGCTGGAAGCCAAGCGCGAGGAAGCGGCCGCGGCCGGCTCGCCGGAGACGCTGGAGCTCATCGACGGCGTCGGCCGGCTCGCCACCCACGGCGGCAAGCGCCTGCGGCCGGCGCTCGTCTATTACACCTACCGGGCCTGCGGCGGTAAGGCGGACGAGGAAGCGCTCCCCCTCGCCCTGGCGACGGAGCTCCTCCACACCTATCTGCTGATCCACGACGACATCATGGACCACGCGGAGGTCCGCCGCGGCCTGGCCACCGCGCACGCGCTCTTCCGCGACGCCCACCGGGCGCACCGTCTGCACGGCGATCCGGCGGACTTCGGCCGCTCGGTCGCCATCCTGCTCGGTGATCTCGCGCAGAGCTGGGCGGTGGAGCTGGCCACCGGGGCCGCCGCCGGCGGCGGCTCGCGCGAGCTCGCCCGCTGCTTCGCGGCGATGTGCCAGGAGGTCATCGGCGGCCAGTACCTGGAGCTGCTGGTGGCCCAGCGGCGGGCGGCGAGCGAGGAGGAGCTGCTGCGCATCCTGCGCCTGAAGTCCGGACGCTACACGGCGGAGCGGCCGATCCAGCTCGGCGCCCTGCTCGCCGGCGCCTCGCCGGAGGCCCTCTCCGGCCTCTCCCGCTACGGCACCGCCGTGGGCGAGGCCTTCCAGCTCCAGGACGACCTGCTGGGGATGTTCGGCGATGCCGCGACGCTCGGCAAGCCGGTGGACGCCGACCTCAAGGAGGGGAAGTACACCTTCCTCATCCACCACGCCCTGGCCTCGGCGGCGCCCGGCCAGCGGCGTGCCCTGGAGGCGGCGCTGGGCAATCCGGACGCCACCCGGGAGGAGACGGCGGCGGCCCTGCGGGTGCTGGCGGAGACCGGAGCGCAGGCCGCCGTTACGGCCATGGTCGGCGAGCGGCTGCGGGCGGCCCGTATCGCGCTGGCGGCGCTGCCGGGCCTCGCGGCCGACGGCCGGCTCTTCCTCGAGGGACTGATCGACTACCTGTGGGAGCGCGAGCGGTGAGCCGTCCCGAGGCGCTGGAAGCCGTGGGCCCACCGCCGCCTCTGGAAGAGCGCGACCGCAAGGCGGAGCACATCCGCCTGGCGCTCGACGAGCGCATGCAGCTCGGCGGCAGCGCCTTCGACGAGTACCGCTTCGAGCACGAGGCGCTGCCCGAGATCGACTTCGAGGAGATCGACGTGGCGGTGGACTTCCTCGGCCGCAGGCTCGCGGCGCCGCTGCTCATCTCCTGCATGACCGGCGGCACGGAGTCGGCCGGCCGCATCAACCGCAATCTGGCGGCGGGCGCCGAGCGGACGGGCATCGCCGTCGGCGTCGGCTCGCAGCGGAAAGCCTTGGAAGATGCGGCGAAAGCTGATACCTTTCGCGTCCGCGAGGTGGCTCCCTCGGTCCCCCTGCTGGCGAACTTAGGCGCGGTGCAGCTCAACTATGGCATGGGCGTCGGGGAGTGCCGGCGGGCGGTGGAGATGATCGGGGCGGACGCCCTGGTCTTGCATCTGAACCCGCTCCAGGAAGCGATCCAGCCCGAGGGACAGTGCAACTTCTCCGGGCTGCTGCCGAAGATCGGCGCGGTGGTGCGGAAGTTAAGCGTCCCGGTGGCGGTCAAGGAAGTCGGCTGCGGCATCTCGGAGGCCACGGCCCGCGCCGTGGCCGGCGTCGGTGTGCGCATCGTCGATACGGCGGGAGTGGGCGGCACGAGCTGGGCCCGCATCGAGGCGCAGCGCGCCGGCGACGCGGAGATCGGCGAGGTCTTCGCCGGCTGGGGGCTGCCGACGCCGGAGTCGATCCGCCAGGTGCGCCGCGTCGAGGGCTTGACGGTGATCGCCAGCGGCGGCCTGCGCAACGGCGTCGATGCCGCCAAGGCCATCGCCCTCGGTGCCGATCTGGTGGGGATGGCGTATCCGTTTCTCGCCCCGGCCACCGAGTCGCCGGAGCGGGTCGCCGACAAGGTGCGGCGCACCGTGCGCGAGCTGAAGATCTGTATGTTCTGCCTCGGCGTGAGAACCATCGCGGAGCTCCGAGGTGTGAAGCTCCTGAGAGGGTCGAGAGAATGAGCAAGATTGCCAATCCCGTGTCCCCGGCGCCGCTGACTCGCGAGGAGCTCGTGCGCTCGCTCGTCGAGGGCGAGCGCCGGTTTCACGAGCTGCCCAAGAGCCTGCCCGCCGAGGAGGCGGCCGAGATCCGCCGCCTGGCCCTGGAGGAGATGACGGCGACGCCGCTCGCCAACATCGGCCACCACTCGCTCGACGTGCAGCGCGCCGCGCACCGCCACTGCGAGAACTTCATCGGCGTGGCGCAGATCCCGATGGGTGTGGTGGGCCCGGTGAAGGTGCGCGGACAGTACACCGACGGCGACGTCTGGGTGCCTCTCGCGACCACCGAGGCGGCCCTGGTGGCGAGCACCAACCGCGGCTGCGCCGCCCTGCGCGAAGCCGGCGGCGCCGTGGTGCGCGTCGAGGACGTGGGCATGACCCGCGCGCCCGTCTTCCGCACCTCCGGCGTCGTGCAGACGCAGCAGTTCCTGCAGTGGATCCAGGACCATTTCGAGGAGATCCGCGAGATCACCGAGGACACCAGCCGCTACCTGCGGCTGCTCGACGTGCGCCCCTTCGCCTTCGGCACCACGGTCTTCCTCCGCTTCCGCTTCGACACCGGCGACGCCATGGGCATGAACATGGCGACCATCGCCTGCGACCGCGCCGTCAACGAGCTGATCGAGCCGGCGACCGAGGTTCCCTGCATCGGCCTCTCCGGCAACTATTGCGTGGACAAGAAGCCGGCGCACGTCAATTTCCACGAGGGCCGCGGCAAGCGCATCTACGCCGAGATCCTGCTCGACGCGCCGATCCTCCACCACATCCTGAAGACCGACGCGCGCAGCCTCGTCGAGGTGCAGTACCGCAAGAACCTCCTCGGCTCGATCGCCGCCGGCTCCATGGGCTACAACGCCCACTACGCCAACGTCTGCGCCGGCTTCTTCATCGCCACCGGCCAGGATCCGGCGCACGTCGTCGAGGGCTCGATGGGCGTCACCTGCATCGAGTCCCGCGGGCCGGACTCCGTCTTCGCCTCCATCTTCATGCCCGACGTGCCGCTCGGCGCCGTGGGCGGCGGCACCGCTCTCGACACCCAGCGCGAGGCGCTCGCGGTGCTCGGCGTCTCGCCGGATCCGGAACGCCGCGGCGAGGCCGTGGCGCGGCTGGCTGAGATCCTGGGCGCCGTCGTGCTCGCCGGCGAGCTGTCGCTGATGGCGGCCTTCACCTCCAACGATCTGGCGCGTGCCCACGAGACGCTCGGCCGCGGCGAGATTCCCCAACGGCCGCCGCTTCTCACCTGAGCGGAGGCCGGGCTGCGCGTCTCGGTCCCCGGCAAGCTGATCCTGATGGGCGAGCACGCGGTGGTCTACGGCCGGCCGGCGCTCGTGGCCGCCGTCGATCTGCGCCTCACCGTCCGCGTCTCGCCGGCCGCGGACGGCGCCGTCCATCTCTCCCTCGCCGGCCTCGGCCACGCCGAGACCCTCTCCTGGGAAGCCGTCCGCGCCTATGCGCGGGCCTCTCGTGAGAGCTGGACGGAGTACGCTCGGGAGCCGGGGCCGGAGCGCTTCCGCGCCATGCGCGGCGACGATCCGGCGCACGTGGTGAAGATCGCGCTCGGCGAGAGCGCGGAATTCCTCGCTGAAGAGGAGGCGCCCGGCGTGCGCGTCGCCGTCGAGTCGGAGCTTCCCGTCGGCTCCGGCTTCGGCAGCTCGGCGGCTACGGCGGCCGGTGTCGTCGCGGGCTATCTCGCCTCGCGCTCGCTGCCGCTCGACCCGGACCGCGTCGAGCAGCTCGCTCTGGAGGCCGAGCGGCGCCAGCACGGCCTGCCTTCCGGCGTGGACACGGCGGCGGTCGTCCACGGCGGCTTGCTGTGGGCGCGCAAGACCGCCGGCGGCCTCGCGACCGAGACCCTGGAGCCCCGCTCCTCCCTGCTCTCCCGCCTGCGGGTCTACGATTCGGGAGCGCCGGCCGAGTCCACGGGCGCCGTCGTCGCCGCCGTGCGTCGCCGCCGCGACCATGACCCCGGCGGCCACGAGCGTTTGCTCGACCGCATCGAGGAGGCGACCTGGGGCCTCCGTGCCGAGCTGTCGCGCGAGGAGGAGGATGCCGTGCGCGTCCGCGAGCTGATCCGAGAATGCGAGGCCTGCCTCGAAGAGCTGGGCGTCGTGCCCGAGCCCGTGCGCGAGCTGGTGCGGCGCGTCGAGGCCGAGGGGGGAGCCGCCAAGATCTCCGGCGCCGGCTCGCTGGCGGGACCCGGAGCCGGCTCGCTTCTGGTCTATCATGCCGAGGCCGAGAGGATCTCCGGCTGGCCCTTCCTCTCGCCGCTCACGGCACATCCTGTGCATCTAGGAGCCGTGGGACTCCGACTGGAGATCAATGCATGAGCAAAGCCACCGTTTCCGCGCCGGCCAATATTGCCTTCATCAAATACTGGGGCGCCCATGACCTCGAGCGCGCCCTGCCGATGAACTCCTCCATCTCGATGACCCTGGAGGAGTGCGTCACGCAGTGCACCGTGGAGCTCCTGGACCACTCGGGAGCGGACGAGGTCTGGCTCGCCGAGCCGGACGGCGGCTTCGGCTCGCCGGAGCCCGAGTACGCCCAGCGTATCCGCGAGCACCTGGGCCGCGTCCGCAAGTGGGCCGACCGCGAGGAAGCCGTCCGGGTGGCTACGCGCAACACCTTCCCCACCGCCGGCGGCCTCGCCTCGTCGGCTTCCGGTTTCGCCGCCCTCACCCTCGCCGCCGCCGGCGCCTTCGGCAAGAAGGCCTCCAACAAGGACCTCTCTCTCCTCGCCCGCCGCAGCGGCTCCGGCTCGGCCTGCCGCTCGGTCTTCGGCGGTTTCGTGGAGTGGGCGGCCTCCAAGGGCAACGGCGACACCGACGAGGACAGCTACGCCCGTCAGCTCGCCGACGCCGAGCACTGGGACCTGCGCAACGTCATCGCCGTGGTCGAGATCGGTCCCAAGACGGTCTCCTCCATCGAAGGCCACCGCCGCGCTACCACCAGCCCGTACTTCGAGAAGCGCCAGGAGCTGCTGCCGGAGCGGCTGGAGAAGGTGCGCCGCGCCATCCGCGAGCGCGATCTCGCGGCGTTGGGGCCGGTGATCGAAGAGGAGGCCATCGATCTCCACCTGATCGCCATGTCCTCGCATCCGCCGATCTTCTACTGGAGCCCGGGGACGATCGCCGTGGTGCGTGCCGTGCGCGAGCTGCGCCAGGAGGGGCTCTCGGCCTGGGCCACCATGGACGCCGGCGCCAACGTGCACGTGCTCTGCGACGCCGACTCCGAAGAAGACGTGGCCGAGCGCCTGGAGGACCTGCCGGCGGTCGGCTTCGTCATCCGCGACGGCGTCGGCCCCGGCCCCGAAGAGGAGACCGAGCACCTGTTCTGAGGGCCGCGGCGGCGCATGCCCGAAATCGTCCTTGTAAAACTGGGCGGCAGCCTGATCACCGAGAAGGCGCGCCCGGAGACGGCGCGGATCGAGGTCATCGCGCGCCTCGCCGACGAGATCGCGCGGGGAGCCGAGAACCGGACCTGCCACCTCCTCATCGGCCATGGCAGCGGCTCCTTTGGCCACGCCGCGGCCCAGCGCTTCGGTCTCGGGTCCGGCGCGCGTTCGCGGGAGCAGCTCCCCGGCATCTCGTTCACCCAGGAGCGCGCCGCCAGGCTCCACCGCCTCGTGATCGGGGCTCTGGAGGCGGCCGGCGTTCTTCCCTTCTCCATCGCGCCGTCGAGCTGCGTCGTCGCCGCGGCCGGAAGGCCAGCGGCTTTCGCCGACGAGCCTCTCTTCCTGGCGCTCGAGCGGGGACTGCTTCCCGTGCTCTACGGTGACGTGGTGATGGACCGCGACTGGGGCGCCTCGATCTGCTCGACAGAAAAGCTCTTCGAGCTCGTCGTCCCCAGGCTCCAGGAGCGGGGCTGGACCGTCCGCCGCATCCTGTGGCTGGGCGAGACCGACGGCCTCTACGACGCCTCGGGGCGGACGGTTCCGCGCCTCTCGGAGAAGGATTTCATGGAGGCGGTCCAGGCGATCGGCGCAGCGATGGGCGCGGACGTCACCGGCGGCATGCGCCACCGCGTCGAGACCGTCCTCGCTCTGGCGCGGCTCGGCGTCCCTTCGCTGCTCGCCAACGGCTTGACGCCGGGATTGCTGGAGGCGGCGCTGCGGGGGGAAGAGGTGGTGGGGACGGTGGTTGGTTGAGTCGCCTGGGAGCGCCGGCGTCCCGCCGGCTGCTCTTCCGGCGTCCAGGCTAG
>JBIOVX010000250.1:0-13783 GCA_044868005.1 Thermoanaerobaculia bacterium | reverse complement strand
CCCTCTTTGCGATCCGGCCCCTTCCACCTGGGCGGGGACAAGCCCCGCCCCTACGTCCTGCCTCGTATTCCGCAGCTAATCGCTCGGAGCTTGCGGGTCCACCAGGACGAAGGCCTCGGTCCGGCGCACGAAGGAGCCGAGATAGCCGTTGCAGTCCATGATTCCCTCGAGCCCGGCCGGATGGCTGCCGGTGCGCGCCAGCGAGCCGCGCTGCGAGGCGTACGAGCGCACCGCCGCGAGCTTGGCCGCCGCCTCGCCCTGCCACAGCGGTGCCGGCAGGCAGAGCTGGCGCTCGGCGCCGTAGTCGGCGTCGTCGGGCAGGGCCGCCGGCCACTCCGGGCGGAAGCGGTGGCGCGCCAGCCGCGCCACCCAGGTGGGGTCGGCGGTCGCGCACGCCTCCTCGGCGGCGCAGGGGCAGGCGAGGGCGCGCGGCGCCGGGTACCAGCAGTCGGGGTGCGCGGTGTCCTTCTTCGTGTGGGCGTGGATGACGGCGAAGGCCACGGGACGCGGCTGCGCCAGCTCGCCGTTGACCCGCCGCACCAGATGGCCCAGCGCCGCGTGGTCGCCGTGCCCGTCGAGCCAGTGGGTGGTGGCGACGAGCGTGCGCCGCGAGGAGGCGGCGATGCGCTCGCGCAGGGCGGCCATCAGGGTGGCGGCGGTGAGCTCGGTCGCCGGGCCTTCCCCGTAGCCGCCCGTGCAGGTCTCGCAATCGCGGCAGCCGGAGAAGTCGGAGCGGCGCAACGGCCGCTGCGGCGTGCCGGCCTCGAGGTTGCTCCAGGCGGCAGCGAGGCCGGTGTCGGGATAGCCGAGAAAGGTCGGCGGCGCGAGCCCGAGCGCGGCGGCGGCGGCGGCGCTCTCGCCGCGCCGCACCTCGGCGAAGCTGTCGACGGCCGGCGTCGCAAGGTTGGAGAGCTCGTTCGCCACGCAGGGCGCGCCGCGCACCGAGCTGTTCTTCCACAGCCGGCAGGCCTCGCAGTACGCGTCGCCGTCGGTGACCACCACCACCGCCACCGGTTTGCCCTGCTCGCGGTAGGCGCTGGCGAGGCCGCCGAAGCCCAGCGCCTCGTCGTCGGGGTGGGGGCCGAGGACCAGCAGGCCGTCGTAGGCGAGCAGCTCGGCGTTGGCGCACTGCGGCTCGGCCGGCGCGGCCAGCGGTGGCGCCGCGGCGGGGTCGAAGCAGACGCCGGTCGGCCGCGCCGAGGCGGTGCCCGCCCCGATGCCCGCCGGCGCCGCCGGCGGCTTCACGCCTGCGCAGCCGGCGAGCAGGGCCGCAGCGGCGAGCGGGCCGGCAGCTCGACTCAATCGATTTAGCATCGGACCTATGATAGCAGCTTTCGGGGTTACCCCGGATAGATCACCACCCGCCGATACGGCTCCTCCCCCCGGCTCTCGGAGGTCAGGCCGTAGCGCTCGATGATCTGGTGCTGCAGCCGCCGGAGGTGGTTGTTCTGCGGCGAGAGCTCCACGGGATGCTTCTGCTCCATCGCTTCGTCGATGGCTTCCTCCACCTCGCGCAACGCCGCGTCGTCGCCGGCGAGGTGGTCTTCGGCGCTGAAGACCGCGCGCAGGAAGTTCTCCATCTGGACGATGGTGTTGCTGCGCACCACGTAGAAGGGGATGCCCCGGGCGTGGGCGTCGCGCAGCCGCCGCGGCTGGCGCCGCTCCTGGGATTTCAGGGTCACCACCATGTCGGCGTCCTCGAGGTCATCGACGAGATAGGCGGCGACGCGGAACTTGCGCAGCGCGCGCTCCAGCTTCGCCTTGCTCACGGCGTAGGGAAAGATGCGCACGGTCTTGCCGCGGAGGGCCTTCGGCGGCGGTGAGGGCTGGGCCTCGGTCTCTTCCGTCCTCTCTTCCCCGGCGGGGGGAGCGGCGAACCAGGGCGAGACGGGGCGGGCCGGCCGTGCCTTCGCGGCTTCCGGGCGCTCCGCCTTGCGGATCTCCACCTCGCCGGCCGCGGTGCGCGTGCGCAGCTCCGGACGCGGCGGCACGTCGCGGAGGGAGCGGTCCACCACCTCGGCCACGTCGTGGTGCACGGCCAGACGGTCCCGCTCCTGGATCTCGATCAGCACGTTGAACGTGGGAGGCGCCCGGCGCTCGAGGACGGTCTTCTGGGTGCCCCGCCGCCTCGCCTCCTCGTCGGAGAGGGTGACGGCCTGAATGCCGCCCACGAGGTCCGAGAGCGTGGGGTTCTGCAGCAGGTTTTCCAACGTATTGCCGTGGGCCGTGGCGATGAGCTGCACGCCGCGCTCGGCGATGGTGCGCGCCGCCAGGGCCTCGGCCGCGGTGCCGATCTCGTCGATGACGATCACCTGCGGCATGTGGTTCTCCACTGCCTCGATCATCACCGCGTGCTGCTCGTCCGGCGAAGGCACCTGCATGCGCCGCGCGCTGCCGATGCCGGAGTGCGGCACGTCGCCGTCGCCGGCGATCTCGTTCGAGGTATCGACGACGATCACCCGTTTATTGAGGTCGTCCGCCAGCACGCGCGCCGCCTCGCGCAGCAGCGTCGTCTTGCCGACGCCGGGGCGGCCGAGCAGCAGGAGGGAGCGGCCGGCCTCGATCACGTCGCGCAGGATGTCCACCGTGCCGAAGACGGCGCGGCCGACCCGGCAGGTGAGGCCGACGGCCTCGCCCACCCGGTTGCGGATGGCGGAGATGCGGTGGAGGGTGCGCTCGATGCCCGCACGGTTGTCCTTGCCGAAGCGGCCGATGCGCTCCACCACATAGGCGATGTCGTCGCGGCTCACCAGCTGATCGGAGAGCGGCTCGCCGCCGTCGGGAAAGCGGGCCTCCGGGATGCGGCCGAGATCGAGCACCAGCTCGAGCAGCTCGCTCCGCCGGGGGTGGACCTCGATCTTCGCCCGCATCGCCGGCGGCAGCACCTGCAACAGCAGCTCGAGATCGTGTGCTTCGTGTTGTTCCGGCACCGCGAAAGCCTCCCGCGACATTGTACTTTGTGTGTGCCTGTAACCTTTCCCGCCCAGCCATCGTAGGAGAGGGAGACAAGGAGGGATTTCCCCATGCCCACCCCGAAACTACGCAGGATTCTCCCGCTCTTCTTCGGTGTCCTGCTGCTGGCGGCCATCGCCGAGGCGGTCACCGTAAAGGAGCCGTTCAACAAGACCGTTGCGCTGCGGCCCGGCTCCGAGATCCGGCTCGCCAACGTCAACGGCAGCGTGAGCTTCGAAGCCTGGGACCGCAACGAGGTCAAGATCGAAGCCGAGAAACAGGTCAAGGCGGGCAGCAACGACGAGGCCCGGAGGGTGATGAGCAAAGTGACGATCGAGGTAGCCCAGGATGCGAAGGGCGTGCGGATCGAGACCAAGCACCCGCGGCTGGAGAACGGCTTTTTCGACTGGCTCCTCGGCCAGCATGCGAACGTCAGCGTCAACTACCGCATCCACGTGCCCCGCCAAGCCGAGCTCGTTGCCGAGAACGTCAACGGCCCGCTGACGGTGACCGGCACCCGCGGCAAGGCGCACATGGAGACGATCAACGGCTTTCTCACCATCAAGGACGTGCAGGGAGACCTGGAGCTGGAGACGATCAACGGCGGCATCGACGTCAGCCGCTCGGCCGGTGCACTGCGCGCCGTCACCACCAACGGCTCCGTCGACGCCGAGCTGACCGGCCTCGGCGACGACAGCGACCTGAGCTTCGAGACCACCAACGGCCGCGTCTCGCTGCGCCTGCCGCGCGACGCGCGGTTGTCGATCGACGTGTCTACCACCAACGGCCGGGTGCAGAGCGATTTCGAGGTCGAGGGCGCGAAGCCGGGCAAGCACAGCCTGCGGGGAGACATCAACGGCGGCGGCGGCAAGCTTTACATCCGCACGACCAACGGCGGCGTCGACATCTCCGAGCTGTAGGTCTGCCGTGACTTCCTGCGATTTTCGGGGGCCGGAGCCCGCGAAGCCGGCCCCACCCATCCTCTAAAGCCCGGCCTATGGCAGAATCCGGGCTTCGGAGGGAGGGATTTCCTTGCGCAGAGTCGGAATCTTCGGTTGGGGCATCGTCGCGCCGCGCTCGCCCAACATCGACGCCTTCGCGCGGAACCTGGCGTGCTCCGGGAGCTGGCTCGAGCCGTTCAACGGCTTCGGGCCGGACAACTTCCTGGTGGGCGTGCCGGAGTTCTCGTTCGAGGACTACCGCGGCTGGATCGCCGAGCGCTTCCCGCCGGCCCGCTTCCATCAGCTCACCGAGAAGATGGACCTGCCGGTGCTCTACGCCATCGGCTCCTTCATCCAGGCGCTCGGGCAGAACCCCGGCCTCGAAGAGGAGCTGAGGAGCCTGGGGACCGCGGCCCACATCTACATGGGGACGGGCATCGGCTGCGTCGAGACCATCATGCAGAACACGCGGGCGCTCGACCGCGGCCAGCGGCGGTGGGACCGCTTCTGGGCCGAGCGCAATCCCGCCCTGGAGGAGTACCGGAAGGGAGGGAGCGGGGGAGACGGCGCGCCGCCGGACCCGGAGACGATCGCCGATGCCGACGAGCGGTTCGACGCCCAAGCGGCCTGGTGGCACTACTGGGCGGCCGGCTCGCCGGATCTCCACGCCTACCTGCGCGAGCTCGCCGAGATCGAAGGCCTCAACGTCCAGGGGGATATCGAAAAGGGCAAGGTGAGCATGCTCAAGGAGAAGCAGCGCCGCCTGCGCCAGATGCACGAGCGGTGGGGCGAGCCCACGCCGCCCTGGCAGTCGGTCTCGGCCAACCTGGTGTGGAACATCTGGAACACGCCGGCGGCACAGATCTCGATGCTCGGCCACATCACCGGCCTGGCTTTCGCGCCGGTGGGCGCCTGCTCGACCTTCGGGGTCTGTCTGAAGCTGGGGATGGACGCCATCCGCCGCGGCGAGGCGAAGGCCGTAGTGATCGGCGCCACCGATCCTCCTCCGATGGCGCTCTCCGTCGGCGCCTTTTACGCCGCGCGGGTGATCTCGGCCGACGCCGCGGTGTCGAAACCGCTGACCGGCCTGCGCGGCACCCACGTCGCCGGCGGCGCGGTGCTATGGATCCTCGGCGATCTGGAGCACATGACGGCGAAGGGCTTCCGTCCCCTGGGCATGGAGCCGGTCGCCGTCGGCGTCAGCTCGGACGCCGACCACATCATCACTCCTTCGGTCCATGGGCCCACCGCGGCCATGGAGCAGGCGTTCGAGATGTCCGGCATCCAGCCGCAGGACATCGCCACCTGGGACCTCCACGCCACCGCCACCCCGGGCGACTACCGCGAGGTGGAGACCCTGCGCGGGCTCGTCCCCGACTCCGTGCTGGTGACGGCCCGCAAGGGCACCTTCGGCCACGGCATGTCGGCCGGCGGCGGCTGGGAGCTGACGGCGCAGTATCTCGGCTACGAGCGCGGCCAGATCTTCCCGACGCCGCTGGCGCCCGGCGAGCTCAACCGCGAGATCGCCGAGATCCACGACGCCTACGTCTTCGACCAGCCCTGCCCGGTTTCGCGCGGCGTGGCGGGCAAGCTCTCGATGGGCATCGGCGGCATCAACGCCTGCGTGATCTCGCGGCCGCTCTCCTGAATCGAGATCGGTCCGATCGAACCGATCAGACCGATTCTCTACGCCCTCTCCCTTCCCCGCGGCCTCGAAGGGTGATCCACCACCTTGCCGGCCTCGGCGGCACGCGGGCGCGGGGCGGAGCCGACGGCCGCCAGCTCCTCGTTGAGGCGCGCCTCGCTCACGTAGTGGAGCCGCTGATCCTTCTGGTATTTCTCCGCCTTGGTGATCAGCCGGTTGAGCACGCGCGCGTGGCGATAGTCGATGGCCGTCTTCTTGATCTCAGGATAGAGGAAGCCGGCCGCCGCTAGAGCGAAGGCGAAGGCATCCTCGAAGATCGGGATGAAAGGTGCCGCGATGATGAGCCCGCCGATCACCAGGCCGATGAGGCCGAAGAGTGCGCGGGCGGCGGGATCGCCCTGCCGCCAGAGGTCGTAGTTGGACTTTTCCAGCCGCGTCTGCTCGACGGCGGCCGGGACGTACTGCGGCAGGGCGGTCTCGATCACATCGCGCTCGAGCTCCTGCCAGTAGCCCGCGGTGCCGCCGCACTCGTCGTAGCTCTCGCGGATCTCGGCCAGCTTGGCGCGGGCGATCTCGCGCAGACGGGCCTCGGCCTCGTTCGGCAGCAGGGCGCGCCGCCGGTGCTCGCACTCCTGGAGCACGGCGAAGAGGACGTTGCCGTAGTCGTACGATGAGCCTGCCAGGTTCAACATGAGAGTGTCTCCGGTCTCCTTTACTCCGGCGGCGGCGCCTGCTGCTGGATCTGGTAGCGGGTGACGCCGAGCTGCTCGAGGAGCTTGTTGCCGTCGATGATGACGTTGCCGCTCGGCAGCTTGGGGATCTGGCGGATCTCCTTCTTCTGCAGCGCCTCGATGAGCTGCAGGTTGACGTAGGCGTCGCCGGCGCTGCTGTTGAGGGCCGCCCGCTCTTTGCGGATGCCCTCGGCGACGGCGGTCTTCTCCGCCAGCGTGGCCTGCGCCTCCTGCTCGCGGCGCACCAGGTAGGCGTCGGCGTTGCGCTTGGCCTGCTCGAAGTTGCCCTGGGCGCGGGTGAGCTGCTCGGTGAGCTCGGCGACCTTCGACTGCAGGTTGGCCTGGTTCGCCTCCAGCGTGGCGAGGATCTCCGCCTCCAGCTTCTCCGCCGTCTTCTCCGCTTCCTTGCGGGCGTTGATCAGCCGCTGATAGTCGGGCTTGAAGGAGAAGTCGCCGAGCAGCACCTGCTCGACGATGACGCCGTAAGGCCGCAGGTGCGCGGAGAGCAGTTGCGAGGCGTCGTTGGCCGCCTTGAAGCGCTGCGTGGGATTGTAGTAATCCTCCGAGTTCAGCCGGTTGAGGACGTCGCGGATGTAGGCCCGCGCCTGCGGCCGCACCAGCCGCTCCTCCACCAGATCGGTGCTCGGCGCCACGGCTTTCCAGACCTGATCCACCTTCGTGGGATCGATGCGCCAACGCACCGTCACGTCCGTCTCGATGTCGTTGCCGTCCCGGGTCTTGAAACGGAGGTCGTCCTTGCCCTGGCGGTCGCCGGACTCCAAAGAAGCCGTCATCACCAGGTTGCGCAGCGAGATGTCGAACGTCTGCCAGTCGTTGACGAGCGGCAGGAAGAAGTGGGTGGCCCCGGCCTCCTTGAGCTCGTACGAGCGGGTCAGCTTGTTGAATTTCACGCCGACCTCGGTCGCCTCGGTCTGGTGCGGCGTGCACCCGGCGAGCGCGAGGGCGAGAAGGATGAGAGCGAGCGCGATGCGTTTCATGGCCGTTTTCGTCCCTTCACTGCTTCTGGGAGCCGAGCTTGCCGAGATCCGTCGGATCCTCGGTGATATAGATGGGGCCCTTGATGCTGTTGAGCAGGGCGAGCCCGCGGCGCAGCCGCAGGAGCTTGGCCGAGCCGGCACCCTCGAGGGCGCGGTTGATCGCCTCCGTGCCGTCGGCCTCGGCCGTCTTGACCAGCAGGTCGGCCTCGGCCCGCTTCTGCCTCTCGTAGAGGTCTCGCTGGGCGTTGATCGCCGTGATCTGCGCGTTGAACTCCGAGGCCTTCACGTTGATCAGGTTCTGGCCCTCGGCGATCGTCTGGTTGAGCCGCGTCTGCACCTCGGCCTGCTGGGCGAGAGCGCGGTTGGCCAGCACCGACTGGTCCTGGATCTTCTTCTGCTCGGTCAGCGACTGGAACGTTTCCGGATAGTCGTACTGGCGAATGAGGACGTCGGTGAGGGCCAGGCCGTTGGGCGCGAATCGCCGGGCGAGCTCCGCCTTCAGGGCATGGACCTTGGCCAGCCGCGCCTCGTGGTAGAACTGCTCGGCCCGCAGCTCGCCCAGATGGCGCTTGATCACCGGATCGGTGAAGCGGATCACCACCGCCTCCTCGTAGACCCTGCCGAAGCCGAACTTCGAGGCCACCTTGTAGGGATCGGTGACGCGGTAGAGCACCGTCACGTCCACGTCTACGGGATAGCCGTCCACGGTGGGCACCTTGATGGCCGCCATCTGGCGGTGGCCTTCGCCTTTTTCCGCCATGCTGTTGGTGAATTCGACCACCTGGACGTCGCGGGGGAAGGTGTGGATCTTCTCGAAGCTGGTGATCTCGCGCCGGTAGCCCGGCCGGACCGTCTGCTTGCGCAGGCCTTTGCCGGAACCGTAGGAGACCTGGCGGACGCCGATCTGGTCCGGCGGCACGTAGGTGAGGACGCAGCCGCGCAGGAAGAAGACCGGCACCAGCGCGAGCAGCAGCCAGAAGCCGAGCTTGCCGAGGCGGCCGCGCAGGTGTTGGAGGAACGGAGATTGGACCTTGAACCTGGGGTTTATCGTTTTCTCGAACATGGCGATTTCATGGGGTTGGATCAGGGGGACCTTCACCTATTACCTACGGACGAACGCTTCGGGAGTTGCGATGAGCTCGATGCTACCACGCGGGCACGGATGGCATGCGGCTTGCGAAAGCTCCCTCCCGAAAGGGAAAGGAGCAGAGCATGCAGGTACCCCTGGAGATTTCCACCCGCTGGATCGATCTTTCGCCGCCGCTCGAAGCCGAGCTGCGCCGCCGCGCGGACAAGCTGGAGCGGTATTTCGATCGCATCACGAGCTGCCGTATCGCCGTCGAGCGGTCTACGCGCAACCATCACCAGGAGGGAGGTCCATACAGGGTGCGGTTGGATATCACGGTCCCCGGCAGCGAGCTGGTGGCGGACAAAGAGCACGCGGAGCTGCCGGTAGCGATCCGGGAGGCCTTCGAAGCCGCCGAGCGGCAAGTGGAAGAGTGGTCGCGCCGCCGGCGCGGCGAGGTGAAGACGCCGGTGCTGCCGCCCGAGGGCCAGGTGATCCGCATCTTCCCCGAGGAGGGCTTCGGCTTCATCGCCGGCCCGGAGGGCGAGGAGATCTACTTCCACCGCAACGCCGTCCTCGAGCCGCCGGGATTCGACGGGCTAGAGGTCGGCTCGCAGGTGCGCTTCGCCCAGGAGCAGGGCTTCGAGGGACCGCAGGCGAGCACGGTCAGGGCTTAGAGGGGGCAGGGGGTGAGGTGCGGGCGTTCTGCAGGCGGACGCCGATCTCCTCGACGAGGCCGAGCGTGAGCTTCTCCATCTCGGCGGCGCGCTGGAACACGATCACCGCGGCCAGCGCGTCGCGGTGCACCTCGCGGGAGCGGAACACCGGCAGGATCTCCGCCGCCAGGGATTTGGTCTCCTTCACCCGTCCGTGCCGCAGGTAGAGGGCCGCCAGATCGAGCGAGATCAGCGCCGCGTCGAAGGCGAACGAGCCGTCGAGGAACGCCTGGCGCACTTCGAGGAAGGCGGCTTCGGCCTCGGCGGGCCGCCCCAGCGAGGCCGCCACTTTCGCCTCCGTCCAGCGCAGGCGCAGCAGATCGGGCCGCGTGCCCGCAGCCTCCAGGCTGCGCCGCGCTTCGGGGATCAGCGCCGCGGCTTCGACGCTGTGGCCGGCGTCCTGGAGGCAGACGGCGAGGTTGAGCCGGCACAGCGCCAGCGACCGCGGCTCTTCGAGCAAGGGCAGGCAGGTGCGGAAACAGTCCGCGGCCTCTTCGGCGTCGCCCTGGTAAAGAAGGATCTGCGCTTTGGTCATCAGCGCCCGGCCCTGGAGCTGGGGCTCGCGGATCTCACGATAGATGGCATCCGCGTCCGCGATCAGCTCCAGGGCCTCGGCGAAGCGGCGCTGGGCCCGCCGCAGGTTGGCCCTGCACTCGAGGAGCAACCCCTCGTCCAGAGGATCCAGCCAGCTTCGGGAGAGGTGGAGCTCGGCCGTCTCGAAGGCCGTCTCCGCCAGGCGGAACTCCTCCAGGACGCGCAACGCGTTGCCGACGTGGGTCCACGCCCGCGCCTTGGCCGCCTCCACGGCGCCGGGGCCATGCTCTTGCGGATCGAGCTGGTCGGCCACGTCGAGCGCCAGACGCAGGAGATCCTCCGCCCCGCGGGGGTCCTCGAGGACGGCCTGGAAAGCACGCTCCAGAAGGAGCTCGAAGAACCCCCAGCTCTGGAACCGGAAGTCCCGCGCGATCAGGATCCGGCGATGCGCCGGGTCCTGAGACTCGAGCTCCTGCCAGAGCGTGGCCGCCGCGGACCGCTCCGCGCGGAGGCCCCGGCGGCGCCGGGAGAGCTTCGGCAAGGAGCCGTCCAGGAGGCGATGCACCGGGCCCTCGTCCGCATCCTGCGGTCCGGCGGACGGAACAGGCCCCGGCAACAGGGCCACCAGGCGCTCCTCGCAAGCCGGACAGAGAAGGACATGGCGCTGGAGCGCGCGGCTGGCGTCCGCGGCAAGGTCGCCGCCGAGGAACCGCTCCAGAACCTCGGCCTCGGGATGCTGATCCGACACAACCGCCTCCTCTTCAACAGTTGCAGCAGAAGATTTCCAGCTTCAGCATACTCCTTCCTAACCCTGACCCGGAGGATGACCGAGCGGGTTGCCCGCGGACCCTTCGCGGTCGCCGGTGCCCGGCGGGTCGTTCCCCGGATTGCTCCCCGGGTTGTTCGGCGGCGGATCGTCCTTGGGCGCCGAGAGACTGCGCAATAAATCTATCACAGAGTACACAAAAGTACGAAGCGAAAGATCCGTCCGGATGACGGCTCCTGCACCGCGCCGCGAGGGAGCGGCTTCAGCTCTGGGGATGGAGAGGACTCCCAGAGAGGAGACAAGGGCGAGAACGGCGGCACGACGAAACGTACGGCGTGACATCTCTACGACTCCTTAACGGCAGGCCGGCGGCGGCCATCATGGCCGGCGGCGCCTGCCTCCTGAAGGTCAGGTGGCCCATCCATGATCCGAGCGGGACAGGACTTAAGAAATTTTAAGAACTTCTATGAAAAAAAGATGGACTCTGTCTGGCCGGCGGCCGGTGACTCTTCCCCCTCTCTTTCAGGAGGGGAGGGCAGGGGGTGAGGTGCGGGTGCTCCGCAGACGGGCGCCGATCTCCTCGACGAGGCCGAGCGTGAGATTCTCCAGCTCGGCGGCACGCTGGAACATGATCACGGCGGCGAGGGCGTCGCGGTGCACCTCGCGGGAGCTGAAGACCGGCAGGATCTCCGCCGCCAGGCATTTGGTCTCCTCGACCCGCCCCTGCCGGAGGTAGAGGGCCGCCAGATCCAGCGAGATCAGCGCCGCGTCGAAGGCGGACGAGCCGTCGAGGAAAGCCTGGCGCACCTCCAGAAACGCGGCTTCGGCCTCGGTGGATTGGCCCAGCCCCGCCGCCACCTTCGCTTCGGTCCAGCGCAGGCGCAGCAGGTCGGTCGCCGTGCCCGCTTGCTCCACGGCCCGGCGCGCCGCGGGGAGCAGCGCCGCGGCCTCGGCGCTGTGGCCAGCGTCCTGGAGGCAGCCGGCGAGGTTGAGCCGGCACAACGCCAGCAACCGCGGTTCTTCGAGCAGGGATACGCAGGTGCGGAAGCAGTCGGCGGCGGCCGCGACGTCCCCCTGATACTGCAGGGTCAACCCCTTGAGCATCAGCGCCCGGCCTTGCAGAGGGGGCTCGTTGATCTCGCGGTAGACGGTGATCGCACCCCCGAGCAGGTCGAGAGCCTCGTCGAAGCGGCGCTGGGCCCGCCTCAAAGTGGCCCTGCACTCGAGGAGGAACGCCTCATCCTTGGGGTCGAGCCAGCTTCGGGAGAGGTGGACCTCGGCCGTTTGGAAGGCTGTCTCCGCCAGGCGGAACTCCTCCAGAAGGCGCAGCGTATTGCCGAGATGGGTCCAGGTCCGGGCCTTGGTCGCCTCCACGGCGCCGGGGCTATGCGCTGCCGGATCGAGCCGGTCGGCCACGTCGAGCGCCAGGCGCAGCAGCTCCTCCGCCTTGTGGGGATCCACGGGGACAGCCTGGAAAGAACGCTCCAGGAGAAGCTCGCAGAACCCCCAGCTCTGGAACCGGGAGTCCCGCGCGATCAGGTTGCGCCGGCGAGCCGGGTCCTGAGACTCGAACTCCTCCCAGAGAGTGGCCGCCGCGGGCCGCTCGGCGCGGAGGCGATGGCGGGAAAGCTCCGCCCGGCAATCGTCCAGGAGGCGGCGGACCATGCCTACGTTCTGGGGCCCGGGAGACGAAGCGGGCGCCGAAAGGAGCGCCACCAGCCGCTCCTCGCAGTCCGCGCAGAGCAGGACGTGGTGTTGCAGCTCGCGGCTGGCCTCCGCAGACAGCTCGCCGCCGAGGAACCGCTCCAGGACCTCGCGATCAGGGTGCCGATCCACAACCACCTCCGCTTCAGCCCCACTTCAATCAATCATCGCAGCAGACGAGACCCGGATACAGCAGATCCCTCGGCCCCTCACTGAGGGGGACCGCACGGGGGTTTGCCGCCCAGCGGACAACCGGAGGACCCTTCGTAGCTCCCCGGATTAGGCGGACCGTTCGGCGGCGGATTGTCCTTGGTCGCCGCAAGGCTGCGCAAGAAATCTATCACATTGTACACCAAAGTACGAACGAAAATGTCCGGCTGGATGACGAGCTCGCTGCGCGTTTGAGCGGCTCGGGCGGGTGGGACGGCGAGGATCCCCAGCGATGAGATGAGGACGAGGACGGCGGCGCGGCGCAACGTACGGCGTGACATCTCTCAAACTCCTCCCCTCGGCAGCTCGGTGCCGGCCACCACGGCCGGCGGCGACTGCCTATGAAAGCCAGAATGTCCCTCCGGCTCCGGACAGGACACAGTTTAAGTTAAGAAGATATCACAATTTATGAGCGCTGAAACCATTGGACTTTGGTCCTAGACCCCGGTCGAAATATGAGAGAGTCCCCTGGCGGGCTCTCCCGGTCCGGCCGCCGGCACTCTAGTTGGTGATAGGATTGGTCACAAATGGAGCTTGCCGCTGCGGCAAGGGCGCGAAAGGAGACCGTCGTGAGCGATATCGAGAGCCGTGGTTACGTTCGTCCCGAGGTGCTGGTGTCGACCGAGTGGGTCGCCGGCCATCTGAACGATCCGGGGGTGCGGATCATCGAGTCCAACGAGGACCCCCTGCTGTATTCGACCGGGCACATCCCCGGCGCCGTCGAGGTGGACTGGACGCGCGACCTCAACGATCCGGTGCGGCGCGACTACCTCGGCCGCGAGGGCTTCGAGTCCCTGATGCGGCGCATCGGGGTCGACAAGGACACCACGGTCGTCTTCTACGGCGACCGCAACAACTGGTGGGCGACCTACGCCTACTGGGTCTTCCAGCTCTTCGGCCACGACAAGGCCAAGGTCATGGACGGCGGCCGCATCAAGTGGGTCAACGAGAGCCGGCCCCTGACCAAGGACGTCCCCAGCTACGCGGCGAGCGACTACAAGGCCGCCGAGCGGGACGACAAGAAGATCCGCGCCTTCCGCGATCAGGTGTTGAAGCACGTCGAGGCGAAAAAGCCGATGGTGGATGTGCGCAGCCCGCAGGAGTACAGCGGCGAGCGGCTGCACATGCCGGAGTACCCCAACGAGGGCGCGCTGCGCGGCGGCCACATCCCCGGTGCGGCCAACGTCCCCTGGGCCAAGGCGGTCAATCCCGAGGACGGCACTTTCAAGACGGCCGCGGAGCTGCGCAACCTCTACGAAAACGAGGCGAAGATCAAGCCCGAGGACGACGTCGTCGTCTACTGCCGCATCGGCGAGCGCAGCAGCCACACCTGGTTCGTCCTCACCCACCTGTTGGGCTTCAAACAGGTGCGGAACTATGATGGGAGCTGGACGGAGTGGGGCAACCTGGTGGGAGTGCCCATCGAGCGCACGGCCTGAACGGCGCGCCGGTTTCCTTTCGCGGCACCGTTCTGTAGGGGCGGCCCTATGTGGCCGCCCTGACGCGCGTAGGCGCCCTGA
>JBIOVX010000249.1:0-22911 GCA_044868005.1 Thermoanaerobaculia bacterium | reverse complement strand
GCCCAGGAACGTTGCGGGCGGGGACAAGCCCTGCCCCTACGAAAACCTGCTGCGCCAGTCATCTTGTCTTGCTTCTTTTTCCCCTCTCCCGGTGAGGGTTTGGGCGGGGGCGGGCTCGATCTGGCATAAGATATCCCCGGGCCGCGCAGCCACGAGGAAACCCCATGTCCTGGTTCACTGATCTCTATCGTTCCGCGGTGGGCAAGAAGGCGGTGATGGCCGTCACCGGCATCATCCTCTTCGGCTTCATCGTGATTCACTTCATCGGCAACCTGAAGATCTTCGAGGCCGGCCAGTTCGACATCTACCAGGAGGGCGCCTACAAGCCGATGCGGTACCTCGACGCCTACGGCTACTTCCTGCGCCACGTCGGCGAGCCCTTCCTTCCGGCCTATACGCTGCTGTGGATCTTCCGCGCCGTCCTCCTCGCCGCCGTGGTGCTCCACATCTGGGCGGCGTGGCAGGTGACGCGGATGAGCCAGGCGGCGCGGCCGCGCGAGTACGTGAGCCGCCTCAAGATCCACACCACCTACGCGTCGCGCACCATGCGTTGGGGCGGCGTGATCATCCTCCTCTTCGTGATCTACCACCTCCTGCACTTCACCACCGGCACGGTTCATCCGGATTTCCAGGAGGGCAACGTCTACCACAACGTGGTCGCCGGCTTCAGCGTGTGGTACGTGTCGCTGTTCTACATCGTGGCGCAGGTGGCGCTGGGCTTCCATCTCTACCACGGGCTGTGGAGCATGTTTCAGTCGCTGGGGTGGAACCATCCGCGATTCAACCGCTGGCGCAACAGCTTCGCCCACGCCTTCGCCTGGATCATCACCCTCGGCAACATCTCGTTTCCCCTGGCCGTGCTGGCCGGCTGGGTGAAATAGGAGCGCCGCGCCATGACGCTCGAGAGCAAGGTTCCTTCCGGTCCCCTGGAGAAGAAGTGGGAGGACCACAAAGGCCATCTCAAGCTGGTCAATCCCAACAACAAGCGGCGGTTCACCATCCTGGTCGTGGGCTCCGGGCTCGCCGGCGCGTCGGCCGCCGCGAGCTTCGCCGAACTGGGCTACAACGTGAAGTGCTTCTGCTTCCAGGACTCGCCCCGCCGCGCCCACTCGATCGCCGCCCAGGGCGGCATCAACGCCGCCAAGAACTATCACAACGACGGCGACAGCGTCTTCCGGCTGTTCTACGACACGATCAAGGGCGGCGACTTCCGCTCGCGCGAGGGCAACGTCTACCGACTCGCCGAGGTGTCGCTCGAGATCATCGATCAGTGCGTGGCCCAGGGCGTGCCCTTCGCCCGCGAGTACGGCGGCCTGCTCGACAACCGCTCCTTCGGCGGCGCGCAGGTGGCGCGCACCTTCTACGCCCGCGGCCAGACCGGCCAGCAGCTCCTGCTCGGCGCCTACCAGGCGCTGTGCAAGGAGATCGCTTCCGGCAAGGTGAAGATGTTCCCGCGCACCGAGATGCTCGACCTGGTGGTGGACAACGGCCGTGCCGCCGGCATCATCACCCGCGACATGGTGAGCGGCAAGATCGAGCGCCACGCCGGCCACGCCGTGGTGCTGGCGACCGGCGGCTATAGCAACGTTTATTTCCTCTCCACCAACGCCAAGGGCTCGAACGTCACCGCCGTCTGGCGCGCCCACCGGCGCGGCGCGCTGTTCGCCAATCCCTGCTTCACGCAGATCCATCCCACGTGCATCCCGGCTTCCGGCGATTACCAGTCCAAGCTGACGCTGATGAGCGAGTCGCTGCGCAACGACGGGCGCATCTGGGTGCCCAAGGATCCGAACGACAAGCGCGCGCCCGACCAGATCCCGGAAGGCGACCGCGATTACTACCTGGAGCGCAAGTACCCGGCCTTCGGTAACCTTGTGCCGCGCGACGTCGCCGCCCGCAACGCCAAGATGGTGGTCGACGAGGGCCGCGGCGTGGGGCCGCAGAAGAACGGCGTCTACCTCGATTTCGCGGACGCCATCAAGCGGCTGGGGCGGGGCACCATCGAGGAGCGCTATGGAAACCTTTTCGAGATGTACGAGAAGATCACCGGCGAGGATCCCTACGCCGTTCCCATGCGCATCTATCCGGCGCCCCACTACACCATGGGCGGCCTGTGGGTGGACTACAATCTGATGACCAACGTCCAGGGTTTGTACGCCCTGGGCGAGGCGAACTTCTCCGATCACGGCGCCAACCGGCTGGGCGCCTCCGCGCTGATGCAGGGGCTCGCGGACGGCTACTTCGTCATCCCGTACACCATCGGCGATTACCTCTCGGGACTTCTTGGCGAAGCTCTCTCGACGGACACGGACGCTTTCCACTCCACGGAGGGCGAAGTCGCCGAGCGCGTCCGCCGCCTGGTGTCGATCGGCGGCAAGCGCAGCGCCGACTCCTTCCACCGCGAGCTGGGCCGCCTCGTCTGGGAGTACTGCGGCATCGCCCGCAACGCCGCCGGCCTGAAAAAGGCTCTCGAGCTCATCCCGGCGCTGCGTGAGGAATTCTGGCGCGACCTGCGTATCGTCGGTGGCGCCGAGCAGCTCAACCAGGAGCTGGAGAAGGCCGGCCGGGTGGCGGACTATTTCGAATTGGCCGAGCTGATGTGCCGCGACGCCCTCGACCGCGACGAGTCGTGCGGCGGCCATCTGCGCGAGGAGCACCAGACGGCCGAGGGTGAGGCCCTGCGCGACGACGCCCGCTATTCGTACGTGGCGGCGTGGGAATGGAAGGGCGCGGAGAGGCCCCCGGCGCTGCACAAGGAGGCGCTCGAGTTCGAGTCCGTCAAGCCCACGCAGAGGAGCTACAAGTGATGAACCTGACCCTCCACGTCTGGCGCCAGAAGAGTCCTACGGACGAGGGCCGGATGGTGCGATATGAGGCCAAGGACGTCAACGAGCATGCCTCGTTCCTGGAGATGCTGGACGTCCTCAACGAGCAGCTCGCCGAGCGCGGCGAGGAGCCCATCGCCTTCGAGCACGATTGCCGCGAGGGGATCTGCGGCTCCTGCGGCTTCATGATCAACGGCGAGGCGCACGGGCCGCTGCCCGCCACTACGGTCTGCCAGCTTCACATGCGCCACTTCAAGGACGGCGACGTGCTCTACCTCGAGCCCTGGCGTGCCAAGGCGTTCCCGGTGATCAAGGATCTGGTGGTGGACCGCGGCGCCTTCGACCGCATCATCCAGGCCGGCGGCTTCATCATGGTCAATACGGGCAGCGCTCCCGAGGCCAACATCATCCCGGTGCCGAAGCCGCTCGCCGACCGCGCCTTCGACGCCGCGCAATGCATCGGCTGCGGCGCCTGCGTGGCGCAGTGCCCGAACGGCGCGGCGCAGCTCTTCACCTCCGCCAAGGTCTCGCACCTGAATCTCCTGCCGCAAGGCCAGCCCGAGCGCACCGACCGCGCCCGCGCCATGGTCGAGACGATGGAGAAGGAAGGCTTCGGCGCCTGCTCCAACTTCGCCGAGTGCGAGGCCGTCTGCCCGAAAGAGATCTCGATCGACTTCATCGCCAGGATGAACCGCGACTATCTCAAGGCCAAGGCTGGGGGCGTGCCGAAGACGCCGCTGGGCGCGTAGCAGCTCCTGGGAGCGCCGGCGTCTTCGCCGGCTCCTTTGCCGCAATGTAAGCTTCTGCACCGCGATGTAAGCTTCTTGGCCGCGATGTAAGCTTATTGACCGCAACTGAAGCTTACATTGCGGCACCGAAGCTTCTGTGCCGCGAGTGAAGCTTGCATTGCGGTGCCGAAGCTTATAGACCGCAATGTAACCTTCTGTGCCGCGATGTCGGCTTCTTCGCCGCGATCTAAGCTCCTTCACCGCAATGCAATCCTGCATTGCGGCACCGATCCTTCTGGACCGCAATGTAAGCTTCTGTGCCGCAAAGTCTTCTTCTTTGCCGCGATGTAAGCTTATTGACCGCGACTGAAGCTTACTTTGCGGCGCCGAAGCTTCTGTGCCGCGACTGAAGCATACATTGCGGTGCCGAAGCTTCTGTGCCGCAATGTATCCTTCTGCACCGCGATGTAAGCTTATTCACCGCAATGTAAGCTTCTTCACCGCGATTCGGCCTAAGTTCCGGTCTCGCCGCGTGTTAGGATGTGCTCCAGACGGCTTCACCGCAATCCTGGAGGCGAGAGGCAGGCGTATGAGCACGAGACTGTCGATTGAGGAGATGCTCTCGCACCTGGAGAAACGCGAGGCGCATCACCGCGAACGGGAGGCCTTTCACGCCGAGCAGGAGGCCTTCCACGAGCAGCAGCAGGCCCATCATCGCGAGCAGCGGGCGGTGCATACGGCGGAGCTGGAGAAGGTGCGGCAGAGCCTCGCGACGTTCCGCGCGGCAGCCGCCTCGGCGGCGGATCTCGTCGGACCGGTGGAGCCACCCGCGCCGCCACCGGCCGCCCTGAAGCTGCCGCGGCCGGGGAGGAAGTTCGTCAGCGGCTTGCTGCAGATGGCAATCGCGAGCGCGGAGCTGCAGGAGCCCTTCGGTCCGGCGGCGGTGGCGGCGGAGGCCAACCGCCGCTTCCGACCTCACCTGAAGGAGCTAATCGGCCCGCGGACCGCCTCGGACGTCCTGCGCCGCTTGGTCAGGGAAGGTGAGCTCCAACTCGTGCGCAAGGGTAGGGCTCACATCGAGGCGCTTTACAAGCGGAGGGGGAGCGCGTCCTAAACAGCGACGATGATGGTCTATAGTGCCGGTCATGGACGAAGCCCCGCCGGGAATCGACTTCGAAGAGGCCAAACGGATTCTCAAGGCTTTGGAGCGCGAAGGTGTTCGCTACGTCCTTATTGGCGCCATGGCGATGGCGGCACAGGGTTTGGTCCGCGCGACGCACGATCTCGATTTTTTCGTGTCACCGGAACGTGAGAACGTGGACCGTCTGAAGAAGGCATTCAAGAGCCTTTTCGATGACGACCCCAATGTCGACGAAATCTCCGCGGAGGATCTGGCGGGCGACTACCCTGCGGTCGAGTACACTCCGCCGCATGGCCGATACTCGGTTGACATCCTCTCCCGGCTCGGGGAAGCATTCAGCTACCCGGAAGTCGAGTCGGAGGTCCTGACGACGGCTGAAGGAACCCAGATTTCCGTCGCGACTCCCCGCATGCTGTATAGAATGAAAAAGGACACCGTTCGGCCGCAAGACAGGTTGGACGCGCAGGCGATCAAAGAAGAGTTCAAGATCGAGGAGGACTGATGCCGGTCCGCAAGTTTCGCTCCGTAGCCGACATGCCCGGCGTCCGATGGCGCCCTCCTCTCGATCCGGACAACTTGCGCCTCGCCTGCTCGCTCTCGCAGCTCGCCTATTGGCTTCACCCCATGAAGCACATTCCGGGTGTCCGCAAGTACAGGTCGGTCGAGGAAGCGTGGCAGGCTCGCAAGGAGTGGGTGAGGAGCCAGCTCCGCCGGCCCGCTGCCCCGACTGAATGATTGCCCTTTCTTGGTTGAGCGCTCCTCACGCCCGCCGCACCGTCGCCCGCAGGCCCTCCACGAGATCCGGCGGCGTCTTGGTCCAATCGCAGTCGAAACTTTGGGGCGGCAGGGTCCAGTCGTAGCCGCGTAGGAGCACGACCGTGAAAACGGCCATGAAGTAGGTGGCGAAATCGAGCCCGGGGCAGCGGTGGCCGAGCGCCGGGCCGGCTCCCTGCGGCACGAAGGCGTGCTCGTGACGCTGGTCTTCCGCGCGCTCCGGAGAAAAGCGGTCGGGATCGAACCGCTCGGGATCGGTGAAGACGCTTTGCGAATTGTGGGTCGGCAGGGGAGCCCACAACACCATCCAGCCGGCGGGGATGGTCACCCGGTCGATCTCGAACGACGATTTCGCCTTGCCGAAGATGGCCGGGATGATGGGGCAGAGCCGCTTCACCTCCATCAGCACCTGCCGGAGGTACGGCATCGCGGTGAGAGACTCGAGCGTCAGCGCGCCGGCAGGCACGAGCCGCCCGATCTCTTCTTGCAGCCGCGCCCGGACGTCCGGATGCCCCGTGAGCTGCTGCACGATGGCGCCGAGCTCGTTGAAGATGATGTAGCCGGCGATCACGACGTGGTGCAGCTCGAGCACGGCTTCGTCGTCGGAGATCACGACTCCTTCGGCGGTGCGTGCCTGGAGGATGCGGGTGAGGCCGTCGTCCGCGGGGTTGGCCCGCCGTTCCCGCACCCGGCTGGCGAGCGTTGCGAGGATGCGGTCGCGCGCCTTCAAGGCCTTGGTGTAGCGCGTGCCCGGCAGCGGGATGGGGAGAGCGGCGAAGGCGGCCAGCACGGTCGCGTAATCGCGGCGCAGTTGGTCCATCTCCTCGCCCGGCTGCATGCCGATCACGGTCGTGCAGATGACCTCGATCGCCAGCCGCTTCAGCTCGTCCAGCCAGCGCATCTCGCCCTGCGCGGTCCAACGCTCGAAAGCCCGCTCGATGACCGCCTGCATCTCGGGGATGTACGCGGAGATCGCCGCGCGAGAGAAGCCTTGCAGCACCAGGGTCTTGCGCGCGCGATGCGCCTCGCCGTCGAGCAGCGGCAGGCTTCTGCCCCCGAACAGCTCCTGGATGTGCGGCGGCATCGAGCCCTCGCGCATGATGCGTTCGGAGTCGATGAATTGCCCTGTCGCCTCCGGGCCAGCGATGATGGCGGTCGGCCGGCCGAGGATGTGCGAGCGGAACACCCGGCCATGCGCGCCGAGCCGCTGCTCGATGAAGCTGAATGGGTTCTTCACGAACGTGAGCGTCTCGCCGAGCAGCGGGAGACCGGTGCGTCCGGGAGGAAGGGGCGATTCCATAACGCAGCCTCCTGAGGAGAACGGATTCACTCCATCATACGTGAGGCACCGGCGAACCGGATGACGCGCCTTTCACTTAACCGCTGCTGATCTGTCCTCCATAGAAGGACGTGGTAGCATGTCAGCGGCCCGACAAGGAACGAAGCCATGGCCATTCGGAACCCCGCTCGCCGTAGAGACTCCTCAGCCTTGGAGAAGGTCGGCTTGGCAGAACAGATCGCCAGGCTCGAGACTTTCCGCGGTCTGGCTCCCGGATGGGACAGCTACGACGCTTCCCCACCGAATGAAACGGCTCTCCGTAACGGGCGAATCGTGCTGGGATTCGTTCACGAGCAGGAAGAATCTCCCCCTGTCCACGTGGCACCTTCAACCGAAGGGGGAGTTCTTCTTGTCTTCTCGGCTGGCGGCCCGAAGTACGCGGACATCGAGTGCTACAACGATGGTGAGATTCTCGCCATCCTCTCGGAGCCTTCCGGCGAGCCGACGATCTGGCGTTTGACCCTGGAGGAGGAGCAACTCCGGACCTCCTTCGAGCGCATCGCGGCTTTCATCGATGACTGATCTTCCGGCGTCCGGGCAAGTTCCCGACCCGGAATTTGAGGCTTCCGAACGCCTCTTCCGGCGGATTCATCCCGACCATTTCGTGAGCGGCATGCTTACCGATGCGTTTCTTCCGTTCCCCTCCTTCTCGGTCAACCGCGAGAAGTACAGCCACCCGGACGATGTTCTCCGCGATTATCCTCAGTTTGGCATTGCCGCCTTCGCGGTCGGAGACATCCCTGAGAAGCTCGAGGCTGAACCGGGGCAGGTATTCGAGTTCGGCGCCGAGCACGTCCCACTGCCTGACAACTATGCCCACTCTGAGGTCCACTCTTACTTGGCTAGAGCTAAAGCCAAGCCGCCTCGAATCGTAAGGAAGAGGTTCCGGGACCTACTCCGGCGGCGAACCGTCGTCCTGAAGGAGCCGGCATAACCCGCGAACGGCGTCACCCGAGAGAACCCCGCCGAATTCCTTCCTAGCGATAGGATCGCTCCGATTCGGATGGCGAAAACCGGTCTTGCCGCGTTCACATTGATGCTTGCCTCGATCGCGGGGTGCTCGGGGTCCGGATCTTCAGGACCTGTGCAGTTCCTCCTCGACGGCGCCCACACGCCCGACGTGTTGGTCGAGCGCCGCGAGGTCGCCTGGCCGCCGGCGCTTGAAGGCGGCCGTTTCCTCACCGGTTGGCTGCCCGGCCGGGCCGCGGATCGGCGCCGCGTTCTCGTGCCCGCCGGAGACCGTCCGGCGCGTCTCGAGCTGGTCAACCTGGAGCGGAAAAAGCGGACGCTGGTGCTCGACTTCGCTGAGCCGCTCGCAGGGACGGTGCGCGTCCAGGCCGGCGGACAAAACCTCGGAACCTTCCCACTCTCCGATTCGCTAGAAATCCCTCTGCCCATGGAGGCGCTCCCGCTCGGCCGCGTTGCTGTCGATCTCACGTTCGCAGGAGAGGTGCCAGAGGTGCTGGCGGCGGCGGTACGGCCGGCGCTGGAGCCGGGAGAGGGCCGGGCCGAAGGCGCCGACCTGATCCAGCGCGGGGAGTCGCTGATCGATTTCGTGCGTCCCGTCTCCGGCGGGGAGGTGCTCGTGGGCACCCTCGTGCCGCCGGACTCGCCTCTTCCCGGACAGCGTTTCGATCTGACGGTGGAGAAGGAGGACGGCTCCGAGGTCGGACGCTTCTCCTGGGCTCCCGGGTTCTGGAACCGTTGGCGCGGCCGGCGAAAGATCGAGCTGCCGCTGGGCAACGCTGCCGGATTCGTGCGGATCCGCCTGCGGGCCTCCGGCTCCGGACCTGGGGGCAAATGGGAGAGGTTGGGGCTCGCCGGTGGAACGATCGAGACGCCCTCGAAGCCGCCGATCGAG
This sequence comes from Thermoanaerobaculia bacterium, assembly GCA_044868005.1. Classification (GTDB taxonomy): domain Bacteria; phylum Acidobacteriota; class Thermoanaerobaculia; order Multivoradales; family UBA5704; genus DATARR01. The sequence continues at coordinate 14,243 of JBIOVX010000249.1, read as the reverse complement.
GTCCTGCCGAAGACCTCTCCGCCGCGTCTGGTCGTGGTCTACGTCATGGACGCCTTGCGGGCCGATCGGATGGGCCTTGCCGGAGCCTCGATGACGTGCGACCGCCTGTCCCGCGAAGGCGTCCTCTTCAAGGCGCATCGCAGCGTCGCGCCGAACACCTTGCCTTCGACCAAGGCCCTCTTCACCGGTCACACCGTTTTGTCTCGAGGAGGCTGGAAGCTCACGCCGAAGGATGGCCCGACCCTGGCCGAGAAATTCCGCTCGGCGGGCTATCGCACGGGCCTCTTCTCGGGCAACGTGCACGTCAGCCCGGCCTTCGGTATGGATCGCGGATTCGAGCACGCGGCTGAAGAGACGATCATGGACAGCGACTCTGTTACTGGCGGACCGGGGTTCAACGACAACGCCGCCCGCGTCCACGCCGCCGCGTTGGCCTGGCTGCGCTCGCTGCCGCCGGGAGCGAAAGCCTTCCTATACCTCCACACTATCCATCCGCATAATCCTTATGATCCTCCCGAGCCGTTCCGCTCGCGCTTCACGGCGGGGATTGGATCGACCATCGAGGGCGATACGCGGACGCTGATCGGGATCGAGCACAAGCGGATCGCTCCCAGTCCCGCCGATCGGGAGAGACTGAAAGGGCTGTACACCGGCTCGTTCGCCTACAACGACGCGGAGCTGGGACGCTTCCTCGCCGCGCTCGCCGAGTGGGCGCCACCCCGAGAGACCCTGGTCGCCGTCACCGCCGATCACGGCGAGGAGCTGTTCGATCACGGCGGCATCCTCCACGGCTACACCCTCTACGAGGAGATGCTGCGCATCCCGCTCATCCTCTGGGCGCCGGGGAGGTTGCGGCCGGCCGTGGTCGAGTCACCGACGGACACGCTGGATCTCCACGCGACCCTTCTCGATCTCGCCGGGAAATCGCAAGGTGCTTCGCTGCTGCGGGGAGATCATCCGCATGGCGAGCTGCGCCTGGCCGCGGCTTCGAGCCTGAAGGGAGGCCTCTACGCCGCCTGGTCGCCCCGCTTCAAGGTGATCTGGGCGCCGCGCACCGGCGCCGGCTGGGGCATGGGAGGAGGCTGGGGCCGCTCGCGCGATCCGGAGTACGTGTTCGACCTCGTCCGCGACCCTGGCGAGAGGGTGAACCTCGCCGGCGGCGGCGCCTTCGAGGCGGCCTGGCTGCGCTCGCGCCTGCTCGCCTGGGCTGCGCGTGGGCGCGGCGCCGCCGCGGAGGAGCCGGCGGAGGCTCCCGCGGACCGCGAGACGCGTGAAAAGCTGCGGGCGCTCGGCTACGTGAACTAGAGTTTGAGGTACTCTCTTCGCCGACCATGCCGCAATCAGGGACCGTCATGCACCGGCAGATCGTCGGCCGCACGGCCCGTACCGGACCTGCCGGCGTGCCCGCGTTCCTCTTCGGGCTGCTCTCTCTCGGCGGCGGCTATCACATCCTCTTTCACCCCTCGAACTGGCTCAGCCGCGCCTTCTCGCCGAGCAAGCTCGTCATCGTCTGCGTCGGCAGCTTCCTGGTCGTGCTGGGTCTCGCCAGCATGGCGCAGGCCGGCCGCGGCATGTGGGTGCGGTGGCGCATGCGCCGCCGGCGGCGCGAGCATCCGGAGGAGCCCTGGCTGTGCAGCCCGTTCTGGAGCGCCGCGGGTGCGAGGCTCGGCCTCGGGCGCCGGCTGACCTCTCTCCTCCTCACCACCGCGCTCTTCACCCTGATCCTGGTGCCCTTCCATCCTTCGACCCACTGGCTCCTGCTCACGGGCGACGCCGTGGCGCTGGCTTTCTGGGGCGTGACGATCTATCAGCTCATCCAGGGCACGAAGTACGGCGAGAGTGAGTTGCGCTTCGCGAAGAATCCTTTCTTCCTCGGCGAGGAGGTCGAGGTCCACCTCCAGGGCGCGGACCGCCTGCGCAATTACACGGAGATGACGTGGACCTTGCGCTGCATCGAGGAGAGGCTCGTCGGCACGCCCAAAAACCGGAGCGTGGCCTGCTTCGCCCTCTACGAGGACAAGCGCGTCGTCGCGCCGGGCGAGGTGGACCTCGGGCCCGGCAAGGCGGCGCGCTTCTTCCAGCTCGGCCGCCAGAAGGACGAATCCTCGGAGCTGCACATCGTCTTCCCCTTGCCGGACAAGCGGGACCTCGCGACCAGCCAGGATCCGCCGCGCTACTGGGAGCTGGAGATCAAGGCCCGCGTGCCCGGCATCGATTACAAAGCGGCGTTCTTCCTGCCGGTCTACGCGCGGTCTGAGGCCTAGCGTCGCTGGGTCTCGTTCCCGTGTCTTCGCGGCACCACCTTTTCTAAAGGAGGTGTCCAATGAAGATCGCGAAGATCGGTGGGGCGATGTGCGTGCTGCTGCTCGGCGTCCTCGCCGGGCTCTGTAGCGAAGGCGCGGCCTGGGCGACGAATTACACCCTCACCACGACGGTGACGACGGACGGCGCGCAGTCGATGGCCGGCGGCTTCCTCAGCATGGCCTGCCGCCCTCCAGGCGGCTCGTGGACCTCGTGCGGCAGCTCGGTGGCGTCCGGCACGGAGGTGTCGATCTACGCCATCGCCAACCAGGATTACTGGTTCATGTGGTTCACCAGCAATCCCTATCTCCACGGCTGTACGACGATCAATTTCGGCTGGGGCTGCTTCTGCGCGAACCCGATCAACTACTGCAACTTCACCATGCCGTCGAGCAACGTCAGCATCAACGCGGAGTTCCAGGCGCCGTAGCGCCTACCGCGCCGCCTCGCGCAGCGCCGCCAGCGGATCGAGCTGCGCGGCGCGGTGGGCGGGCAGGTAGCAGGCGGCGAAGGTCACCAGCAGCAGGCCGCCGGAGACGGCGAGGAAGGTGAACGGATCGTCGGCGGCAACGCCGAAGAGAAGGCTCTGGAGGAGGCGCGTCACGGCAAAGGCGCCGGCCACTCCCAAGACGAGCCCGAGGGCGACGAGCCCCATCCCCTGGCGCAGCACCAGGCGCTCGACGTTGCCGGGATCGGCGCCGACCGCCACGCGGATGCCGAACTCGCGCACGCGCAGGCTCACCATGTAGCTCAGGAGGCCGAAGAGCCCCACCACCGAAACGCCGAGCCCGAGGAGCGCGAAGAGGCCGGCGATCTCGGCGTGCATCCGCTGCAGGGCGAGGCTGCGGCGCATCTGCTCGCCGCAGGTCACGAGATCGACGATGGAGAGATCCGGATGCGCCGCACGCAGGGCGCGCCGGAGCCCGGAGGCCAGGCTGGCGGGGGACGCGGCGGTGCGCACGATCACCGTCAGCCGCGAGTGGGAGCGCTGCTCGACCGGGAAGTAGACGAGCGGCGGCGGCGGCTCGACGAGCGAGGCGCCGCGGACGTCCGCCGCCACGCCGACCACCTCGAAGTCTCCCTCGGGCTCGCCGGGCCGGGGAAGAGGATCGGGGACGGAGACGCGGTGGCCGAGCGGATTCTCCTTCCCCCAGAGCTTCTCGGCCAGCGTCCGGCTCACCACCACGGCCGGCGGGGCGTCCCGCCGATCGCGCTGGTCGAGCGCGCGCCCCTGCAGGATACGGATGCCCAAGGTCTCGAAATAGCCGGGCGCCACGAGGTTCACGGAGCTGTCGACGGCTTCGCCGGGACGCTCGGAGCGTTCCACTCTCGTGTCGTGCGACCAGCCGGCGAGCGGCACGACGTGGGTGAGGGTGGCGGACTCGACGCCCGGCAGCGCGGCGGTCTCTTCCAGCAGCCGCCGGTAGACCAGGGTGGCTCCCTCTTCCGCCGTGCCGACGGTCCGCGGCACGTAGAGCGAAGCCAGGAGCAGCCTTTCGGGATCGAAGCCCGGATCGACGCGCTCCGCGGCGCGCAGCGTGCGCACGAGGAGGCTGCCGCCGAGGAGTAGCACGACGGAGAACGCCACCTGGGCGACGACGAGGAGCTGCCGCGGCACGAGGGCGCCCGCCGGTCCCGTCGCGCCGGCGGCGTCGCTCTTGACCGCGGCGAGGAGGTCTCCCCGCATCACGCGCAGCGCCGGGATGAGCCCGCAGAGCAGGCCGCACAGCAGGGCCACCAGCAGCGCGAAGGCGAAGACGCGCAGGTCCAGGTGTACCACCTCGTTGCCTTCCGACCAACTGCCGAGGCCGCCCGGAGCGGTCAGCACGTAGGATTCGATCCGGCGCATCATGCCGGCGGCGAAAGCCAGCCCGAGGGCGCCGCCCGCGAGACAGAGGATGAGGCTTTCGGCGAGCACGCCGCCCACCAGCCGGCGGCGGCTGGCGCCGAGCGAGGCGCGGATGCCCCATTCCCGCTGCCGCACCGTGGCGCGGGCCAGCAGCAGGTTGGCCACGTTGGCGCAGGCGAGGAGGAGGAAGAGCAGCGCCGCCGCCATCAGGACGCGGGCCGCGGAGAGGTAGACGTCGGGCTCGGGACCCGGGTTGTAGACCGTGGCTCCGAGGAGGGTGTACCGGCGCTTGCCGTGGGGAAGGGGAACTGCCTCGTCCAGCGCGCGAGCGGCCGAGCGCAACGCTTCCCGGCCCTGTTCCAGGTTGATCCCGGGAGCCAGCCGGCCGAGGAGGTACACCCAGCGCCTTTCGCGCTTCTCGATCCGTGGCAGCGCCGTCAGCCGGTCGGACTGCGCGAGCGGCGTGTAGAGGGCGGAGACGCGGCCCTGGCCCTGAAATCCCTTGGGCGCGACGCCCACCAGGGTGAAGAACTGGCCGTTGAGCCGCAGCGGCCGGCCGAGGGCTTCCGGATCGCCGCCGAGGAAACTCCGCCAGAAGAGATAGCTGACGACCACCACGGGCTCGGCGTCCGGCCGGTCGTCCGAGGGCTGGAGCAGCCGTCCCAGTGCGGGACGCGCGGCGAAGAAGGGGAAGTAGCCGCCGCTGACGAGCTGGCCCCAGGCGAACGCCGACTCCTGGCCGTGGCCTACCGAGGCTCCCAGGGCAGTGAAGCCGACGAGGTCGCGGAGGCCCGTCCGCTGCCGCTGGAGATCGAGAAACTCGGGATAGGAGATGGGGCCGCCGAAGGGCTCCTCGCTGGTCGCCGTCTCGACCCACACCACGCGCTCCGGCTCCGGCGCGTCCATCGTCGGCCAGACGATCGAGGCGAGATAGGCGAACAGCGCCGTGCTGGCGCCGATGCCCAGCGCCAGCGTGAGCACCACGATCAGCACCATGCCCGGCTGGCGGGCGAGCGAGCGCAGGGCGAGGGCGAGGTGTCTGGCGGGATTCATATGGCGGGTTATACGCGGTATCTCTTCTTCGTTGTCTACTGCGCCTTCCACACCCCCTGGCCGCTCTCGAACCATTCGAGCGGCCGGCGGAGCTTGAGGTTGCGCTGGCCGTCGCGCAGCTCGATGCCGGCGGCCAGGCGGCCGTAGCGCAAGTACAGGTCTCCCCGTTTCTTGACCTTGGAGAAGATCATACGGGATCGCACCTCCAGAGGGCCTCCCGTCGCCTGCAACGACTCGATCTCGACCACGCCGTCCCCGATCCTCAGCACGCCGCGCGCCGCCACGTTCTCCACGTTGAGCGCGTCGTCGAACCAGCGCAGGAAGCGGCTGCGCTGGGCGAAGAGCGCCAGCAGCGGGCCCGAGCTCTTCATGTCGATCCGCCCGGCGCCGCGCAGGGAGAGCGGCGCGCTCCACACCAGCGAGCCGCTGTCGAGCTGGGCGCGCAGCCACCAGGGAGTCGGCTCGGCGGGGGCCGCGGCGGCGATCTCCTGATAGAAGACGTCGTCCAGCTCCAGCCGCGTGCCCTTGAGATCGAACTTGCGCGTGGCGAGGTCGGAGCTGACGAGCGGCGCGCGCAACGTCAGGTTCCCTTGCAGCTCCAGGTTCTGGAACTGGATCTTCCCCGCCTGCGAGGTCAGCGTGGCGATCCCCTTCGCCTTGCGGGTGGCGGTGGAGGCTTCGAGATGCATCCGCACGCGCCCGGGGCTCGCGAGGATCGAGAAGCCGGTCTCCTCGGGGATCAAGGCATTGTAGACCGCGAGGTCCGGCACCTCCGCGTCCGGCAGATCGAGCGTGGCGTCGAAGTCCGGCACCGGCGCCGTCAGGTCGAGGGCGCCCGGCGACACGGCGGCGATGCGCAGGCCGCGCCCGCGGATGTAGGCCGGCCTGCCCTTCCGGCGCTCGTCCGTAATGCCGAACTGCTCGAAGCGGACCCGCATGGCGGTGAGCGGTCCGCTCTGGCCGGTCTCCACCGCGACGGTTACCGTGCCGCGGCCGGTGGCGAGGCTGTCGAAGAGCGCCGCCCGCACCGGTGAGGCGGTGATCGTCATCCGGGAGCCGGGAGCGAGCCGGCCGCGATCGAATTGAACCTTCGCATCGAGGCCTCCCGCGCCCTGGACCGCCAACCAGGGAGTCTTCTGCAGGTAGGGCTGCAGAAAGCCCAGCGAGGAGATGCGGCCCCGGATGCTGCCGCTGCCGCTGGCGTAGCGCAGGAACTGCGGGCCCCGGTCCTTGCCCAGGACCGAGGGCTCGATGCGTATTTCCACCTTCAGGGCGAGATCCTGGGCCGCCGGCTGGCCGTTGACGCGGAAGCGGCCGGCGGGCATGTCGAGGGCCGCTCGTTCGACGGTGAGGGTCCCGTCCCGATCGTAGGAGAACGACGCTTCCGCCCGGGCTCCGCCGTCGAGCAGGAAGTCTCCCAGGGCGACCTTCTGGATGCCGGTGAGGCGGGCGTCCGCAAGGCGGACGGAAAACGGTGCCGCCGCGCCGGCAGGCGGCGGTGTCTTCGCGAGGTCCAGACGGGCGGAGACGCCGTCCGCCTGCAGCCCTTCGATGTAGAGGTCGCGGGCGAAAAGGCCGGCCAGATCGACGCGGCCGGCGGCGCGCTTCATCGTCGCTCGCAAGGTGGCGCGGGAACCGGGTGCTTCGATCCGTACGCCGTCCGCCCGCACGTCGCCGACCAGCGGCACGGCGGCGGGGAGCTTTCGGGTCCGCAGGTTACGGGCGGTGGCGAAGATCCGGCTGAGCCGTGTCTCCGCGGTGGTGGCGGCCACGTCCAGCGTCCGGCCGCGGAAGACCGGCGGCGCGCCCTTGCGGCGGCCGGCGGAGAAGCCTTTCGCCCCGAGGACGAGACGGAGGACGGGTCCGCCCGGTGCCGCCGCGACGGCGGCCGTCATGGCGAACGGCGAGCCGGCGCCGGCGGCCGGAGCGCTGACCTCGAACCGGCTGCCCGGCGCCAGGCGCCCGCGCTCGGCGCGGAGGTCGACGGCGAGCCTTCCCGGTCTTTTGGAACCCGCCGGCGCAGGTTCGAGGAACGGCAGCTCTCGCATCTTCCCGCGTGCCTGGAGCGAGCCGGAGAGGAAATCGAAGCTCGCCAGGCCGGGATGCTGGCGGACGACGTAAGGACCCATGTCCACCGCAGCCCGGAGATCGATTCCCTCCGCGATCGTGGCGCTGCCCATCGACAGCCGGCCGGCGGGCATGCGGAGGGTGGAGGGCTCGAGCCGGAACGCGCCGCCGAGGACCACTTGGAACGCGCCTTCCCCATGCCCGTCGCCGCTCAGGTGGACATCGTTGAAGCGGAATTCGCGGACGTGATCGAGCCCGACCCGCTCGAAGCGCAGGGTCCACGGCCGGCCGCGGCGGCCTCGTCCTGGCGGTCGCGCAACGCCGGCGCCGCGGCCGCGCCGGACTTCGGACCGCACGCCTTCGCCGTGCAGCTCCGAGACGCGGAAGGTCCTCCCGGAGAGCGCTCCCAGATCGATCCGGCCCGCCGTCCTCTCCATGGATACCGTCCACGCCACGTTGCGGGTGTGACCGGCGATCCGGAGTCCTCGGATGTGCACGTAGCCGGGCACCAGGCTCCAGGCCGAAGACCAGGCGATGCGGAACCTCTCCGGGTGCCGGCTGAAGGTCCGCGGGCCGAGCGTGTTGAGGAACAGGTTGAGCGCCAGCAGGTAGAGCCCCGCCAGCAGGAGGAGGCCGAGGAGGATCCGCTTCAGCCGGGGCCGCAAGGTTCGGGGAGGCTCCGGCGGAGACGCATCACCTCATTCTACCGTGAAGGTGAGGGCTTCGCGGCGCCGGGAGCGTTCCTTCCGGCACCCTGACTTGAGGAGCTTCTCAAGCTCACAGGGTCTGACCCAGACTCTCCAGAAAGGAGACACTATGAAGATCCGCAGCATCCTTCTGCTGTCTGTTCTCGCCATCCTGCTGTCCGTTGGACCGGCCGTCGCCGCCGGTCCGTACACGATCGTCGGCACCGCCCAGAGCCGCGAGGGCAATCTCGTGCGCACCGAGTACACCGTGAAGGTGGGCGCGCATCCTCTCGACCGGTTCAAGATGGTCCGCATCGCCAAGGACGTTCCCGCCGCGAATCTCCGCGGCTCCATCCTGCTGCTGCCGCCGCTCGGACCCAGCTTCGCCTTCTACGAGCAGCGGGAGCACGACACCCGCGGCTCCTCGATCGCCGAGTACTTCGCCGACCGCAACTTCGACGTCTACGGCTACGGGCTCCGCTTCGACGGCATCCCCTCCGGCACCTGCGAGGCGGGGGTCCTCGATTGCTCCATCATGACGACCTGGAACATCCAGTCCATGGTGGACGACATCGCCTTCGTCCGCGCGCAGATCGAGGTCCTGCACCCGGGCACCCGCATCGTCGCCGGCGGCGCTTCGCTCGGCGGCATGCTGGCGCTCGCCGTGGCCAACGCCGCTCCCGGCGACTACGACGGCATCATCGTCTGGGAAGGCATGCTCTACAGCCAGGACCCGGCGGTGATCGCGCTCAACCAGGGCTACTGCGCGGCGATCGAAGCGCAGATCGCCGGCGGCGGCGTCTTCGACGGCGTGGGACCCAACGTCTTCAAGGACGTCACCCGGTTCGCGCGGCTCGTGCCCTCGGGGCTGACGCCGATCCCGCTCTTTCCGCCCAACCTGACCAACCACCAGATCATGGTGCTGCTGCTCTCCGTGCCGTCGCCGGGACCGGTGACCATGCCGGTGCCGAACTACATCCAGATGAACGGCAGCTTCCCGGAGGACCGGCTCTTCTTCGCCGACGAGCCGCGCATGTTCGAGAACATCAGCCGTTTCATCAGCTACGCGCCGCTCGCCACCGTGCGCGACGTCAATTGCTCGCTGGCCGGCGTCGAGACCTCCTACACGTCGAATCTCGGCAACTTCCATGGCGCGGTGCTGGCGATCGGGGGCGGCCGCGGCTTCGGTTCCTACATGCCGGACAACCTCGCCCTCATCGGCTCGGCGGACCAGATCCTCCGGCTCGAGCCGGAGTTCGGCCACATCGACCACTTCATGACCCCGCACCACCGCGACTTCGTGGAGAAGCCGATCTTCGACTGGGCCGCGGATCTGTTCGGGCATCCGTAGAGGCCGATCCCGCCGCCTTCGATTTGCCCAGCGTAGTCCGCGCCGCCGGGCCCTGGTACGGGCGGCGCGGATTCCGTTCCGAAGATCAAGGATGGTCGGATCGGAGAGACAGGCCTGCCGACGCCGTCACGCGTCCCTCCGTATACCTCCTCGTAGTCGCCGTTCCCGATCCCGAAGGAGAGCGACGCCGTGCGCATCGCCGATCCGCGTTTCCTCTTCGCCGCCGCTCTGGCGGCAGGCTTCTGCGCATCCCCGGCGGGAGCCCAGGCGCCCGCTCCGGCGTGGGACCTCAAGCTGGGCTTCTCGTATCTCGCCACGAGCGGCAACACCAAGGTCTCCTCGTCCAGCTTCGACGCGGCGTTCCACCGCGCCTGGCGGGCGTGGTCCGTCGAGGGGAGCGCGGCCGGTGTCGCCGCTACAAAACGCAACCGGCGCACCGCCGAAAATTACAACGCCCAGGCGCGCGCCAAGCGCCGGCTGCTCCAGCGGCTACAGATCACGCTCGGCCTGCGCTGGGAGCGCAACCGCTTCGCCGGCGTCGATGGACGGCAGACGGCCGACGTCAGCGCGCTGTGGGAGATCCGCGACGCGCCGGGCTGGAAAGTCCGCGCCCTCGCCGGCCTGTCGCTCGGCCGCGAAGAGCCGCGCGGCGACCGCCCGCCGGCGGATTCCTTCGGCGGGCTGCTGCAGGTGAGCGGCGACGCCCGCCTCTCCGCCACGGCCTCGTGGGACGGCCAGGTGACGCTCCTTCCCGACTTCACGGACCTCGAGGACTACCGCGTCGAGGGGCACCTCGGCCTGCAAGCCGCCCTCAACCGGCACCTGGGCCTGCGGCTCGCCTACGACCTCAAGTTCGATCACGAGCCGGTGGCCGGCTTCGGCACCACGGACACCGCCACCACCGCCGCCCTCGTCCTGCAGCTCGGCGCCAAGCCGCGGGATTGAACCTCCGGACGGTCCGTCGTAACTCACCATTTGAGGGAGCTCTCTCCCTCTGGTCAGATTCTTGCAAGTCCTTCAACGCTGTATCCCGCATTGCGCGCCGCCTCCCGACGCGGCGCAGGAGGAAAAAGATGAGAAAGGCATGCTTGGTGGTGCTCTCCCTGTCCATCGTGTTGCTGGCGGCGAGCGTTCCGGCGCAGGCAGCCGGAGGATCGGCCCACGCGCGTCTACGCGGCTTCGAGGAGGTTCCCGCCACCTCCACGCCCGGCGGTGGCAGCTTCACGGCCGAGATCAGCGACGACGACACCTCGTTCGACTACGTGCTCAGCTATTTCAACATCGAGGGCAACGTGACGCAGGCGCACCTCCACTTCGCCCAAAGGACCGCCAACGGCGGCATCGTGGTGTTCCTGTGCTCGAACCTGACGGGGAATAGTGCTCCTCCCCCCGGCACACAGGCTTGCCCGACGAAGAACGGCACGATCAGCGGCCACGTCACCGCTGCCAACGTGATCGGCCTGAGCGGGCAGAGCCTGGGCGCGGGGGAGATCCAATCGTTCATTCGCGGGATTCGGGCGGGCGTGGTCTACGCCAACGTCCACACCGATCAGCTCCCCGGCGGCTCGATCCGCGGCCAGCTCCTGTTCGAGTCTGACGACGACTAAGAGGCTCACCCCGGCAGCCGGCGCCAGCGGCGGATCCGCGCGGCGCCGGCTGCCCGGACGATCTCCGCTTCCACGATGCGCTTGCCGCCGGCGTACTCGGCGGTCGCCAGGACGCCGAAGATATTGCCGCCGAGGGGATAGACCTGGCTGGCGATCTTGCCGCCGCCGAACTCGCGCTCGGGCGAGCCGGTGTAGGCAGCGCTCTCGGCGAGGTGTGCCGCCGCTTCCGCCACCGCGGCGTCGGAGAGCGCCGAGAGGATGACGCTCACGCCGTCGGCGCGCACCAGCCGCATGCGCAGTTGGAGGGAGGCGCCGAGCAGGCCGAGGGCGATGGACACCAGAAACAGCACCAGTAACGCCGTCATCAAGGCATAGCCGGATTCGCCGCGGCGGCTCACCACGTCTCTCCCAGGCCGGCGCCACGCGGCAGCAGGAACATCCGCTGCGTCAGCGTCTCTGTCACCGGTCCGCGCAGCGCCGGCAGCGTAGGCAGCGGCGTGTGCGGCGTAGAGCGCCGGCGGTAGCTCACCTCCAGCAGGATCAGACCCTTGGGCTCCAGCCTCTCGCAGCTCCAGCCGGTGACTCCCGGCCACAGCAACGCCGTCCGCGGCGGGCTGCCATCCGCGGGCTCGAAGGTGCGGTACAGCGCCACGCCCATCTTCTCGTAGGAGATCCGGCCGTCGAGACCCTGCATGTCGACGCTCAGGAGCACGCCGTCGCCGTCGCGGATGGGCACAACCCCGGTCGAGCCTTGCACGTCGCCGCGGATGCGGGCGATCAGCAGCGGCACCGGCGCGTCCAGCGCCTCGCCCGAGCTCTCGGCGAAGAGCTGCGAGGTCTCCATGAGAAGCTGCGAGGCGAGCGCCAGGGCGATGAGGAGGATCGCCAGCGAGATCGACAGCTCGATCAGCGTGAAGCCGGCCCGGGCGGAGCGGGGAGGAAGGCCACCGCGCATCTCACAACTCCTCGGGTGGGCTCCACACCATCGTCCGCAGCCGTTTGACGTGCGTCTTCGCCTCCACCTTGTAGCTCGCCGCGAGCGACACGTCGAAGAGGCCCGGCAGCTCGGTGGGAGCGACCAGCATCACGATCGACAGATCCTTCGGCGCCGGCGTGCCCACGATGGTGACGAAGTCTTCGAGCGTCGACGTCTGCAGGGGGATCACGCCGCCGCGCACCGCCTCGAGCGTCGACTCCATGGCGCGGAACGCCTGCCGCTCGGCGTCCGTGCGGCGCACGATGCGGGGATTCTGCAGCACCAGCGCCATGCCCATGAGCATCGCCACGCTCAGGATGGCGAGGGCGACGAGGACTTCGATGAGGGTGAAGCCGGTTTGGCGGCCGGACCGCCGGGAGAGAGACAGAATCCGCATGGAGATCCCGGGGAGAGAATACCACCTGCGGTTCTCCCCCCAATGTAGAGACGCCCCGCGGGGCGTCTCCGAGGCGGCGACGTAGCGTGGAAAATCGTATCGGTGAGACGCCCCACGGGGCGTCTCTACATTGGGGGATGGGAGGGCGAGGGACGCCGCTCCGCCACCAGCTTCGTCACTTTGGCGATCAGCTCCGGCTGGTGCAGGCCCGCGGCTTTGGCCCGCTTCATGGCCTTTTCCGGCGTCTCGCCCTTTTCCAGCACCAGCCAGGCGTAGTAGAGCGCGCCGACGCGCTCCGAGGAGCCGCAGTGGAGGAGCACCGGACGCTCCGCTCTCTCCATCGCCTCGAGGAAGCGGTCGATCGTCGCGTGGCCCAGGGTGGCGAGCGTGACCGGGATGTTCACGTAGGCGAGGCCGTTCTGGCGGGCCGCCAGGACCTCGTCGAAGTCGCGCGGCTCCTCGGGCTGCCGCAGATCGAAGAGCGTCCGGTAGCCGTCCTCCGCCGCGAGCTGGATCTGTTCGCCCGTCGGCTGGCCGGCCGCCATCACTCCCGGCTCGGGAAACGTGGCGTTGGGGATGCCGTAGGTGTCGGGCTTGGCCGCCGCCAGGCAGAGCGCCGGAGCCAGGGCGGCGAGCCATGCCGCGGTGAAAGTCCTGATGTTCATGGCGTCCTTGTATATCGGTCCAAGAGGCTTTGCAAGCTTCAGGAGTCTGCCCTTCGAGACCAAGGCCCCCTGAACCGAGCTATGACAAAGTACCCGTGATGCCGGAATCCGCAGAGGCCTACACCCTCGTCGAGAGCCGCGACTCCCTGGCCGCGCTCTCCCGGCAGTGGGCACCGGTGCTGGGGCTCGATACGGAGTTCGTCCGCACCAATACCTTCTTCCACAAGCTGGGCCTCATTCAGGTCTCCGATGGCCACGCCTCGTGGCTCGTCGATCCGCTCGCCGTGGGCGACCTCGCGCCGCTCGCCGAGGTCTTCCGCTCGCCCGGCGTCAAGGTGCTGCACTCGGCGAGCGAGGACATCGAGGTCTTCTACCGTTCTCTCAGCGTGCTGCCGCAGCCGCTGTTCGACACCCAGATCGCCGGCGCGTTCGCCGGCGCCGGCGCCTTCCTCAGCTATCAGAAGCTCGTCGCCGCCTACCTCGGCGTCGAGCTGGCCAAGGAGCACACGCGCACGGATTGGATGGCGCGCCCGCTCTCCGCCGCGCAGCTCGCCTACGCCGCCGAGGACGTGGCCTTCCTCGTGCCTCTCTACGAGCGCCTGACGGGCGAGCTGGCCTCCCTCGGCCGCCTCGACTGGGCCTTCGAAGACTCGGCGGCGCTGCTCGACACCTCGCGCTTCGAGGAGGACGCCGAGGCCGCCTACCTGCGCGTCAAGGGTGCGGGAAACCTCGACCGCCGCCAGCTCGCCGCCCTGCGTCTCCTCGCCGCCTGGCGCGAGCGCGAGGCCCGGCAGCGCGATCTGCCGCGGCGTTTCGTCCTCAAGGAGGATCTCCTTCTCGGCCTCGCCACCCGCCGGCCGCAGGACGCGCAGGAACTCCGCCGGCTGCCTTCCTTCGATTCCCGGCAGGCGGCCCGCGACGGCGCCGACTGGCTGCGGCTCGTCGAGCAGGCGGAGGCCCTGCCGGAGGAGGAGCTGCCGCCGCGCCTCACCGGAAAGCCCTTCTCGCCCGTCGCCCGCCGGCTGGAAGACCGGCTGCGCGAGCGGGTACGCCGCAAGGCCGCGGCGCTCGGCGTGCCGGCCGAGATCCTGGCCCCGCGCCGCGCCCTCGACGCCCTCCTCCGCCTCTCCGTCGGCAAGGCCGAGCCCCGCCTCCCCCGCGAGCTGCAGGGCTGGCGAGCCGGGGTGATCGGGGCTCGGCCTTGCCGACGGAGAGGCGGAGGAGGGCGTCGAGGGCGCGGCGCGGGGCCAGGATCTCGGCCGGCACGCCGAGCGCCGCGGCCTTGCGGCGT
>JBIOVX010000248.1:0-4363 GCA_044868005.1 Thermoanaerobaculia bacterium | reverse complement strand
TCTCCCAAAGGGAGAGAGGGGAGAAGAAGAACCATCCGCATTTCCTCTTTTCTCCCTCCTCTCCCTCTGGGAGAGGAGGGCCGGGGAGGTGAGGGCTTCGGAGGGCAGATCAGAGCCTACTTCAGCCCCAACTTCTCGTTCCGTTCCAGCAGGCGGATCGCCTCGGCGAGGCGGCGCCGGCGGGTCTCTTCCTTTTTCGCCGTCATGACCCAACCGACGTACTTGCGCCGGTAGGAGGGCGCGAGCTTCTGGAAGTTCTCGGCCGCGGCGGGATTCGACTTCAGGGCGGAAGCGAAGAGATCGGGGAGCGGCGAGTCCAACGAGAACCGTTCCGGCGCTACCGAGGTCGGGGTCTCCAGGTCGGACGGCAGCTTGGCGCGTCCCGCCTCGGTCATGCGGCCTTCGCGGAGGAGCTTCTTCACCCGCTCGAGATTGAGCTGCGACCACTTTCCGGCGTTGACGCGGGGCGTGAACTTCTGGATGTAGCGATCGGCGTCGAGCGTCTTGACGAGGCTGTCGATCCAACCGAAGCAGAGGGCTTCCTCAACCGCGTCGTCATACGAGACCCGCGGCTTCCCGGTGTGTTGCTTGTAATAGACGAGCCAGACCTCCTTCTCGGTCGTGTGATGCTTCGCGAGCCAGGCACGCCACTTCTCCCGATCGGGAACGTAGAGGAGATTCTCCTTCATGGACCCTAGCGGTACGGGTCGGGAAACTCGAAGAGAGTCTGCGTCGGCGGTCCGAGGGGCTCGACGTCGGGATCGATGCCGCTGATCTCCAGCACCTGCTTCTTGAACCAGCGGTCGAACGGCCGCTCGGAGGTGGCGTAGGCTTGCGCCTTGGCTTCCAGATCGTCGGGGACGTCGGTGACGCCGATCACCCACGGGCCGTGCTCCGTGTGTTGGAGATGCCAGCTCTCGCGCGCCACTCCGAAGGAGCGATAGAACTCGGCGGCTTCGGAGCGCCGGGCTCCGGCCATCGCGGCCGCCATCTCGCGGAGCTGCTCTTCTTTGCCGGGGAGGACGGGAAACGCTCGGACGACCAATGGCATAGAACCTCCGGAAGGGCTCCGCGCGCGCGGTGCAACTCCCGGCGGCGCGGCGCGTAAACACCGTCAGTCTACTTCAGGAGACGGACATGACGCGCACGTTCTTCGCGGTTTCCCTCCTCCTCGCTTCCTCCCTGGCGGCAGCCCCAGCGGCCGAGGTTGCTCCCGGCGTCCATCTCCTGCCCGGCTCGTTCGTGCCAGGACCACGCCTTCACGCGCTCCCTCCTCGACTACTACGTGGAGAACCACCTGCGCGGCGAACCGGCGAAGACCGCCAAGCTGTGCGCAGGCTGAGGAGGCAGCATGCGCCATCCGATCTACCGCGTAACCGCCGTCGACCTCCTGGGTAGCTACAGGCTCCGGGTGAGCTTTAATGACGGGAGCGTAAGGGAAGTCGATCTGGAGCCGGTCATTTCGGGAGAGATTTACGGTCCACTCCGCGATCCGTCAGTGTTTGCCTCTGTTGAAATTGATCCGGAAGTTCATACGCTTGTGTGGCCCAACGGAGCCGACTTCGATCCGGCGATCCTGCATGACTGGCCTCGGCATGAAGAGGGTATGCGAGAGCTGGCGAAGAGGTGGGCGATGGCGGAAGTCAGGACGTAGATCCGCGGGCCGCCCTCCCTCGTGGCTGAAGGTGCAACATGACTGAAGTCCCGTGAAGGCTGACCGCGGTCAGTGCGATCATCGGTGGGCAACGGTCGCAGCCAGCTTCTGAGGATGGGATCCTCGTTCCGATCTTCTGCCAAGTCTTTGTCCCTAACAGAGACCCTCCGACCTCCTCACGTTGAAGCGCACCGGCGCCCCGGAACGGGGGAGCCGGACCGCGTGCAGCGAGAAATCGGCAATGGCGCAGATCTTGAAGTTGCACGAGCTGGTCTCGGCGTTGATCACCAATTCGCCCCGTTCGCGGACGATCGAGGTGATCGTCGTATCACCGCCGCAACCGGGACCCAGGACCAGGATGACCATCTCGCGACCGAAGTCGATCTCGGGCAGCGCCTGCGGGGATTCCGCGTGCAGCTTCGTCCAGGCCGCCTGCCAGGTTGCCCGATCCCGAATCGCCTCCTGCCCTTCCCGATCCGGCGAGGTTCCCGGGAGCGAAGCCTTGAGAACCGTCTGAAAGCTGATGTCGCCGGTCAACGGCTCGGTCGGCGAATGGTCACAGGCGAGAAGGACCAGGAGCATCGAGGCAAGCGCAAGCCCGATCCGTCGTGGGATCACCATGGTTTCTTCCTCCGTCTTCGTTCTCGGCGAGACTCTGCAACCATAATGCCGAGGAGGCATGGATCCAGCGGCGTCATTCTAAAGGACTTGTGGGGCAGGTCTCGCGAGAGGAACGGGAAATCCGTTCAAGCGGTTGAATCGACGGTTCAGGATTCTGTGGGCCGTTCACCGCAGAGGCCAGAGAATCGGCACCAAGACCAGGAGCAGGAGGATCACCAAGGCGGTCAGCGGCAGCCCCGCCACGACGAAATCCCGGAACCGGTACTTGCCCGGGCCGTAGACGATCAGGCAGGACGGCTCGAACGGGGTGATGAAGGAGAGGGAAGCCGAGAGGGTGACGAGGATGGCGAAGGAGCGCGGATCGACCCCGAGCTGGTGGGCTGTGTGGATCGCCACCGGCAGCACGACGAGGGCCGCTGCGGCGTTGGACATCGGTTGGGTGAGCACGATCGTCAGGACGGTGAAGGCCAGCATGACGGCGACGGTGCCGAGCGGCGAGAACCACGCGACGATCAATCCCGCGAGATAGGCGGCGGCGCCGGTCTTCTGCATCGCGAGGCCGAAGGAGGTCATGCCGGCGATCAGCACCAGCAGGCGCCAGTCGATGAGGCCGTAGGCTTCCTCCATGGTGATCAGGCGGGTGGCGATCACTCCCAGCGCGGCGAGCAGGAAGGCGATGGGCAACGGCAGCCAGCCGAGACTGGAGGCAACCACGGCGAGCAGGAAGATGCCGATCGTGTAGAGCCCCTTGCGCCGGCGCGCCGGCTGGTGCTCCATCTCCTGAAGGATCCAGAGGTCGGCGTTGTCGGCGAGCAGGCGGAAGCGCTCGGGCCGGCCCTGGAGCAGCAGGACGTCTCCGGCCCGCAACGGCAAGTCCGCCAGCCGCGTCGCCAGCGCATGGCCGCGGCGGTAGATGGCGATCACCGTGAGGCCGAAGCGGCGCCGGAAGTCGAGCTCCTGCAGCGACCGGCCGACGAGCGTGGACTGCGGCATCAGCAGGGCCTCGGCGAGCTTGCGCGTCTCGCTGGCCAGATCATCGGCGGCCAGCTTGACGTCGGGCGTGATCTCGATGCCGGCCGTTTCCTTGACCTGGAGCAGCCCCTCTTTGCCGGCCTGCACGAGCAGCAGGTCCCCTTCCGCGAGCGTCACCTGAGGCTCGGCTTCCAGCCGCCGGTCTCCGCGCAGGATGGCGCGCACCTGCAGACCCATCGACGCCAGGCCGGAGTCGCGCAGCTCGCGGCCGGCGAGGGGCGAGCCGGGGGTGACCACCACCTCCGAGAGATACTCCCGCATGGCGTAGTCGTCGGTGAGGCCGCTTTCGCGGGTCTGCGGCAGCAGCCGGTGGCCCAGGAACACCAGGTAGGCGATGCCGAGGACCACCACCGCCGCTCCCACCGGCAGAAACTCGAACATGGAGACCGGCGCGAGGCCAACTGATTTCATGTAGCCGCTGGCGGCGACGTTGGTGGAGGTACCGATCAGGGTGCAGGTGCCGCCCAGCATCGAGGCGTAGGCGAGGGGGATCAGCACCTTGCCCGGGCTCACCCGGCTGCGCTTGCAGACGCCGAGGACGGCCGGCATCAGCACCGCCGTGGTCGTGGTGTTGTTCATGAACGAGGAGACGAAGGCGGTCACCGGCAGCACGCTGAGCAGCACCCGGGTCCGGCTGCCGCCGGCGAAGCGGTGAATCGCCTCCCCCAGGTGGTCCATGACGCCGCCCTTCATCAGCGCTCCGGAGAGGACGAAGATCGATCCCAGGATGATGATGATGTCGTTGGCGAAGCCGGAGAAGGCCTCCTTGACGTCCAGGATGCCCAGCAGGACGAGCGCGCAGAGCAGGAGCAGCGTGGTCACGTCGACGGGCACCCGCTCGGTGGCGAACACCGCCACGACGATGGCGAGGAGGGCTAGGACGAGGAAGATGGAGAGCGTCACGGCGAGCGCTATTTTGTACGATCTTGTTCCTGCGCGCTCGGAGGTCGGAGCGGCATACCCTTCGAAGCCCTCACTCCCCTAACCCCTCTCTCCCAAAGGGAGAGAGGGGAACAAGCCAAGAAAGAACTCCGTTGTCTCTGGTCTTTTCTCCCT
>JBIOVX010000247.1:0-6328 GCA_044868005.1 Thermoanaerobaculia bacterium | reverse complement strand
ACAGGGGGTGAGGCTTCGCGGGTAAACCGGTCCGCTCAGAGAGGAGGGCCAGGAAAGGCGGCGCCCTATTTCGTCTGCGAGATCTGCCGGCGCAGCAGCTCGTTCTCGAAGGCCATTCCCACCTGAGCGGTGGCGAGCTCGAGGATGTCGATGTCCTCGATCGGCTGCTCCCTCTCGCCGTTGTCCGCATAGATGACGGAGATCACCCGCTGGGCGCCGAGGACCGGGAAGATCACCACCTGGCCGTTGCGGGGCCGGCCGACCAGGGAGCGGAAGGGCTCGGGCAGCTCTGCCTCCTCGAAGGTGAGGTTCTGAACCTCGCCGGTATCGAGGCTGCGGGCGAGAGCGCTGTCGAGGTCGAGCGCGACCTTGACGCCGCGGGTGAGCTCGGCGAGCGGCTTGCCGGCCCGGTCGGTGCCGAAGGCGCCCAGCGCCACCAGATGATCGCGCTTGACGAGGAAGAGCACGGCGCGCTCGACCGACTCCGAGATGATGTGCATGAGGTTGAGCGCCACGGTGGCGGAGATCAGGCCCGAGCGCAGGTCCCCGAAGACCCGCCGCAACCGCTCCACGCCGGTCTGCGCTTCGGCGCGCGAGGCGCCGCGCACCAGATCGCGCCGGCTCTCGATGACGTTTTCGACGCACGCCACCACGGCCTCGACCTCGGCGGGCAGCGCCGCCAGCATGCCCGCTTCGTAGACCCGGGTGAACGAGGTGCCGGGATCGACGATCGCGACGAACGATGCCCGGTGCTGGGCGCGGCGCCGCGCCGCGGCTTCCTCCAGACCGACGCCCCCCTGCCGCAGGTCGACGAGGACGATGGGCGGCGGCTCGCCGGCCGCGACAGTGCCGGCCCGCTGGAGGGGCTTCATCTCGACTCCCGCCACCTCGTGCGCCAGCGCCTCGGCCAACCTCTCGCCGAAGGGCAGGTCCGCGGAGACCACCTGCAGGCGTAGCAGCTCGGCGGCGTGCAGGGGTCTCACCTCGCGCAGCTCGAGCTCGCCCGGCTCGGCAAGGGCGAGAGCGAGGCCGCCGGTGTCGAGGAGCGTCGGATGGGTCGAGTCCCCGGCCGCGTAGCCGTGCCGCGCCTCGCCCATGGGATTGGTGCCGTCGCGGTTACGCTCGTCGAAGATTCGCGCCGCTTCGAGCAGCACCATCTGCGTGTTGATGTCGGCGTCCGGCAGCACGTCGCTCGGATAGAGCGCGATGTCGTCGATCGGGCGCAGATCGTCGATGGCGAACTCGAAGTTGCCGGTCTCCCAGACCATGACCTCGGAGACCGCCTGCTCGATCTGCTGTGCGATGACCTGGCGCAGCCCCTCGGCGTCGATCGAGCCGGAGGAGATGAGGATCTGCCCTAGCGACCGCCGCTCCAGCTCCTCCGTCTGGGCGCGGATGGCGCCCTCCAGGATCCGGCGGTCGATCATGCCGGAAGAGATCAGGAGGTCGCCCAGCTTGGGAGTGCGCGGCGCCTGCGCGGAGACGAGACGGCCGGCGTGGAAGCCGATCATCGCCTTCTCCGCACCCCGGGTCAGCAGCAACGTACCCGTCCGGCGGCCGAGATGGATGAACTGCATCACGTCGGCCACCGAGACGTCTTTGAGGCTGCCGGAGATAGACATGGATCTCGTGTCTTGGACTTGAGCGGCCGCGGGCCGGTCCTCGAAAGTGGGGTGCGGCCGGCTACTCCCCGCGCGCCAGCTTCACCAGGCTCTCCAGGGTGCGCAGCTTGCGATCTTTGGTGGCGAAGAGCCGCGCCGCGAACAGCGCCGAGGCGGCGTGGGCGGAGAGCAGGTCGAGAAGGTCACGGTCCTCGGCGCGCAGGATCGGCTTGTGGTCCAGCAGCTTGAGCAGCACCAGGGCGCCGACGATCTCGTTCTGCACCCGCAGCGGCACCGCCGCGAGAGCGGAAGACTCGGCCGTGGGCCCCAGGCGCAGCACCCCGTCCTTGAGGGTCGCATCCACCATCGGATCACCGCCGGCGTAGGTCTCGCCGTCGTACGGCGGCGCGGCGCCGTCGTACTGGCCCTCGGTCAAGGCGATCTCGCAGCCGTCTCCCTCGTCCCGGCGCAGCAGGAGCACGAACTGCTGGGCGCCCAGCAGGTTGATGGCGATCTCGGCGATGGTGGCCTGCACCTCGGCCGGATCGAGGGTGGCGTGGAGCTGGTAGGTGGCGACGTAGAGGTTCATCAGCCGGCCGCCCTGGTGCTCGGAGTCGACGAGGCGCGAAGCCAGCTCCTTGACGTCCGACTCGGCGGTGGCGAGGCGGCGCTCGAGCTCGGTCACGCGCTCGTCGGCGGAGGCATCGTCGCCCTCCGGCGCGCCCGGCTCCCGGAGGTTCTGCTCGACGATGCGGATCAGCTCGCCGGCGCGCTCCAGCGTCGCCCGCAGCTCGGCGATCAGCTCCTGTCCGGCCACCGCCGCCTCGAGCCTCGCCTTCGGCGTCTCCGTGACGCTCCGCTCGCTCAAGCGCCGGTACCCTTCGTCTGGAGGCCCGCGATCACCGCCAGGATCTCCTCGGTATGGAATGGCTTCTTGATATACGCGGTGGCGCCCGCCTCCATGCCGCGGGCGGTATCCTCGTCGCGCCCCTCGGTGCTGATGATGATGACGTGGAGGTCCGGCCGCGGAGTGTCGGCGTGGAGCGCGGCGAGAAACTCCAGCCCGTTCATGTTGGGCATGTTGATGTCGAGCAGCACGAGGTCGATGTCGGGGTGCTCGCGCAGGCGATCGAGGGCCTGGCGGCCGTCCAGGGCATAGACCAGGGGGTACTGGCGCAGCATCACCTCATACATCTTGTGCATCAGCTTCGAGTCATCGGCGACGAGGACTTTCCTTGGCTGCACGGGCGCTCTCCGGTCAGGAAACCACTGGAGTGTAGCCAAGGCGAGGGGCAGATTCAAGGAAAGCCCTTTTCCGCCTTTCCCGCCTGGGGCTCGTCGGATCGGACGAAGCATCTCTCCGCCACGCCTTCGGGAAGAAAGATGGGCGGGAAGTGGCAGGGACATGGTATGCTTTGTCCATGATCACAACCATTGACAAGGCAGGGCGAGTGGTCATCCCTGCCGAGATGCGCAAGCGGCTTGGTCTCGCCGCCGGGACGGAACTCGAGATGATGATCGAGGGCTTTGCCATCCGCCTCGTCCGGTCGGTGGCCGGCCCCGAGCTCGTCCGGCGCGGCGAGCGCCTGGTCGTCCATCCCCGCGCCGCGGAGGGGGAGCGCACCGAAGTCGACGTAGCTCGGTTGATCGAAGAGGAGCGGGACCGGTGGCCGGGCTGACAGGCGCCTTCTTCGATACCAGTGTCCTCATCGCCGGGAGCATCGACTTTGGCAACAGCTCGCAGCATGCCCTACTGCTCATGGACGCGGTCGCGGACGGTCGCATCGAGCGTCCGCTAACCGCCTGGCATTGCTGCCTCGAGTTCTACTCGGTGACGACCCGCCTGCCGGAAGAATACCGTCTCGAACCGGAGATCTCCTTGCGGCTCCTGCGAGAGGAGATCTTCCCCCGCTTCTCGGTCCACGACATCCCGGCGGACCGGCGGGAGGAATTCCTGGTCTCTGCCGCGGGAGAGGGAACGACGGGCGGCAGAATCTACGATGCGCACATCGCCGAGACTGCGCGGCAGGCCGGCGCGCGGCTCGTAGCGACCGAGAACCGTCGCCACTTCACTTCCTTGCTGCGCCACGGCATCCGCGTGTTGGTGAGCGCCGAGCTGGCCGATGAGATCGGGCGCTGAGCGGACGGCTGCCGCGTGCCGGGCTAGGCCCGATGAACGCCATCACCGAGGGTGATGTGACGCATTGCTCCATTTCCAAGTTGGGAACCTGCCTAGGATGAGGTAGCCTTGTAAAGAGGCTCCTTCAATGACGCGGACCATCATTTCCCCCTCCGACCTCTCCCAGAAGACCCGAGAGATCCTCGACCGGGTCCAGGAAGGAGAGCTCGCGGTCGTCGCAAGCGAGGGAGAGGAACGTATCGTCCTTCTGGATGCTTTGGATTACCGGCTCCTGCGGGCCCTCGCTTTTTTCGTCACCGGAGGAGACGCTGACGACCTCGACGGACGGGTTCTCCGCGACTACCTCGACGAGGGGATCAGTCTCGGCAAGGCGGCCGAGCTGCTCCGGGTTACCCGTTTCGAGCTCGAAGCAAGCTTCCTGCGACTGGGGATTCCCCTCCGCCGCGGGCCCCGCTCGATCGAGGACGCGCAAGCAGAGATCGCCACCGCACGCCGGCATCTTTGAACTTGACGCGGCGCCGGAAGGCCACCAGTGCCTCGCTCGGCTCCAGCCCGTGCACTCCTCAAGTCTCTTTACGGCCAGGCCGCCTGTGTGCGGTGGTGCAGGTAGGCGCGCCTTTCAGACCGTCTTCGGCCATCACTTCCTCTGGAGGAAGTGCCCGCCCGCGAGGGCTGCCTTCCTGCCACTGCTCGTCCTGCTCGACTTGGCGACGGGTTACTCCGATCTCATTGGTATCGATGAGATGATGGATCGCGATCTCCTCGCGGTTCCCGCCTATCGCGGTGAGATCAAGGTGATACTTGACGGTTTCGACAAGCGTCTCCTCCGCTGACGTGTAGGCGTATGCGGTGGCGGGCTCGATCTCGCTCACCTCATACCAGAATTCAACGGATACCTGGATCTCCCGAAGGGAATGCGCGCGCCCAGTGGAAAAGCGCACCTCGGCCCATGCTTCGGGAAGTTGCACAACGAATTGGCGCCGGACGCGAGTCCCATCCCCGGGCACGCCTTCGTAGAGGTCGTTGCCTAAGCGGCGCTGCTCGCTTGCAACTCTGTTCCAGATGTCGAGTAGGCTCAGCTCGAGGCCATCAGACTTGCGGTTGAATGACGGTGCCGTTATCGTACGTGTCAACGCTTTCAGCTCTCGATCGAGGAGCACCGGATCATCAACTCCGCGGACAGCTTCAACAATAACCGTCCCATCTAGGACAGTCGACCGCCCGATCATCATCCTGAATCCACTGAGCCGCACGGCTTCCAGCACGGACGCCGCGGTCAGCGACTTGAGCTGACGAACCTCGACGCCGCGAGCCTTAGCCTTGGCGATAGCGGGCTCGTAGAAACCCGACCTCGACACCGCCAGCGCGCGCGCCGCCCCCACGGACTTCGCCTTCTCCGCCAGCTGCTCGATCCAGGTCGAGTCCTGCACTGCCTTCCGGTCTCGGCATTCGCCGATGATGAGCACGGGCGTCGAGCCGACTCGCAGTCGAATGGAGACATCGACTTCTCGAAGCTCGCCGGTGTCTCGATCTGGAAGGTGATCCGGAGAGCGCACTTCCGCCTGTGGACCGAGGACCTTCTCGACAAGCGCAACCAGCCGCTCTAGATCGCGCCCCTTGCGTTTGGCGCGCGGTTTCCTCTTACTGCCGCTCATGCGCGTACGACGAGCGAGGAAGCGGCCGACGCTTCGTGGCTACCTGTGTTCCCAGGTAATTGCGGCGGACAAGACGGCGGGGCGGGATCGGTCGCTAACCCTTTGGCTTTGATCTCAATGGTGGAGCCGAAGGGAGTCGAACCCTCGACCTCTTGAATGCCATTCAAGCGCTCTCCCAACTGAGCTACGGCCCCACAGGGAGGCGGATTGTACTGGGCTGAGAGAGGGGGTGTCAATTTTCCACGACTTCGACGCCGAGCTTGGTGTCGGCCGGCCTCTTGCTCAGCCAATCGGCATCGAGCTGGCCTGCCTTCACTCGCTTCAACGCCTCCTCCCAATCGCGCAAGGCAGGCTCGTTCGTCTCCTCGAAGAACCTTTGCACCTCGCGGCAGAAGCCCTCGAAGCTTCTGGCATCGGATGCGATATCGAAGAGGACCGCCCGAAAAGCCGAGCCGAGCTCCGCCAGAGCCTCGCTCGGACTCTTGCCGCTGGCGGCGAACCCTCCCGGATTGACGCCCTCGATCCAGTGCTCGCCTTCCTCCTCGACCAACAGTGCCCGACCGGAGACCGTCACTCGCGCAACGAAGCCGTTGCCTTTCACAAGCTCCCGACGATCGAACAGCAATGGGTACTGGGTCATCTTGGCTCTCCAGCCTACCTGAACAGGTCCCGATGCCAAGAGCCATTCTACTCGCTTGGTTCGCTGGCCGAGCCGTCCCCGCTCTCAGTTGGAAGCTCTCCTCAAGCGGGCCTCGATCCTCAATTGGACTTGAGCCGGCCCCAAGCCTTGAGGCCAGGCCACCCGTGCCGCGACCCTGAGGCGCGACACCGCAGGGTTGCGGTGCGACGCCGCAGGGCTGCAACACGGCACCGCAGGGTCGCGGCACGGCATATCAGAGTGGAAATACCGCGCCGCAGCCTTGCGGTGGGGC
>JBIOVX010000246.1:0-25176 GCA_044868005.1 Thermoanaerobaculia bacterium | reverse complement strand
ACCCCCCACGCCCCTACGAAAAACCTCGAAACTCACAACGAATCCCTCTCGAGCGGCATGGTCATGCAGCGCGGGCCGCCGCGCGCTCTGGACAGCTCGTTGGAGTAGAGCGCGATGGCCGTGGGGCCGCCGGAGGTGAGATCGTGCTCGCCGGAGAGCGCCTCGTCGTCGGAGAGGATGCGCCAGCCCCGTTGCGCCAGTTCCTCCAGGGTCTTGCGGTTGCGCCGGTAGAGCAGGATCAATCCCGGCGCGATGGCGAAGGCGTTGGCGCCGTCGGTCCACTGCTCGCGCTCCTGAGCGATCGCCTCATGCGCGCCGCCGCAAGGCACCATGTCGAGCTCCAGCCCCAGCTCGCCGAGGACTTTCAGCAGTGGGCCGCGCAGGGTGAAGGTGAGGTCCTTCGCGTGTAGATCGACAGTGTAGACGTGAGCCTCTTCGGGCCCCCCCGGCAGGATCACCGGCACGTGAGCAAGGCAGAGATGGCGGTCGATCAAGGTGAAGACCGTGTCGAGGTGCATGTAGGAGCGCCGGCGCGGCAGCTCGACCATGACGAGATGCCGGAACGGTGTCCGGACCTGCCGCAGATAGCCCGCCAGGGTCTCGATGCCTCGCCGGTTGGTGCGCTCGGAGAGGCCCACCAGGAGGATCTCGGGGCTCGCCACCAGCACGTCGCCGCCTTCCAGGTTGGGATACGGGAAGTACGGGTTGTGCTGCGGCGCGCCGGTGGGCGGCACGTCGATCTCGTAGAGAGCTTCGTGGCCGGCGAGGACCGGATGGTGCTCGAAGATGGTGCGCGCGAGGAGCGGCTCGCGCTCGCGCGCCGGCGTGGCCATGGAGGAGATGACGACGCGGCTGCCCATCACCACCTGCGGATCGCGGGTGAAGAAGTAGTTGGGCAGCGGATAGAGATCGAAGAAGACCTTGCGCCCGGCGTCGGAGACCTCTGCCGGCGCGCGGATGCCTTCGACGAGCGCCGCCGCCAGGTCCTTCGGCGCGAGATCGTAGAGCCCGCGCACCAGGCTGAACGCGGCGCCGTACTCCGCCTCCAGCTCGTCGAGAAGGCGTTTGCGGGCGGTCTCGTCCGCCAGGACGTCGGCGAGAAGGCCCTGAGAGTCCAGGACCTCGACTCCAGCTTGCGTGAGGACGCGGCGGAAGATGTCGTGCTCCTCGCGCCCCTCGTCGCCGTCGAGAATGTCGTCGAAGAGCAGGCTCTCCATCATGGAGGGGACCATCCAGTCGATCTCGCGCCCCGGCCGGTGCACGAGGACGCGGCGCAGGCGTCCAATCTCGGAATCGACTCGAATCGGCATGGAGGTCTCGGCGAGGACGCGCCAGCGGGGCGCGCGGCGGCGGATTGTAGCAGAGGAGGGTCTTGGGTCCTGGGTCTTGGGTCTTGAGGGGCTGGACGCGTATTCGACTCGAGCCTTTCAAGACCCAGGACCCAAGACCCAGGACGAAGATGGGTAAGGCCATGCGCTAGAATTCAACCCCGCGATGTCGGTCGATACCCCACAGAACCCCCTCTACGAGCGCTACGCCTCGCCGGAGATGGCGCGTCTCTTCTCGGCGCGCCATCGCTTCCGCACCTGGCGCCGGCTGTGGATCAGCCTCGCCGAGTGCGAGAAGGAGCTGGGCCTTCCCATCACCGCCGAGCAGATCGAGGCGCTGCAGCGAACCGTGGACGACGTGGATCTCGAGCGCGTGGCAGTGATCGAGCGCCGCACCCGGCACGACGTCGTGGCCCACCTGCGCCACTACGCCGAGCAGGCGGACCGCGTGCACGAAGGAGCCGGAGGCATCCTCCACCTGGGCGCCACCAGCGCGTTCATCACCGACAACACCGACGTGCTGTTGATGCGGGAAGCCCTCGAGCTGCTCGCCGGGCGCCTGGCCGCGGCCGTCCGCGAGCTCGCCGGCTTCGCCCGCCGACATCGTGCGCTTCCCTGTCTCGCCTATACCCATTTCCAGCCGGCGCAGCTCACCACGGTGGGCAAGCGGGCCTGCCTGTGGATGCAGGACTTCGTTCTCGACCTCGCCGAGGTCCGTCACCGGCTCTCGACGCTGCGCTGCCGCGGGGTGAAGGGGACGACGGGCACGCAGGCGAGCTTCCTCACTCTTTTCCATGGCGACGGCGGCAAAGTGCGCGAGCTCGACCGGCGATTCGCCCAACGGATCGGCTTCGCGGAGAGCTTCGCGGTGACGGGACAGACGTACCCGCGCAAGCAGGACAGCCAGGTGCTCGCCACCCTCGCCGGCATCGCCGAGACCTGCCACAAACTCGGTACGGATCTGCGTCTTCTGCAGGGAGTGGGCGAGCTCTCCGAACCTTTCGACGCCGAGCAGGTGGGCTCCTCCGCCATGGCCTACAAGCGGAATCCGGTGCGCTCCGAGCGCATGTGCAGCCTCGCCCGGCGGCTGATCACCGACAGCCTCAACGGTCCTCTCAACGCCGCCACGCAATGGCTGGAGCGCAGCCTCGACGACTCGGCCAACCGCCGCCTGGTGATCGCCGATTCCTTTCTCGGCGCCGACGCCATCCTGGGTCTCGCGGCGCACATCTCCGCCGGGCTCGTCGTGCGCGAAGCGACCATCGCCGCGCGGGTGGCACGAGAGCTTCCCTTCATGGCCACGGAGACGCTGCTGATGGAGGCCGTGCTGCGCGGCGGCGACCGCCAGGAATTGCACGAAAGGATTCGCGGCTACAGCCTCGAGGCCCAATCCGAGCTCGAGCAAGGCGGCACCAACAAGCTGCTCGGCAGGATCGCCGGCGATGCGGATTTCCGCCTCTCCAAAGACGAGGTAACGGCGCTGGTGGATCCGATCGCCTTCACCGGCAGGTCCGCCGAGCAGGTGGATGAGTTCTTAGAGGACGTCGTGGCGCCCGCGCTCGAAGGCACCGAGGCCGCCGCAATCGCCGCTCCCCGCGTGTAATCGCCCCCCCAGATGGGGTCAGTTGGGGGCGTAGATCCAGCGAAAGTTGTCGATATGCTAAGATGGCTCGTTGTAAGCGCAATCCGTTCCAGCGCTACTGGACCCAGAGCTCTCACGAAGATGGCTCCGAAAACCACCTTACGGAGAACGCAAGCCCATGCGCCAAAGGACAGGATCCCGGCTCGCCCAAGTTCCGTTCCTTTCACTGCTCGCCGCCCTTCTCCTTGGCCAACTCCTGTTGGTCGGCTGCTCCAACAACCGCAAACCGTCGACGTCCTCGCCCGCGCTCGGCGTGCCGTTCGAGCGCGGCATCGCCTCGTGGTACGGAGGCCGGTTCCATGGCCAGCGCACGGCCAGCGGCGAGCGCTTCAACACGAATGAGATGACCGCGGCCCATCCCTCCCTCCCTTTCGGGACCCTGGTGAGCGTGCGCAATACACGCACCGGCCGTGAGGTGGTGGTGCGGATCAACGACCGCGGCCCCTTCGCGAGGAATCGCGTCATCGATCTCTCCTACGCCGCCGCCCGCGAGGTCGGCGTCGCCGGGCCGGGCACCGCCAGCGTCGAGCTTTACCTGGTGCCCGCAACCGGACTCGCGCCGCGTTACACGGTGCAGGTGGGCGCGTTCAACGAGCCCGAAAAGGCCGAAGCCCTCCAACGCGACATGGCGCGCATCTATCCCGAAGCGTTCGTGAATTCGGACGGCGCCTGGAACCGCGTTCAGATCGGCGCTTTCGCCGACCGCGAGCAGGCCGAGGTGTTGCGCCGCGAGCTGGCCATCGTCGGCGTGTCGTCGATCGTGGTCGCTGGACGATAGGAATACGCTCCTCTTCTTGCTTGTTGGAAGAAGTCTGGCTTCATCAAGAATCTGCTCCTGGGAGTCGCCATGATCCGAAAGAGACAATCCCTGCGTACGATGACGGTCTGCGCCGAAAAATCCCACGGCCGGGGAGCGGCGTTCGTGTGGGTGTCCGCTCTGGCTTTCCTGACCTATCTCGGCGTCGCGGTGGCGGCCGGCCGCCAGGATGCGGGCGCGAGCTCCATGGCGCTTCCCGAGGACTCCGCCACCATCACCGCGGCGGCTCGCCCGGCGAAATTTCTAGGTATCGATACCCGCTGGAGCACGGCTCAGCATGGCCGCGCCTCCTGGTATGGCGCGGAGTTTCAGGGCTCGCCCACGGCAAGCGGCGAACCGTTCGACATGCACGCCCTCACCGCCGCGCACCGCACCCTGCCGCTCGGCAGCCGCGCGCTCGTCCGCAACCTCGAGAACGATCGCACCGTGGTGGTGAAGATCAACGACCGCGGCCCCTTCACGCGAGGCAAGACGATCGATCTCTCCTACGGCGCCGCCAAGCAGATCGACATGACCCGCGCCGGCTCGGCGCGGGTGGAGATCACGCCGTTCTGAAAAGAAACCGGCGGGCTTGATTACGGCCCGCCGGCTCGCTCAGACATCTCTCGCCTGTCGAGTCATTCGACGTTTACCACGACGTTCGGAGAGAAGTCGCCGAACCAGGTTACGCACTCCTGCACCATCTGCCACTGGAAGTTGTAGGGCCCAGGCGTCGAGGGAGCCGTGACGTTGAAGTTGAGCGTCACCTCTCCTCCAAATGCCACCGGCGCCGGCAGCTCCACCCGCGTCGCCGGCACCCAGGTGCCGTTGTTGTAGGGGTTGGCCGAACCGAGGCGGTAAGCGTTGCACTGCGGGCCGATCGGGCTCCAGGTCAGAGTGCCCACGTTCCTGACCTTGATACTCACCGCATAGCTCTGGCCGGCCTTCATGGCGGACGGTACGGTTTGAGAGAGGATCTGGGCGTCTCTAGCCGGGGCGGCTTGGACGTTCACAGCCACGTTGGGTGTGAAGTCGCCGAACCAGGTGACGCACTCCTGCACCATCTGCATCTGGAAGTTGTAGGTCCCCGGCGTCAAGGGAGCCGCGACGTCGAAGGTGAGCGTCACCTGTTCTCCGAATGCCACCGATCCCGGCAGCTCCAACCGCGCCGCCGGCACCCAGGTTCCATTGTTGTAGGGATTGGCCGTACCGAGCCGGTAGGCGTTGCACTGCGGACCGATGGGGCTCCACGTCTCGCTGCCTACATTCTTGATGGTTATGCTGACCGAATAAACTCGTCCGGCCGCCATGGTCGACGGCACGCTTTGAGAGAGGATCTGGGCGTCTCTTTGCGGAGGGGCTTGGACGTTCACGACCACGTTGGGTGTGAAGTCGCCGAACCAGGTTACGCACTCCTGCAGCATCTGCCACTGGAAGTCGTAGGACCCCGGCGTCAAGGGAGCCGCGACGCTGAAGTTGAACGTCACCAGCTCTCCCGGCGCCACGGGCCCCGGCAGCTCCACCCGCGTCGCCGGCAGCCACGTGCCGTTGTTGTACGGATTGGCCGAACCGAGCCGGTAGGCGTTGCACTGCGGACCGATCGGGCTCCAGGTCAGTGTGCCCACGTTCTTGAACGTCACGCTCACCGGATAGACCCGTCCAGCAGCCATGGTTGTCGGCACGCTCTGGCTCACGAAAAGCGCATCTCTCGCCAGCAGAGTCGGACTGACGGTGACGCAATTGCTGGCCCGGCTGTAGCAGGCCGAGGAAGACCCTGCCGCGACCACGTTGTAAGAGTAGTTGCGGCCGTTGGCTACCTGAGTGTCGGTATAGTTCGTGGCGGTCGTCTCGGCGATCAGAGTCTTGCCGAAGTTGCAGCCGGCGTGTCCCTCACTACGGAACACCCAGTATCGGGTCGCCGCCGCGACAGCATTCCAGGACAACGGAACGTGGAAGCCGCCCGCCGTAGCGCTCAAGGCAGGCGCGGTTCCCGGCCCGGAGCCGCATCCGCTGTTGACCGGGGTTGGCGTCGAGCAGGCGATGCCGTGCCGGTTGAAAGCGTTGTAGATCGCCGTCATGTGCGGCGTGCCGTCGTTGAGGTTGCCGTTGTCGTCGTCGGCCGTCAGCCACTGCATGTAGCCGTTGGTCGCGCCGCAGCCGTCCGAGGAAACTCCGCACTCGCAGGCGTGCCACGCTAAGATATTGCCGCTTCCCTGGTAGAAGAGCTTGTTGCCGACCAGGAACGCCGTCTGGCTGTCGTAGTTGAAGGGGGAGGCCTGGAGGTCGCGGGCGACGAGGTCCCAAGCCGCCTGACGGGAGGGCGCCCCTGCGCAGTGCGTCTGCCGTGCGCAGGGACCGGAGCCTGAGTTACAGGTATTGCAAACGAAGCCCAGGGCCGTATCCGGTTGGTGATCGGCGTGTTTATCCCAGTCGGCATCCCTCAAGCCTGAGCAGCCAAGAACGCAGTGGAGGGGACCTGGATAGGCCTCGTTGGCATTAAAACCGGTGCCATCCGCGACTTGACCGCATCCCCTATCCTGGGTTGACAAGAAGCCATAGCCAATGCAGGACGTTTGTAGGCGATAGCTGGCGGCGATGTCGGCGTAAGCCTCGCTGGAGTTCGAGAGGAAGCCGTTGGCATCGTTATCGTCCAGGCCGTGACCCCACTCATGATCGAATGCGCCGGCGATCTCTCCCGTGTTCCGGCAGCCGTTGCCCGAGCGGTAGAAGTTGATCGTTCCAAGGCTTGGGCTCCAGAAGGCGTTGCAGGTATTGTTGAGGTTGACTTTGGCGGTCAATCGGTTCTGTAGCCAGGCATTGAAAGGCAGCCAGCCGCGCGCCTGCTCGGCGAGCTTGTTGACCTCGTAGAAGGCAGACCGCGAGGAGGCGGTGTTGCCGGACGAGCCGCCGGCTGAGTCGCAGTCGTGCTGGCCGTTGCTGCCGCCCAGGTTGAGATCGCCCACGGTCGAGCTGTTGCTGATCGCGCCGCAGGTATCGGCGATGCCTACGTACTTGCCGGTCAGCGTCGTGGTGACGGTGCCGCTCGTGTAATCGAAAACCCCGGCGCTGTTCGTGTACTGGTTCGGCGAGGCCAGGCCCGTGTCGGCAAAGGGCATGGGCCAATTGCTTTGCATCGCGCCGCAGGTGGCGGCGTTGGGGCAGTTCTCGGTGTTCGTCAGCGGATAGACGCCGCCGGTGATCTGTTTGCCGGCGTATTGATTGACGTCCTGGAAGGCGAGCACCTCGCCGGTATGAGCGTCGACGAGGACCTCCCAAACCGCTTCGTCGGGAGGGCGGCGGAACTGGAACGTCCAGACCAGGCGGTGCCGATAGCTAACTCCGACAGGCCCCGCAAAGGCCTCCCCATTGGGAAACTCCTGCGGTGCCTCGGGAACGATCTCCAAAGCCGGCTCGCGCAGGATCTCATCGACCGCCGAGCTCCCGCCGGCGAATTCGAAACCGATCTCCAGGGCGCGCGAGGCCTCGACAGTCGGCTTCGTGTCGAGCCCGTAGACGTCGCCCCAGGTCTCGGCGCCGATCACAACAAGATTGCCGTGGCTGATCGAAGCGGCGAGACGGCCAAAACGGACAGGGATTCCTTCGAAGACCTGCGGAATGCTGACTTGCCACAGATCCGGGGTGACCTGAACGGCACGGACCTCGCCGAGCTGAGCGGTGTCGACGGCGAGCAATTTTCTGTGGTCGGCGACGAAGCGGAGAGCGGCTTCGGCGACGACTCCGGCATCGATGGACTGGACGGCATGGTCGAGGCGATTACCAATGTCAGCCAAGGTCAGATGATTGCCGGCGCCATTTCCAGGAACGAGAGGAAAGGCTCCGATCACGCTCGCCGCCGCCCCCGAGCGCGGATCGATAAATGCCCGGACAGCGGGCTCTCCAGCATCCGCGCGGGCGGCCAGAAAGGCTTGCCAATCCGCCTGATTGGGCAGGAGAGGCAGAGCCTGTTCCAGGGGTTGGTGGGAGCTGCTGATATAAAGCTCAGGCTTAGAGAACTCCTTGTCGTCCAGGTACGCGCCAGGCTGTTTGGGTTCCACGCCCCAGGTTGCGTTTCCTATCGCCATCCAGGTAAGCGTCAAGGACTACAGCAGGTAAGTACGTTTAGCGATCATTTTCTTCCTTTCTGCCGATACGGCACTCGTGCACCGTCTGGCGCTGGAAGTTGTAGGTTCCGGGCGTCGAGGGAGCATTGAAGCTCACCGTCACCTCGCCGCCCGGAGCGA
Source organism: Thermoanaerobaculia bacterium (assembly GCA_044868005.1). Classification (GTDB taxonomy): domain Bacteria; phylum Acidobacteriota; class Thermoanaerobaculia; order Multivoradales; family UBA5704; genus DATARR01. The sequence continues at coordinate 17,169 of JBIOVX010000246.1, read as the reverse complement.
CGACTCCCGGCCTCGCCGGCGAGGGCACAGCAATTCGGAGGCCCGATGGATGGAGATCCGTAACCCTTTGAAAAAGAAGCGACCGCTCGCCCGAGGTCAGGCTGGGCGTTTCATCCCTGAACCTTTCGCGGCCCGTTTCCGTCTCAAAAATGAGCCCGGCGAGATTCGACGCCTTGACCCCGGCGCGGCGTTCGCGTTATCGTTAACGGTTACATACCGAGCAATTGTCAGGAAGGAGAAGTCATGAGGAACGTCGTATCGGTCGCCGGAGCCATCTGCTCGCTGCTCGTCCTCACGTCGACTGCAGCACCTGGCCAACAGGTCGACGACAGTGCCGCTCCCGACGGTCCGCCGGTACTTAGGGCGACATTCCCTGTCGGGCACGCTCCTCGCGTCGCCAATGGAACCTGGACCGATCGCGTCGTTGGTATCCCAGGGGAGAGCACTCAGAAGGCTGCCCTTCGCCTAGCGTTTCCCTCTTTTTCGAGCAGCATCGTCGCGCGCGGCAAGCGCTTCAAGTTCACGATGGTGGGCACTAACCCGTCCCTGCGCAACGCCAAGAAGGTGACGATTCCCGTGCAGATCATCCCCGTCCGGTTCGACTTTCCCGACGGGACGGTCCTGGACCCTGCTGCTCCCAACTCCGGTTGTGCAGGAGCCGGCACGCCTCTGGACCTGACTCTGCAATCACCACTCTTTCAGGACGCCGACTACGGCGAGGGCGGCCGCCAGTTCGTTGAGGAGATTCGGCGCTTGGAGTTCTGGGCCTATGTCGGTCCGGGGCGCATCAACCCAGGCTATAGCGTGCGCCTATCGGTCAGCTCGCCTGCCTCCATGCGCATCACCTTGCCAGAGGGCTACCAGACCCAACCGGCCCATTGCGGACGCCAAGGAGTCATCGACTTCGACACCTGGAACACTGTGCTTCTGCAATTGATGCCGCTACTACACAGGTTCGCTGGAGTAAGCACCAAGACTTTCCCGGTCTTCCTTTTTCTCAATGTGATAACCGACCTTGGCGACTCGGGCCTGGCTGCCGGCTTTCATACTTGGATCAATTCGGGCGGTGTCCAGACCTACGGTGTAGCGATGTATGACACCACACAGAACTCCCCGACATCAAAGGACGTATCCGTGCTCTCGCACGAGATCGCCGAGTGGTATGACAATCCGCTTGTCAACAACGCGACACCTTCATGGGGGCATCTCGGCCAAGTCGAGGGCTGCCAGGCGAATCTCGAGGTCGGTGACCCGCTAACGGGCAGCCCTCTGTTCGAAATCGACATGCCGAACGGCTTCACATACCACACCCAGGAAACCGCCTTCTTCTCCTGGTTCTACAACCAAGCGCCGTCGCTGGGGATCAATGGGTTGTATTCCTCGGGCGGCTCGTTTACCGCGCCCGCGGACCTCTGCCAGTAGCGAGGTGTCTGCCGAGTATGAACCTCACCCGAGCTCGCTCAGGAACGCCTTTATCCCCTCGTCCAGCCGCCGGCGGTCGCGGTGGCGTTCGAGGGCGATCTGGACGAGGCGGTCCACCAGCTTCGGCAGCGGCAGGCCGGTGAGGCCCCAGAGGCGGGGGTACATCGAGATGCTGGTGAACCCGGGGAGGGTGTTGATCTCGTTGACGTAGAGACCGTCCTCTCCTTCGAGGAGAAAATCGACGCGCGCGAGGCCGATGCCGCCGATAGAGGCGAAGGCGCGCACCGCGAAATCGCGCAGACGATCCGAAACGGTTTCGGCAATCTCCGCCGGCGCGATCAGGCCCGCCGAATCGAGGAGATACTTGTCGGCGTAGTCGTAGAAGTCCTGGCTCGGCAAAATCTCGCCGACGACGGAGGCTTCGAGCTGGCGATAGCCGAGGACGGCGCACTCCAGCTCGCGGCCTTTTACTCCGCGCTCCACCAGCACCGTCTCGTCGAACTGCAGGGCGAAACGGATGGACGATTCGATGCAGTGGCGGGAGTCGACTTTCTTGATGCCGACGCTCGAGCCGCCGACGCTGGGCTTGACGAACAGCGGCAGGGGGAGCCGCTCGCACCGCTTCACGCATCCGCCCGGATCGTTCTCGAATTCGGCGCGGCTCACCGCTTCGAAATCCACCACCGGCACGCCCGCGGCCTGGAGCTGGCGCTTGCTGAGTAGCTTGTCCATGGCCAACGCGCTGGCGGTGACGCCTGGGCCCACGTAGGCGAGGTCGAGCATCTCGAAGAGGCCTTGCATGGTGCCGTCCTCGCCCCAGGTGCCGTGCACGATGGGGAACGCCACCTCGATTCCCGAGGCCAGCAGGTGCCGCAGCGTCGGCGCCACCGGCACGCCGACCGGCGGGATTTCCTTCGCTTCGCCGGAGAGGATCGCCGCGGCGGTGTCGGCATCGATCCAGCAGCCGTCCGCTGCAATGCCGAGCGCCGCGACGGAGTGGCCCGCCTCGCGCAGACCCTGGGCCACGGTACGCGCCGAGCGGATCGAGACCTGGTGCTCGACGCTGCGGCCTCCGAAGACGACTCCGACGTGTGCCATGAAAAGCTGCTCCTCTCGACGATCAGTGCCTCGCTCGAGGCCCGAGGAGTCTACCCCAGCAGCACCCGCCGCGCGCTCTTCACCTCCGGCAGGCTGGTGAGCTGCTCGAGGAGGGCGGGCGTGGGAACCTGGTCGAGACGCAGGACGGCCATGGCCTCCTGGCCGCGGCGCGCCAGGTGGATGTCCGCGATGTTGACGTTCGCCTCCGCGAGCAGGGTACCGACCCTGCCCACGACGCCGGGCCGGTCGAAGTTCTCCAGCACGAGCAGATTCCCCTCGGGTCGGAACTCCAGCCGGTAATTCTCGAAGCGCACGACGCGCGGATCGCGATCGCCGAAGAGCGTCCCTCCGAGCTCGACGCTGCGGCCGCCGCCCGAGAGGTTGACGTCCACGAGATGCGGGTAGTCGCCGCGGGCGCTGTGGGCGGAACGCACCACCTCGATGCCGCGGCTCTCGGCGATGCGCTCGGCGTTGACGTAGTTGACCGCCTCGCCGAGGAACGGGGTGAGCACTCCCTTGAGCACGGCCACGGTGACCGGCGCGTGCAGCGATTCGTCGAGGCCCCAGAGGTCCACCTGCAGCCGCTGGGGAGCGCTGCCGAGCAGCGAGCAGGCAAGCCGGCCCAGGCCCTCGCCCAGGGCCATGAACGGCTCGGCCTTCCCGCCGGCGGGCCGGAACGGCAGGTTGACGGCCGCCACGGCGAGCGATCCGGAGAGGGCGGCGAGCACCATTTCGGCGGTCTCCACCGAGATCCTCTCCTGCGCCTCGCGGGTCTGCGCGCCCAGGTGAGGCGTGGTGACGACTTTCTTGTGGCGCACGAGGCGCAGGTCCTGCGGCGGCTCCTCGGCGAAGACGTCGAGCGCGGCGCCGCCGAGATGGCCGGATTCCAGGGCCGCGAGCAACGCCTCCTCGTCCACCACGCCGCCGCGGGCGCAGTTGACGAGCAGCGCGCCTTTCTTCATCTTCGCCAATTTCTCGGCGTTCAGCAGGTTGCGGGTCTCATCCGTCATCGGCACGTGCAGCGTCACGACGTCCGCCCGCGCCAGGAGATCGTCGAGCGGGAGGAGCTCCACCTCCAGCCGGCGCGCCGCCGCGGCGTCGAGGAACGGATCGTAGGCCAGGATCTTCATCTCGAAGCCGCGAGCGCGGTCCGCCACCCGCTGGCCGATGCGCCCGAAGCCGATGATCCCCAACGTCTTGCCTTGCAGCTCGACACCGGTCAGCTTGCGGTTCCACTCCCCCGCCTTCATCGAGGCGTCGGCCTCGGGCACCCGGCGCGCCAGCGAGAGGAGCAGGGCGAAGGTGTGCTCCGTGGCCGACATCAGGTTGGCCGTGGGCGCGTTGACCACCAGGATGCCGAGCTCAGTCGCCGCGGCCACGTCCACGTTGTCGACGCCGATGCCGGCGCGCCCTACTACCTTCAATCGCTTGCCGGCCTTGAGCAGATCGGCTGTCGCCTGGGTGGAGCTGCGCACTACAAGAGCGTCGAAGTCCGCGAGGATCTCCTGGATCCGCGGGCGCTCCTCCGCCGTGAGCTGATGGATTTCGACCCCGGCCTCCTGGAACAGCTTGAGGCCGGCGGGATCGAGCGTGTCGGCGAGCAGGATGCGGTGCATAGGATGAGCGGACGGGCCCGCCTATGCCGCATTGTGGCAAAACCGCCGCAGAGTGGCAAGCGCGAGGAGACCGATCAGAGCCAGGGCGGAGATCGTCACCCCCAGCACGCGCGGCCAGCGCCAGGCGAAGAAGCGCCACTCGACGGCGCCGGCGTGGCTCACGGTGGTCTGCAGAAAACCCTGGGAGCTGCACGCGGCGGGTCGCCAGCCGTCTGCCGTGCGCTCCTGCCAGCCGGGGAAACACTGCTCGCGCACGAGGACGTTGCCGGGCTTTCGCGCGCGCACGGTGATCCGGCCCCCGGACGCCTGTGCTCGCAACGGCCGCGACCGCTTGCCGAGCCACCACTCCGCGTAGGGCCGCGCCGGCAGCCTCTCCCACGTTCCGCCGCGGCGCACGAGCAAGCTCACGGCGAGCTGCGGCTTACCCGTCCGGCCTAACGCGCCGGCGCGCGGATTGGTGTATTCGAAGAAGGGCTCCAGCAGGCCGCTGGAAAGCCGCACCCCGGGTCGCGACGGGGGCATCACGAATCCTGCGATGCGGCGTTGCCGGCGGGGAATCGGAAGGGTTCTCAACACGTCAGGCCGGCCGGCATGAGCTACCGCGCCGAGCGCATCCCATGGTTGCAGCCAGCGACGAGCCCCGGCGTGGAGCCAGCCTTCTCCCCAGACAGCGGCCAGAATGAGGACCGCCAGCACTCTACCGGCGCTTCTCTGGTTGCGCCCAGCCAGGACGAGGCCGACACCCAGGCTCGCCGCGACCGTGGCCAGCCCGAGACCGCGCCAGGAGAACTGGAGCACTCGCACCAGGGGCAGGTGGATGTTCCAACCGGTCGACGCATCCAGGCTGAACACCAGACCGAAGAGGCCCGCCGTCAAAACGCCTAGTCCTAACGCCCGCTCTTCGGCCGGGCGAGCCCCTCCAGCCAGCGTCCGCACGAGGAGCAGAAGAAGCCCGGCGAGAAGGATGGCGCCAAACGGCAGCGGCGCCCTCGCCGGCGGGGCCGGTTGGGAAGCCGAAACCGGATGCCCGCTCTCTCCCGGCCGGGCGGGCGCCGGCTCGCGCGGGGCGCCAAGCAAGTCTGGAGGCCGCACACCGGGAGCCAGCCATGCATCGGCCTTCGGCAGGGTACGGCGCACAGAGGTAGCGCCGAGGTCCGCGAGCAAGGGGATGACGAAAAAGGCGATCAGCGCCAGAGCTCCGCTGGCCGCAGCGAGCAACGGCGGCACGCTGGCCAACATGCGGCGCCAGCCCGCTCGTCCCATCCTCGCCGCGTAGACGATCCACCAGAGGAGCAAGCCGTAGGCGGCGAGCACGAGGGAGAGCAGGTGAGCCAAGGCGAGCGCGGCGCCGCTGACGGCGAGCAGCGAAGCGCCTCCCCGCCGGGCGATCACGCGCTGGAAGGCCAGGCAGACGAACGGAAGGACCGCCAGCGCCGCCGTCTCGCCGAGCGCCGTGCGGGTGTGGGCGTCGAACAGACGGTAGGGAGCGAAGGCGAAAGCCGCGGCGGCGACCAGCGCGGCGCGTCTGTCCCCCGTCCAGTCGTGGACCGCCCGCTGGACGCCGAGGCTGCCGACGGCGGCGAAGAGCACGAAGGCAAAGCGGAAGGCGGCGTGCAGCGGCACTCCGCCCAAGTGCATCGCCACGATGGGGACGAAGCCGAGCGGCGGATAGAACTGCAGCAGCGGCACGCCGGCGCCCAGGCGGTGCAACCAGAGCGGCGAGCCGCCTTCGCGCAGCGCGTCGGCGAGGGCGGCGGCCCCCCACAGGTGAACCCGTGCATCGTGCCCGAGAGGAACTCCCGGCGTGAGCACCAGGCACTGCTCGGCGACGACGCCGATGGCCACCGCCAGCCAGGCGTCCCACCGGGGTGCCAGCCCTTCGAGCCGGAGTAAAACCAGCACCGCGACGATCAGACAGACGAAGAAAACCACCGGCGAGGGGCGCACGGCGAACGGAGTGGCAGGGGCGACGAGGAAGGCCGCGCTCAGAAAAACGACCGGCAGCGCGAGCTCGACGACGGCCCGCAATGGACCGGCGCCGAAGGCAGGCCGCGCCGATTCAGGTTCGTCGCCTGCCTTAAACTCCAAGGCTTCTCAGATCTCCTCCTTGGACCCCAGCATTGCCGCATTGTGGCAAAACCGCCGCGCTGGGACAACCTCAGTCGGACGACAACAGAGCACGGTGACCGCTGGCCGGAGCACGTCACGCGGGAGGCGGAACGCGGTCTCCGCGGGCCGGAACACATTGCTCCGGACCCAAAACACCATGTTCCGGGCCCAGAGCGACGTGTTCTGGGGTCAGAACAACGCGCACGCGACCCGGAGCACCGTCTTCCGGGCTCGGAACAACGTGTTCCGGAGCGCGTGCACGGCGCCCGCCTTCGCGGCGGCGTGACCCGCGGGTCGGACGGTTGGCGCCGCGGGTCGGACGCCACGACTCGGTCTCCGTGCCGCCGGCTGCTCGATGCGGACGCCTCGACCCGCCTTCCCGATGGCGTGACCCGCGGGTCGGACGGTTCGCAGAGCGGAGCGGACGCCAGGCCTCGGGAAGCAAGAGCTCAGGACGACAAGGACGAAGAAGGCGCCATGCCCCAGGGATCCGGCTGGCGCAGTGCGGCGGCGAGTTGCTCCACCGTGTAGCTCCTCGATGCCGTTCCCGGAGGCGATACGATCCAAGCATCCTCTCTGATCGTCAATAACGGTGCCGCCACCTCTCCGCGCACGAGGACGAGCGCGCAGCCTTGAAAATGCTCGCGCAGAAGATCGCGCAGGACAGGTTGTCCGCGCAGAGGTTTGACGGTGATCGTTCTGTCCTCCCCCACCGCAACAGCGCGCAGCGCCCCGAGGCTGGCGGCGGTCTCCAAGGATTCGGGAACAGGCCTGGGATCGGCGCCGAGCTCCAGCCAGCCGATTCGCAGGTCCAGCGCGCGGGCGGCTTCGATGAGAGGAGCGAAACGGGACGGTTCCTCTTCGACGCGCAAGAGGTGAGGCGTCCTCATCCCTCCTCCGGATACAGCAAGATCTCTCGCCGTTCTTCCCGGAACGCGTCCTCCTCCTCTTTCCAGGAGGCGATCCAATCCGCCAATCCCTCGCCGCTTTCGACGACCTCACGACATTCGGAGCCGCCTGTCAAAAGGTCGATCGCGGGCCGCTCGGAGACGAACTCGTAGGGTGCTGCGCGCCAGGCGAACTCCTCCGGCCATAGACGGTGGATCGCATCGAGCAGCTCGACGCCGACGCGGTAGGAGCGGAAAACTTCATAGTCCGTGACCAGCAGCTCGACTCCTCCGCAGACCTGGCCCCGGTGCTTCTGGAACTGCGGCCGAAAATAGGTCGGCACGAAGACGACGCCCGACAAACCCCGCCCGTTCAGCCCGTTCAGGTGATCGGCCAGGCGCTTGGGATCGATGAACGGCGCGCCGGTGAGATGGAAGGGCCGCGTAGTGCCGCGCCCTTCGGAGAGCGCGGTCGCTTCGACGAGGCAGCCGCCGGGATACACTCGCGCGGTCGCCGTCGTAGGCATGTTGGGCGAGGGAGCGATCCACGGCAGGCCGGTCTCCTCCCAGGTCATCGACCGGCGCCAGCCTTCGACGTGCCAGACCGTGAAATTGGTGAGGCCGCCGCTCCAACTCCGGCGCCGCGCTTCGAGCCGGAAGATCTCTCCCAGCGTCAACCCGTGGCGGACCGGCAGGCGAAAGGCGCCGACGAAAGACTCGTAGCCCGGCTGGAGGAGGTTGCCTTCGACGACCTCGCCGCCGAGCGGATTGGGCCTGTCGAGCACCCAGACCTCGCAGCCGGCGGCCATCGCCTCCTCGGCCGCCCACAGGGCCGTCGCGGCGTAGGTGTAATAGCGCGCGCCTACGTCCTGGAGGTCGATCAGCAGCAGGTCGATCTCCGCGAAGGCATCCGCGCGCGGGCGCAGGCTCGTCTCGCAATCTCCGTAGAGAGAGACGATGGGCACGCCGGTCCAGGGATCGCGCCCGCTCTCGGCGGCGATCATGTCCTGTTCGATGCCGTAGTAACCGTGCTCGGGCCCGAAGAGCGCGCGCGGCATCGCCACGCCGTCAGCCAGAGCGAGGTGGATCGGCCTGCCGTCGCCGCAGATCGAGGCGCCGTGGGCGAGGACGCCGTAACGCCGGCCGGCGAGGCGCGAGGGGTCGGCGAGCAGGCGGTCGAGGCCGGTGCGGATCATCCTTCCCGCCGGTAGATCCCGCTGCGGCCGCCGCTCTTCGTTTCGAGGCGCAGATCGGTGATGACGACGCCGCGCTCGAGCGCTTTGACCATGTCGTAGAGAGCGAGGGCGGCGGTCGAGCAGGCGAGGAGAGCCTCCATCTCGGCGCCGGTACGCGCGTTGACGACCACGTAGCTCCGGATCTCGACGCCTTCGGGAACGGGGTGAATCTCGACTTCCACCTGATCGAGGGGGATCTGATGAGCGAGGGGAATCAGCTCCGCGGTGCGCTTGGCTCCCTGGATGCCGGCGAGACGCGCCACGGCGAAGGCATCCCCCTTGGGAAGGTTGGTCAGCCGGATCAGGGTCTGCGCCGAGAGCAGCACGCGGCAGGAGGCTTCGGCGACGCGCCGGCTGACCGGCTTCTCCGACACGTCCACCATGCGGGCGCTGCCCTGGGAGTCGAGATGGCTGAAGGTACTTTGCGAGCTCATCGAGCGGCGTCTCCAGAAGAAGGGCATGCTAGCATCTTGTCGTCTTGAGCCCCATGCGTCTGGCCATCGTGGTGCCCACCCTCAACGAGGAGGACACCCTGCGCCGCAATCTGCCCGCAGCGCTGGCGGCGGCCGACGAGGTCGTGGTCTCCGACGGCGGCAGCGGCGACGGCACCGTGGAGATCGCGCAGCGGCTCGGCGCGCGAGTCGTCGCGGGCTCGCCCGGGCGCGGCGGCCAGCTCAACCGCGGAGCCCAGGCAGTGCCATCCGCGGACGTGCTCCTCTTCCTCCACGCCGACACCACGTTGCCCCCGCGCGGCGTCGAAGCGGTGCGCGAGGCCGCGGCCCGCGGCGCCAACGGCGGCGCCTTTCTCCTGCGCTTCGACGTGGACCGCCCGGCGCAGCGGCTGGGCGCGTGGCTGATCAACCGGCGCACGCGGATGCTGCGGCTTTCCCTGGGAGACCAGGCCCAGTTCGTCACCCGGAAGACTTTCGAGACCCTGAACGGTTTCCGCGACTGGCCGATTCTCGAAGATCTGGATTTCGCCATCCGGCTGCGGCGCCTGGGCGGCATGATGTTGATCGAAGCGCCGGTGACGACGGGAGCCCGCCGCTTTCGCGAGCTCGGCGCCGTGCGCACGGTGGCGACGAACTGGCTGATCTGGATTCTCTTCTTCTTCGGCGTTTCGCCGCACCGCCTGGCGCGGCTGTATCGGCAGGTCCGGTGAGCCCGCACCTCCCCGCCCAGGAGACGCCCCGCGGGGGCGTCTCTACATTGGGTGGGTTTCTTTGTCTTTCTTCGGGGAGGTGAGGGCCGGGAGGTGAGGGCGGCTTACCGGCGGCCCCGCCGCTTGGTGTTGACGGCCTCCTTGAGCTCTTTGCCGGCCTTGAAGCGCACGCCCTTGCTGGCAGCGATCTTGATCGACTCGCCGGTAGCGGGATTGCGGCCTTTGCGCGCACCGCGCTCGGAGACGTTGAAGCTGCCGAAGCCGGGAACCTTGGCGGACTCGCCCGACTTCAGGGCATCGGTGATCGCCCCGAAGACGGCGTCGAAGGCCGCAGTGGCCTGCCGCCGATTGATGCCATCCACCGATTCCACAATACTATTCACCAGATCAGCCTTACTCGCCATCTCTCTCCTCCTTGGATTTGGGTTGATTGAACGAAATGACTGCCGGCAACGATAAGGCAACCCCGCGGGGGCTGTCAATACAAGCCGAGAGCCTCTAGAAGCCGTTAAATCCGGGCTTTCGCGAGCACATGGACGGTGAATCCGTCGTGGTCCGCGCCGGTCAGCACACGCCAGGCTCCCGGCCCGGTAATGCTCTCCGCGACGGGTTCTGCGAGCAATCCGGCGAGAGGCAGCAACGAGAACGCGGGCTGCGCTTCGAGGAAGCGCGCGATCACCTCCTCGTTCTCTTCCCGCTCGAGCGAGCAGGTGATGGCGATGAGCAGCCCGCCGGGCGCCACCAACGGCTCGGCGCCGCGCAGCAGGCGCAAAGCCTGGCGCGACAGGCGTCCGATCTCCGGCTCGCTGATCCGCCACTTGATCTCCGGGTGGCGGCGCAGCGTTCCCGTGCCGGTGCAAGGGAGATCGAGCACCACGCGGTCGAAGAGGCGCGCGAAGGGGGGCGTGCCCGCGTCGGCGACGGCGAGCGGCAGGTGACGCCGCAGCCGCCGCAGGTTGGCGCGCAGCACGTTGGCGCGGGAGAGGGCGACGTCGGAGAGCGTCAAGCTCACCTGCGGTTCACAGGCCAGCAGCGAGAAGCTCTTGCCGCCCGGCGCCGCCGCCGCATCGAGAATGGTCTCGCCGGCGCGCGGCGGCGGGATCAATGCGGCGGCCTGGCTCGCTTCGTCCTGGACATAGCAATCGCCGCGCTGGAACGCACCGGCGGCGAACGGATTGCCGCGGCGCACGATGAGCCCCAGCGGCGAGAGCGCGGCGGGCTCCACCTCCAATCCTTCGTCGATCAGTTGCTCGGCGAGCAGCTCGCGCCCGCCGCGGTCGCGGAAGGCGAGGAGGTGCATGGGCTTGGCGCGATTGTCGGCGTCGAGCAGGGCGAGCGTGCGCTGGCGGCCGAAGCGCTCGAGCCAGCGCGCGACGAGGAAATCGGGATGGCTCTTCTCGATGGCGAGACGCCGCACCGGATCGGCGTCGGCCACCGGCCAGTCCTCCAGCCGCGGCGACCGCGCGATGCGGCGCAGCACGCCGTTGACGAAGCTCGCGCCGCCGCGGTGCGTGAGCTGATGCGCCTGCTCGACCGCCTCGTGAACCGCCGCGTGCGCCGGCACGCGATCGAGAAAGAGGAGCTGGTAGGTGGCCACGCGCAACAGAGCGTGCAGCCCCGGCTCGACCTGCTGCAGGGAACGGTTGCTGGCCGCGGCAATGACGTGATCGAGGCGGCGCAGCCAGCGCAGGCTGCCCATCACCAGCTCGCGCAACAATCCCTGATCGCGCTCGTCGAAACGCGGCAGCGCGCTGTCGAGAAAGGAGTCCGCCGGCGCCAGCGACTGCAACGTCCGCTCCAGCACCCAGGCCGCGGCCACCCGCACGTTGTCCTGGGCCGTGCGCCTTGGCGTGAGCCGGCGGCTGCGGCCGGCACCCGTCTGCGGGGCCGGCGGCGGTGAGAAGAATCGCTTCGACATGCTCGCTCGGAACCGGATCAGGTGAAGGCTTCGCCGGCCTTCAGGCGCTCTCCGTTGACGAAATCGGCGGCGGCGAGGGCGCGCTTGCCCGGCCGCTGCAGGGCGGAGATCTCCAGCACCGTACCACCACCGCAGGCCACCGCGAGCCGGCCGCCGCGCAGGCCCAGGATGGTGCCGGGCGCGTCTCTTTCAGTTCCGTCACCCTCCTGTTTTTCGTAGGGGAGGGGCTTGTCCCCTCCCTCGCCCGGGCGGGGACAAGCCCCGCCCCTACTTTGCTCGGGGGCATCAACTGCGATGATCTTGACCGGCTCGCCGCGCAGCTCCGCCGTCGAGCCGGGCCATGGCGTAAAGGCCCGCCAGCGGTCGCGGATCTCGCGCGCCGCAAGGCTCCAGTCGATGCGGCCGCTGTCGCGCGTCAGCCGCGGCGCGTAGGTGACGCCTTCGGCCGGCTGTGGCCGGGGCACGAGATCGTCCGCCTCCAGCCGTTCCAAGGTGCGCACCATCAAATCCCCGCCCATCGTAGCCAATCGCCGGGAGAGCTCGCCCGCCGTCTCATCGGGGCCGATCTCCGTCTCCTCCTGAAGCAGGATGGGGCCCGAGTCGAGCCCCTCCTCCATCCGCATCGTGGTGACGCCCGTGCGGGCGTCGCCCGCCGCGATCGCCGCCTGGATCGGCGAGGCGCCGCGCCAGCGTGGCAGGAGGGAAGCGTGGAGATTGACGCAACCGCGAGCGGGCAGGTCGAGCAGAGAGCGCGGGAAGATCTGGCCGAAGGCGACGACCACCGCGACGTCGGGAGCGAGCTCCGCCGCCGCCGCCAGGAAGTCGGGACTGCGCACCCGCTCCGGTTGCATCACCTCCAGGCCCCGCGCCCTGGCCCAGGCGGCGACGGGCGGATCCTGCAATCGATGACCGCGGCCGACGGGCCTCGCGGGCTGCGTGACGACGCGCACCGGCGCTCGCCCCGCCGCCACCAGAGCCGCGAGCGCCGGCACCGCGAAATCAGGAGTGCCGAAAAAGAGAATGCGGTCGAGGCCCGGCATCGACCGCGAAGGATAGCACCGGGCCTCAGCCGCCGACGTTATTGATGACGAACCGCCGCCGGCCGATCTGCGTCTCGATTCCCAGGACGTCGCGCACGATGACGTCGATGAAGTGCTCGCCGTTCGAGTAGAGCGTGGTATCGAGATTGAACCGCCAGCCGGGTGCGGCGCTCTGCGGGAAGCCGAGGAAGAGCGCGCTGATCTCCGGCCGCGGCAAGCCGAGCGTGGCGAAGCCAGCTACGTGGCCGTCGATCAGGATCTGCACGCCGGAGATGCCCTCCCAGTCGAGGGTCCAGCCGTTGACCTGCGTCGTGCCGTGCACCATCAGGCCGTTGCGCGGGTAGTCGATGTCGCCGAAGGAGTTCTCGTTGACGCCGTCCTCGTCGCAGGAGAAGGTGACGGGGATCTCGGAGATGTTGCGCACCTGGTTGGCGTGATCCGCCGCCCGCACGGTGAGGATGTGAGAGCCGGGAGTGTAGCCGAGCGCCATCAGGAAGCCGACGTCGAGCACGAAACGGAAGCCGCTGTGCGGACTGTCCTTGAGGCTGGGGAAGATGCGTTCGATGTCGGTGCGGCGCAGGCCGTAGCAATCGACATAGCCGCCCAGGGGCGGCGAGAAGATGCAGTCGACCTGAGTGTTCGCCCGGACGGCGCGGTCGATCAACAGCTCGACGTAGCCGATGCCGTAGTCGTCGGCCGTCGTGCCGGCATCCAGCGCGTAGCCGGAGACGACGCTGAAGCGGCGGTTCGGATTCCCGAGGTTGCACTTGCCGCGCAGCTCGGAATGCGGCCGCGGGAACTCGATGACGCCGAACGGCGCCAGGTCGTGCTCGACGTTGAGGAACTGGAAGGTCTTCGACGGCAGGCTGGTCACCTCGCCGGCCTTGCTCTTGATGCGGACGGTGACGGTGTGCAGGCCGTTGAGATAGCGGGTGCTGTCGAGCTCGAAGGCGAAGCCGGGCAACGCCGAGTCCGGGTAGCCGGGGAACTTCTCCGTCACGCCGGCGCGTGCGCGGCCGTAGGAGGCGCGGCCGGCGAGCACGCCGTCGACCAGGATGTCCACCGCCAGGACGCCGTTGTCGTCGAGGGCCCAGCCGTGCAGCGGCAGGAGGCCGGTGCCGGCGTTGCCGCCGCCGACGATGCCGCCGAACGAGCCGAACGGGGGAGCCGCCCAGGCCGAGACCGCGGCCAGCAGGGCCGCCGTGACCGCAGACAGGATGACTTTGCGCTTCATCGCTCCTACCTCCTCCACCGCCGCCGGCCGCTCGCCACCACCCGGTGTGAATCTCGGAAACAGCCGAAGTACGCGGACCTAAAGGGTCACCCTTCAAGTATTACGTGAACTTTCCGGGATTGTATGGGCAATCCCGATGGAAAGTCAATCATTGCCCTTTGGCTATAGATGCAGGGTCTACGGCCGCCCCCCCGCCAACCCCTCCAGGTTGGCCTCGACCAGCAGGGGAAGGGCGCGCAGGTCGTAGCCACCCTCGAGCACGGCGAGGATGCGGCCGCCGCAGACCTCGGCGGCGAGCTCGCGCAGCCACTCGCCCCAGCGGCGAAACCCCTCCTCCGTCACCCGCATGCCTCCCAGCGGATCGTTCCGCCAGGCGTCGAAGCCGGCCGAGAGGAGCAGGAAGTCGGGTGCGAACCGCCGCAGGGACGGCAGCACCGTCCCGCGGATGGCTTCGGCGTAGCCTTCGTCGCCGGTGCCGGCGGGCAGCGGCAGGTTGAGGGTGGCGCCTTCGCCCTGCCCCACGCCGGTCTCGCCGGCGGCGCCGGTGCCCGGATAGAAGGGGTATTGATGGGTGCTGGCGTAGAAGACGTCCGCGCGCGCCTCGAAAAGATGCTGGGTGCCGTTGCCATGATGCACGTCGAAGTCGAAGATGGCGACCCGCGCCGCGCCGTGCCGGCGGCGCAGGTGCTCGGCCGCCACCGCCACGTTGTTGAAGAAACAGAAACCCATGGCCGTCGCCCGCTCGGCGTGGTGCCCCGGCGGGCGCACCGCCGCCAGGGCGACGCGATCTTCGCCGCCGGCTACCCAGGCCGCCGCCGCCAGCGCCGCCGAGACCGCGGCCCAGGCCGCCTTCCAGGTGCCGGCGGAGAGCGGATTGTCCGACGAGTCGAGCAGCGAGTCGCCGCGGGCGGCGGCGCGCTCGAAGCGGTCGACGTAGCCCTCCTCATGGAGGGCCGTCACCGCCTGGCGCGCCGCCTGTGGAGCGCCCCTCTCCTCCACCACCGGCCAGCCGCCCGCCCGCAGATGGTCGAGCACTCCGGTGAGCCGCTCCGGCTTCTCGGGAAAGCCGGGAGGCGTGCGGTGGTCGAGGCAGAGCGGATCGCTGAAGACGCGGATCATGGGCCGCAGGATGATACCAGCCGCCTCACCCTCGGCCGGCGCGGCACTCGCAGGCCGCCGCGGACGAGCCGTTGCCGGGCCCGGTGCACCAGCGTATCGACGCTGCTGGCCGCCAGCTTGCCGCCCTCGGCAGCCGCGATCTCGCGGCTGCTCCACCCCTCGAGCAGGGCCAGCCGCAGGACGCGCAGGCAACGCTCGCGGTCCTTGTGCCGGATCATCGACTGGGCCAGCCGGCGGCAGCGCTCCAGCAGCAGGCGTCGGCTTTCGGCGAGCATGCACTGCTCCTCGGGATTGACGCGCGGATCGACGATGCGCTCAGCGACGCGGCTCAAGCAGACGCCGAAGGCGACGCGCAGGCCGCCGCGCTTGACGGCGGCCTTCGACCGCAGCTCGTCCACCACCACCCGCTGCGCGACGCGCGCGAGGTACGCCGTCACCTGACTCGCGCTCCACCGCCGGAGCAGACGCAGCCGTTCGGCGCCACCCTGAAGCAGACGGTAGTAGACCTCCTGGACCCGCTCCTCCACCTGCTCCGGCTCGAGCGTAAAACCGGCGTTGTGCAGCGACCGGCGCACCTGGCTCTCGAGGGCGGCGCCGTAGCGCCGGACCCACTCCTCCCAGGCGGCCTGAAAAGCCTCCTCCCGCCGCACCTTCGGGGAGATGCGGCGCCGCGTGAATGGTTGCATCGACCTCTCCTTGCATGGCAAAGGAGAGGAAGAGACGCCAGGGTGTCAGGCGAAAATAAAAGTCGCCCGGACGGGCCGGACAGGAAAGGGGTGCATGATTTATATCGTATTCCTCAACTTCCTGCAAGGGGGATCCGGCCGATCTGTTCGAGCCGTCCGATAAAAAAAGAAGCTTTTCTTCGCTCCGGGCTAGAATTCGCCTCCCATGCGACGACGCATCCTCCTCCCGGCCCTGCCTCTGCTCCTGGCGGTCACCGCAGGGTGCGATGCCGGCGGCAAGGCGCAGGCCGAGCGCCGGAACCTCGCCGGCGCGGCGCGAGGATGGAACGTCGTCCTGTTGACGGTCGACACCCTGCGCGCCGACCGGCTCGGCGCCTACGGCTACGCGGCGCGCGCCAACAGCCCGCGCCTCGACGCTCAGCTCGCCTCGGGAGTCCTCTTCGCCGACGCGCAGTCGCAGCGCGCTTCGACCTGGCCGTCGCTCGCCTCGCTGCTCAGCGGCCTGTACCCGAGCGGGCACGGCGTGGCCGAGAACGGCTACGGCTTCCCCGACGGCCTGCCGACCCTGCCCAAGCTGCTGCACGCCGGGGGCTATCAGACCGCGGCGTTCCTCAGCAACATGTGCCAGGCGAACCACCAGGGGTGGGACGCTTTCGGCTGCTCGGGAGGCCAGGACGGCAAGACCGTGCGCAACGCTCTCGAGTGGGCGCGCGGGGCGGACGCCCGCCGTCCCTTTCTCCTCTGGGTCCACCTGTTCGGCGCCCATCCGCCCTACTACAACGGCGGCGACCAGGCGGCCCGGCTCGATCCCGGCTATCGCGGCCCGCTGGGGCCCTTGAAGTGGAAGCTCGATCCGGTGATGACCGGGCCGACGCCACTCGACGCCCGCGACGTGCAGCACCTCAACGCCCTCTACGACGCCGCCGTCCAGGGCAGCGACCGGCTGAGCGGCGCGCTGCTCGACGGCCTGCGCGCCGCCGGCCGGCTGGAGCGGACGATCGTCCTCTTCACCGCCGATCACGGCGAGGAGCTGTACCAGCACAACCGCTACCTCTACCACTCCTGCTCGGTCTACCAGACGGCCCTGCACGTGCCACTGGGCTTCGCCGCTCCGGGCCTGCTGCCCGCCGGCGCCCGCGTGCCGCAGACGGTGGAGCTGATCGACGTGCTGCCGACGCTCCTGGAGCTGCTGGGGACGCCTCCGCCCGCCGAGCAGCACGGCCGTTCGCTGGTGCCCTACTTGGAGCGGCCCGGCGGCGGCGGCGCGGGCAAGCCGGCGTTCTCCGAGTACGGCTCGAGCACCGTGCGCACCGTCCTCCAGGGCGGCTGGAAGCTGGTGCACAACCCGGACGGCCTCTCCCCGGTCTGCATCCCCGACGCGCCGCCGAACCATTACCCGATCGGCCGCGAGGAGCTGTACGACCTGGCGCGGGATCCCGGCGAGACCACAAATCTGGCCGCCGCACAGCCCGGCCGGGTCGCCGAGCTGGCGAAGCTCATCCGGCAGCGCTTCGCCGGCCTGCGCAGCCGGACGCGCAGCCAGGACGTGCCGGAGGAGCTCGAGAAGGAGCTCAAGTCACTGGGGTATGTGGCGCATTAACCCTGGGAGCGCCGGCGTCTCGCCGGCTCTGGCTCGACCGGCG
>JBIOVX010000245.1:0-116835 GCA_044868005.1 Thermoanaerobaculia bacterium | reverse complement strand
GCCTACGTAAAGGCGCCAGAACAGGGCGGCCACATAGGGCCGCCCCTACATGGGTTTTTCTCCGCCGGGGACGTGGCAAGGCACGCGAGGTAGACTTCGCGCATGCGAATCCTGGTAGCCCTGGGCGGCAACGCTCTCCTGCGCCGCGGCGAGGCGATGACCGCCGAGAACCAGCGGAAGAACGTCCGCATCGCCGCCGAGGCGCTGGCGCCGCTGGCCCGCGAGCACCAGCTCGTCATCTCGCACGGCAACGGCCCGCAGGTGGGCCTGCTGGCGCTGCAGAGCGCGGCCTACGACCAGGTCCAGCCGTATCCGCTCGATGTCCTGGGCGCGCAGACGGAAGGCATGATCGGCTACATGATCGAGCAGGAGCTGGGCAACATCCTGCCCTTCGAGCAGCCGTTCGCCACCATCCTCTCCATGGTGGAAGTCGATCCCGAAGATCCGGCGTTCCAGCATCCCACCAAGCCCATCGGTCCCGTCTATTCCGGGGAGGAGTCCCGCCGGCTGAGCGCCGAGAAAGGGTGGACGATGATTCCCGACGCCGGCGGCTTCCGGAGAGCCGTGCCGTCGCCGATGCCGAAGCGCATCTTCCAGATCCGTCCCGTCCGCTGGCTGCTGGAGAAGGGGTGCATCGTCATCTGCGCCGGCGGCGGCGGCATTCCCACCATGTACCGCCCGGGCCGCAAGCTCTACGGCGCCGAGGCGGTGGTGGACAAGGACCGGGCGAGCGCGCTGCTGGCGCGCGAGCTGGAAGTCGACCTCTTCGTCATGGCGACGGACGCCGACGCCGTCTACCTCGACTGGGGCAAGCCCACGCAGCGCGCCATCCGGCGGGCCTCGCCGCGGGCGCTCGCCGCCTGGTCCTTCGCCGGCGGCTCGATGGGACCGAAGGTGGAAGCGGCCGTCGACTTCGCCGAGCGCACCGGCAAGACCGCCGCCATCGGCGCCCTCGCCGACGTCGTCCGCATCGCGCAAGGCGAGGCGGGGACGCAGGTGACGGTTGAGGCGGGGGAGGTGGAGATGTGGGGGGAGAAGGGCTGAACGTCACCGGTATGCCCCTGCGAAACCTCACCCCCTGGCCCCCTCTCCAGCGAAGCTGGAGAGGGGGAGCGAGACCGCAGAGATAGAGAGGTAGGATGCGCTATGCGCTCCGCGTTCCCCCTCTCCATCTCCGATGGAGAGGGGGCCAGGGGGTGAGGTCTCGCAGGGCATACCGGTAGGATTCATCAGGAGGACCACCATGAGCGCCGAAACCCAGCTTTCCGGACCCGATCTCGCGCAGGGCGTGCCGCTGGCGGAGGTGCCGGACGGCGGGCAGCTCCTCGGCCACTCGGGCGGCGAGGCGGTGCTCGTCGTGCGGCGGGGCGAGGAGATCTTCGCCGTCGGCGCCACCTGCACGCACTACGGCGGACCGCTCGCCGAGGGCCTCGTGGTGGACGACACCGTGCGCTGCCCGTGGCACCACGCCTGCTTCAGCCTGCGCACCGGCGAGGCGATGCGGGCGCCGGCGCTGAATCCCGTTGCCTGCTACAAGGTCGAACGCGACGGGGACCGCCTCTTCGTCCGCGAGAAGGCCGAGCCGGCGCCGCGCCGCGAGGCCGCCGGCCCGGCCTCGGTCGTCATCGTGGGCGCCGGTGCTGCAGGCAACGCCGCGGCCGAGATGCTCCGCCGCGAAGGCTATAAAGATCCCATCACTCTCATCGGCCCGGAGAACGAGGTGCCCTACGACCGGCCCAACCTCTCCAAGGACTATCTCGCCGGCAACGCTCCCGAAGAATGGATCCCGCTCCGTCCGCGCGAGTTCTATGACGAGCAGGGGATCGAGCTCCTGCTCGGCGTGCGGGTGACGGCGCTCGATCCCGCGGCAAAGCGGGTGGAGCTCTCCGACGGCCGCGCCATCCCTTACGGAGCCCTGCTCCTCGCCACCGGCGCCGATCCGGTGCGCCTGCCGCTGCCCGGCGCCGACCTGCCGCACGTCCACCTGCTGCGGAGCCTGGCGGACAGCCGGGCCATCATCGAGAAAGCGAAGGAGGCGAAGCGGGCCGTGGTGGTGGGCGCGAGCTTCATCGGTCTCGAGGTCGCCGCCGCGTTGCGGGCGCGGGAGGTCGCGGTCACCGTGGTGGCGCCCGAGGAACGGCCGCTCGAGCGCGTCATGGGTCCGCAACTGGGCGACTTCATCCGCGGCGTGCACGAAGAGCACGGGGTCGAGTTCCGGCTCGGGACGAAGCCGAAGGCGTTCACCGAGGGTGCGGTCGAGCTCGAGAGCGGCGAATCGCTGCCGGCCGACCTGATCGTCGTCGGCGTGGGCGTGCGGCCCAACGTCGCGCTGGCGGAAGCCGCGGGGCTCGGCGTCGACAAAGGCGTGCTGGTCGACGAGCACCTGCAGACCAGCGCGCCCGGCGTCTACGCGGCGGGGGACATCGCAAGCTGGCCCGATCCGCACTCGGGCGAGCGCATCCGCGTCGAGCACTGGGTGGTCGCCGAGCGCCAGGGCCAGACCGCGGCGCGCAACATCCTCGGCCGTCGCGAGCGCTTCGACGTCGTGCCCTTCTTCTGGAGCCAGCACTACGACGTCGTCATCAACTACGTGGGCCACGCGTCGAAGTGGGACGCGATCGAGGTCTCCGGCTCGCTCGCCGAGAAGAGCGCCACGGTCGCCTTCCGCACCGGCGGCCGCATCGCCGCCGTCGCCACCGTCTTCCGCGACCGTGAGAGCCTGGAGGCCGAGCTGGCGATGGAGCGGGGGGATGCGGCGGGGCTGGAGGCGGTGGTGAAGCGGTAGCGCTGATCCCAAACCGGCCTCGCCAGAGGACAGCCGGCCGCTTTTCGTGCCATTCTGGCGCTTGAAATACGCTCCGCTCCCTTAAAACATTGTTTTTTCCGTTCAAACAATGTTTTTTCGGCTCAAACATTGTTTGAAGCCAAAAAACAATGTGTTGGAACTTTCAAACAATGTTTTTTCCCAAAAAACAATGTGTGAACGGAAAAAACAATGTTTGACGGGAAAAAACAATAGAAAAAGCCGCTGGAGCCTGAAGAAAGCCGCCGCAGGCTGTTCGAGCGGCCTGAGGAATGTCCGCGCGCTTTTCCGGACAACAAAGACGGGTTTCTGCTGAATTCTAGCTGTTCCGCTCCCGCGCCACGACTTCGCGGGCGTAGGAGAGCTCCTGCAGCGTCGAGCCCACGGCCAGACGGCCTTCGCGGACGAGGAGGAGCGTGCCGTAAAGGAGCGCGCAGGCGCCGCCGAGCCCGATCGTCACCGGCACCCAGCCGTAGCTCCACCGCAGCGCCGCCACCAGACCGATGGCGATGCTCGTCGCCACCAGCAAGCCGATCGCCGAATAGAAGACGGTGAGGGCGGAGCGCAAGAGGAGGGCGCGCTTCGAGGCCCGGGCGAGCTGGTCCGAGATCAGCCGCTCCCGGGCTCCCTTCTGGCGGCCCGTTCCTTGCTGGAGCTGCTCCGCCTCCGCGGTCAGCACCCGTACCCGGTCCACGACGCGGCTCAAGCGGTTCGACGTCGAGAGCACGAGCGTCCCCGAGGCCGAGATCAACACGGCCGGGGTAATCATGGCTCCCAGGACTTCGCTGGCGGAGAAGGTGCCGTTCATCGCGGAGAGCAAGACATGAAGCGCCGGTTGCCGAAGCCCTTCTTGGCGTTGTTCCCCTCTCTCCCCTGGGGAGAGAGGGGTTAGGGGAGTGAGGGCTTCGGAGGGCAGATCGCCGAAAAAATTGCGCCGCCCTACTCCTGATACGCCTCCAAACTGACCAGGCGCAGACCCTTGGATGCCAGCTCGCGCCACTTGGCGGTGAAGGCGGCGGCGTCGAGGCCGATCACCACTTCACCGGAGGGGCCGGAGCGTACGAGCGCGTCATAGTAGCGTTCCTTGCCGTCCCGGTAGGTCTCCAGGTCCACCACCTGCAATTCCTTGCCGCGGATGCCCTGCAGCTTCTCGTCGAGCTTGGCGCGGGTGAGGCCGGCCCACAGCGTCGTCTCGAGGTTGCTCTGCCGGAACGGGCCCGCGTAGAGGAGGCCGCCGCCGCCCGACGGCCGGTAGATCTCGACGTCGAGCAGCTTCTGCCCCTTGTTCACCGAAAGGTCCTTGACCTTTTCCTCGAACTCGTCGCGCTTCTGGCCGACCCAGAAGTTGTGGCTGTCGCCGAGATCGCGGAAGATGCCGGCGAAGATATTCTTGCCGCCGACCTGGTAGACCTCGAGATCGACCAGCCGGTTGCGGCCGCCGGTGAGCTTCTTCCAACTGCCGCTGAACTTGTCCCAGTCCTGGTCCCGCAGCAGGACGACCTGCTCCTGGCTGTTGCGGAAGATGCCGCTCCACAGCCGCTTGCCACCCGCCTCGAGGGTCTCGACGTCGTCGATCTGCAGACCGTCGGAGGCGAGCCTGTCCACCAGGTCCTTGAACGCCTTCGCTTCCATGCCGACGACGACTGCGCGTCCACCGGGTGAGGGGTTGAAGGCGGCGAGGAACCGCCATACGGGAGCCGGCTTGGCCGCCGCGCTCTTCTTCGCCGGCTTGGCCGCGGCGGCGGGCGCGGGGATGGCGATCTCGAAGCTATCCACCGACATCAGGACCGTCACCGTCCCCTGGTCACGGTTCGAGATCTCCAGCCTGTAGTCCCCTCCCGCCGGCGCCTCCACCGAGTTGCTGCCCACTTTCTCCCAGCTCTCCCCGAACCAGCCGTCGTCTTCCCAGGCCGTGCAGTGGACCTTGGCCGGGAACTGCGGCGCGTCGAGGCTGCGGCCGATGTTGATCTTGTACTTGGTGCGCGCCTCCTTGCCGGAGAAGAGCTCGGTCTCCTCGGCTCCGGCGGCGCCGCAGCTCAGCCGCCATTCGCAGGACTTCTCGGGGCAGCGCTCCACGATCATCCGGTTGATGGTGACGACGCCGGCGGCCCAGGCGGGGCCGCTCGCGAAGCAGGACAGCAGCAGAATGACTGCGGGACGCGCCAGCATCCGACTCGCAACCAGTTGCGCTCTCATAGGCCGACTCCTTTCAGCGATCGTTCCGGCCGCCATCCTAATACTAGAGTCGTTCCTTGGCGATACCCGCGGGGTGGTTTTCGGGCCGCGGGGAAAAAAAGGGCGCCCGCAAGGGCGCCTGAGCAGGGGTGTTGCTTGGGGGTAGCGACGGGGCGGGCCCTGTCGGCCCGCCGGTATGACCTTGGAGGAGCGCTCAGGCCACGTAGCGGACTTCCGGCTCGAGCTTCGCCGCTACGACCCCGCGCAACGGCTCGCGGCGCAGCTTGGGAAGGGCGCCGATCTGCTCGAGCAGGCCCATCGTGTCCATCTGCATCCAGCTCTCGGCGATCTTGCCGTTCTCGACTCGGTCGATGCGGATGCCCTCGACGCTGACCCGGCGTCCGGAGGGCGCGATCCCCATCAGCGGCCCGTCCTGGGTTCCCTCCAGGCGCCAGCGGCTCACCACGCGGTCGCGGTCGGCCACCGCGTCTTCGACGGTGACTCGCAGGTCGGAGAACGCGCGCAGGTACAGGTTGAGGAACTGCGCCATGGCCCTGGGGCCGCGCCGGTAGTCTTCCGGCACGTCGCCGAACTCGTGATGGAAGGAGCTCTCGGAGATGAACTCGGGAGCCAGCGTCAGATTCCGCTCGTTGATCATCCTCTGCGCGAAGTCACGGCAGAGAGTGACATTGCTCTGTGTCAACATGATGAATCTCCCTTGGTTCGGCGCCGGGCCAATTCCACTGGCGGATCAAACCTGCAGCCACTTTAGGGAACGCTGCAGGGAAAGGGAACTTGTCCGTCGATATATTTTTCTATAACCGCCGGTATAGGCTCGGGGGGCCGCTGCGGCTTGACAACGTCTCCCCGGCGCTCTTAAGCTGATCGGCTGGAGCTTAAATGCAAGGCCTGAACGATGATCAGATTGGTGCTCGCCGACGATCACCCGATCGTGCTCAACGGGCTCGCCCAGCTCTTTCGTAGCGAGCCGGACTTCGAGATCCTTGCTCTTTGCCCGGACGGCGAGCAGGCCTTGCAGTCGGTGCGTCTGCACCGGCCGGACCTCCTGATCCTGGACCTCAAGATGCCCGTCAAGGACGGGCTCGCGGTGCTGCGGGAGCTGCGCGTGGAGAAGCCTGCTCCGCAGGTCATCCTGCTGACGGCGGCGCTGGAGGACGCCGAGGTCCTCGAAGCGGTGCGCCTGGGCGTCGACGGGGTAGTGCTCAAGGAGACGGCGCCGGACGTCCTGCTGCGCGCCGTGCGCCAGGTACTCGCCGGCGGCCAGTGGCTGGAGCGCCGCGCCGTGGGCGACGCCTTGCAGAGGACCCTCGATCGCGAGAGCGAGGCGCGCGGCGTCACCGCCGTGCTCACGCCGCGCGAGCTCGAGATCGCCCGCATGGTGGCGGGTGGCCTGCGCAACAAGGAGATCGGCAAGCGCCTCCACATCAGCGAAGGCACGGTGAAGATCCATCTGCACAACATCTACGACAAGCTCAAGGTCCCGGGCCGGCTGGAGCTGGCTTTCTACCTGCAGAGGAAGGGACTGGTGTAACGCCGGCCTCACTAGGGCCGCGATCTTGCTGCGGCGGACCGCCAAGCCGGCGAAGAGGTTCCCGTCAGGCCACGAAGCGCGACGCTCGTACCGCCGGCTGGCTCTCCGCCGGCACCTCGCGCAATGGCTCGCGGCGCAGCTTGGGGAGGGCTCCGATCTGCTCCAGCAGGCTCATGGTGTCCATCTGCATCCAGCTCTCCGCGATCTTGCCGTTCTCGATCCGGTCGATGCGGATGCCCTCGATGCTGACCCGCCGGCCGGACGGCGCGAATCCCATCAGCGGACCGTCCTGCGTGCCTTCCAGGCGCCAGCGGGTTACCACCCGGTCGCGGTCGGCGAGCGCATCCTCGAAGGTCAGCCGGAGGTCCGGAAACGCGCGCAGGTAGAGGTTGAGGAACTGTGCCATGGCCCGCGGCCCGCTCTGGAAGTCGGGCGGCACCTCACCGAATTCGTGGTGGACGGAGTCGGCGGCGATGAAGCGGGGAGCCAGGGACAGGTCGCGCTCATTGATCATCTGCTGCGCGAAATTGAGACAGAGAAGCAAGTTCTCTTGCTGCGACATCGGGTCCCCCTTCTGTAGGCGCCCTCGCGACTGTCGAAGATACGGCTGCGGCTCTCCTCCAGCACAGGTCATACCAGGTCCCTCGTGCGTCTTCGCCGAGGAGCCCGGCCGTCAGGGATGTTGCCAAAACAGGACGACGAGTCATCATGGACGGACAGTCTTGATGTCCATGTGCGCATACCTTGGCGCGCTCAGGCCACGAAACGGGTTTCCCGCAGCTCCGAGGTCTCTCGCGGCATCTCGCGCAGCGGCTCGCGGCGCAACTTGGGGAAGGGCCCCGATCTGCTCCAGCAGGCCCATGGTGTCCATCTGCATCCAGCTCTCCGCGATCTTGCCGTTCTCGACCCGGTCGATACGGATGCCTTCGATGCCGATCCGCCGGCCGGACGGTGCGATGCCCATCAGCGGACCGTTGTGGGTGCCTTCCAGGCGCCAGCGGGTCACCACCCGGTCGCGGTCGGCCAGCGCATCTTCGAAGGTCAGCCGGAGGTCCGGAAACGCGCGCAGATAGAGGTTGAGGAACTGCGCCATCGCTCGCGGTCCGCGCTGGAATTCGGACGGCACGTCGCCGAATTCGTGATGGACGGAGTCGGCGGCGATGAACTGGGGAGCTGAAGAGAGGTCGCGCTCATTGATCATCTTCTGCGCAAAGTTACGGCAGAGGAGAAGGTTTTGTGGCGTCATGGGAAGCCTTCCTTTCAAGGTGCCCGTGAACTCCTGCTATCCTTACGCGCCGACTTGTGAGGGGTTTCATGTCTGACTTGATTTTGATCGTGGACGACGAGCCGGGGATTCTCTCCACCCTGGGAGGCATCCTCTCCGACGAGGGTTATGCGACGCTCGCCACCACCAGCGGCGAGGAGGCCCTCACCCTTTACGAGGAGAAGCAGCCGGCGGTCGTCTTTCTGGACATCTGGCTGGCCGACCGCGACGGCCTGGAGACCTTGCAGGCTTTGCGGCAGGCGGATCCCACGGCCGCCGTGGTCATGATGTCCGGGCACGGCACTACGGCGACCGCGGTCAAGGCGATCAAGATGGGCGCCTACGACTATCTGGAGAAGCCGCTGTCGTACAAGCGGGCGGTGGACGCGGCGGCCGGCGCCCTCGCTTTCAGGCGCTCCTTCCAGCCCGGTGCCGTCGACGTCGTGCCGGACCACACGCGGGACCGCGAGCGCCGGCTCGAAGCTCCCCCGGCCCTGCCGCTCCTCGCCGAGACCGGCCGCCGCCAGCGCACCCTCCGGCACTCGACCGTGGTCTACGGCCTGGGGCTCCACTCGGGCCAGCGCACCGGCATGGCGCTCCAGCCCCTGCCCGAGAACAGCGGCGTCCATTTCGTGACGCTGCCGACCGGCGTGGAGATCCCCGCCCACGTCCGCGCCGTCGCGGACACGGACTACGCCACCACGCTCGCCGCCGACGGCGAGAGCATCCGTACCGTCGAGCACCTCCTCTCGGCGCTCCACGCCTACGGCATCGGCAACCTCCTGATCAAAGTGCACGGAGAGATCCCGGTGCTCGACGGCTCGGCCCTCGAGTTCTGCAGGCTGCTGGAGGAGGTCGGCGTGGCCGAGCAGGAGGAGCCGCAGCGGGAGGTGGTCATCGACCGCCGCTACGAGGTGAACGGCAACGGCGAGAAGCTGCTGGCGATCGAGCCGGCGGAAGGCTTCTCCGTCTCCTATCTCCTGCGCTACCCGCCGCCGGTGGGCGAGCAGTCTTACGAGTTCGCGCTGACCTCGGCGGAGGCCTACAAGCGGGAGATCGCGCCGGCCCGCACCTTCGGCTTCATGAAGGATCTCAAGATGATGAACGAGCTCGGCCTGGGCTCGGGCGGCCGGCTCGACAACTTCATCCTGGTGGGCGAGGACGAGGTCATCAACACCGAGCTGCGCTTCCCGGACGAGTTCGCCCGCCACAAGATCCTCGACATCATCGGCGACCTGTACCTGTTGGGGTACCCCATGCGCGGCAAGGTCACGGCGCGCCTGACAGGGCACCGGGACAACATCGCTCTGCTCAGGCAGATCGTGCCGGCTTGAGGATCACGCCCTCGCCTTTCGTGCCGTTCATCTTGATCAGCAGCGGCTCGGCGAGGCGCAGGTGGCGGACGTGGGCCTCGTCGCTCTCGGCGGGCTGGGCTTCCAGCCAGTCCCAATCGATGCGGCCTTTGCCGTCTTCAGAGTCGATGGTGAAGTAGCCGACGTTGAACGAGGTCAGGTTCTGGAAGAAGTGGCTGCCCTGGGAGGGCGTCACCTTGAGATCGCGGAGGCCCGCTTCGACGATGACCTTCGCTCCCGCCACCTGATCCCAGGTCACGGGAATGCCGAGCCACGGATCCCGCGAGCCCCACCGTCCGACGCCGATGAGCACGTAGGGCCTCGCCGCGGCGAAGAGCTTGCCGTTGAGCTTGCCGATCTCCATCGCCGCTTCCCGGCTGCGCGCCCGCTCGAAGCGCTGGAAGTCCACCACCACGAGATCGCGGATGCCTTCGAGCCGGCCGTTGCCCAGCACCCGCTGGCTGGCGCACAGGATGGCGCCGGGTTCCACCTCGCCCAGCTCGATCGCCTCGGACTCGCGCGCCAGGGCCAGCGGGCGCACTTGCAGGAAACCGAATTCCCGCGGCTGTCCTCGCGGCACGTCGAGGTTGACCGCGAACTCGATCTCCACCGGCGATCCCACGCCTTCCTGCCCGGCGGCGAGGAGCGTGCGCAGGATCTCCGCCAGCGGGAAGAGGCCCTGCTTGAGGATGGGCGCGAAGGTGACGAGGCGCGTGCCGGCGCGGGAGAGCCCGTCGTAGATGGCGTCGTTCTCCGGCGAGTAGGTGGAGCCCACGCGGCCCAGGGTGCCGTCCTTCTCGGCCGCGTCCAGCCCGAAGGCCTCCTCGCGCATGGCGAGCTCGTCCTCTCCCGTGAGGCGCAGGGCCCAGAGCTCCCGCTGGGTGCTCTCCAGGGCCTCGGCCACGGACGAGAGCTGCGGCACGTGGAGCGGATAGCGCGGGCAGAAGCGCAGGCAGGCGCCGCCTTCGACGATGGCGCGGCCGAGCCCCAGCGCCACGGCGGCGATGCCGTCCTCCGCCGTCATCGGCGCCGAGGGATAGAAGTTGTGCGAGCGCGCCACACCGGAGATGTCGGGGTAGAAGCGCGGGCCGTGGGGAGCGCCGACGATCATCTGCAGCATCACCGCCATCTTTTCCTCTTCGAGGCGGAACGCCGTCGCCTGAAAGTAGGCCTTGGTGTGTTGCGAGAAGGCGGAGGCCCAGACGCGCTTGATCGCCAGCTCGGCCTGCGTCACCCGCTCGGCCACGCTCCAGGCGTTGTTGCGCACCATCAGCGTGTCGTACACGCCCGTGAAGGGTTGGTAGAACGAATCTTCCAGCAGGCTGGAGGAACGCACGGCAAGAGGCTGCCGGACCCTCTCGAGGAACGCCGTGAGGTCCCGCTCCGCCTCCTCCGGGAAGGGAGTGTCGCGGAAGCGACGCCAGAGCTCCTCGTCGTCCTCGCAATCGATGGCGAACGAGCGGAGGTTGTTGGCATCCAGGAAGGAGTCGAAGACGTCCGTCCCCAGCACCGCCGTGGTCGGGATGGCGATGCGCACGCCAGGGAAGCGCCGGCGCAGCCCGTGCGTCGAGATCAGCCGGCGCACGAAGGCGAGCCCGCGGGCCTTGCCTCCCAGCGAGCCGCCGCCGATGCGGTAGAAGTCGCTGCCGAAGTCGAACGTCTCGCGGTCGAAGTCCGCCACCACCGACTGGTCGCGCTCGAAGCGGTAGTCGGCGATGGCCTGGATCAGGTCCGCGCGCAGCTTCTCCGGCTCGTTGCCGTAGTCCTCCAGTTGGCGCGGCCGCAGGGCGTGGGCGAGGGCGAACTCCGTGCGCGCCTTCAACCAGCGGGAGAAGTGATTCCGCCGGCCGTGATAGAGCAGCGAGTCCTCGGGGATCGTCCGCAGCTTCTCCTCCAGGCTCCGCAGGTCGTCCGCCCGGTCTACAGGCTCCTCGTTCTCATGGCGAAAGACGAACGGCCCGAAGCCGAAGTCCTGCACCATGACCTTGCGCAGGTCCTCGAGCAGGTGCGGAGCGCCCTTGAGCAGGAACTCGGCGCGCACCTGGCGGGCCAGCTTCGCGTTCTCGGGTTTCGTGGAGTGGAGGACGATCGGGATGTCCTGATAGGTGGCGCGCACGGTCTCCGCGAAGCGCAGCCCCGCCTCCAGCGCCGGCGTGCTGCCGGGTTTGAACGGAAACTCCACGTCCGAGATGATGCCGAGCACGTCGTCGGCGAAGCTTTGGAAGGCCCGCAGGGCTTCCTCGAAAGTGGTGCAGAGGAGGACCTTCGGCCGCGCCCGCATGCGCAGGATCTTCTGCGAGAGGTTCAGCCCCTCGGCGATCACCCGCTGCGAGTGCTCCAGCAGCTCCGAGTACATCGACGGCAGGAACGAGGAGTAGTGGCGGACGTTGTCCTCGATGAGCAGGATCACCTGCACGCCCACCGACCGCGTGTCGTGCTCGACGTTGCGCCAGTCCTCCACCGACTTGACGATGGCTTGCAGGATGCGGGCGTCTCCCTGCCAGAGGAACGTCCGTTCGATGGGAGAGCCCTCGCGGGGTCCGAAACCGTTCAGCTCGGCGGGATCCCACGCCAGGAGGACGACCGGAATATCGCGGATCGCCTGGAGCTGCAAGGCCAGCCGCTCGGGGCTCATGTCCGTCACCCGCGGAGTGGCGATGACGAGGTTGATGCTCTCCTCGCGGCGGACGAGCTCCAGGGCCTCGGTGCCGGTGGACACGCCGGTCAGGCCCGGCGCGTAATGGACGTCCAGGTTGCGGAACTCCCCCAGCATTCGCTCGCTGAGCTCGCCCGCCTCCTCCAGCACGAAACGCTCGTACGGCGTCGCCACCAGCAGGACGTGCAGGATGCGGTAGCGCATCAGGTCCTGGTAGTCGTGGAAGCGCATCGATATAGTTTTACACCAACCCCTGATCCAGCATCGCGTCGGCCACCTTGAGGAAGCCGGCGATATTGGCGCCGTTGACGTAGTTGCCGGGCGTGCCGAAGCGCTCCGCCGTCTGCACGCAGGCCTGGTGGATGCTCTTCATGATGATCTGCAGCCGGTTGTCCACCTCTTCGCGGGTCCAGCCGTAGCGCATGCTGTTCTGGGCCATCTCCAGGCCCGAGGTGGCGACGCCGCCGGCGTTGGCGGCCTTGCCGGGAGCGTAGAGGATGCCGGCGTCCACGAACTGACGGACGCCGTCGAGCGTGGTCGGCATGTTCGCCGCCTCGCCCACCACGTAGACGCCGTTGCGCAGCAGGTTCGCGGCGTCCTTGCCGTTGATCTCGTTCTGCGTCGCGCTGGGAAAGGCGCAGTCGGCCTTGTGGTCCCACAGCGGATTGTGGTCCGCCTTGGGATCGATGTCGGTGTAGACCGCCGACGGGAACTTCTCGGCGTACTCTTTGATCCGTCCGCGGCGGACGTTCTTCAGCTCCAGGACGAAGTCCAGCCGCTCGCGGTCGATGCCGTGCTCGTCGTAGATGTAGCCGTTCGAGTCGGAGAAGGTGACGGGCCTGGCGCCGAGCTCGATCAGCTTCTCCGCCGTGAACTGGGCCGCGTTGCCGCTGCCCGAGACCAGGCAGGTCTTCCCTTCCAGCGTCTGGTTCCGCGTGGCGAGCATCTCCTGGGCGAAGTAGACGCAGCCGTAGCCGGTGGCCTCGGTACGGATCAGCGAGCCGCCCCAATTCAGGCCTTTGCCGGTGAGCACCCCGGTGAAATCGTTGCGCAGCCGCTTGTACTGACCGAAGAGAAAGCCGATCTCCCGCCCGCCGACGCCGATGTCGCCCGCCGGCACGTCCGTGTCGGGACCGATGTGGCGGAAGAGCTCGCTCATGAAGCTCTGGCAGAAGCGCATCACCTCGTGGTCGCTCTTGCCCTTGGGATCGAAATCGGAGCCGCCCTTGCCGCCGCCCATGGGGAGAGTGGTGAGCGAGTTCTTGAACACCTGCTCGAAGGCGAGGAACTTGAGGATGCCGAGATTGACGGAGGGATGGAAGCGCAGGCCTCCCTTGTAGGGTCCGATGGCGCTGTTCATCTCGATGCGGAAGCCGCGATTGACGTGGATCTCCCCCCGGTCGTCCTGCCAGGGGACGCGGAACATGATCACCCGCTCCGGCTCGAGGATGCGCTCGAGGATCTTGTTGTGCCGGTACTCGGGATGGCGGTCGAGCACGAGGGCCAGCGACTCGGCCACCTCCTGCACGGCCTGATGGAACTCCGGTTCCGCGGGATTCTTCGCCTTCACCTCCGCGATCAGCGCTTCGACATACTCGACCATAGTCTCTCCCGTAAGTGGACCTTGACGATTTCGGGTTGTACGGCGGCGATGCGGCGCCTATTCTGTCCGAAAAAGGGTCCGGAGAGGACTGCCTGGCTGGAGAATGAGAAGGCGAGCCCCCTCGGCACGGCCTGGGTTAAGATCTCTATCCAGTGAAACTCGCTCTCTTCGTCGCCCTCGGCGTCTTCGGCGTCCTCTACGTCGTCGTCCTGGCGCGAGCCGTGCTGCGCGCCCGCGCCGGCGGCCGGGAGGTCAAGCCCACTTTCTTCGAGACGGCGCTCGGCTTCGTGACCAGCTTCTTCGACACGCTGGGGATCGGCTCCTTTGCGCCCACGACGGCGATCCTCAAGCTGCGCAGCCTTGTTCCCGACGAAAAGATTCCGGGTACGCTGAACGTCGGCCACACGCTCGCCACGCTCGCCCAGGCCTACATCTTCATCGCCATCGTCAAGGTCGACATGACCACGCTCGTGCTGATGATCGTAGCCGCCTGCCTGGGCTCGTGGTTCGGAGCGGGGTTCGTGGCGAAGGCCTCGCGGCGCAAGATCCAGATCGGCATGGGCCTGGCGCTGCTCGCCGCGGCGACGATCTTCCTGCTGCAGATCTTCCAGGTGACGCCGCCGAGCGGCAACACGGAAGGCCTCGTCGGCTGGAAGCTCGGGGCGGGCCTCGCCGGCAACTTCGCCCTCGGCGCGCTGATGGAGGTCGGCGTCGGGCTCTACGGCCCCTGCATGATCCTGGTGAGCCTGTTGGGGATGAATCTAAAGGCTGCCTTCCCGATCATGATGGGCTCCTGCGCCTTCCTCATGCCGGTGGGGAGCGCCAAGTTCATCCAGGGCGAGCGCTACAGCCTGCGCACGACCCTCGGCCTCGCGCTCGGCGGAGTCCCGGCCGTGCTGCTCGCCGCCTTCATCGTGAAGTCGCTGCCCCTCGGCGCGATGCGCTGGCTGGTCGTCTTCGTGGTGCTCTACGCCGCGCTCTCGATGCTGCGGTCCGCCGTCGTCGAGGCCAGGATCCCCGCGGCGCCGCCGGAGCCGTGACGACCGCGTCCGCGCTCACCCGCCGCTGCGGCGGAACGCGTGCTCGAAGCTGAGGTAGAGGAAGATCTGGCGTTCGCCCGAGCTGGGACCGGCGCCGAGAGGGACGGCGATGCCGGGAACGATCTGCAGGCCGCTCGGCAGGTCCCACGCCCAGCGCAGGCCGGGGTTGATGAAGAAGCTGTCGTCTTGCTCCGTGGCGCCCGGCCCGGTGATCTCCCGGCCGCTGAGATAGACGAGCTCCAGCATGAGATTCATCTTCGGGCGCGCCAGCCAGATGAAGCTCTGGCCGAAGTTGTAGACCGTGACGTCCGCCTTGTCTCCAGCGGGATTGTGAGCGTTCGGAGTGTAGGTCGCCCCGAGATTGGTGTGGGTCACGAAGCGCTCTCCCAGGGCGACGCTCAGCGGCAGGTTGACCTGGAGGCCGGGCGAGCCCGCGGCGCGGCCTTTCTTGTCATCGCCGGTGGGCAGGAGCACCGTGAAGCGGGGGGCGAAGGCGACGGGAGCCTCGCCGCTGCCGACGAGCTGCAGACGATAGTTGACCCCGACGTCGCCCACTCCCGAGCCGTCCTCCGCCGGGCTCGCGGAGCGCAGCCAGGGGATCGAGTAGCTGAGCTGGTGGCGCAGGCCGCCGAGCGGCCATTCCTGGGTGAAGGTGTAGACCCACTCGCCGCTGTCGTCGTCGCGGGAGTAGGCGTTGATGTGCTGCACCACGCCCGACTCCTGGTTGTAGGCCTCCTCGATGAGGAAGGAATTGTCCTGAATCGGCGCGTCGTCCTGGGCGCCGGCGGGAAGCGCGGCGAGGAGGACGGCGGCGAGCGGCAGGAAGATTTTCATTGTCCGGAGACTAAATTTTGGCTACCCAAAAACTCTATCTACGCCGAGAGGGCGTTGTCAAGCCTCTCGATCGACGCCCGAAGCCCTGGAAGTGTGGTAGCAGCAAGTCGGCCAGGTTTACGCTCGCCCTGCTATCGCCGCGGCTTTCTTATCCGCTTGCGAGCGGGCTTCTCGCTGCGCGCGTCTCTGGCGGCCGCCTCGGTGAGAAGGTCCAGGATCATCGCCCTGCGATCTGAGACCCTCCCCACCTTCCTGAGGACCATTTCCAGTCCGGAGAGCATGGCCGCGAGCCCCCGTCTGAACTCTTCATCCTCATCGGGAGGCGGCGGAGGAGATGGCTTCCCGAACCGTGCTCTCAAGGTGCCTTCGAGGGGTTGCAGTCTCTTGAACAGCGCACCGTAACTTTCTGCCAAGGTCGACAGGAGATCGCGGTCTGTACAGATCAGAATCCTGACGAGCCTTTCGTCGTCGAGCGGGAGCTTGTCCTGCTCGAGACGTCCCACGGTGCCGGGTTTGAACCCGCACGCCTTGTCGAGATCCTCCTGGCTCATTTCTGCTTCCAGCCGCCATCTCGAGATCTTGCCCTGAAACTCGCTCGCCTCCATGACCTCGATCGTAAGTAGTTGAAATCATTGGGTCAATGGCGGGAAAAGTGGTACGAATATCCTCTAATCCGAGGAATTGTTGCTCTTATACGACTTTCGAGGGGCCGGTCCGGGCTGCGCGGCCCGCAAGGCGAGATTCATGCAGGATAGGCGGACAGCCGTCACGAATGTTGCTTCTTCGCTACTTCATGCGCCAAACCACAATTGAGGACACGCCAGGACGGAATTCGACCTGCAGCCTACCCGCCCTTCACCTGCCGCCACCAGCCCCATCCGAAGACGATCACCAGATAGGTCCACAAGAGGCTCGCCAGGATATGGAGGATCGTGTTGCGGCGATTCCCCCGCCAAAGGCTCCGATCGTAGATGAGCTGTTGAGTCACCAGGCGGAGGCTCCAAAACAGCGTCAGCCCGGCGAGCACCGCCGCGGCGAGACGCGACGGCGCGACGAGATCGGCGGCAAAGAAGAGGGCGAGCACACCGAAGAGCACCAGGATGAGCACGATGAAACCGGCGTGCACGAGGAAGATCTGACGGTTGAGCAGCGTGAGCTTGGCGAGATCCTCCTTCCAGCCGAGCTGCTTGGGGAAGAATGGATGGGCGGCGGCGAGGAGAAGCAACAGAACGCCTGCGATCCGCAGGTGGACCTCGAGGCTCACGCCCGCTTCTCCAGCACCAGGACGGCCACGAACGGCGTGACGCGGCGCTCTTCACGCACGGCGAGACCCGCGGCAGCGGCGACGCGCAGCCATTCGCGCCGGGGCAGGAAGTGGAGAAAGCCCGGCCCGAAGGCGAGGAAGTTCCGCTCGTCACGGAGATGCTCGACGAGCACCGCCCTGCCGCCGGGAGCGAGCACGCGGGCGATCTCCTGGAAGAGGCGGAGGCGCGACTCCGGCCGGCGCAGCTCGTGAACGGCGAAGATGAGGAAGACCGCGTCCTGCGAGCTGTCCGGCAGTGGCAGAGACCTGAAATCCGCCGGCTTGGCGGAACGGTCGAGCGACAGCCGCCGCGCCCGCGCGATGGACGGCTCGGTCATCTCCACCGGATCGTAGATGTCGAGCACCGTGCCGGCCTCGGCCGGGAAGATCCGGGCGAGGGCGCCGAATGTCTCGTCCAGTCCCGCGTGGAGGCTCGTCCAGCGCCGCGGCGGCGCCGGAAACAGGCCGGCGAGCCAGTCCCATTCACTCAGCGGCGAACGGTCGTAGATCCAGTGGGAGACGAGGAGCGAAGAGGCCGACCAGAGCAAGGCCGCGGCGGTCGCGGCCGTGGCGAGCACGGCGACGAACCGTGGCATCGGCAGCAACACGACCGCGAGGATCGCCGCCAGCGCCGCCACGCCGGTCTTGGCGAACACCGGCTGGTTGTAGCGCAGGATCTGCAACAACCCATGGTAGGGACCGCGCGGCGCGGCGCCGTCGCTCACGCTCGGGGCTCCTCGGCCGTCCGCGGCAGCGGCTCGAGGATGCCACGCTCCCAGCGGTAGGGCACGTCCTGGAGGTGGAAGGCGCTGGCGAGGACGGCCTGCTCGCGGGCGAACGGCTCGCGCTCCAGGAAAGTGCACTGGCGCACCTCGACGGCGACGGGCTCGGGATTCCAGCGCTGGCGCACGCCCTGGATGCGGACGATCGAGTGTGTCTCCGGCTCGTAGTCGAAGGTCCAGGGGAGCGGCCCGGCGAACTTGCGGGCTTCCTGGAGCGTCGCGAACGGCGAGCCGGCGGGCAGCGGCGCGGGCTTGCCGGCGAGGTCCGCGATGACGTGGAGATCGGCCTCGCCGCCGGTATCGATGCGCACCTCCAGCTTGCCGTCCTCCGCGTGCAGCCGAGTGTCGCACTTGACATAGTTGTAGTGGGTCAGCAGGTTGCCCGCCTGCACCATGAGCTCGCGGTCGGCGTCGCTGCGCAGGATGCGGAGGCCGCGCAGCGTCCGCCCGGCCGCCGTGCGGAAGCGCGAGAAGATGCGGTAGCCGGTGAGGAAGAAGTCCTGCCCGAGTGCAGCCGGAACGCCCACCGGCCGCAGCTTCTCCGTCTGCACCATGGCGATGGCCAGGAAGCCGAGACCCTGATAACTGTCCAGCAGGAGCCCCGGCGGCAGCAAGGGAATCAGCACACGCTCGGGAAACGCGTAGGTCAGGACGAGGCAATGCCGGAAGAAGGCCCGCACCGGCAGCGGGTGCCGCTTGAGGAGGTGGAGCATGGCTCTTTCATTCTATCTCGCTCACCTCCACGGCCCCCCACAGCAGCGAACGATCGCGCGCCGCCCATTCGGCTTCTTTGTCGTTTTTCGGCTCGCCGAAGCTGCGCAGTACCACGATCGCTCCCGGCGCCGCGGCGTGACGGACGGCGGCGAGGAGGCGGTCGCGATAGGCCCCGGGAGCGGCGTCGAGGATGTTCGAGAGGGTGAAGCCGTCGAAGCGTGCGGCGGGGCCGCCGGCGAGGAGCTCCGCGGCATCGGCATTGACGAAGTCGATCTCAGCGGATGCCTCACCTTGCGCGTCCGGCTCGCCTACAGGCGGCTCGCAGCCGAGCAGCAGGCGCCAGGCGAAAGGGTTCTCGCGGTTCGGATGGTTCGCCCAGGTGCGCTCCAGCCGCCAGCGGATCGAACGGTCGAATCGCGGCGGCACCCAGTCGACGAAACGGCGGCCGTGGGTGAGGCGCAGGACCGCGGGATGCAGCAGGAAAAGCAGGACCGCGCGCAGGCGGAAGGTGTTCAGCCGCTGCTGCCAGAAGGCCGTCTGCTCGGCGGGCTCGGCGAGCTCGAGAAAGCGCCGCAGATCTTGCTCGCGCCAGCCGAGCCAGGGGAAGGTCCGCCGCACCAGCGCCAGACGTCCATCGACGATGCCGGCGCGCGGCGGTGCGCCTGCGGCGCGGGCCCGCGCGTACTCGATCTGCGCCGGGTTGACGTCCACCGCCGTGACGCGGAAGCCGCGGGCGGCGAGCGCCAGGGCGGTGTCGCCGGAGGAGGCGATGCAGAAGATGCGGCCGCCCGGCGGGAACACCTCGGCCTCGATCCGCCAGTCTTCGTGCATGCGGCCGAAGAGGAGCTGCGGCGGGCCGCTGCTCTCATCCAGCCGGCCGCGCTCCCAGGGAGTGGCCTCGCCGCTCTCGCCGCGCTTCGCCGTCCGCGCGGCGACCAGCCACACGAGGGTGAGGAAGGCGAGGTTCTGCGTGATCAGGGCGCCGGGATCCGCGATGTGCTCGCGTCCCCAG
The DNA here is from genome assembly GCA_044868005.1 of Thermoanaerobaculia bacterium. GTDB lineage: Bacteria > Acidobacteriota > Thermoanaerobaculia > Multivoradales > UBA5704 > DATARR01. Next base: position 97,745 of record JBIOVX010000245.1, on the reverse strand, counting down.
AGCAGCCCGCCGCCGTTCATGCCGAGGAGCAGGAGGGTCTGCGCCGCGGCGGCCCAGCGCGGACGCCAGCCGGAGAGCACCCAGACGGCGAGCCCGGTCTCGATCGTCCCCAGCCCTGCCAGTACGAGCGTGCCCGTCGGACCGGCCAGCCCCGGCACTGCCTCGACGATGGCCCGGTGCCCCGGACAGCGGCCGAACAGCTTGCACCACAGGCCCTGGTAGAGCCAGACGAGGGCGACGGCCAGTCGGGGCATCGCGAACGACGCCGGATTAACCGCCCGCGCGGGACCGCGCTTCAGCCTCATCAAGCCAGCCGCGACGAAGCTCGTGGGCAGGGACGCTGGAGAGGTACGGCTTGATGTCCAGGATCGGCGTGCCGTCCAGCATGTCCACGCCGCGGACGAAAAGTTTGGCACCCTCGCGACGCAGCAGTTCGACGACCGTCAACCCGATCGGGTTCGGGCGCTGGGGCGAACGTGTGGCGAAGACGCCGTGCCGTCGGTTGTCCGCGGGCGGGAAGGCGAGCAGCTCGCAGCCGCCGGCGCGATCGAAGACCCAGAGAACGTAGAGATGAGAAAAGCCTTCGACGTCGGCGAGGCCGGATTCGAAGTGCGGCAGGATCTCCAGAATTCCCTCGGCATGATGCTCGGCGCCGAGGCCTTTGGGGACCTGCGCCGTGTCCAGGAAAGGGCTGCGAACGACGCCGATCGGCTCCATGGAGAACATGGCTACTGGAGAATCCTGTACTGGATGTAATTGGGCGGGCTCGTGAGCTTCTGGTCCTTCATGAACTGCCAGACGCTCTCGTTGAACCGTTGCGCGCGATCGTAGTACCAGTGGTCGTGTCCCCTCACCACCTCGAGATCCACTGTGAAGCCCTCCTTTTGGAGGGCCTCCGCGGTGGCCTTCACGGATGAAAGAGGAAAGAAGTTGTCGCGGTCGCCGACGATGATCTTGAACGGGATCTTGCGCGTCGCCAGGCGGAGGGTCTGAAACTCGTCGGCCTGCCGGAACGAGCCGGCGTGGACGGCCACGGCGGCGAAGTACCCGGATTCCAGCAATCCCAGCTTCAGTCCAAACACCGCGCCGGCGGAGTGGCCGAAGATGTAGACCCTGGCTTCATCCACGGGATATCGCGCGCGCAGGGCGTCGACGAGCGCCTTGACGGCGTCCGGACCGTCCTCGGGTATCGCCCAACCCTCGCTGTTCTTGGCATCCAGACCCGCGACGATGAAGCCGTTGGCATCCGCCAGCTTCGTCCATTTCTCGACCAGCGACTTACCGTTTCGGCCCGAGCCGTGAAAGGTCAGGAGCAGCGGCATCGGCTGCTTCTCGGCCGCACCTTCCGGGACATAGAGGTAGTACGTGCGAGACATACCCGCGTGGTCCAGTTTCTCTTTCACAATGCTCGGCTTGGCGAAGGCGGGCGCGGCGAGCAGGGAGGCGGCGATCAGGATCCAGACGGATTTCATTGGAGAGCTGCCTTCATCTCCTCTAGGGATAGACTCTTGCCCATTGCGATCTCAGCCCGTGCCTTCTCTATGAGCTCGAGAAAGACGTCGCTGGTGCTAAGGGCCCAGGATTCACGAGCGACATCCTTTTTCACGGTCTTACTCCCTGCTATCGCTACGGCTGAGACCTAGTCTAGGCGGCACTCGAAAGGTCGTCAAATCACGGCACCACCGGCGCCAGACCCGCCGCGCGCACCTGGCGGTCGAGATCCGTGAGCGGGCCATCCAGTGACTGCCACTTCGCGATCGCCGCGTCCAGCCGCTTCTTGTACATCTCGTAGACCTCGCGTTGCGGCCCGGTCGGCGCGCAATCGCAGCCCTCGATGTCCACGGCCTGCGCGGTGAGGACGCCGGAGATGGCGTCGAGGTTCTCCTCCGCGGTGCCGGCGTGGAAGCGGTCGAGGTCGGCCGCGAGCCTCTTGGCCGTCTCTCGCAAGGCGGCGTTGCCGGCGAGCTCCGCGTCGAGGCTCTGCAGGCGGCCGGCGATCGTCTGGATCTGCTTCAGCGCCGACGTGCTGAGCTCCAGAGCCTGCGTGAGCGCGCCGTAGAATTCGCGCTGCGCCGCGAGGTCGGCGGGCGCCACCTGGACCCGCGGGTCCATTTCCACGGTCAGGGTCTGGCTCGCGACGCGCCCGCCCGCGGTGAGGCGGACCTCGTACTTGCCCGGCGGCACGAAGAGCCCCTGCGGCACGACGGGCGTGTCCACTCCGGGCACGGCGGCGATGGAGAAGTCGTAGTCCGGCGCCGGCGGTCTGATCGTGCGGAGATTCCACACGAAGCGGTTGTGGCCGGCGCGCGCGGGCAGCGGCTTCAGCGGCTGCAGCCAGTCGTCGGCGAAGTACTGGCGCGCATTGGGACGCTGAGGATTTTCGTCGCTCCCGAACCGGCGGGCGATTTTTCTGTCAGCGTCGAAGATCTCGATCATGATCGGATCGCGCGGCGCCGCCGGCAGGACGTAGTCGATGACCGCGCCGGCGGGCGGATTCGCGAGCGTCGGCTCGTCGAGCGGCAGCGGCGTGTCGCGGTTCTGGTTGGCGTTGACGCGATAGGCCGCGGCGGGCGGAACGAGCGCGGCGGCCGCAGCGTCCGCGCCTTTGAGGTGACGCAGGGGCGTGAAGTCGTCCAGCACCCAGATCGCCCGCCCCTCGGTGGCGGCGATCAGATCGTTGCCGTGGATGGTGAGGTCGTTGACGCCGGAGGTCGGCAGGTTGAGCTGCAGCGGCTGCCAGCTTCCGCCGTCGTCGAAGGAGACGTAGACGCCGCGGCTGGTGCCGGCGAACAGCAGGTCCGCCTTGACGGGATCCTGGCGCACGACGCCGACCCAGCCATCCTCCGGCAGGCCGGCGCTCGCCTCGCGCCACGTCTTGCCGAAGTCGTGCGTGACGTAGACGTAGGGCCGGAAGTCGTCCAGGCGGTGGCGGTCCACGGCGGCGAAGGCGGTGCCGGCCGCGGTCGGCGAGGCGTCGATCTGGGCGACGCGGCTCCAGTCCGGAAGCCCCCGCGGCGTCACGTCTTGCCAGGTCTTGCCGCCGTCGCGCGTCAGATGGATGAGGCCGTCGTCGGCTCCCACCCACACGGTGTCTTTCTCCAGCGGCGACGGCGCGATGGTCGCGATGACACCGTAGCCGCAGGCCCGCGCGCGCTCGACGGGCACGTCGCCGGAGCAGCCCGCCGCTCCCGCCACGGCGCCCGTCAGGTCCGGGCTCACGGTCTCCCAGCTCTGCCCGCCGTCGGTCGAGCGGAAGAGCACCTGGGTGCCGAGATAGATCGCGTGCGGCGGCACGAGCGAGATGGCGAGCGGCGTGATCCAGGTGGTGCGGAAGCGCACCGCCGCCGGCCGCTGGCCGTAGCTCGACACCGGCCAGGGCGCGACGTTCTGCACCTGTCCGGTCTTCGCGTCCCAGCGCGAAAGCCGGCCGCCGAGGCCGCTGCCGTACACGATGTCCGGATTGCCCGGAAAGGGAATGTCGTAGTCGCGCTCGTCGCCGCCCACCGGATGCCAGTCGCGGAAGGTGAGCTGGCCGTAGTCGCTGCGGCTCGCCACCGCCACCGTGCCGCTGTCCTGCTGGCCGCTGTAGATCCAGTAAGGGAAACGGTCGTCCGTGGCCAGGTGGTAGAACTGGCCGGTCGGCTGGTTGTACCAGGAGCTCCACGTCTCGCCGCCGTTGACGGTGACGATGGTGCCTTGATCGGCGCCGGTGATCATCCGCTCCGGGTGGTCCGGATCGATCCACAGGAAGTGATAGTCGTCGCCGCCTGGCGCGCCGCGGACGAAGGAGAAGGTCTTGCCGCCGTCGGTCGAGCGCCGCAGCGACTGTCCCGTCGCGTACACCGTATCGGGATTCTTGGGATCCGCTTCCACCATGGCGAAGTACGCGCCGGCGAGGCTCGCCGTGGGATTGACCCGCTGCCAGGAAGCGCCGCCGTCGTCGGAACGGTAGAGCCCGGAATCGGCGCCGGCGTCGATGGTGGCGTAGACGCGCGCGCCGCGGCTGCCGCGCGCCACCGCGAGGCCGATGCGTCCCAGCGGCCCGGCGGGCAGGCCGTGGCCGGAGAGCCGCGTCCAGGTCTTGCCGCCGTCGGCCGATTTGTGGATGCCGCTCCCCGGTCCAATGCCCGGCATGTAGTAGGCCTGCCAGGGATAGTGGCGCACCTGCCAGGTGGCGGCGAAGATGACGTCCGGCGCCGTCGGATCCGCGGCGAGGTCCACGGCCCCGGTCTTCTCGTCCACGAAGAGCACCTTGCTCCAGGTCTTGCCGCCGTCGGTGGAGCGGAAGACGCCGCGCTCGGCGTTGGGGCCGAAGAAATGGCCCTGGGCGGCGACGAGCACCACGTCGGCGTCCCGCGGATCGATCCACAGCCGGCCGATGTGGCGGCTGCCGGCGAGGCCGCGGTGCTCCCACGTCTTGCCGCCGTCGCCGGACCGGTAGACGCCGTTGCCGGCCGTGATGTCCCAGCGGGTGGTGACCTGGCCGGTGCCCACGTAGAGCACCGCCGGATCGCTGGGAGCGATCGCCAGAGCGCCGATCGCGCCGGTCGCCTCCTGCTCGAAGAGCGGCTGCCAGGTGCGTCCCGCGTCCGTGGTCTTCCACACGCCGCCGTCGGCCGCGCCGAAGTAGAACGTCTCCGGCTGGCCCGGAATCCCGGCGGCGCAGGTGCCCCAGCCCGCGCGGAGCGGACCGACGAGGCGCCAGCGCAAGGCCGAGTAGGCCTCCGGCGGCACGGCGGCGGCCGATACGGCGGCCGAGGCCAGTAGCAGGGTCGGGGCGAGGCACGAGACGAGGCGGCGGAGATCCATGTGCTCCTCCTCTGTTGGCCAGGGAGTGTAGCGCGAGGCGAACTGTCCCGGTGCCCGCGTCGCATCGTGCATTTGTGATCTAGTTGCGCACATTGTGACTCGCGACGAGTACGAACAGAGCAAGGAACGCCTCGCGGAGCAGCGGCGCGCGCCCCTTCCCCCGTGCAGACGTGAGGCGCCGCGGCGGCGCGCGAACATTGCCCCCACGCGCCGAGGGGCGCCCCCGGTGCGCGCGCGCATTCCGCTCCGCTGCAGCGCTTCCGGTACCGGCGACTGGAACATTCGTCGGGAGCGCCAGAACATTCCGCAAGGGAGACGGCTCATGGCGCTCGCCTGCTGGGTCTCTCCGCTCGGCAGCGGGAGCATCCCGCTCCGTAACGCGAGCCTTCCGCTCAGCAGCGGGAGCATTCCGCTCGGTAACTGGAGCATTCCCCTCGGCATCTGAGTCATTCCCCCCGCGAGCGGGCTCATTCGGCAGCCGGGGGGGATGATTCCGCTCCCGGGGGGAATGCGCGAGGAGGAGAGCGGAATGTTTCCGCTCGCGGGAGGAATGACTCCGCGATCAGGGGGAATGCTTCGGCAGTGAGGGGGAATGTTTTAGTTCGCAAGCGGAATGATTCAGACCGCGGGGGGAATGATCCAGCAGGCAGGGGGAATGCTCCAGATCGCCGGGGGAATGCCTCAGCGGGCGAGGGGCATGCTTCGGCAGCCGGGGGGAATGGTCCGGACGGCGAGCGGAATGGTTCGGTTCGCAAGCGGAATGCCTCAGCAGCCGAGGGGGCGGTCTCCGTTCGCCAGGGGGAGGTCTGCGCCGGCCAGCGGGACGTCTGCGCTCCGCGAGGCGAGGTCTCTGCTCCCGGGGGGAACCGCCTGCAGCCTGCGGAGCCGCCGGAATCGATCAAAGCTCGGCCCCGGTTCGCTCCGCCACCGGTCTCATCCATCAACCCAGTGAGTCAGCCAAGTCGCAAACGCCAGCCAGGCCGGCGTGTTCCCGATCACCAGCCGAAGGGGGTGCGAGATGACGATCAACAAACCACCCCACACTGTGGCGCGGTGGATGCGTCCCGAGCGCGCGACGAGGTCGTAGAGCAAGCAAGCCACAATAAAGAGATCGGCCAGGCCGAAGAAAGCCAGCGGGCCCACCCGCTGGACCATAGGATAGCACCAGTCGCCTCACTGCTTGCATAGGCTTGACAAAGCATTGCCGCTCCAAGGTAACGCGGGTATGATTTCTAGGGTTAAGAAAACTATTTCACCTTCACTCCGATAGTGCAAAGGGTTGGAATTAGGCTCAATGTGTCCTTCGCCTCCACGCCGATGATATAATCACCGACTTCAGGAAATGCAACGATTGTCTGTAAGTATGTTCCTGCACCTGAAACAGGGTTAACCCACTGTGGGTCAAGCGTCACAGCATTGCCTCCTTTCAAAATTCTTACTGTGCCCACAATGTTGTCATTTTGATTATCTTTAACGAAAACAGAGAGAGTGCCTGAAGTCCCCTTATCTACCTCAAAAGTACTCCCGCAGTTTAGCGTACTAAATTGAGGGGAGGTATTTGGGCCGACCTGAAGAGCCCTGTTATCAAAAAATGAGACCAGTTTCCCGATCGGGCTATAATATTGTTTTTGAATACTCGGATTGGCGTTATTGACCGCATCGATCCATACCTCGACTGTATTTGTCAGCCCTGCGCAGGCAAGCCAGAAGACCGCTGGGCGCCTCAGCGCCTTGCAGCTCAGGTCGAGACTTTGGGAATCGATGAACCAGAAATGGCCGGCCGTCAGGCGATGAGGAATGGCTGTTCCGCACCCGGAACTACCGTCACCTTTTCGCCAGCGAACATTTCGAACTACAGTGTGTCCGTCCAGAAGAAGGGTGTGTTCCGAGCTTTTGCAAGTTACCGGTGGTGGTGTCGGAGTAGCCGAAGTGCCTTTCGGTAATCTGTTCGGCACTTCTTCATCGATTGAGGGAAGAGTTATTGTTATCTCAGTGGGGTCCGGAGCTAACATGTGCACGGAATTCTGATTAAACTGCGGATCGAGTTGGATCGGAAACGTGGCCGGATCGGCCGCGACTTTCTCCGCGCCTGCATCGTGGTAGGTTAAGAGATTGCTCTGATAGACGGTCACCGGTGCAGTGATGTTCAGGAGCGGGGCTAGAAAATCAAGGGCAAAGGCGTCGGCCGGTGCAACTAGTAAGACGCTCAGTAAGGTTGGAGCGACGCGCCTGTGTTTCATGATCGATCCTCCTTGGCTAGAAATGCTAACTAATGCTGAACTTACGCGCGTCATCACTCGGACTGTCCTCCCGTGCCGGACTGTCCTCCCGTGCAAGTCGCTCCGAAATCCCGGACGGTGCCGGGAGGGTTTCAGAGGGAAGCAGAGTAAAATGCAGCCGCGGGCCAGTCCGAGCTGTCGACTGAGCCGCAGAGTCAGACACACGCTGTACGGCCCTATGCCGCCTTGCCCTTCAGTGCCCCAAACTTGGAGCCGAGCGCGCGCTTGATGCTCTGCTCGATGTGCCACCGGGGAAGTACGACAGCGGTAAGCCCTTCTTCCGAGAGCATCTGTCGAACGTTGTCCACCGACCAATGCTGAGAGTTCCTCAGTGCATGTGAGCTGAGTACAGCTTCGACCAGCGACTGCTCAAACCACTCGCGAACCACCTCAGAAACGATGGCTTGCGCACCCGGTACGGCTGCGAAATGCTCCGACCATCGTTTGATCATATCGATAAACACCCGAAAGTCAGCATTGATTTGCAGCATGTTATCCTTTTCGAGGTACTTTGCGGCACGATCCTCCATGTCGCCTACGGCTCGTGTTGAGTCGGCTGTGCTTACCCATACGACCTGCGGGAATGAGTCGGGCCTCGCTTCGGCACCCGGGACTCCAGTGTCCGTGAGGAACAACGAGTAAACAGACGGAGTTTTTCCAGGGTTTGAACCAGCGGCGCTTGCACCTTGTGACTTGCTGTTCCCTGAGCGCCTTCCTCCACCGGCGGCTTGCGTTTCTCCAGAGACCAGGAGCGTGCCGCCCGTGGTGGGGCGATATCGGCTGAGCTTGAATAGTTCTTCGATCTGCTTCAGACGATCCTTGATTGAGTCCTTGTGATCAGACGCTCGGGAGGCAGCCGCTGCGGCCTCCATATGCGCCACGATCTCTTTAGGCATCAGCTCTCGGAACTCGTCCTGCCAGTCTGCCCATGGAAGTGGGTTTCCGTTCAAGAGGAGGTTGGTTCGTGCCGTGTTCGTGAGAATTTCTACACCCGGTGACTCTAACGGCTCTACATAGAGGACGACCTGCTGGTAGCCAAAGATAATGCCGAAATTCTGCAGTGCGGCCGTGTTAGCCCGGCCTACCGTTATTTCGTACAGCTCATCTTTCCAGAGTGCAGCACAGTGACCCGAGGAGGCGATAAACCCCGTGTTTTGCGTCAGCGCGCTCTCGTTACGCAAGATCCACCAGTGGACACGCGCATTCGTAAGACCGACTGCGCCGGAGGATACTGCATGGTCGTTCAAGTATCGCTCTTGGCCAATGATTGTGCGCAAGACATTACGATCTTTATCACCGGGGTCGTTCTCCCAGCCCTCACGAGCCTTGACCGTGATCCCCTTGGGAAACCTGAAATACCTAGTGTTGAGATACCTCGTAACCCACCGTGATGGGCTGGCCGCGCCTTCAGGCGCGATCATGGTGTTTGAATCCTCTGTTCGTCCGTTCAACACGACCTTGGTACCGTGCGAAGGGATTAGGTCGGGCTTTACCGAATCCTCGACATGCGCCCAATGTCCCCACGATTCATCGGGACGTTTGAGCTGCATCAATCCGTAGTCACCGGTCTGAGGATCTCTCCAGAAGTGAATCATCGAGCCAACGCCGTCACGCCAAGACAGATACACGAGGCCCGCGGGGTTCCGTGTCGCCGCCGCGATCTTTGCACCGACGCCGTAGTTGGCGTTGTGCGCCTGGACGCCGCCAGACGACGACAGGTGATTGATGTACTTGATCATGTCCTCTCCGGTCATACCATCACCATTATCGGTGATACAAAGCTTGTAGACGCCGGTGAGGTCGTAGGTGATCCAGTCGACGTCCCACAAAATCTCCCCCTTTTTCTCGGGGAGTCGGAGGATCGACTCGATTGAGTTTTGGGTCAGCTCGCGGAGAAACTGCAGCTCGCTGCAATCCTTGGCCATGCGTTCAAGCATGAAGCCAATCTGCGCGACGGAAATGGGAAGCGTGCCCGAATGGGCGAGGGATAGACTCATGGCCGGCTCCTTCTTAAGTGAGAGGAAGGGTTGGCGACCTCTCGGTTAACAAGGCGTCGACGAAACACGACTGCTGGAGCGAGGGGATGCCTAGGTCCTTCAGTCCGTACGTCGACAAGCAATAACCTACCACTAGGGATGCTGCGGGGTCAAGCGGTCTACTGCAGGAGATCGACTACGTTCCCATTGAGGCGTCAGGAGGTGCCGCTCCGGCGCTTGTAGAGCCCCTCGTGATGCGCCCTTCCCTTACGGACGAGCTGGATCTCGCCGTGCCCCACCCTTTCGCGTCTCGAAAAACCACCCGTCGGATCGGTTCCCTCGGGCCGCCAGGGGGTCATCCTTGAGGCGGAGCCAGGAGTCTCCGGCTCCAGGAGGCATTTATGAAGGCGAGATTTGGCACTACCCTCGCGGCCGCGGCGTCCGGCGCGGCGGCCCTTGCGACGATCGGTCTGGCAACCCGGCCCTTGTTCCTGCGTTGGGGCGCGACGGACGAGGAGCTCGACAAAACCCTGCCCGGCGACGAGCTATCTCCCAATCCCGTCTCCGAGGCGACGCGCGCTATCACGATCCACGCGCCGGTGGAGCTCGTCTGGCCCTGGCTTGTCCAGATCGGCCAGGACCGCGGCGGCTTCTATAGCTATACTTGGTTGGAGAACCTGTTCGGAGCCAGCATACGCAACGCCGATCGCATCCTTCCGGAATGCCAGAGCCGGCAGGTGGGCGACACCGTCTGGATGACGCCGCGCGAGAGGTATGGCGGGAAAGGTTGCGCCCGGGTGGCGCGGCTCGATCCCGGACGTGCCATCGTCACGGTAACCCCGGAGGACTATGAGGCGATGGGGAAGACGGGCGTCGCACCGCACGGAACTTGGGCGATGATTCTCGAGCCGATCGACGATCGCACCACCCGCTTCCTCGTGCGCTCGCGCAGCGGTGCCAAAGAAGGCCCGCTCCGCTTCGTGGTCTTCGATCCCGCGCACTTCATCATGGAGCGGAAGATGATGCTGGGGATCCGTCGCCGCGCCGAAGCCGAAGTGGCGCGCCGGATGATGGCGCGGGCGGCGTAGTCCAGGGCTCGGAAACAGGCTTGCCGATTTGGTCCTCAGATTGACGCGAGAGCGGCTTTGATAAGGTCCCTTCCGGCGCAGGGATCGGGCGCCGGGAGGCTGAACGATGAGGATCGCGATCCTGGGAGCGGGAGGCGTCGGCGGCTATTACGGCGGCATCCTTGCCCGCGCCGGGCATCAGGTGGCCATGCTGGCGCGCGGGGCGCATCTCGCAGCGTTGCGCGCGCGGGGCATGGAGGTGCGCACGCCGGAGGGGACGTTCACCGTCGCGGTCGAGGCGAGCGATGATCCTCGGGAGCTGGGGGCGGCCGAGCTGACGATCGTCGCCGTCAAGAACTACTCGCTGGCGGAGATCGCTCCGGCGGCGAAGATCCTGGCCGAGGCCGGCGCCATCATCCTGCCTCTGCTCAACGGCGTGGACGCCGCCGACCGGCTCGTCGCCTCCGGCGTGCCGGATCAGCAGGTGCTCGGCGGGCTGACGGAGATCAGCGCCGTGCGCGTCGGGCCGGGCATCGTCGAGCGCCGCAGCGCCTTTCAGCGGGTGGTCGCCGGCGAGCGGCAAGGCGGCCTCTCCGAGCGTGCGGAGCGCATCGCCGCGATCTTCCGCGAGGCCGGCGTGGACGCCCGCGCCTCGGCCGACATCACCGCCGACCTGTGGCGGAAGCTCGCCTTCATCGCCACCATGTCCGCCGCTTGCGGCTTGGCCCGTTCCTCCGTCGGCCCGATCCGCAATGCGCCGCTGGGGCGCCTGCTGATCGAGCGGGCGCTGCGCGAGGTGCTCGCCGTCGCCCGGGCTCGCGGCGTGGCGCTGACCGGCAACGAGGAGGCGGACATCCTCCGTTTCGTCGATTCCTTGCCGGATCCCACCAAGCCGAGTTTCCTGCTCGATCTGGAGTCCGGCGGGCCCACGGAAATCGAAGACTTGAGCGGCGCCGTCTCCCGGCTCGGCAGGCAGGCCGGCGTCGAGACTCCGGTGCACGACGTGGCCACGGCGGCGCTCTCCGCGGCGCGGCCGGCGATCGACTGAAGTGAGAAAGCCTCGCTCCATCCTGCTCGCCGCGCCGGCGATCCTGCTGCTCGCCGCGACGCCGTTCGAGGAAGGCTACGCTCTCGTGCGGCAGTTGATGTCGAAGCAGGACGACGAGCGCGGTGAGGCGGCGCGCAAGCTCCTCAAGGGCCGCGATGTATCTCTCGTCCCCGCGCTCGTCGACGCCCTGTTCTTCACGCCGAAGCTGGCCCGCGCGGAGGTGCTGGAGGTGCTCCGCGGCCTCACCGGCGAGAACGCCGGCACGGGTTACCACGACTGGGTCGAGCTCGTGGGCCGCCGCACGGATCTCGCCGGCAGGCCCGGGTATATGGAGTGGAAGCTCTCGCTGCTCTCCCGCATCGATCGCGCCTATGAAAAGGTCTTCTATCGGGACGCGCCGGTCCGCATCCGCCTGGAGGAGATCGTCTGGGGCGGCGTCAAGCTCGACGGCATTCCCGCCCTGGAAGATCCGCCGCGCGTGCCCGCCGCGGAGGCCGGCTTCCTCGGCGATCACGAGCTGGTCTTCGGGGTGAGCGTGGGCGGCGCGCATCACGCCTATCCGCTGCGGTACCTGAGCTGGCACGAGATGGTCAACGACGTGGTAGGAGGCGAGCCGGTGACGCTCAGCTTCTGCACGCTGTGCAACTCCGGGATCGCCTACTCCGGAAAGACGCCGGAGGGAGGCCGGCGCACCTTCGGCACCTCGGGCCTCCTTTACCGCAGCAACAAGCTGATGTTCGACCGCCAGACGTACACGCTGTGGAGCAACCTGACCGGCGAGCCCGTGGTCGGGCGGCTGGCGCAGAGCCCGGTCCGCCTCGAGGTCCTGCCGGCGACGGTGACGACATGGGAAGGATGGCGCTCCGCGCATCCCGACACCACGGTCCTCAAGCTCGGCGATAGCTTCGGGCGGCGCTGGAATTACACCTACACGCCGGGCGCCGCGGACCGCGCCCGCGCCGGGGTCTCCTTTCCGGTCTGGCTGAAGAGCAAGGCCCTCGAGCCCAAGGCCGAGGTCTACGCGCTGCGGATCGGACAGCTCGCCAAGGCCTATCCGGTCGAGCGGATCCTGCAGGAAAAGGTGGTGAACGACCGCCTCGGCGACGTGGATCTGGTGGTGATCGGAGATCCGAAGTCCGGCGCCGTGCGCGCCTACCGCCGCGGCGGCCGCACCTTCGCCGCAGGGCGCGAGGACCGCGAGCTGCGGGACGAAGCCGGTCGCGCTTGGCGGCTCACCGAAGAGGCCTTGCTTCCGGCAACCGGCAACGCGCCGCGCCTCGACCGCGTGCCCGGGCACGTCTCCTTCTGGTTCGCCTGGTACGGGTTCTTTCCCCAGACCGAGGTCTACGGAGCACCTCGGTAATCCTGTAATCTAGTCCGGATGAGATTTCGCTTCCTCCTCTCCGCCTTCGCGATCCTTGCGGTCTGCGGAACGGCCCCGATCTTCTCGCAAGAAGAGAAGACGCCGCCCCCGCCGGCGCCCCAGGAGACCTTGGAAAGCGTTCTGGAGCGGGCTTACCGGCTCATTTCAGAAGGGAAATTCAGCTTGGCCCAAGGGGAGCTCGAAAAGGCGGCGGCGCTGGCGGGGGGGCCCTGCGGCGAATGCCTCCTGGGTTTCTCGCACGTCTACGCCGGAGACAAGAAGTGGGATCGGGCCGTGGATGCCGCGCAGCAGGCCATCCCTCTGTTGAAATCTTCCGGTCTGCAGGCGCGTGCCTATGACCAGCTCGGAGTTGCGCTCGTGGCGCGGGGAGGTCCCGACGCGCTGAGCAAGGCCGAGGAGGCTCTGCGCCGGGGGGCGGAGCTCGGCGGCGCGTGGGGAGCCCTCGCCCGCTACAACCTCGCGGAGGTGCTGGCCCGGCAGCAGAAGTGGGCCGAGACGGTGGAAGCGGCGCGCCTTTATATGAAGGAGGCGGGGCCTGAGGGCACAGCGCTCAAGGAGGCGCGTGTCCTGCTGTGCATGGCGCGCGCCTACCAGCCTGAAGACGCGCCTTCGCCCGGGGAGGAGCAGGCTGCGGCGCCGAGTCCGAGCGAGGGCGAGAATCCCCTGCCTGAGATCCTCGCTGTGGCGCCAATGCGGGTCGAGGGCGAAGTCCACCGCCCCGAGATCATCAGACAGGTAAAACCCGAATACTCGGAGAAGGCGCGCCGGGCGGGCACGCGCGGAACGGTGATCGTAGAGGCCATCATTGACGATGAGGGTTGCGTCCGCAACATTAGAGCTCTCCAGGAACTGCCCGACGGTTTGACCGAGTCCGCCATGGCGGCAGTCCGGCAATGGGTGTTCTCTCCCGCCACGCTGGAGGGCAAGCCCGTGAAGGTGTACTACGTCCTGACGATCAACTTCCAGGTCATGCACAATCAATGAGGAATCTGACTGCTCCTGGCCTCGACGACATCCGCGCCGCCCGCGAGCGCCTTGCCGGAACCGTTGTGCGCACGCCGCTCGTGCGCCTCAATGCCGACGGCGCCGGCGCCGAGGTCTGGCTCAAGCTGGAGAACCTGCAGCCGATCGGCTGCTTCAAGCTGCGCGGCGCCGCCAACGCCATGCGCCTGGCCGGGGCCGAAAAGCTGCGCGACGGCGTTTACACGGCGAGCGCCGGCAACATGGCGCAGGGGGTGGCGTGGAGCGCCCGCGAGCTCGGCGTGCCGGCCGCCGTGGTCGTGCCCGAGCACGCGCCGGCCACCAAGCTCGCCGCCATCGAGCGCCTCGGCGGCCGGGTGGTCAAGGTGCCGTTTGAGCGCTGGTGGCAAGTGATCGAGGAGAACTCCTTTCCGGGGCTCGACGGGCTTTTCATCCATCCCGTGGCGGACCGGGCGGTGATGGCGGGCAACGGCACCATCGGCCTGGAGATCCTCGAAGACCTCCCGGACGTGGATACCGTGCTCGTTCCCTTCGGCGGCGGCGGGCTCTCCAGCGGCATCGCCGCCGCGCTCGCCGCTCTGCGTCCGGAAGCGCGCGTCTACGGCTGCGAGGTGTCCACCGCCGCGCCGCTCGCCGCGTCCTTTGCCGCCGGCTCGGCGCAGACTATCGAGTACAAGCCGAGCTTCGTCGACGGCATCGGCGGCAAGAGCCTCCTTCCCGACATGTGGCCGATCGTCAGCAGGCTGCTCGCCGGAGCTCTCGCCGCTTCCATCGAGGAGATTGCGGCCGCCGTCCGCCTGCTGGCCGAACGCCATCGCGTCATCGCCGAGGGCGCGGGCGCCACGCCGGTGGCCGTGGCCCTGAAGGGCGTTCCGGAGGCGCGCAAGATCGTCTGCATCGTCTCCGGCGGCAACCTCGACGCCGCGAAGCTCTGCGCCATCCTCGAAGGGCGGGTGCCGTAGCCGGGCTCCGAGGCGGTCTTGAGATCTCGCGCACTGCCGGCGTTCCTCTCGCTCCTTCTTCTGGCAGGCGTAGCCTGGACACAGCCCGCGACTCCTCAGGCGCGAAATCCGAAGAGACTGATCCACGTCGTCGTAGCGCTCTGCGACAACCGCTTTCAAGGCATCGTTCCCGTGCCGCCGAAGATCGGCAACGGTGACGATCCGAAGAACAATCTCTACTGGGGTGCAGCCTATGGCGTGAAGACCTTCTTCCAGCGAGCGAAGGAGTGGTCTCTCGTCGCCACGACGCCGAACCCGAAACAGGGCGTGCTGGAGCGGTGCGTGTTCAAGCACGGGACAGAACCGGTCTATCTGGTCGCCGACGCCTACCGCGGCCGGGAGATCCGGCAGGCCACGTACGATTTTCTGCGGTTCTCCGCGGGCCGGAACGTCGAGGCTCTCAAGATGGGCAGGCTCTATGGAGGCGGCGCGGCGGATCTCGTCGCCTATGTCGGGCACAACGGCCTGATGGATTTTCGCCTGGAAGATTCTCCCAGGAGTGCGGACGCTCGCCGGCGAGACGCCGTGATCCTCGCCTGCGCCAGCAAGCCCTACTTCGCAGGCGCTCTCCGGCAGACTGGCGCGAGACCGCTCCTCTGGACGACGGGATTGATGGCGCCCGAGGCCTATGTGTTGAAGGCGGCGGTAGACGGCTGGCTGCTGGGTGAGGACGGAGGGGAGGTCAGCCGGCGGGCCGCCGAGGAATATAATCGTTATCAGAAATGTGGGATGAAGGCGGCGTCCAGGCTCCTTGTGAGCGGCTGGTAACGACATCGCCTTCGTAACATTGCCGCGGGTCTGACCGCCTGTTCATTGGTGACTCCCCGCGAAAGGAGATTGGAGATGGCCAAGAAGGCAGCGAAGAAAACCTCGAAGAAGACCTCGAAGAAAACAGCACCGGAGCCGGTCGCCGAAGAGACGGCCGAGCCCGTCCGCATCTGCTTCGAGCGGATCATCCCCGACGAGCTCGATCCCGAGCGGGACGTGCGGCGGACGCTGCGCGAGACCATGGCGGCGAACACCCGCAGGACCCTCGACCCTGACGAGATGGGGCAGATCGCCCGCATGGCCGTCGTCAACTCGAAGAGGTGGACGAACGGCTCGACGCTGCGCTGCCGCTTCCTCGACGGCAGCGCCAAGATGCAGAAGAAGGTGGAAGCCCTCGCGCACCAGTGGGAGCAGCATGCGAACCTCAAGTTCAAATTCGTTACGTCCGGGACGGCCGAGATCCGCATCTCCTTCTTCGCCGACAGCGGCTCCTGGTCGGCCGTCGGACGCGACGCGACGAATACGTCGTATTTTCCGCTACACCAGCCGACGATGAACTACGGCTGGCTGCGCGACAACACGAATGACGACGAGTACTCGCGGGTCGTTCTCCACGAATTCGGTCACGCCATCGGCTGCATCCACGAGCACCAGTCGCCGAAGTTCAGCCGGCTATGGAATCGCAGCGCCGTGACTCGGTACTTCCAGGGCCCGCCGAATTTCTGGTCGCAAGCGGACATCAATCACAACGTGCTGTCGAAGTACTCGGCACAGGGAGTGTCGGCGACGCGATTCGATCCGAAATCGATCATGCTCTATTACTTCGACGGGAAGCTGTTCGCGGATGGGATGGGCGCGACGAACTCCAACACGAAGCTCTCGCCGAAGGACATCGAGATGATCAAGGAGATGTATCCAAAGTGAGGAGGCGTCAGCCGGCCGCGCTGCGCAGGAGGCCCTCGAGATCCAGGGGATCGGTGCGCATGACCGGTGCGCCGTCCGGCGAACGGGGCCACTCTTCCCGCGGCCGATCCCAGTAGAGCTCCAGGCCGTTCTCATCCGGATCGGCGAGGTAGATGGCCTCGCTGACGCCGTGATCCGCCGCGCCTTGCAGGCGGATGCCCGCGTCGAGCAGCCGCTTGACGGCGACGGCCAACGCCTGGCGCGTCGGGTAACGGATGGCGACGTGGTACAGGCCGGTGTGGCGGGGCGGCGGCGGTGAGCCGCCGCGGCTCTCCCACGTGTTGAGCCCGATGTGATGGTGATAGCCGCCGGCCGAGACGAAGGCCGCCTGCGGTCCGTAGCGCGAGGTGAGCTGGAAGCCGAGAAGGCCGCAATAGAACTCCAACGCCCGTTCGAGGTCGGCCACCTTGAGGTGGACGTGTCCGATATCCGTGGCGGCGGGGATCGTGTACGGCGGCAGATCGGGTTTCATGATCCCTTCCCCCCCGCCTTGGCCAGCGCCGCTTCGACCCTGGCGATATCGGGATCGTCCGGCTTGAGCGTGGCTCGCCGGGTGGCCAGACATTCGCGCAGCACCTTCTCGGCCTCCGCGGTGCGCCCGCGCCGGATCAGGATCTGGCCCAGATCGAGAAGCGCTTCGGTGGTGCGGCGGTCCTCCGGTCCCGTCGTCTCGCGGAAGATCGCGGCGGATCGTCGCAGAGTGTCCTCGGCCGCGGCGTAATCTCCCATCTGCAGATAGGTATTGGAGAGATCGCGCAGGCTCGTGGCCACGTTGGAGTGGACGGGGCCGTACGCCTTCTCGCGGATGCGAAGCGCGCGCTGGTGCAACGCGAGCGCCGCGCGCGGATCGCCGGCGAGAGCGCGCTCCCTGCCCAGGTTTTGCAGGGTGTAGGCGGCGTCGGGATGATCCAGGCCCAGGGTCTGCTCGTAGACGGCGAGGGCCCGCTCATAGAAGCGGACCGCCTCCTCGTGCGCGTCCCGCTTCGCGGCGAGGAAACCGGCGGTGTTCAGGAAGAGCGCCTGATTCGGGTGAGGCCGGTCGTACAGCCGCTCGGCGATGGCGAGAGCGATCTGGTTGTGGGCGCGGGCGCCTTCGAGATCGCCGGTTTCGTTGAGCACCATGGCGAGGTTGTCCTCGGTGCCGGCGACGAGCGACGACAGCTCGCCCTCGTTCTTGCGATGGATGGCCAGCGCCCGTTCGTAGACGCGCGCGGCTTCGGGAAACTTCCGCTGTCTCTGCAGCGCGAGGGCGAGGTTGTTGAGGTATTTGGCGAGCTCCGGACTGTCGAGCGGCTCGGCGCGGCTGCGCAAGACGACCGCGCGCTCGAGGAGACGCTCCGCGCCTTCGAGATCGCCCTCGGCGCGCGACAGGTTCCCGAGATCGTTCAGTGTCGAGGCCATCGCCGGCTCATCTCCCCGGCTCTCGTGCATGGCCAGGGCGCGTTCGAGGAACGGCCGCGCCTTCTCATACTCGGCGGTCTTGTGGAGCGTCTGTCCCACGCGCCGGTAGCTCTCGGCGAGCTCCCAGCTCGGCTCGTCGCTCAGCGTCCGGCGGATCGCCAGCGCTTTTTCATGGAGCTTCAGGGCTTCCGGATACAGGGCGAGCTGGAGGTAGACGTTGCCCAGGACCTTGAGCATCTCGGCGTGCAGCTCCGGCTCATCCGCCAGCTCGCCGTCCACCCGGGCGGCGCCGCTGTCGAGGAGATCGCGGGCGGTGAGCTGCGCGCCCTTGGACCGGTCCGGCTCGGCGACTCTGAAGATGCTGGTGAGGAAGCGCTGCGCCTCTTCGGCCCGCTGCGCCTGGGCCCGCGCCAGGCGCGCCTGCCACAGGGCGGCGGCGAGCCCGCCGACGAGGGACAGCGCGATGAGGACCGCGGCGGCCACGCCCCAGCGGTGGCGCTCGACGAATTTCGCCGCGCGGTAGCCCACGGTGTCGGGCCGCGCGGAGACCGGCTGGCCTTCCAGATGCCGGCGCAGGTCGTCGCCGAGCGCCGCGGCCGAGGCGTAGCGGCGCGCCGGATCGCGGTGCAGCGCCTTGAGCAGGATGGTGTCGAGGTCGCCCTGCAGGCGGCGCGACAGCTTGCGGCCGTTGCGGTCCTCCGTGTCGCCGATCGACTCCGCCGTCTTGCGCGCCGCGGTGCTCGGCCGCTCGACGGTCTCGCGCGAAACCTTGGCCGCCAGCTCCACGCCGGTCGTCACCCGCCGGTCGTGCGGCAGGGCGCCGGTCAGCAGCTCGTAGAGCACCACTCCCAGGGCGTAGACGTCGGTCGCCGTGGTGATGGCGCCGCCCAGGATCTGCTCGGGCGCGGCGTAGGCGGGCGTCAGCACGTGCACGCCGGCGCGCGTGAGGAGGGTCTCCTCGCCGTCGTCGCCGAGCAGCTTGGCGATGCCGAAGTCGAGCAGCTTCACCTGGCCGCCGGCGCTGACCAGGATGTTCGACGGCTTCAGATCGCGGTGGACGATGAGGTTGCGGTGCGCCACCTCGACGGCCTCGCAGCAGGTGATGGCGAGGCGCAGCCGCTCGTCGACCGTCGACTTGCGGGCGGAGCACCAGGCCGTGATCGGCTCGCCCTCGACCCGCTCCATGACGATGAACGGCCGGCCGTCCGGAGCGCGGCCGCCGTCGAGCAGGCGGGCGATGTGGGGATGCTCCAGCCGGGCGAGGAGCTGGCGCTCGCGTAGGAAGCGGCGGAGGATCTCGTCCGAGTCCATGCCGCGCCGCAGGACCTTGAGCGCCACTCGCTGATCGAACTGACCGTCGGCGCGTTCGGCGAGGTACACCTCGCCCATGCCGCCTCGCCCGAGCAGCGTCACGGTGCGGTACGGTCCGATCGTCTGGCCCAGGACGGTCTCCTCGGCGCTCGCGGCGAGCCACTGATGGACGGCCGTGGGTACGGCGGGCTGATCGAGAAAGCCGCTGGCGCGCGCGTCGGCGGCGAGCAGATCCGCCACGGCCGCGGCGAGCTCCGGATCGCTCTCGGCGAGCGCCGCGAGGTGCGCCTGGCGCTCGGCGCCGCTCTGCTCGATGAGCTCCTCGAAGCGCGCGCGGGCGCGGTGGAACAGCTCCGGGCTCGGCGGATTCATGCGCTCGCTTCCGGCGGCGCGAGCTGCTGGTAGAGGAAGGCGCGGGCGGCGCGCCACTGGCGCTTCACCGTGCGGTCGGAGACTTCGAGGATGCCGGCGATCTCCTCCACGGAGAGCCCGGCGAAGAAGCGCCACTCCACGAGGCGCGCCAGCTCGGGATCCACCGCGGCCAGACGCTCGAGCGCCTCGTCCAGGGCCAGCAGCTCGTCGCTGCGGTCGAGCACCGGCACCTGCGCGTCGTCGAGGGAGATCGGCGTTTCGGCGCCGCCGCGCTTGCGCCGCGTACGGCGGCGGGCGTGGTCGATCAGGATGTGGCGCATGGCGCGGGCGGCGAGCGCGAAGAAGTGGGAGCGGTCGCGCGTCGACCAGTGGATGTCGGAGGAGAGCTTGAGATAGGCCTCGTGCACCAGGGCCGTGGTGCTGAGGGTGTACTGGGGCGGCGTCACCTGCAACTGGCGGCGGGCGAGCTTGCGGAGCTCCGCGTAGACGAGTCCGAAGAGGTGATCCAGGGCTGCGCGGTCTCCGCCCTCGGCCGCCCGCAGGAGCGCTGTGATCTCCTCCGGCGCCGTGGGCGTTCCGCGGCCTTCGTCCTCCTGTTGAGAGTCCATAGCCGGGATTCTATCCTTCAGGGGGACGACAGGGACGAACAGGGACAGCAAGGACGACAAGAACAGCAGACGACACCGTCCTTGCAGTCTTTGGCGTCCCTTGGGTCCCTTGTTTTAAGGGCGTGCGGGCAAGGGCGGCTGCCCAAGGCCGCCCTACGAGGTTTTTCTGCTAGGCCGGCTGGCCGCCTACGTCACTTCCCGTACCGGTAGGCCAGCGTGTCGTTCGGAATGGTGAGCTGGAATTCGCCCACCTCCTCCAGTTGCAGGTCGTCGGTGACGCGGTAGACGTGCCCGGCCTTTCCGGCGGGGCTGTTCGGAACGCCCGGAACATTTGAATCGACGCGGAAGACGATGACCCTGCCCGGGGCCCAGACCTGCTGGGGCTCTTTGGGCGGAGGTCCGAAGGTGACGAACTCCGCGCCTTCCTGGTTGACGACGACGATCTGCCGGTATCCTTTGCCGCAGCCCGCGACGACGATGCCAAGGAGCGTTACAGCCACGCAGACGCTTGCCAGAGCGGTCTTGCCATGCATGACGTTCCCCCTTTTGTCAAAGCGTTCGGGCGCCAGCCCTGCCGGCGGTGCAGGCAGGCCGCCAAGCAGCGTCGCGAACGGCCCCCATTCTAGCTCCTCCCGGGTCCTTTGAGTCCAGCCCGTGCTTGAACCGGCCAAACGTCCCGGGGAACACACGACTGGGAGTTGGAATGATCGAAGCGCTCACCTCATGGGATCAGCGGCGGACCCGGCGGCCGAAGCGGGTTCAGGAACGTTCCGCGCGGGCCGGGAAGCTCGTCTTTCCGCCCGCGGAGACCCCTGCCGGCGCTCCCGGCCTCGGGTTCCTGATCGCCTACGAGGATCCGGAAGCCGAGGAAGGCTGGTCCGCCGGCGTCGTGCGGGACATCGAGGAAGGCTGCGATGGACGGGAGTTCACGGTGGAATCCCGCACCGGCGATCTCCGCGTCTCCCGCAGCGCGGTCTTCTACTGGTGGGCGCCCGGCGGCCGTCATGGGTGATGTAGAGTAAGGAGACCATGACGATCCGCAGGCTGGTCCTGTTCTTCGGGCTGTCCTCCTTCTGCCCCTCGCGGCATCGGCGCAGGACCGGCCGTTCGCCTTCGCGTTCTCGCCCGCGGCCTGGGACCGCAACGGCGCGCTCTTCTTTGTCCAACCCGCCTACGGCGAAGCGGCCACGGAGGCCATCGCCCGCGACGGTCTCGAGAGCCGGGTGGGATTCGAAGCGCGGGTGACGCGCCGCATCCTGCTGCTCGCGGACGTGGGCGTTGGGATCTCCGAATCGGACTCACCGGCCACCTATCGTGCCGAGGTCTTCTACAACCTGCTCGCAGGCAAGGACCGTCCGTTCCATCTCGCCCTCGGCAGCGGCTATCGCCGCGAGGCCGAAGGCGTCTCGGTGTGGCTGGGGAGATTGGTCGCGGAGCACCGGCGCGACGCCAACCGGTTCCTCGGCGATCTGCGGTTCGAGAAGCCGTTCGACCGCGAGCGGGACGAGATCGACGCCATCGTCACCCTGGCCGCCGCGAGGACCTTCGGACGAGGCTTCTCAGGAGGCTTCGAAGTTCTGGGCGAGGATCTCGAGGCCCTCTGGACACCGAACGAAGCCGAAGGCGGCGCGCGGATCCTCGTCGGACCTTCGATGCACTGGGTCCGTTCCGACCGCCGTCTGCTGGCGACGCTGGCCGGGGGACCGGTCTTCCGGCTGAATGCCAACGATCAGGCGAGCGCCGCGCCGCGCGAGCTCGGCAACGGCTACGTGATCCGGGCTTCGCTCGCCTGCATCTTCTAGGACGCTCAGAGCCCCTTCAGCAGCTTCTTCCAGCGTTCCCAGGCTTCCGTCCGCGCCTTGCGGTCCGCCTCCGAGCCCTGCGGGTCTTCGCCGCCGCGCATGAAGCCGTGGCCGGCGCCTTCATAGGTCACGGGCTCGTAGGTCTTGCCCAGCTCTTTCATCTGAGCCGCGGTGTTGGGAACGGTGGCGCCGATGCGCGCATCCGTGCCGCCGTAGAAGCCGTAGACCGGCGCCTCGATGCGGGCGAGGTCCTCCTTGCTGTGATCGAAGGTGCCGTAGAAGACGAAGGCGGCCTTGAGGTCCTTGCGGTGGGTGGCGAAGCGCAGGGTCTGCCCGCCGCCCCAGCAGAAGCCGCCCACCGCCACCTTGCCGTTGCTCGCCGGCAGCTTCGCCGCATAGTTGGCGACGGCGTCGAGGTCGGACATGGTCTGCTCCGGCGTCAGCTTGGAGATCGCCTCGCGGGCGGCGTCCGAGCTGGGGAAGTCGCTCGTCTTGCCGCCCTGGGGCCCGGCGCCCGAGAGCAGGTCGGGAGCGACGGCGATGTAGCCGGCCTCGGCCATCTGATCGGCGACGCTGCGCACCCAGTCCGAGAGGCCGCGGTTCTCATGGATGAGTATCACCGCCGCCGTCTTGTCCTTCGACTGCGGATAGACGACGAAAGCGTGGACCGTCCGCTCGCCGTTCTTGATCGCCACCCACTCCTGATGGCGCGGCGACTGTTCGAGACGCTTCACGGCCCAGTCCTGCGCCAGCGCGGGAAGCGCCAGTCCAGAGATGAGGAACGCCAGGATCGTTTTCTTCATCGCGGCCTCCTTACCGGGTTGATTCTAGCGATGGATGCCTTCAGGGGCACGCCCCGCCCGCGGGCTTGGCAAGGATCTCGAAGTGCACGTCCACCGGGTCCGCCACATTGACCACGCCGGCCACGGATTCGGGCTTGATGCCGAAGGTGCTCTGCTTCAGCCGGAATTGTCCGGAGAGACGGACCGCGCCGCCCTTCCGCTCGATCGTCACCGGGAAGCGCACGGTGTCCGTCACGCCGCGCAGGGTGAAGGAGCCCTGGACCTCAACCTTGCCGCCGCTGCCACGGGTGACGGAGGTTGTCTTGAGACGGATGCTCGGGTGGCTCTCCGCCGCCAGGTTCTGCGGCGCGAGCACCTTCTCCTGGAGCGTCTTGACGTCCTCGGGTCCCGGACCTTTGCCGAGCCCCGCGAGCTTGCGTGCCTCGTCCGTATCGATGCGCAGCGCCTTGGTGGATACGGTGATCTCGGCGCGGACGGGCGGCGAGGCAGGTGCCGCCGGATCGAAGCACAGATCGGCCGACCACTCCGTCGCCAGGATCGCATGTTCGTGGCCCAGGAACCCCAAGGCTCCCGCGCGATGCGTGACCACGTAGAGGTGCGACTGCGAGCGATCGAGCGCGAAGCGCGCGGGCGCCGCGCCGAGCGCGGACGGCAGGGCGAGGAGCAGGAGGAGAAGGCGGATCAGGAGGCGTGGATCTTTCATGGATGGAAAGGGTAGCAAACGGCGCGCCTCAGTATGTGGACTGATAAGCTATTTTGCTGCATCCCCTTCCCGAGGAGGCTTTCATGGCCACTCACCCGCCGCTCCGCGTCGTGCTCCTCAAGCCGAGCAAGTACGGCCTCGACGGCTGCGTCGAGCGCTTCCGCTGGGGCTTCATGCCCAACAGCACCCTGCGCTATCTGGCGAGCCTCACGCCCGCCGAGGTCGCAGGCAGCCCGTGCGAAGTGGTGACGATCGACGAGTACGTCCATACCGATCTCGCTTACTTGAAGCTCCTGGAAGGGGAGCCCGGCCGCCGTACGCTCCTGGCGCTGGTGGGCGTGCAGAGCCACCAGCTCCATCGCGCTCTGGACCTCGCGGCGTTCGCTCGCGCGATAGGCGTCGAGAATTGCGTCATCGGCGGGCCGCACGCCATGACCTGCGACACCGCGGAGCTGCAGGGACGCGGCGTGAGCTTCTCCCTCTCCGAGGCCGAGATGGTCTGGCCGGAGATCCTGCGCGACGCGATCGACGGCGGGCTGAAGCCGGTCTACGGCCGCGACGGCCGGTGGCAGCCGCATCTCGATCCGCCGCCGCTTTCGCCGCCGTCGCGGCGCGACTTGAGGCGCTACACCGTGCCGATGCTCGGCATCTATCCCGCCCGTGGCTGTCCCTACACCTGCAACTTCTGCTCGGTGATCAAGGTCGCCGGCCGCCAGGTGCGCAGCCAGCCGGTGGAGACGACGCTCGCGAGCCTCAGGGCGGCGGCCGCGGCGGGCGTACGCATCGTCATGTTCACCTCGGACAACTTCAACAAGATCCCCGAGGTCCAGCAGCTCCTCGCGGCGATGATCGAGGAACGCATCCGCCTGCCGTTCTTCGTCCAGTGCGACACCCAGATCTACCGCCAGGAAGAGCTGGTGGAGCTGCTCGCGCGCGCCGGCTGCTTCCAGATGTTCGTCGGCGCCGAGTCCTTCAGCCGCGAGGCGTTGCGCGCGGCGCACAAGCTGCAGAATCATCCCGAGCGCTACGCCCGGATCGTCGAGCTCTGCCGCCGCCATGGCATCACCAGCCACTTCTCGAACATCCTCGGTTTTCCTACCGATACCGAGGCGAGCATCCGGGAGCATCTGAAGACGCTGCGGCAGCTCGCTCCCGACGTGGCCTCTTTCTACCTCCTCACTCCGATTCCGGGAACCGAGCAGTATGGGGACTTCCTGGAGCAGGGGTTGATCACCGAGACCAATCTCGACCGCTTCGACGCCACCTGCGTGACGTGGCGCCACCCGCATCTGGATCCACGGCGGTGGGCGGACCTGGTGTTCCGCTGCTGCCGGGAGTTCTACGCCGGGCGCGACGTGGCGGCCAAGCTGCTGCGGCTTGAGGTACGCCGCGGCGACTTTCGTAAGACCGCCTGTCTGCTGGGTATCGCCGGCTACTCCCTGCAGTCACGGCTGGCCGCCGGCCGCCGACGACATGCGATGGCGGGCGGAACCTTCCGCGTACGCCGCGATCGGGTGGACGATTATCTGCCGCTGCGGCGGCGCACGTTCGGTCTCGAGCTGGCGCCGCTGCCGCCCAACCTGGCGCTCTCCCCGGCCGATGAGGAGATCAACCGGCAGGCGAAGCTGCCGATCGCGAGCTGATACAGGGATATCGGCGCCGGTCACGATCGGCCGACAGTTCACACCTTGCATAGAGGGACCTTCCCTCGCCCCGCGGTGGACTCGGTGCGATGTCTCTGTCCGTCCCCAGGACTGGAGGGCAACATGCGTCGCATCCGCCGGACCCATGTGTTCGCCGGGTTGTTTCTGAGCGCCGGAGGAATCCTCGCCTCCGCCGGCTGGTCGCAGCCGGTTTCTCTGATCGCCGCCCATAAGAAAGCTCCGGTCTCGCCGTTGGCGACGCGGGAGATTCTGGGCCTGCCGGCCACGCCCGGCTGCACCGTGGACCCCGACCGCGAGCTGTTCGTCATCGACCTTTCCGTGGTCCGGGATTGCTTCCGCACCACTTGGACGGGCCCATGCCCGGTTCCCATCGCCCCGGCCACACGGGGCGCGTGGACGCTGGGGGGCCTCATCCCCGGCCTTTTCGGAACGACAAATCCGGTGACGTTGTCGAACCTCACCAAGCAGTGGTTGGGGGAGTGGAAGGTGTTACAGACGATCAACGGCGATCCCGTGCCGGCGCGCCCGGCGATTCAAAGCCTGGTGATCGATCCCTGGCAGACGGCGAGCGGCGGCACCACCCTGGACATGACCAAGGCGCCGGCACGGCTGCTGGCGATCGTGTTTCGCTTGGATCTCCGGCGGAGCTCGGGCTATTCCCCAGGCGGCACGGCCGGCGAGGCGAGGTTCGTCTACAACATGCTCGACGCTAACGGGCACGACACCGCCTTCACCCTGATCCTGGAGTATGGCCTCGACGCTCCCACTTGCAACGACATCCGGAACTGGGCGCAGACGATCCACGGCCTGGGCTCGATACCGTTCGGCCCGAGCTACAACGCGGCCCTCCAGACGATCACCGATCGTTTCACGACGATCGGCGCTTCGCCCGGCAAGCCGAACGGCAGCGCGATCAACCAGGTGCGCACCAACGAGGCCTTTCTCCATAACTTGTGGGAGCTGCGGGAGTTCAAGCTGCTTTCGGGGAAAGCCGTGCCGGTGCCTGATCCGGAGAAATCGCGGAAGGCGACGAGCCCGCCCGTGCCGCTGCTGCAGGCCACCGCGGCCCAGACACCGGCCGGCAGTCTCAACCATCAACAGCCCTTCGCCGATTATGTCAACGCCAACGCGGCAGCCATCGCGGCGAACAACTACACCGTTCCATTGACCTTCCTGGGTCAGCCTTTCCGCGGCGGCGCCTCGCCCAACGAAATCGACACCTGGGACGGTCCGCCGCCCGAGTGCAGCTCGATCCCCAACGCCCAGGCGCGGCACATCGCGTCTCTGAATACGTGTAACGGTTGCCACGGCGGGGAGACCGGTCTCTTCTTCCGCCAAGTCCTCCTGACAGGGCCTGGAGGCGGGGCGCTCCTCTCTGGTTTCTTGACTGGAAGCGGCGCGTTCGCTGATCTATGCGGGCTCCAGCACCAGTTCGGCGACATCGAGAGACGGCGGGTCGACCTCTGCCAGCTGCTGGATAGGAGCTGCTCCGAGATCGAGGCGGAGCAGCCGGCCAACTTCGTGCATTGAAGGCGGGGGCGCGCCTCGTCGTGACCCGTCTGGTACGGGGAATTCCTCTGTGCACCGCCGCTGTTACGCCTCCGGGAGACCCTTCCGGTCCCCCCTCCCTCTGTTAGGATGTCCGGTCCCATGGATGCCATCTCCGTCCGCGGTGCGCGCGAGCACAACCTGAAGAACCTCAACCTCGAGATCCCCCGCAACAAGCTGGTGGTCATCACCGGCGTTTCGGGCTCCGGAAAATCGTCTCTCGCCTTCGATACCCTGTTCGCCGAGGGGCAGCGGCGCTACGTCGAGTCGCTCTCCTCCTACGCCCGCCAGTTCCTGCAGCAGATGGAGAAGCCGGACGTGGACTCCATCGAGGGGCTCTCGCCCGCCATCTCGATCGAGCAGAAGTCGGTCTCCAAGAACCCGCGCTCGACGGTCGGGACGGTGACCGAGATCCACGACTACCTGCGCCTGCTGTTCGCCTCGATCGGCGTGCCCCATTGCCCGACCTGCGGCCAGATCATCCGCCCGCAGACGGTGCAGCAGATGGTGGACCGCGTCATGGAGCTGCCCGAGGGGAGCCGCCTCGTGCTCTACGCGCCCTACGTGCGCGGCAAGAAAGGGGAGTACAAGAAGCAGCTCGGCCAGATGGCGCGCGAGGGCTTCCTGCGCGCCCGCATCGACGGCGAGATGGTGGAGCTCTCGGGCGCGCTGCCCAACCTCGATAAACAGAAGAAGCACTCGATCGACATCGTCATCGACCGCCTCGTCGTCAAGCCGGGCATCGAGAAGCGCCTCGCCGAGTCCATCGAGACGGCCCTCAAGGTGGCCGGCGGCCTGGTGGTGCTGGCCCCTGAGGGAGCGGCCGAGGAGACGCTGTCGCAGAACTATTCGTGCTCGGAGTGCGGCACGAGCCTGACGGAGATCACGCCGCGCCTCTTCTCGTTCAACAGCCCTTACGGCGCCTGCCCGACCTGCTCGGGGCTGGGGACGCTGATGGGCGTCGATCCCGAGAAGATCGTGCCGGACCCGGAGCGCTCGATCCTCGCCGGCGCGGTGGCGCCCTGGCCGGAGGGCTCGAAGTCCTGGCGGCTGAAGATGGTCGAGACGCTCGCGAAGGCCATGGGCTTCTCCCTCTCGACGCCGTGGCGGAAGCTGCCGGCCGAGGCGCGGCAGGTGATCCTCCACGGCAGCGGCGAGCAGGAGCTCTCCTTCAGCCTGACGGGGAAGAAGTCGAGCTACTCCTGGAAAGGCCGCTTCGAGGGAGTCATCCCGATGCTCGACCGGCGCTACAAGGAGACGGACTCGCCGACCATCCGCGCCGAGATCGAGAAGTACATGTCGGTCCATCTCTGCCCGACCTGCGCGGGCCGGCGGCTGCGGCCGGAGGCGCTGGCGGTGAAGGTGCACAGGAAGGCGATCGACGAGCTGTCGCGCCTCTCCGTGGCGGACCTGCGGGCCTGGATGGGCTTGCTGCCGCTCGACAAGCGCGAGCGGGCCATCGCCGAGAAGGTGGTGACGGAGATCCAGGACCGCCTCTCCTTCCTCGACGACGTCGGGGTGGGTTACCTGACGCTCGACCGCGCTTCGGGAACGCTCTCGGGGGGCGAGAGCCAGCGCATCCGCCTCGCGACGCAGATCGGCAGCAAGCTGATGGGCGTGCTCTACGTGCTCGACGAGCCCTCGATCGGCCTGCATCAGAAGGACAACGCGCGCCTGCTCGCCACCCTGCGCGGCATGCGCGACCTCGGCAACTCGGTGCTGGTGGTGGAGCACGACGAGGAGACCATCCGCGCCGCCGACTGGGTGATCGACCTCGGGCCGGGCGCCGGCGTGCACGGCGGCGAGCTGGTGGCCGAGGGCACGCCGGACGGCGTGACCCGCAATCCCGCCTCGCTCACCGGCAAGTATCTGCGCGGCGAGCTGGAGGTGCCGGTACCGCGGCAGCGGCGGCAAGGGCGGGGCGAGCTGATCATCCAGGGCGCGCGGCAGAACAACCTGAAAAACCTGGAGGTGGAGCTCCCGGTCGGCGTCTTCATCGTGGTGACCGGCGTCTCGGGCTCGGGCAAGAGCACGCTGGTCAACGACATCCTCCACAAGGCGCTGGCGCGGCACTTCTTCCGCGCCACCGACAAGCCGGGCGAGCACGACCGCATCCAGGGCCTGGAGCAGCTCGACAAGGTGATCGCCATCGACCAGAGCCCCATCGGCCGCACGCCGCGCTCGAACCCGGCGACGTACACCAACGTCTTCAATCCCATCCGCAACCTGATGGCGATGACGCCGGAGGCGCGCATGCGCGGCTACGGCCCCGGCCGCTTCAGCTTCAACGTGCCGGGCGGCCGCTGCGAGGCCTGCAAGGGCGACGGGCAGATCAAGATCGAGATGCACTTCCTGCCCGACATCTACGTCACCTGCGAGGTCTGCGGCGGCAAGCGCTACGACCGCGAGACCCTGGCCGTGCGCTACAAGGGCTTGAACATCGCCGAGATCCTCGACCTGCCGGTGGAGCAGGCGTACGAGCTGTTCCGCAACATCCCGTCGATCGAGCGCATCCTCGAGACCCTCTGCGAGGTGGGGCTCGGCTACATCCGTCTCGGCCAGCCGGCGACGACGCTCTCCGGCGGCGAGGCGCAGCGGGTGAAGCTCTCCCGCGAGCTGTGCAAGCGCTCGACCGGGCGCACCCTCTACCTCCTCGACGAGCCCACGACCGGCCTCCACTTCGACGACGTCGGCAAGCTCCTCAAGCTCCTGCACCGCCTGGTGGATCTCGGCAACTCGGTGGTCGTCATCGAGCACAACCTCGACGTCATCAAGACCGCCGACTGGGTGATCGATCTCGGCCCCGAAGGCGGCGCCGCGGGCGGCGAGCTGCTGGCGGAAGGCACGCCGGAGTTCGTAGCCACGGTGGCGGAGAGCTACACGGGCCGGTATCTCAAGCAGGTGCTGCCGGCGCCGCGCCGGCGGGCCGCGGGCGGCGGCGGCCGGGCGCGGCGGTAAAAGCAAGGACAACAGGGACTTCAGGGACGGCAAGGACAAAGGCCGTCCGTGTTCGTCCCTGGTGTCCCTTTAGTCCCTGCTGTACCTAAAGTCTCTTTTCAAGGTTCCGAGACACCGTGTCTCTTGGAGATCCTTGAAAGGAGAACCCCCATGAAAAAACTCAGACTCCTTCTCCTCTGCGCGACCCTGCCGGTGATCGCTCTCGCCTCGCGGACCACCCCGGCGGAGGCCGTGTGCTATCCCTCGTGCGATACCTACTGCGTAGGCAAGCCCGCCAGCACCGTCTGCGGCTGCCCTCAATGGACGGACCGCTGGTGCCGGAAGGTCACCTGCGGCTCGTGGAACACCGTCGGCGGCTGCTGGTACGAGTAGGCCGCCCCGAAACCGCTGCGCCCCGCGCGCGTATATCGGGTGGGCCGCCCGGAGCTGACCGGGCCCGCCCCCGAGGGACGCGGTACAATGACGGACGTGGCGCGCAACGACGCTCTCATCGCCGAGAAGCGGCGCATCCTCCAGCTCGAGACGCTCTACGACCTGGCGATCGCGCTGCACGCGCAGCGTCCGGAGCAGGAGCTGGTGGACGAGCTGCTGCAGCGGGTCTGCGCCGTGCTCGATCCGGCGGCGGCCGTGGCGGTGACGCGCGACGCCTACGGCGGCGCCCGCGGCTTCGCCACCGTCGGCTGGGTGGACGACCTGCCGTCCGGAGACGTCCTGCTGGCGGCGCCGATCTGGCGCGAGCTGCTCACCGAGGGACGCACCCTCGCCCGCTCCCAGGGCGAGCTGGCCGGCCGGCGCTACGAGCAGCTCCTGGCGGCGCCGCTCGCCTACCGCGGCGTCTTCCTCGGCTACATCGCCGTGCTCGACAAGGAGGTGCGCGGCGACGCCAATCCCGCCTTCCCGCTGGAAGACCGGCGCTTTCTCGACTCGGTGGCGGCCCTCGCCGGCGCCGCCCTCGACGCCGCGCGCCAGGTGGAGCGCCTGGAGACCCAGCGCGAGCGCTTGGAGGAAGAGAACAAGGCCCTCAAGGGCCGGCTCGCTCTGGAGGTCGCCGGCCGGCGGATCGTGGCCCACGCGCCGCCCATGCGCCGCGTCCTCGACGTGGTGGAGCGGGTGGCGCCGCGCGGCGTCAACGTCCTGGTGCGCGGCGAGAGCGGCACCGGCAAGGAGCTGGTGGCGAAGCTCCTCCATCACCTCTCGGGCCGCGAAGGCTCGCTCATCGCCGTCAACTGTGCCGCGCTCCCGGAGTCGCTGCTGGAGAGCGAGCTCTTCGGTATCGAGGGCGGCGTCGCCACCGGCGTCCAGGCGCGGCCCGGCAAGTTCGAGCTGGCGGACCGCGGCACCCTGTTCCTCGACGAGATCGGCGACATGCAGACCTCCCTGCAGGTGCGGCTCCTTCGCGCGCTCCAGGAGCGCGAGGTGACGCGGGTCGGCGGCCGCCGGCCGATCCCGGTGGACGTGCGGCTGGTGGCCGCCACGCACCAGGACCTCGAGACGCTGGTGGGCGGCGGGCGGTTCCGCGAGGACCTCTACTACCGCCTGAAGGGAGTGGAGGTCGAGCTGCCGCCCCTGCGCGAGCGCCGGCAGGACATACCACACCTCGTGCGCGCCTTCATCGAAGAGTTCTGCCAGCGCGAGGGCATCCCCGTTCCGGCCCTGCGCTCCGAAGCGCTGGCGCTCCTGCTCGCCTACGACTTCCCGGGCAACGTCCGGGAGCTGCAGAACCTCATCGAGGGCGCCATCTCCCTCGCCGAGCGCGACATCGACGCCGACCTCATCCGCTCGCTCATGGGCACGCCCGCCCAGCAGTCCCCCGAGCCCCTCGACCTTGCCACCCTGGAGCGGCGCCACATCGCCCGCATCCTCAAGCTCACCGGCGGCAACAAGAGCGAGGCGGCGAAGATCCTCGGCCTCGACCGTAAGACGTTGCAGCGCAAGGGGTTTTAGCTGGCCCAAAGGGTCAAGGGTGGAACGGTCCCTCCGCCCTCCTGCTTCCTCCTGGATCCTCTTGAACGCTCCGCGACAAAATTTCCCGCCCGCGACTTTTTGTCTCAAATCTGCAACAACCCGAGGCGATATGGGCTTTCCCCGGGGTCTGGAAAAGCCGCGATCCATCGGCGAGAGACAAATTGTCGCAGACCCCGCTGGGGCATCTTGGCAACCCTGGCGCTTAAATGTGCGCGGGGAATTGGAAACAAACGAGTTACGGGATCGAACGTGCGGTGACACAGACCTGGCAGCGGCCTTGCGATAAGGGAGGCGCGGATGAGGAGGAATGACATGCTAGACTCCATTCGCAGGCACGTTGCCGTCCCCTATGTACCGGTCAAGGTGCTGCTGTCCGTGGGTTCCCTGGCCAGCTTTGGCTGGTTGTTGTCTCATGACCTGGTCCACCCCATAGTGATCTACGCCCTTCAGATCTATCTCTCTTTCTGATCTGCGCCGGGGCGGCTCTCACGGACATGTCTGAAGGAGTTTTGCGGGAGGTCACGCTGGCGCTGCCGATGGTCGCCGAGATGGAGATCGAGGCGAGCAAGACGGCGGCTGCCATCGCCGAATCAATCCGCATGAGTCCGGATAGAATCGACGAGGTCCGGCTGGCGGTGGTGGAAGCCTGCATCAACGCCTTGGAGCACAGCCAGGCCGTCGACCGGGAGGTCTTCGTGACCTTCCAGGTCGTCGGAGAGCGGGACCCGGAGAAGCTGCGCATTATGGTGCACGACAATGGCATCGGCTTTGATCCGGAGGAGGGACCCATCGGGCCGGGACCCATTGTGCCCCGGTCTGGCGGCCCGAGCGGCGGGCTCCTCGGCGGGCTTCAGGGTAAACTACAGAAGCGCCGCTTTGGGTTGAAGATCATCCGTGGTCTGATGGACGAGGTGGAGATCCGCTCCGGCACCGAGGGCACGACTGTCGTCATGAGCAAGCTGCGATGAAAGCGGGGGCGAACCGATGACCGAGAGTCTCAACGTCACCGTGGATCGCCGCGAGGGTTTGGCGGTGATCTACACGGAGGGGTATATCAACAACCAGGGAGGCGAGGAGATCGCCAAGGTCTCCTACGAGCTCCTCGATCAGGGATACAAGGTGCTGCTGCTCAACCTCGCGGGCACCAAGATCGTCAACTCGATCGGCATCTCGATCCTCATCGAGATCATCGAGAAGATGATCGAGATCAACGGCAAGCTGGGGTTCTGCTGCCTGACGCCGACGATCGAGAAGACTTTCCACATCATGGGCCTGGCGCAGTACGCGCCCATCTTCGCCGACGAGACGGTGGCGGTGGCCCAGATCCAGACGGCCTGAGGCAGGGAGATGCAATGGAGGGTTCCGCACCGGCCGGCATGATCGCGGAAGGCTGGGACGAGCTGCTGGCCCTCTCCCGCGACGAAGCCAGCGAGCGCCAGCTCCTGGACCGGCTGCTCGACCTCTGGCGCAAGCAGCGCGGCGCCGCCTCCGCCGGCCTCTATCTCCAAAAGGGGGATCTGCTGGAGCGCGAGGCCACGGTGGGCGAAGGCCTGCCGGAGCTCCTCGAAGCGAGCGGCATGGCGGGCGGTTTCGGCAGCCTGCCGTTCCCCGGCGGGCGGCTCCTCTTCTCGCCTCGCGAGGCTCTCGGCGCGGGGGAGACCGGCGCCGCGGCGAGCGATCCGCTCACCGTTCTCCTCGCCGCCTCGCTCAAGACCTGCCGGCTCCGGCAGGACCTCAAAGAGCAGCAGTTCCAGGTGAACTACCGGGTGGTCGAGCTGGAAGCCCTCTACGACGTGGGCCTGGCGGTGGCCTCGACCCTGGACCTGGATCGGCTCTCGGAATTGATCCTGCTGCAGGCCGTTTCCCTGCTCGACGCGCGGCGCGGCGCCCTCTACATCCTCGAGGACGGCCGCTACCGCCTGGACCGTACCTTCGGCGGCGAAGCGGCCCCGTGGTTCGCCGGCGACGACGCGGAGCTGCACGAGTTTCTCGCCGCCGGCGGCGCGGCGCCGCCCAATCTGCTGCCCGGCGCCCGTTACCTGCTCGGCGTGCCGATCGCGGTCGAGAGCGGTCCCCGCGGCTTCATCGCCGTGGGCGACAAAGAGAGCCGCCGCGGCGTAGGTCCATTCCTGGCGCCGGACCTGCGTACCCTCTCCCTCTTCGCCAACCAGGCGGCGCTGGCGCTGGAGAATGCGCGGCTGCACTTGCAGGCGCTGGAGAAGGAGCGGCTGGAGCGCGAGATGAACCTCGCGGCCGAGATCCAGCGCCAGATCCTGCCCAAGGGGGCGCCCGTCGTGCCGGGTTTCGAGCTCGCCGGCTGGTACCGCCCGGCGCGCCAGGTGGGTGGCGATTACTACGACCTGGTTCCCCGCAAGGACGGGCGCATCGGCTTGGTGCTCGGCGACGTCTCCGGCAAGGGAATGCCGGCCGCCCTCATGGTCTCGACGTTGCATTCGGCCTTGCGCCTGCTGCTGGACCATACGTCTTTCGGGCCGTCGCTGCTCGAGCGGTTGAACCGCCACATCGTCGAGTCGAGCGCCGCCAACAAGTTCATCACCATGATGATCGCCGAGCTCGATCCGCACACCGGCGTCCTGCACTATATGAACGCCGGCCACAACCCCGGCATCCTGCTGCGCGGCGACGACACCGTCGAGCTGCTCGGCGCTGGCGGCCTGCCTCTCGGTCTCCTTCCCGAGGCGCGCTTCAAATCCCGCGCCGTGACGATGGAGCCGGGCGACCTGGTCTGTATCTACAGCGACGGCATCACCGAGGCCGAGTCCCCCGACGAGGAGGAGTTCGGCATGGGACGCCTGATCGACCTGCTTCGCTGGCAGCGTTATCAACCGCTGTCGGAGGTGATGGAAAGCATCCCGCGCGCCGTCGGCGAGTTCTCCCGCGGGCTGCCGCAGGGAGACGATCAGACGGTGGTGTTGCTGCGGCGGACCTAGGCAGCGTCGATCCTCCTACACCGCAACTGGAATTAACTTGCGGCAAAGCAGGCGCTTCACCGCGTCTCGCCTTCTTCACCGCGTCTCGTTTACTTCACCGCAACTCAGCTTCATTTGCGGTGAACGGCCTTCTTCACCGCGTCTCGCCTTCTGCGCCGCGTCTGAAATAATTCACCGCAAGACAAGCTTCTTTGCCGCAACTCGCCTTCTTCACCGCAAGTGGAATAAGGCGCCGTGCCTGGCTTTTTCCACCGCAAGTGGCCCTATCCACCGCAAATAGGACTATTCACCGCAAGATAAGCTTATTCACCGCAAATGGGGATCGGCGTGCTATCGTTCAGGGGAAATGGGCACGAAGCTGTCGGTCGAGGACGTGGTGGCTAACCTGGAGGCTCGCGCGGCGCTTCACCGCGAGAAGGAGGCCTTCCATCGCGACCAGGAGGCGTTTCATGCCCAGCAGGTCGTGCATCACCGGGAGCAGCAGGCGCTCCACACAGCCGAGCTGGAGAAGGTCGTGCAGGATCTGGAGGTCTTCCGCACCGTCGCCGCCTCGGCGGCCGCCCAGCCCATGCAAAGACGCGAGGAGCTCGAGGTTCCGCCTCCCGGCCGCAAGAGGGTCGGCCGGATGGTGGAGCTGGTCGCCGAGAGTCCGGACCTGCAAGAGCCGTTCGGCCCCGCCGCCGTAGCGGAGGAGGTCAGCCGCCGTTACGCCGACCACTTAGAAGAACCCGTTGGATCGCGGACCGCCTCGGACGTTTTGCGGCGCATGCTTGCCGACGGCCTGCTCGAGCTCGCCCGCAAGGGAACGGCGAAGCGCGAGGCGCTCTACAGGCGGCCGCGCCCGGGCTGACCCTCGCCTAGCTCTGTCCTTCAGCGTTCCGCCTCTTGCATAATGAGGGGCGAACCGTCACGAGCTCTTCATGGACACACCGGCTCCCGCCAGCCCCGCTCCTCGGCGCTTCCGCATCGCCTTGTCGTTCCCTGGCGAGCATCGTCCCTTCGTCGAGCAGGTGGCCGAGCAACTCGCCGCCGCCGTCGGGCGGGAGCGGGTGCTGTACGACAGGTTCTATGAAGCCGAGTTCGCCCGCGTTAATCTCGACGTCTACTTGCCCCGGCTGTATCGCGAACAGTCTGAGCTGATCGTCCTCTTTCTCTGCCCGGAATACGCGGTAAAGAGATGGTGCCGGCTGGAGTGGCGCCACATCCGCCAGCTCATCGCGACGCTGGATGAGGACCGCATCATGCTGGTGAGCTTCGGCTCACCGGGTGACCTCTCGGAGCTCGGCATCCTGTCGGGCGATGGCTACGTGGACATCGGCAGCCGACCCGCGTCCGAGATCGCCGGACTGATCCTGCAGCGGCTCGGGGTCGAAGCCGGAGCCCACACCGAGGAGTCCCTCGAAGTCACAGAGGAGCCCACCGAATTCATCGAGCCGAAGTGGTCCGACGAGCTCCGTATTTACGGCGAGGGACGGCGGGAGGAACCAAGAGAGACTGAGAGGAAAGCAAATGTAAGTGTAGAGTTCGTAACGGAAATCAGCGACAACCTTAACTTCATGCCTCTATCTCCGATCTACAAAAGAGAAGCAAGAGATCCGGGCGAGGTCCCCCAGCTTGTCGGATTCCTCGTTGCGCACAATAGAGGTGTTTCACCAGTCGTATGTAACGCCTTCATATCTGTCAACAGTGGTATGCGTGACTGGCCTCCACATGCTGTCCTAGCTCATTGGTATGGTCATGACTCCGACTCTATCATGATAGAAAGCGGTCACAGTAAAAAAATCATAGTTGCGGTCTTGCTAGAAGCATCTTGGTTTTACAGATGGATGATACCTTATCGATGGCAGGGAGATAGCTTCTATGCACACACTGCACCTTTCTTTAGAAGTGAGGGTGCAAAACCAAAAGCGAGCGCTCGAATTTCTGTAAAAGTGAAGACTGACCTGCCGCCGGTCGAAAGTCTACCGCTCTGTAGTATTACTGTAGAGGGAAGAGAAATTCGAGTGATAAGCAATCTGTGACAGAGAGGACCAAGTCGCCATGAGCTCTCTGCCCGCTGTGATTCGAGCTGAGTACCGCGGAGACCACAAGATCCACCTGACATTCAACGGTGGCGTGGAAGGCACCATCGACTTCACCCAGTGGCTTCAAGGCCCTGTGTTCGAGCCGCTCAAGAACGTCGATTACTTCCAGCGCTTTTTTCTCGACGGTGGGACGGTGGCATGGCCGAACGGAGCTGACATTGCGCCGGAGACGCTTTACGAACAGGCCAAGGCCAACAAGGCAGCCTGATCCTCAACTCGGGTCATGATCACATGCCGTAGTGAGGTCGGCCCAGTCACCGAGGCCCCGCTCCGCCAGCTCTCGAGCTTCTGTGGCGCCGGATTTGGCCAACCGGTCGAGATCCCAGCGCTTGGGATCCGGATGACGGACTACAATCAGCGCCACTCGCTCGCCCTGCCTCAGCGCCAAAGGCGTCTCCGGCTTGAGCAGCCCCTCTTCATAGCGAGCTTCGATGAACCGCATGCCGGCCATGGTACCACCAGGCGTTGGCGGCCATTGATATCCTTCTCTCGTGTAGTGGCGGGCGAAGCGGTGAACCCTCCGAGGAGACGCCCCGCCGTCGTCGTTACCGAACTGGTTTCGATGATCGACTGGGGCGTCTCTACGGGCACGATATTGGCTTGGCGATGGCGGTTCCAGACAGGAGGCGATCATGCAACGAGAACGAACCGAATTGACCTATCCCAAAGCAGGATCCCAGCTCGCCTTCGCCCGCGTCGCCACGGCACTGGCGGCGGTGAGCGTTGGGGCGCTGTCCGTCGGCGCCTTGGCCATCGGGGCGCTGGCGATCGGGCGGTTGGCCGTGAAGCGATTCGCGGCGAAGGCAGGGACGATCGACCGGCTGGTCATCCAGGAGCTGGAGGTCGGACGCCTTCACGTGCGCGAGCTGATCACGGAGGAGACGTCCTGATGCGAAACGCGGCGAGAGCGCTCCTCATCCTGGCCTTGATGGTAGCTCCGGCGGCGGGGCAACAGGCGCCGGCAGGCGAGCCGTCCGTGACGCTGCCGCCGGAGCTGGCGCGGGTGCTGACCGATTACGAGGCGGCTTGGCAGCAGCGGGACGCCGCGGCCCTGGCGCGGCTGTTCGCCGAGGATGGCTTCGTGCTGCCGAACGGAGCGATGCCGGTGCGCGGGCGGGCGGCGATCGAGAAGCACTACACCGGGCACGGCGGGCCGCTGTCACTGCGCGCGTTCGCGTACGCGACCGAGGGTAACGTTGGCTACATCATCGGCGGATACGCGGGCAAGCCAGGGGAGCCGGACGACGGGAAGTTCACCCTGACTTTGCGCAAGGGAGCGGACGGCCGCTGGCTCATCATGTCGGACATGGACAACTCGAACCGGCGCCGTCCGTGATCCCCGGACGGGAGGTGATAGACTCAAGACAGCGAAGAAGGTGCGCTGTTCTGCGGCAGAGCTCACGCGCCAACCGTCGGTCAATCAGCCTCTGGGGAGGACGTAACAATGCCAAGAAACCGCGCCTCATTCTTCAAACGCCAGCGCGAGGTCACCAAGAAACAGAAGCGCGAGGAAAAGCTTCAGCGCAAGCTCGACAGGAAATCTGCCGCCGTCGATGGAGCACAGACGCAGCCCGCGGCAGAAGTAGCAGAGGAAGGCCAGCAGTCCCTTTGAGAGGCCACGCAGTCCCGTGGCGCTTTCACGTCACGATCGACTCATCACGCTAGATCCTCAGTCTGGAGCCGAACGCCGAGTTCCGGGGACCCCTCGTCCGGTGATCTGTGCTCGGAAAAATAAGCGCCGCCGGATCTTCGTCGCAGCTCTGGCGGTGGCGGTCGTTGCCGCCGCCGGCCTGGTCCTCTACCTGCGCGCCGACAAGACCGCGGAGTTCTACGCCACTCGCGGCACCTACCGCGGCGCCCGGGTGATGGAGTCATCGGCCGGTCCGGTCTCGCGGACCCGCCTGGTGGAGCTCTACAACGATCGCGGCGAGGCGGTGGCCACCGCCTATGTCCGCAGGCCGCGCCGGCTCGCCGACGGCTATCGCATCCTCCTCACCTACGCCGGCATGAAGACCGGGCCGCAGATCCTGCGCCTGATCCCGGAGCGTCCGGACGTCGTGCTCGTCGCGGTGCAGTATCCCTTCGCACGGCCGCGGACGCTAGGCGAGTATCTGCTCGGGCCGTATCACTTGCGTCGGGCCGTGTTCCGCACGGTGGCCGGCGGGATGCTGGCGCTGAGCTATCTCCGCGAGACCGGAGGCTTGAAGACGGGTGAGATCACGGTGCTCGGCGCCAGTCTGGGCTCCAGCTTTGCCGTGATGCACGGCGCCCTGGACCTGCGCGTGAAGACGGTCTTCCTGGTGCACGGAGGAGGCGGCTTTCCCGCCACGATCAGGACGA
Source organism: Thermoanaerobaculia bacterium (assembly GCA_044868005.1). GTDB lineage: Bacteria > Acidobacteriota > Thermoanaerobaculia > Multivoradales > UBA5704 > DATARR01. Next base: position 58,959 of record JBIOVX010000245.1, on the reverse strand, counting down.
TGGAAAGCCGGCGGGGCCACTCCTTGCGGGGGGAGCTGCTGGCGTGGACGGCGGCCGTGCTGGTCGACAGTTTCGAGCCCGGCCGCTACGTGCAGCGCATCGCCCCGCGCCGGCTGGTGATGGTCTCCAGCCGGCGGGACAAATACTTTTCCGTGGCGGCAGTCCAAGCGCTCTATGACCGCGCCGGCGAGCCCAAGAAGCTGATCTGGACCCACACCGAGCACGTGGGCGCGCGCAAGGCCGACATCGTGAAGGAGCTCGTGCGGCTGATCGAAGCCTATTTGGGAGGAGCTGCACCAGCCTTGCCCACCCACCAGACTTCCTTCCCGGGCACGCCGTACGGCGCGAAGCCGGCGAAGGCCCAGTAGTGGAGTTGGATCACCTTTCCCGCCGCTAGCTCGAGCTCCTTGTTGGCCAGCTCGTAGCGAATCACGGCGCGGCCGCTCTGGCCCACCATCCGCGCGCAATCTTCCTCCTGACCTTTCTTGGACGTCGCCTTGAGCACGGTGATATCGGTCGCCGCCACCGCCAGCTTGCCGATCATCTCCTTTTCCAGATCGAGCGCTTCGGCGATCTCGGCGTTCACCGTCTCTCGGCGCTCGACCTTCACCACCTTGGCCTCGACCTCGCATTCGACGAAGGAGTTGCTCGCGGGACGCGCCATCTCCATCAGCCGGCGGATTCCCTTCGCCAGGCCGCCGGCGTAATCGCCTTTGCGGAACGATGGGATCATCTCGGTCTGGACGATCTCCTGGGCCGCGTCGTCGGAGATGCGAGACTCCAGGCCTTCGCCGACCTCGATGCGGACCTGCCGCTCCTGGAGCGCCAGCGTCACCAGGATGCCGTTGTCGCGTCCCTTCTGTCCGAGCCCCCAGGCGTTGGCGACGCGGAGGGAGAACGCCTCGAGGCTCTCGCCGGAAAGGGTCGGCACGGTGAGCACGGCGATCTGGTGCGAGGTCTCCTCCTCATACGCCGCGAGCTCGGCGATGAGCTGGCTCCGTTGCTCCGGAGAGAACACCGCGGCCTTGTCAGTAACGCGGTCTTCGAGGCGGGGCGTCTCCTGGGACTGGCCCGCTGCCGGCAGCGCGAGGAGGGCCAGCATTGGGACGATGGTGCACGACCAGCGCATTCTGAGCATAGGGGGATTCTACCGATTCACAGCCTTCGTCCCCACCCGGCGCGCGACGGGAACAGGCGACGGTAAAACGAGCGCGCGCCGGGCGGGCCTATTGAGGGTCAACTGAGGATCAACTGAGGGTCAACAAATACAACACTGGAGCTCTTTGGTGACGGAGAACTCGGTCTGGGTACCGCTGCACGACGGATCGTCGTCGCACGGGAAGTAGCACAAGCCGACGAGCGTGGTATGGGAAGCATCGCTGTAGTACTTCACGGACAGCGCGTGACCGCAGTAGCACGGGACCGCGAAGGCCGTGGTGACGGAAGACGAGAAAAGTGCCACGCCGGTGAGAACCAGGCTCAGTGCCAGCAGGGCGATCCGGAGCTTCAGGGGAGTTCGCAGAGCTTTCATACGTGGTTTCTCCTTGCGTTGAGCCGCCTGACCCACTTTGAAGGTGCCCTGATTGCGGTCTTGTGAGACTGCTGAGACGGTGCCACGCTAGAATCCCTCTGCTATGAACTGCACGACTCTGACGTCCATGTTGTTCTTCTCGATGGTTCCTCTTCTCGCGGCCGCCCAGACGCCGGCCGCGCCGCAGCAAGACCGCAAGGTGGAGATCGTGCTCCATCGCGCGGAGGCTCCCAAGTGGGCGATCGCCATTCACGGCGGCGCCGGCACGATCCCCAAGACGCTTCCGGAGGAGCGCAAGCAGCAGTACCTCAAGTCCCTGGCCGCGGCGCTGAAGATCGGCCAGGAGGTGCTGCAGCAGGGCGGCGCCAGCCTCGACGCGGTGGAGAAGGTGGTGCGCTTCCTCGAGGACGATCCGCTGTTCAACGCCGGCAAGGGCGCCGTCTACACGCACGAAGGCACCCACGAGCTCGACGCCGCCATCATGGACGGCCGCGATCTCTCCTGCGGCTCGGTGGCGCTGCTGAAGACGGTCAAGAATCCCATCTCTCTGGCGCGGATGGTGATGGAGAAGTCGCGCCACGTCTTCATGGTGGGGGAGGGAGCCGAGACGTTCGCCACCGAGATGAAGGTGGAACGCGTGCCGAATACGTACTTCGACACGGCTTTCCGCTACGAGCAGCTCCAGGAGGCGCTGAAGAAGGACCACGCCGACAAGGACACGGTGGGTGCCGTGGCTCTCGACGTGCACGGCAACCTGGCCGCGGCGACCTCCTCGGGTGGGCTCACCAACAAGCGGTTCGGGCGGCTGGGCGACGTGCCGATCATCGGCGCCGGCACCTATGCCAGCAACCGCACCTGTGCCATCTCCGCCACCGGCATCGGCGAGCAGTTCATCCGGCACACCGTGGCGCACGACATCTCGGCGCTCATGGAGTACTCGGGGCTCACCCTGCAGCAGGCCGCCGAGCGGGTGATCCGTCAGAAGCTCCAGCCGGGAGACGGCGGCGTGATCGGCGTCTCCCACGACGGCTCGCTCGCGCTCGTCTTCAACTCGGAGGGGATGTACCGGGGCGCCGCGGACTCGGCTGGGCGGTTCGAGGTGAAGATCTGGGAGTAGGGCCTACTCCACGGCGAACCGCAACCCACCCACCCCATCCACCGCGAGCATCGGCGCGGTGGTGGCGCGGAAGAGGCCGGCGCCCGTGGCGAGGGGCACCAGGTCGGCGCCGACGGCCAGCACCTGGGAGAGCACGCGCCGCAGATCGTCTTCCCAGACGAGATCGGGGAGAGAGCGGCCGAGCGTGGCGCCGGTGATCAGACGGACGCCCCTCGCCACCGTGCGGAAGCGCAGCGCGCGGGCGTCGTAGCCTTCGAGCGGCTCCAGCGCCGAAACCCAGAAGCCGCCGTCCGCGGCCTGCAACAGCTCTTCTTCGGAAGCGCTTCCGGGCAGCAGGAAGAGATGGGCGGAGACGGCTTCGTCCGGCGCCACCCGTTGCGGCGTGGGCGCGACTCCGAGCTCGCGCGCCAGACGATTGTCGACGGCCGGGGTGAGCGCGACACCGCCGGAGACGAGATCGATCGGTTTGGCGGCGGCGCCCAGGATGTCGAAGGGGAACGGCAGGCCGCGCGGGTCCGTGGGATCGTCGCGCAGGTTGATGCCGGAGTGGAAGACCGGCTGCCCGAGGTTGCCGCGCAGGAAGGAGGCTCCGGAGTGAAACGAATCGGAGGTGAAGGCCTGCCGGTTGAGCAGCTCGATCAGGCCGGCGGTCGCCTCCTGCGACAGCAGCAGAGCGGTGGGGCCTGCCGGCGGCGGCACGACGTCGGGCGGACCCTGGCGCCGGCGCGCCCGCGCGAAGATGCCCGGCAGGTCGAGCCCGGCCAGGGACCGCGCGGCCGCGGCGGCGCGTCCGGCCCCCGGCTGGCGTCCGCGGATCACCTCGGCCCAGCCGGAGGTCACCTCGGCGGCGCGCCGCAGGCCGCGGCTGTCCGCCACGGCGATGCGGCCTTCGGACCATCCGAGGCGGGCCGTCTCGCCCTTTTCCGCCAGCCGTTGCAGCGTCTCGCGGGCGCGGCCGGGCGCCATGCGCGCGAGCTCGGGATCGCACAGTCCGGCGGTCACGACGGCCGCGTCGTGGCCCGGCGGCGGCAGCGGCGGCGGCGTAGGCGGCGAGAGCCGGGCCTGGGCGAGGGCGACGCGCAGGGCGTTCTCGAGGTCCGAGAGGCCGGAGGCGCTGGTGCGGTGCATCCCCGTGCGGCCGGACTCCCGCACCCGCAACAGGACCGTGCGCTCGTGCTGCTCGTAACTGTCCCGCCGGCGCTTGCCGTTGCTCTCCTGGCCGCGCCGCACCTCCAGCCATGAGATCTCCGTGGCCTCGGCCGGGGAGAGCGCCAGCAGGTGCTCCAGCCGGGAAACCATGACGTCGAGCGGCATCGGACCGTCGGGGAACATCCGCGGGAGTGTATATCGTCCTGGATCTTGGGCTCTGGGTCTTGGGTATACAGTTCCAGGTAGTTTCAAGACGCAAGACCCAGGACCCCAAGACGGGTTTTCCATGGCTTGGACTTTGCACCCCCCAGGACGTGCCATGGGTGGGGCGAGTCGGGGAGAAAAGCGAAATGATTCTGAGGCTTACGCCTGTTCTGTGTGCTGTGCTGTTCGGGATGGCGGTCGCAGGTGCTCCGAGACCTTCCTTTGCAGAGGACGGTGCCGACCTCATTCTGAGGCGCGGCGTGTTCTATCCCGTGCAACCTCCGGGCCGGGTCGAGGGGAGCCTCGCCGTGCGCGGCGGACGCATCGTCTATCTAGGTCCGGACGCCGGAGCCGAGAAGCTCCGCGGCCAACAGACCCGGATCATCGACCTCGGCGGACGCGCCGTCACGCCGGGCCTGATCGACGCCCATTCGCATCTGGCGGGGCTGGGCCGGTCGCTGCAGCAGGTCGATCTGGTGGGGACCACCTCCTACGCGGAAGTCGTCGCGCGGGTGCGCGAGGCGGCGCAACGCGCGCCGGCCGGGAGCTGGATCAACGGCCGGGGCTGGGACCAGAACGACTGGCCGGAGAAGGCGTTCCCCACCCATGAGGCGCTGTCGGCGGCGGTGCCGGATCATCCAGTCTGGCTGACCCGCATTGATGGCCACGCCGCGCTCGTCAACGCCCGCGCCATGGAGATCCTCGGTATCGGCGCCGCCATCCAGGATCCATCGGGCGGCCGCTTCCTGCGCGACGCGGCGGGCCGGCCGACCGGCGTGCTCGTCGACAACGCCATGGACGTCGTGGGAGGGAAGCTGCCGGAGCCCTCTCTGGAAGAACGCGAGCGCGCCCTGCGGCTGGCCGCGCGCCACTGCGTGGAGCTCGGCCTGACGGGGGTGACGGACATGGGGATCGGCGACGGCGATTACCGCGCCTACGTGGCTCTCCGGCAGGCCGGCGAGCTGCCGCTGCGGGCCTCCCTGTTCCTCACCGACAACGATGCGCTGCTGGCCCATTGGTTCGAGCGCGGGCCGGAGATCGACCCGCAAGCGCGGCTCAACGTGCGCGGCGTCAAGATGTACATCGACGGCGCGCTGGGGAGCCGCGGCGCCGCGCTGGTCGAGCCCTACAGCGACGATCCCGGCAATCTCGGGCTGCTGGTGAGCAGCGGTCCGCATCTCGAGGAGGTCTCGCGCCGCGCCCTCGCCAAGGGCTTTCAGGTCGGCATCCATGCCATCGGCGACCGCGGCGGCGTGGTGGCTCTCGATGCCATGGAGCGGGCCCTCGGCGGTCCGCGGCCGGAGGCGCGCTTCCGGCTGGAGCACTCCCAGGTGCTGCGCTTGCAGGACATCGAGCGCATGGCCCGCCTCGGCATCATCGCGTCCATGCAGCCCACCCACGCCACCTCCGACATGCCGTGGGCCGGAGACCGCGTGGGCGAGGCGCGCCTGGCGGGGGCCTACGCCTGGCGCAAGGTGCTGAAGGCGGGCGGCCGGCTGGCCCTGGGCAGCGACTTCCCCGTGGAGTCCGCGGACCCGCGGCTCGGGCTCTACGCCGCCGTGACGCGCCAGGACCTGCAGGGCAATCCGCCGGGCGGCTGGCTTCCCGGCGAGCGGCTGACGCGCGAGGAGGCCCTGCGCGGCTTCACCCTCGACGCCGCCTGGTCGCTCTTCCTCGACAAGGAAGTGGGCTCGCTGGAGGTCGGCAAGCGCGCCGATCTGGTGGTGTTCGCCCGCGATCCGATGACGGTTCCCGAGGCGGAGATCCCGCGCACGGAGATCGACTACACCCTGGTGGACGGCCAGGTGGTCTACGAGAGGGGCAGCGCCCGGTGACACGGAGCGCCCTTCGGGGCCGCCGTTTCCCGCTCTGCCGCGGGCTCGCGCTGGGGCTCGCGGTGGCGGTGCTCGTGGCGCCGGCCGGAGCGGCGGACGGCTTCGAGACGCTGCGCCGCTCGATGGTGGAGCAGCAAGTCCGGCAGCGGGGCATCACCCAGCCGGAGGTGATCGCCGCCATGGAGCAGGTGCCGCGCCACCTCTTCGTGCCGGAGTCGCTGCGCGAGCAGGCCTACAGCGATCAGCCGCTGGTGCTCGGCCAGGGGCGGACGGTCTATCAACCCTATGTGGTGGCGCTGATGACCGCGCTGCTCGAGTTGAAACACGGCGACAAGGTGCTCGAGATCGGCACCGGCTCGGGCTATCACGCGGCTGTGCTCTCGCGCATCGCCCGCGAGGTCTACTCGGTGGAGATCGTGGAGCCGGTGGCGAGCCAGGCGAGCAAGCGGCTCGCTGTGCTGGGTTACCACAACGTCGAGGTGCGGTGGGGCGACGGCTACCGCGGCTTGCCCGACAAGGCGCCGTTCGACGCCATCCTGCTCTCCGCGGCGCCGCCGCAGATCCCGAAGCCCCTGCTCGACCAGTTGCGCGTGGGCGGTAAGATGGTGGCGCCGGTGGGCGGTTTCTTCCAGGATCTCCTGGTGATCACGAAGACCGCGCAGGGCACCGAGAAGAGGGCCGTCATTCCGGTCCGGCTCTCGCCGATGAAGGGAAGGGCGCAAGATGGCAGCCGGTAGGAAAGGGGTGTTGCCGCTTCTGCTGCTCCTGGCCGTGATCGCGGCCGGGCTGACGGCCGCCCTGCCGCGGAAGGACGAATTCGCCCCCGCTCGCCAGCGGATGATCGAGGACATCCAGGCCCGCGGCGTGACGGCTCCCCGCGTGCTCGCCGCTCTGGCCGCGGTGCCGCGCCACCTCTTCGTGCCGGAGAGCGCGCGGAGCGAGGCCTACGCGGACACGCCGCTCCCCATCGGCTCCGGCCAGACGATCTCCCAGCCCTACATCGTGGCCTTCATGACCTCTCATCTCGACGTCCAGCCGGGAGACCGCATCCTGGAGATCGGCACCGGCTCGGGCTATCAGGCCGCGGTCCTGGCGCGCATGGGAGCCGAGGTCTACTCGATCGAGATCGTCAAGCTCCTCGGCGAAAGGGCGCGCCGCACCCTGCACGAGCTGGGTTACCACAACGTCCATCTGCGCATCGGCGACGGCTATCAGGGATGGCCTTTGGCGGCTCCCTTCGACGGCATCATCGTCACCGCCGCGCCGCCGAGCATCCCGGATCCCCTGCTGCGCCAGCTCAAGACCGGCGGCAAGATGGTCATCCCGGTGGGCGGGGCCTACCAGGACCTCTGGGTGATCACCAAGCGCCGCGACGGCGGCCTCGATCGCAAGCGGGTGCTGCCTGTGCTCTTCGTGCCCATGACCGGCGAGGCGCAGCGGCGCGAGCCGCCGGGGTAAGAGCCGCGGTTCAATTGGTCGAAGATCTCGGTTGGGTCTGCCCTCCGAAGCCTCACCCCCTGTCCCCCTCTCCCTCACGGGCGAGGGGGGACGATTCACAGCCAGTCTTGCCAATAGGGGCCGCCTTTTCGGCAAAACCCCTTCGCAGGCGTCCCCCCTCGCCCGTCAGGGAGAGGGGGACAGGGGGTGAGGCTTCGAAGGGCAGAACCGTCCGAGATCACAGACAGACTGAACCCGGTATACGCTTACGGAATCGAAAGGGCGAGGTCGTCGGTGGCCGATCTAGGGCACGAGAGCATCCTGGGGCTGGACAACATCCGTCTCGAGCTGCCGGTGGCGAGCGTCGGCAGCCGCTCGCTCGCGGCGTTCCTCGACTATCTGATCCTGCTGGGGTTGATGATTCTCTGGGCACTGTTCAGCGTGTTCGCCATCGGCGCTCTGTCGCGGGATCTGGGAGCGATCTTTTTCATCGTCGGCTGGTTCGTCCTGGAGTGGAGCTACTTCGCGGGCTTCGAGATCGGCACCGGCGGCCGCACCCCGGGCAAGATGGCCCTGCGGCTGCGGGTGGTGACGGCGGAAGGCGGCAGCGCGGGAGCGGGGGCTTTGATGATGCGTAACCTGGTGCGCACCGTGGATCTCGTCTTCGGCGTGCCGCTGATGGCGGTCGATCCGCTGTCGCGGCGGCTGGGCGACCGCCTCGCGGGCACGCTGGTGGTCCACGATCGCGGACGGGAAGCGGCTCCCGTGCTCGGCCGGGTGCCGCCGGGCTGGGGTCCGCGGGAGCTCGCGGCGGTGGAGTCGTTTCTCGCCCGGGCGGCGACGTTGGAGGATACGGCGACTTCCTGGGCGATGGCCGACCGCATCCTCGACCGCATCCGGCGCGACGCTCCCGAGCTGCTCGCCGGCGTCGACACGCGCGGCGATCCGGTGGCGGCGCTGCGGCACGCGCTGCAGGCGGAGGAGGGCTGATGGATTACGCGCGTTTCGTGCGCCTGCGGCGGCCCGTCTGGGAAGGCTTCGAGGCGCAGCTCGCCGCCGTGCGCGGCCGCTTGCGGCTCGATTACGGAGAGCTGGAGGAGATGGCTCTGCGCTATCGCCAGGTGCTGCACGATCACGCGCTCGCCGCGGCGCGCTTTCCCGGCACGGCCGCGGCGGGCCGTCTCCGGTCGCTCGCGCTCGAAGGCACGCGCCGGCTCACCGGCGAGCGGAGGAAACGCACCAGTCTGTTCGGCTTTTTCTCCCGCACCTTCCCGCGCGCCTTCCAGCGCCATCTCGACGTGCTGGGGCTCGCGGTCGCCCTCTTTCTGCTGGCGATAGCCTGGGGATTGATCGTCGCCGTGCTGCGGCCGGCGCTCGGCATGAGCATGCTCGGACCGGAGGCCTTGCAGAAGCTGGAGGAGGGCACGCTCTGGACGGAGTCTCTGGTCACCACGGTGCCGCCGTCCATCTCCTCCTCCGGCATCGCCACCAACAACATCTCGGTGGCGCTGTCGGCCTGGAGCGGCGGTATCCTGGCCGGATTCGTCCCCCTCTACGTGATCCTGCTCAACGGCATGATGCTGGGCTCGATCTTCGGCGTTACCCTGCACTACTCGATGGCCGGCGAGCTGCTGGAGTTCATCTCGGCCCACGGGCCGCTCGAGCTGACGTTGATCCTCGTCTGCTCGGCGGCGGGGCTCGCCATCGGCCGCGCGCTGGTGGCGGCCGGGGACCGCCCGCGCGCCCTGGCCGTGCGCGATGCCGGCCGCGACGCCTTCGCCGTCCTGCTGGGCTGTATCCCCTGGTTCGTGGTGCTGGCGCTGGTCGAGGTCTTCGTCTCTCCCGCGCCGCAGTTGCCCGTGTCGCTGAAGGTGACCCTGGGGCTCGCTCTGGAGAGCCTCTTCCTGTTCACCGCTTGCCGTCCTCTTCCACTGGAGCCCGCCGATGACTGAGCCCGGCTTTGGCCCTCCCGGCCCGATGCCCTTCCGCCTGCTGCTGGACGAAGCGATGCGGCAGACGCGCCGCCACTTCCGCGCCATCTACCCGTCGGTGGCGGTCCCGGTGGCCCTCCTCGCCACCTCGATCGGGGTGGCGCAGGCCTTGTGGTTCTCCCGCGCCACCGAGAGCACCGGAATACCGGCCTCCCCCTGGAGCCCGGAGGTGATCCTGCTGACGCTGGTGTATCTGGGCGTGATGATCGTCGCCTACAACGCCATGCAGGTGGCGGCTATCGACGCGCTCTCCGGCCGGCCGGTGAGCATGGGGCGGGCGTGGCGCTTCACCGCCCAGGCGCGGGTGCTCGGCACCCTCTTCCTGTGGTATGCGGCGACCTTGATCTCGTTCCTCTGCTGCTGCTTCCCCGCCATCTACGTCGGTCCGCTGCTCTCCCTGGTGCCGCCCGTCATGGTGGATGAAGGCAGGTTCGGCACGGACGCGCTCTCCCGCAGCGCCGAGCTGACCCGCCACAATCCGGATCGGAAATTCCTGGAAACTCCATTGGTCAAGATCTTCCTGCTCCTCTTCGTCGGCGGCCTGCTCGGCTATCTCGTGGGTCTCCTGGTGAGCCTGCCGTTCCAGATTCCCATGTGGGTGGACATGTTCCGCAGCATCAGCCAGGGGGAAGACATCGTCCAGAGGATGCCCAGATGGCTCTGGCTCCAGGTTCCCGGCCAGTTCTTCAACGCTCTCGCCACCACGGCCGTGCACCTCTACGTCTGCTTCGGCATCGCCCTTCTCTTCTTCGACGCCCGCGGGCGCAAGGAGGGCTCGGACCTCCGCTCGCAGATCGATTCGGTGTTCCCCGGCCCTCCCCCTTCTCCTGGAGACCGGCCGTTCTGAGGCGCCGGCTCGTTCTCCTTCTGCTGGCGTTGGCGACGCTGCCTCGCGCCGCCGCGGCGGCCGAGGTGCGGATCGTCCCCGCCGAGCGGGCCGTGCTCGAGCGCGTGCTGGCGGAGACCGCGGTCGAGCGCACGCCCGAGCCGCCCGAGGCGTCCTATTTCGGGGAGCTCATCCGGACCGTGCGGGCGGCCTTGCTGGATCTGCTCGCCCAAGGCGCCGAGATGCTGAACCTGCCGCGGCCGGTCTACCAGGCGATCGCCTTCGGCCTGGCGGCGCTCGCCGTCGCCCTCCTCCTGTGGCTGTTTCTCTCCCGCTGGCGGCGGCGCACGGCGAAGCGCGACGAGGGGGGCGTCTCCGAGGCCGCCCTCCCTCCCGCCGCCCGCAGTGCCGCCGCCTGGCGCGCCGAGCTGGAGCGCCGCCTGGCGGAAGGGCGCGTGGCCGAGGCGCTGGAGGCCCTCTGGTGGTGGCTGGCCCGTTCGGTGGCCGCCGGCCAGGCCGAGCCCGCCTGGACCAGCCGCGACCTGGTGACGCGCTCGCGGCGGGAGGATCTGCGGGACTTCGTCCGCCGCCTCGATGCCTTCACCTATGGGCCGCGGCGGCCGGCCGTGGAGGATCTGCGACGTCTCGTCGGCGGGCTGGAGGAGGCCCTGTCGTGAGGACGGCGACGCGCAACCGGCTGTTCCTCGGCTTCGCGCTCCTCGTCCTGCTGATCGTGGGCGGAGCCCTGGTGGCCGCGCGCGGCGGAGAAGCCCGCGGCAGCGCGCTCTCGCGGGGGCCGGGCGGCTGGCTCGCGGCCCGGCGCTATCTCGAAGCCCGAGGTGCGCGGGTGACGCTGCTCGCGCGGTCGTTGGAACATTTCAAGGGGAAGGGCGTGCTGGTCACCGTCTTCCCCTGGCAGAGTGGGATTTCGGTGGAGGCGGCCGAGCAGCTCGAGGCCCACCTGCGCCGCGGCGGCACCGTCGTGCTCGCCTACTCCGGAATGACCGGCAACGCCCCGGAGATGGTGGCGATGACGGCGCTCGGCCTGCCCTTGGAGGAGAAGCGGAAGCCTGTTCTCAATCCGTTCCAATGGCGGCGGTTCGCCCGCCAGGAGTGGGATCTGGGTCCCGCCGCGGGCGTTGAGGCCGAGCCGGTCCGCGTGTGGGCGCCGCGCTGGGCGCCGGAGATTCCCAAAGGCTCCGAGCCCCTCTTCGCGTCCCCCGAAGGCGCGCCTGCCGTGGCCATTTTGGAGCGCTTCCGGGGCAGCCGGGGGCAGGTCTGGCTCCTGCCCGCCGATGCACTGGCCAACGCCCGGCTGGCCAACGCCGGCAACGCGGCCCTGCTGGAGACCCTGCTTCGCCGGTTGGGGAAGGAGTGGACGTTCGACGAGTATCACCACGGACTGGTGGCCGCCCGCGCGGTGGAGAGCGCCGACTTCGGACGGACGCTCGACCTCATCCTCCTCCACCTCGCCGTTCTCTACCTGGCCGCGCTGCTGACGCTTTCCCGCCGCTTCGGGCCCGCCTGGAGCGAGCCGCCCGCGGTGGCCGGCTCGGCGGCTTCCTTCCTGCTCGGGGTCGGGGCGCTCCATCACCGCCTGGGCCATCACCGGGAGGCGGCGCGCCGGCTGCTCGGGCGTGCGCGGGAGCTCGACCGTAACCTCGTGCTGCCGGAAGAGCTGGAGCGCCGCGCCGAGGGCGCCGGCTCCCGCGAGCTGGTCGAGCTGGCGCGGGAGGTGGCGAGATTGCGATCAAATAAACCGGAGACCAACGCATGACCGAATCCCCCGAGCCACCCACCATTTCCACCGAACGCCTGATCGAAGCGGCGCAGGGCCTCGCCACCACCCTGGAAGGCACCGTGCTCGGCCAGCGGACCGCGGTCGAGATCCTTCTCGCAGCCTACATGGCCGGCGGGCACGCCCTGCTCGAAGGGGTGCCGGGGATCGGCAAGACCCTCCTCGCCCGCGCCTTCGCCTCCTCTCTCGGCGCGCGCTTCAACCGCGTGCAGTTCACCCCCGACCTCATGCCGGCCGACGTCATCGGCACCAACGTCTACGAGGCCGCCAAGGGCTCCTTCCGGCTGCTGCGCGGGCCCGTGTTCACCGAGGTTCTGATGGCGGACGAGATCAACCGCACGCCGCCGAAGACCCAGTCGGCGCTGCTCGAGGCGATGCAGGAGCGCCAGGTGACGATCGACGGCGTGCCCCTCGGCCTGGAGCCCGGCTTCTTCGTCATCGCCACCCAGAACCCGATCGAGTTCGAGGGCGTCTACCCCTTGCCGGAGGCGCAGCTCGACCGCTTCCTGGTGCGCATCGAGATGGGCCTGCCGGCGGCCGAGGCGGAGCTCGACCTCTACCGCAAGGCGGTGGCCGGCGAGCTCGCCGACTGGGGCGGCTCGCTGCCGGCGCCGCTGCTCCGGCCCGGCGAAGCCCTGGCGTTGCGCCACGCGGCGCGGCGGGTTCACGTGGCCGACGAGCTGCTCGGTTATCTCGCCCAGCTCGCGGACGGCGTGCGCCGCTCGCCGCAGGTGGATCTGCCCGTCTCGCCGCGCGCCGCCCTCGGACTGCTGGAGGCCGGCCGCGCCAACGCCCTGCTCGAGGGACGGGACTTCCTGGTTCCGGACGATCTGAAGCGCCTGCTCGCGCCGTGCTGGGCGCACCGCATCCTGCTCACTCCCGAGTCCGAGCTGGAAGGGTTCACGCCGTACCGCATCCTGGAAGGAGTGGCGGCGGCGGTGGCGGTGCCGCACTGAGGGGATTCGCGAATGCCCGCCCCCCGCTGCTTCCAGCTCCTCGCCCTGATCACCGTCCTGCTGGTGGCGTCGTTCCTCGAGCCGCGGCTGGCCTGGGCCGCGCTGGCGCTGGACGCGATCCTGGCCGCGGCGACGCTGGTGGATTTCCGGCGCGCCGCCCGCACGCCTCTCGTGGCCTCCCGGAGCTGGCCGCCGCTCCTCGTGCAGGAGTCTCCGTCGGAGGTAGCGGTGCGCGTCGCGACCACGGCTGCGCGCCCGGTCTCCCTTCTCCTGCGCGAGACCCTGCATCCGGGTCTCGCCGAGCAGCCGTTGCGCCGCCAGGTGGAGATCCACGGCCCCGGGGAGCTGCGCTGGACCTGGAGCTTGACGCCGCGGCGGCGCGGCGAGCACCGGACGGGACCGCTCACCGTCCGCGTCCTGGGGCCATGGGAGCTCGCCTGGGCGCAGCGCGAGCTGCTGCCGGGTGAGGCGGTGCGCGTTTATCCGCAGGTGCGGTGGGAGGGCCGCGCCGGCCAGCTCCTTATCCTCGCCCAGCGCCGGCGCATGGGGCAGATCCCCCTGCGCATCCACGGCGCCGGCACCGAGCCCTACGCCCTGCGCGAGTACCTGCCGGGCGATCCCCTCGCCAAGATCCATTGGAAGGCCACCGCCCGCCATGGCCGGCCGGTGAGCCGCGAGGAGACCTGGGAGCGCAGCGGACGGCTGATCGTCCTGCTCGACTGCGCCCGCGCCATGGCCTCCATGGACGGCAGCCGCAGCAAGCTCGACTATGCGGTGGCGGCGACCCTGGCTCTCGCGAGGGTGGCGGCGGCGCGCGGCGATCAGGTGACCCTCATCGCCTTCGCCGACCGCGTGCTGCGCACCGTGCGCGTGCGGTCCGGCGGCCGCGGCGTGGGCCTGGCCTACGAGGCGCTCTACGGCGTCGAGGCCCAGCTCGCCGAGCCCGCCTTCGACCTCGCGGCCGAAGCCGCCTTCGCCGTCGAGTCCCGCAGCGCCACCGCCGTGCTCTTCACTTCCGTCGTGGACCTCGCGGCGGCCGAGCTCCTCCGCGAGTCGCTGCTGCGCCTCGGCCGGCGCCACCGGGCGCTGCTGCTGAACCTGGAGGATCCCGAGCTGCGGCGGCTCGCCGCGGCGGCGCCGGATACTCCGGCCCAGGCCTTCGCGCAGGTGGCAAGCCTGGAGATCCTGCTGGCCAACCGGCGGCTGGCCCGCCATCTGCGCCGCGGCGGCGTGCGGGTGGTGAATACGCCGGCGGATCGTTTGGCGCTCGAAGCGTTGGAGGCTTATCTGGCGATCTATCGTGGCGCTGCGGTCGCCGGCCGGTCTTCCCCCTCCTCCGTTCTGTCGACAAGTGGCGGCCAGAGTGGATTGGGAGGCCCATGAAATCCCGGACGAGGGCGAGGGCGAGGGCCGAAGCCTGGCCGCAACGGTCGGGGACGGCATGGAATCGCGGTCGCCGGCCAGTCCTGGCAAGCTCCGGACGGCGGTAGAACCCAGCTTCGCCGGAAGAGGAAGGGCGGGATTGGCCGCGGGTCTTGCGACGCGGTCATGGCCATGGCGGGCTGCGCGGACTTCGGTTCGGCTAAGGGTTGTGGGACCAAGGCCAACAAGAAGAGGCTGGCGAGGACCGGCATCGTGAGAGCGGTCCAACGACGGCCCGACTGCCGGACTGTCGGGATGGACATCGGGAGCTCCGACGCAGGTTCCCTGATCGGCGAAGGCGCGTCTTCGATCCGCACGACGGGCGCGATGAAGCGGTAGCCCCGCCGGTGCATGGTCTCGATGAACGCCGGCCGAGCGGCGTCATCGCCCAGCGCCTGGCGGACCTCGCTGACCGCCTGTTTGACCGAGCTGGGCGAGAGGTGCTCGACCCCCCACACCCGGTCCAGCAGCTCTTCCTGCGACAGGATCTTCGGCGCCTGCTCCGCCAGCACCTCCAGCATCCGATAGGCGTGAGGACGGAGGCGCACTTCCCCTGCCGGCCCCAGTAGCCATCCGGCTTCCTGGTCGAGAATCCACTCTCCAAATCCGAGCTTCACGGCGTGTCCTCCCTGTTCTCAGGCGTTGACCCTGCTTTGACCGTTCTTTGACCTTTCGCGGACGCCTTTGACGGTGCCGGCGGGCGAATCTCGCCGCGGACCGGGAAGGACCGAACCTTCCCCTGAACGCCACGAAAGGAGAAGAAACCCGTGCAGCTCAAACGCATCGTCCTCGTCCTCCTCCTATTCATCCTGACCACCACCGCCGCCTCCGCACAGGAGCCCGGCGACCTGTGGTTCCACCGGACCGTTGCGGGATCCTCGGAGCTCATCCAGCGGGCGGCCATGCTCGACCTCTCCGCCGCCCGCTCGGGAGCGGCCGCGAAGGCCGCGCCGGGCGCGATCGACATCGAGCTCATCGTCGATGCCGCCTTGCAATGGCAGGTGGAGCACGGCTACCTGACGGAGACCGACCTGCTGGACTTCGGACCCGAGTTCACCGTCTCCGGCTCGAGCATCACCATCACCTTCCACGTTCCCGGAGGCCCGGACATCACCATCGTGCTGCCCGGTCCTTTCCTGCCAAGGGACGTGCAGCAGCGGCTGATGGCGGTGACCGTCGTCCGTCCCGTCACGACGGGTCACTGACGGCTCATCTATGCCTGAAACCCATAAAGCGCAGAGAACCTGCGGAAAGGAAAAAACATGTCCAGGATCCGTCGTACCCTACTGCTCGCCGTCCTCCTCCTCACCGCCGCCCTCCCGGCGGCTCCGACTCCGTCGCTCTTTCGCTGCGGCCACACTCAGGTAGGCGCCGGCTCGACCGAAGCCGCGGCCAGAGCCGACGCGCTCGCCAGATTGCGGGCGAGCTACTACGTCAGCAGCTACTCATACAACTACTCCTTCTGCTTCGAAGGCGAGGATGCCGAGCAGGTCCCCGAGAATCTGCGGTGCATCGCGGAGCTGACGGCCTGCGTCTTCCCCCGGCCGGTTTTCCGCCCTTAGCTTTGGCCCTTGCGGGAGCGGTGCCGGGCGGTGCCGCTCCCGGCGATCTCCGTATAGGCGTCTCGTCGTCAACCTGTCCTCTGAAACAATCTCCCGACGGAGCGCTGTTGTAGGCGGACGAGGGAGCGTAGACTCCTCATCCAGGAAAGGGAGAACACACATGGCCATCGCTACGTTTGGAGCGGGTTGCTTCTGGGGAGTGGAGGCGGAGTTCCGGCGCGTCCAGGGGGTCAAGGTCACCGCCGTCGGCTATGCGGGCGGAGATCTCCAGAATCCCACCTACAAGGACGTCTGCTCGGACTCGACCGGCCACGCCGAGGTGGTGCAGGTCGAGTACGATCCGGAGGCCGTCTCGTACGACGACCTGCTGAACGTCTTCTGGGAGAACCACGATCCGACGACGCTCAACCGGCAGGGGCCGGACATCGGCACCCAGTATCGCTCGGTCGTCTTCTTTCACACGCCGGAGCAGGAGGTCGCGGCGCGCGCCTCGAAGGAGCGGCTGGAGAAGAGCGGGCGTTTCAAGCGGCCGATCGTGACCCAGATCGAGCCCGCCGCCGAGTTCTGGCGCGCCGAGGAGTACCACCAGCAGTATCTGGAGAAGCGCGGGCTGGCGAGCTGCCACATCTGAGGGCTCGATTCGATGAACACGGCTCGCCGTACCCTCGGCCGCTGGCTTCTGGCGGCGTTTCTCGAACGCGGTTGCGACCCCACGACGGCGCGCCTGCCGCGGCGCGTCCTGAGCGTGCGGCCGCTCACCCCGCGCGAGATGGCGGAGCTCAATCCCCTGGCCGAGTCGCTGGTGGCCGTCTCCAACCTGCTGCCCCTGCCGCGGCCGGTGCGGCGGGTGGTGTACGAGGTGTAGCTCGCCCGGCGCTTCCGCACCGGGCTACTGAGACGTCGCTTCTCCGAAGCGAATCGCCCTCTGGGCGACGTTTCGGTAGCCCGGCGCGGAAGCGCCGGGCGCATCGGCTGCAACCGGCGGTCTATCCTTGCGTACCAGTTGACACCCCTCTGCCCCGGCCATACGCTTCGAGCCATTCGGCAAGGCAGATCACCCCGAGGAAACGCCATGGGTCTCAAGGAAGTCCTCAGCAAGATGAAGATCGTGGAGCTGTCGCCCGAGGAGACGGCGATCGCGTCGGCTGCCATGGCTCCACCACCTCCCCCGGGGACGCCGCCGGACATCCGCGATCTGCTGGGGACCCTCCCCGAGCCTCCGGCGATCGACGAGCGCAAGCTCGCCGCGGCATCCGCCGGCGCCGAGGGGGACGAGATCCCGGATTTCCCCGCCATCTATCGCGCCGCCGGAGTACACGATCCCGCGCATGGCTACAGCGCCTACAAGGTGCTCGAGATCTTCGCCTCGCCGGGCTTCGCGGCCCTGGATACGCGTGCCAAGGCGGCGGCGCTCACCGGGTTCCTCAACATGAACCCTTCCGGGCCGGTGCCGGTCTCCGACATCGTCCAGGACGCCGTCCGCCGCGATCAGGCCCTCGACAAGTTCGAGGAGTTCCTGCGCCGCAAGCTGGCCGAACGCTCCGAGCAGATCGACAAGGACAACGCCCAGCTCCAGGCGGAGATCGACGAAGTGACCCGCCGCAACCGCGAGAAGATGGAAGCCAACCGCCTCGCCGTCGAGGCGGAGCACACCCGCCTCTCGCGCTGGCTGGTGAACAAGCGCGCCGAGGAGCGCAAGCTGTTCGACGCCGTCAACCCGTTCGTCGAGGAGAATCCCATCTCGACCGCGGACACGCCTCCGCGGCCCGCGGCGCCCGCCGCCGCCGCGCCGGAGGAGCGCCCAAAATAGGCCGATCGCCCGCGCCTCCCTGCGGGCCTTTTGGACATTGAGGAGAGACCGCCATGTTCGACCGCCTCATCCGAGTCTTCAAGTCGTGGATCGGCTACTTCATCTCCTTCGCGGAAGATCCGGAGGTGATGCTCCAGGAGTCCATCGAGGAGATGCGCAACACCCTGCCGAAGCTCAACCAGATCCTGATCACCACCCGTGCCACAGTCATCCGTCTGGAGCAGGGCAAACAGGAGCTGGAGCAGAGGGAGAGACAGCTCACCTCCTCGATCAAGGCCGCGCTGACCGAGGGCAGCCCCGAAGCGCGCCGCATCGCCGAGGACGACGCCTCCACGCTGCAGCAGATCCGCCAGGAGCTGCAGACCACCAACGAGCAGCTCACGGCCGCGTCGAACGCCTTCCAGAACGCCCAGATCACGGTCGAGGACCTCAAGCAGAAGCTGCGCGTCAAGATCGACCAGAGCCGCAAGGCCATCCAGGAGTCGAAGAAGGCCGCGGTGATGAAGCAGGCCGCCTCCGCCCTCGCCGAGCTCGACGCCTACGGCGTCGGCGCCACCAACGAAAAGTATCTGGAAGAGATCAAGCAGCGTGCCGCCGAGGCCAAGGCTTCCGTCGAGGTGGCCACCGGCGGGCTCGACGTCGAACGCATCAAGACCGAGCGCAAGGCCCGGCAGCTCCAGGCGCAGAGCGTGCTCTCCGAGTTCGAGGTCGAGCTGGGCTTGAAGAAGCCCGACGCCGTCAAGGAAGCCGCGCCGTTCCCGACCCAGTCGACGACGGCGGCCACGCCTCAGAAGTTGCCGGAGGCGGGGTAGGAACACCTCCAAAAGACCCGGGTTGATCGGGGGTCTACCCTTCGAGACCTCACCCCCTGGCCCCCTCTCCAGCGAAGCTGGAGAGGGGGAACGCGGTTGAAGCGATATTGCCGCGCGCTACCTTCTCCATCAGCTCGGATTCGTCCCCCTCTCCATCTCCGATGGAGAGGGGGCCAGGGGGTGAGGTCTCGAAGGGCAGATCCGTACAAGTCCCTCAACGCGCTTGAAGACGCGAGAGGCCGGCCGGATCGGAGATAATAGGCCCCCATGCCAGAGACCGCCGTCACCCCTCCGCCCGCCGTCTTCCTCGATTCGCTCCCGGCGTGGGCCTCGGAGCTGGTCCGCGCCGTCACGGCCAAACAGTCGAACACCTTCGTGCTGCATGGCGTGCCGGCGGACCTCGTACCGATGCGGAATTCCTCCGGGCTGCGCTTCCTCTCGCTCGACGACTTCCTGGTGCAGCAGCTCTTCGCCGGGTGGCAGTCGATCGTCACCTACAACCGCGCCGAGGGGCTGGGCTTCGCCACGCCGGCCGCGCGGAGCCACTTCCAGGAGCGGCTGCGTGCCTACGACACCGTCCACGGCACGAATTGGGCGGACGGCCTGCCGCGCGACGCCGCCAACTGTTTCGCCCTGCTCGACTCCTACTTCCGCCATTGTGCCGCGCTGCAGCCGGCCCGGCCGGTGGTGCTGCTGCTCCCCTTCGCCGAGACGATCGTGCCGGCGGCCGAAGTCGCTTATCGCACGCCGGAGGACCGCGCGGTGCTGGTCTACCTTCGCAAGTGGTCGCAGGATCCGGTGCTGCTGGCCAAGAACATCGTCGTCGTCCTGGTCACCGAGAGCCTGGCGGAGCTGGACGCCAAGCTCGTGCGCGCTCACGGTACGCGCGAGGTGGAAATCGTGCGGCCGGACCCGGCCGAGCGGCTGACCTATCTGGAAGCCGTCCGCTCAGCCGAGTGGTACACCACCAAATCGGATCTGCCGGCAGCGCGCCTCGCCGAGCTGACCGCCGGCATGACGCGGGTGCAGATCGGGCAGCTCCTCGACGGCACCGACGCCAACGGCGACCGGCTCACCCGCGAGCGGGTGCGCCGCGTGAAGAAGGAGGTCATCGAGACCGAAGGCCTCGGTCTGCTCGAGTACTTGGAGCCCAAGTTCGACCTCTCGATGGTGGCCGGCATGCCGGCGGTGAAGGACCGCCTGCGCCGCGCCTCCCGCGCCATCGCGCGCGGCAATCCGGCCGCCGTGCCCATGGGCTATCTAGTCTGCGGTCCGGTGGGGAGCGCCAAGACCTTCCTCGTCGAGTGCTTCGCCAACGAGATCGGCTTCCCCTGCGTCAAGATGAAAAATTTCCGCTCCATGTGGGTGGGCGCCACGGAGGCCAACCTGGAGCGCATCCTCAAGATCCTCGCCTCGCTCACGCCCGTCGGCGTGATGGTGGACGAGGCCGACGCCGCGCTCGGCAACCGCGAGCAGCAGGGGGACTCCGGCACGCAGAACCGCGTCTTCGCGCAGATCGCCGCCTTCATGGGCGACACCCGCAACCGCGGCAAGATCCTCTGGTTCCTCATCACCGCCCGGCCCGACCTGCTGCCCATCGACCTCAAGCGCCAGGGGCGGGCCGAGGAGCACATCCCGCTCTTCTACCCGGAGACGGCGGCCGAGTACGACGAGATCTACAAGGTGATGCTCAAGAAGCTCGGCCTGAAAACCCAAGTGGCCTCCATCTCCGAGGTCGCCACGGAGGATCAATATCTCGGCCTCTCGGGCTCGGACCTGGAAGCCGTCCTGGTGCGCGCCACGTTGGAAGCCGAAGCCGCCGAGTCCTCCGAGCTGAAAGCCGAGCACCTGCAGAAGGCTTTCAGCGACTTCATCCCGCCGGCGAACACCCGCGAGCGCGAGATGCAGATCCTCTGTGCCATCCTCGAATGCACCAGCCGCGAGCTGCTCCCTGAGCGCTTCCGCACCTTGGACCGCGGGGTGGTCCAGGCGCGGATCAACGAGATCAAGCGCGAGTTGCGGCTGATCTAGCGTTATGCTGCCTCGCATAACGTTATGCTGGGCCGCGGTACAGCTACGCCGGTTTTTATAGCGCTATGACGGCCGGCAATAGCGTTATGACAAGCGGCGGGATCGCTATGACGAAGCGCGGGAGTGTCAGACGAGCCGGCGTACCGCCACGACATGCCGCGGGATCACTATGACGGAGGGCGGGAGTGCTAGACGAGCCGGCATAACGCTATGACAAGCCGCGGGATCGCTATGATGGGGCGCGGGATCGTTAGACAAGCCGGCATAACGCTACGACATGCCGGGGGATCGTTATGACGGACGGCGGGAGTGTTAGGCGAGCCGGCGTACCGTTACGACGTGCCGCGGGATCGCTATGATGGGACGCGGGAGTGCTAGACGAGCCAGCGTAACGTTACGACGCGCCGTGGGATCGCTATGACGGGGCGCGGGAGTGCTAGACGGGCCGGCATAACGCTACGACAAGCCGCGGGATCGCTATGATGGGGCGCGGGAGTGTTATGCAGAAAGGCGGCATCCCGCCTCTTCAATCCTCATGCTCCACCGCCCGCCGCGCCACGGGAGCTTCGAGGACGGGGCTGGAAGGGGCCCCTGCCGCTTGACCTTCAGCTTGCCGAGCTCATATTCCTCTTTCATAGTCTCGAGGGAACCGCGAATCGTTCGGCCGGCCTTACGCCGCCCGCTTCACTACCACCACCGTCGTGTCGTCCTGGTGCTCCTGCCCGCCCAGGTGGCGGCGCCAGTCCGTGAACAACGCATCCAGGATTGACCATCGCCGCGATGGCGGCCCCAACCGCTTTAGGTTATACTTCGGTTACGCAACGTTCTTGACGGTTTTTGTAGGAAGGTCTGCGGGCTGGAATTCCCCAGTCCCCTGTGGAGGTCTCTTTCCGTGGAACCGACGAGGATCGGCCCCTATCGGCTGGAAAACCGCCTTGGCTCCGGAGGCATGGGCGTCGTCTATCGCGCATACGACGAGCGCCTCGACCGCCAGGTGGCCATCAAGCTCGTCTCTCCGGACAAGAGTCTCGATGCCCGCGCTCGTGAACGGCTCCGCCGTGAGGCGCGGGCCAGCGCCTGTCTCAGCCATCCAGCGATTGTACGGACCTATGACTGGTTGGAGTCGGACGACACCGACGCGATCGTCATGGAACTCGTCGAGGGGACTTCCCTGAATTGCCTGCTGCGGGAGGGGCCTTTCGATTTCCTTCGCGCTCTTGCCGTGGGGCGTCAGATCGCTGAAGCGCTTGCCGAAGCCCATGGGAAGGGGATCGTCCACCGTGACCTCAAGGCCGAGAACGTCATTTTCACGCCGGCCGGGGACGTCAAAGTGCTGGACTTCGGAATTGCCAAGCACCTGGAGCTCTCCCAAACCGACTTGACCGGATCGGGCGTCGTGATAGGCACCTGCCGGGCGATGTCGCCCGAGCAGGCCCAGGGGCAGGAGGTGGACCACCGCACCGATCTGTTTTCCCTCGGCTCTCTGCTCTACGAGCTGGTGACCGGCCAATCGCCTTTCCTGAGCTCGAGCCTTACGGCGACGCTCTGGCGCGTCTGCAGCCACCGGCAGAGGCCGGCCCGGGCGGTCAACCCGAAGGTGCCGGAACCACTCTCCTGTTTGATCGATCAGCTTTTGGAGAAGCAGCCGCACCTGCGGCCGGCCAGTGCCCGGGAAGTCGCCTCGACCCTGGCCACGATCGCGGCTGGCATCCGCAAGCAAGGCCCGGCCGACGAGGAGAGACGAGAGGCCGGGGAGGCCACCGTGCTCGAGATCCCTTTCGCGCCTGCGGCTCAGGTCTCGGCCGAGCGCCGTCAGATGACGATCCTCTACTGCGGGATCGTTCGTGACGACGGGATGCCGCTGGACCCCGAAGATCTTCTCGACTTCACCCCCCGGCTGCGGGAGGCTGCGGATGAGATTCTCAAGCGCTTCGGGGGCCTTCTGCGGCCGGCGATCGGCGAGGGCTTCCTGGGCTCGTTCGGCTATCCCGAGGCGCACGAGGACGATGTCCGGCGCGCCGTCTACGCCGCTCTGGAAATCGCTGAATACGTCCGGCACAACGGCCCAGCCCAGGTCGGGTCTCTGCGGGCCAGGATTGGGATCGACACGGGGTCGATGGTGATTCGACGGGGGGCGGAGGCCGGGGTCGATCTCACCGGGGGAGATACGCCTCACGTCGCTGCGCTTCTGCACCGGCTCGCCCCTCCCGGCGCCGTGCTCATCAGTGAGGCGGCCCACAAGCTCAGCGGAGGGTTCCTCCAGTGCGAGGCTTTGGAACCGGCCTACTTGCCGGGAAGTCCGGAGGCCTTACGGGCCTACCGCGTTCTCTCCGACACCGGGGCCCACACCCGGATCGAAACCGCGAAGATCCTGACCCCCCTGGTAGCCCGCGAGCAGGAGGTCAACCTGCTGTTGACTCGTTGGGCCCTCGCCAGGGAAGGCCGGGGCCAGGTAGTGCTGGTCGCGGGTGAGGCCGGCCTCGGCAAGTCCAGGCTCGTCTGGGAGCTTCGGCGGCGGATGGAGGACGACGCGGCAGTCTGTCTGGAGAGCTGGGCCTCTCCGTTCTACGCCGGCAGCGCCTTCTACGCGGTCCTCCAGTGGCTGCGCCAGTGGCTCGGAATGGCAGAGCAGGAAGCGGCGGCGACCCAGCTCGCGCGGCTGGAGAAGGCTCTCTCGGGTCTGCCGCTCGATGACTTCGTGCCCTTGCTCGCGCCGCTGCTGTCGATTCCGACTGACGATCGTTACGTCGCGCCGGCGCTGAGCCCCGACACGCGACGGCGAAAGACGCTGGAGGCGCTGCTCGCGATTCTCATCGCAGCCGCCGAGCGGCAACCTCTGCTGCTGGTGATGGAGGACCTCCACTGGACCGACCCCTCCAGCCTCGAGCTGGTCCGGCTGATCATCGAGCACGCGCCCGGCAGCTCGCTCCTCCTCTTGATGACATTCCGGCCGGAATTCCAGCCGCCCTGGGGAGAGCCTTCCTATCTGGTGCGGTTGACCCTGAGCCCGCTCACCCGCGCGCAGGCGTACCAGATGATCGAGCGGTTGACTGGAGAGCGTCACCTCCACCCGGCTCTACGGGATCAAGTCGCCGTCCGCACCGACGGTGTGCCTCTCTTCGTCGAGGAGCTCACTCGGATGATTCTGGAAGCGGACGAAGCGGCCGGCACGACCCGGAAAGAGAGATCCGGGACGGAACGCTCGCTGGAGATTCCAGCCACTCTCGAGGGCTGGCTTCGCGCGCGCCTCGACCGGCTCGCCACGGCGCGTGAGGTGGCGCAGATCGCGTCGGTGATCGGGCGGGAGTTCTCCTTCGAGTTGCTGCATGCGGTCTCACCCTGGAGCGATACGGTCCTGGAGTTGGAGCTGGACCGCCTGGTCGAGGCGGAAATCGTCTACAAGCGCGGCTTCGGCCAGAAATGCCATTATCTCTTCAAGCACGCGCTCCTCCAGGATGCCGCCTACGCTTCCCTGCTGCGGTCGGACCGGCAGAAACACCATCGGCGCGTCGCGGAAGCCTTGGAAAGCCGTTTCCCCGCAAAGGCCGAAAATCATCCGGAGCTGGTGGCTCACCACTATACGGAGGCAGGTCTGCCCGACCGCGCCTTTCCTTTCTGGCAACGCGCGGGGCAAGAGGCTCACCAGAGTTTCGCCTTCCGGGAGGCGGCCGACTATCTCGCCCGCGCCGTCGAGGCACTGCGCGAGCTGCCGGAATCGATCGAGCGCGATCGGCAGGAGTTAGCCCTACTGCTCAACCTGGGGGTGGCACGAGGAAGGTCCGTGAGTTACGGGGCACCGGATGTGGAGGTTGCCTTCAAGCGGTCTTTGGAGCTGTGCAACCGCATCGGCTCCCGGCCGGAGCTCATCCGCGCACTGCAGGCGCTGAGCACCGCTTACATGGTCTGCGGGAAATCACGCCTGGCGGTCGAGTTCGGGCAGCAGGCCTATGACTTGGCTCGGTTTGAGGACGATCCGGTACGGAATTCGACCTGTCACCGGCTGGGCTTCGCCCTGGTCTCGCATGGTGAGCCCGCCTTGGCACGACCGATCCTGGAAGAAGGCATGGCCAATCCCATCAAGAGCACGAGCTCAGACCCCTCCGTGCGGGATGCCGACGTTTTCTGCGAGGTCACGCTCGGCTGGGCCCTCTGGCTCCTTGGGTTTCCCGATCGAGCCACGCTGCACTGCCGCCAGGCTCTGGAGAAGGGGGACAAGGCTCTGTCTTGCTATACACAAGGGTTCGCACAGTTCTTCGCGGCTGTCGTCTTCTCGCTGCTTGATGAATCTCAAGTCGTCGGCGAGTTGGGAGAGAAGGTGTTTATCCTGGGAGTGGATAACGCCCTGCCGCTGTGGGAGGACGGAGGTCGCTTCTTCCAAGTTTGGTCCCTGTTCGAGCGGAGCCAGGATCCCGCTCGCCTCGGCGAGATGCGGGCCGCCATCGCGAAATATAAGCAGAAAGGCTCACTGACCGCCGTACCTCATTTCTTTGCTCTGCTTGCCGTAGGTTGCCTGCGCACCGGCTGTGCAACCGAAGGTCTGGCCGCAATCGACGAGGCGATCGCCCTCGCCCGCCAGGGAGAGCAGGTATTCTTCGACGCCGAGCTCCACCGCCTTCGCGGCGAACTGATCGCTTCCCAGAACGGGCCCGACGCAGAGATCGAGCTCTCGTTTCAGGAGGCGCTCACCATCGCGCGACGGCAGGGAGTGCGCTCGCTTGAGCTGCGTACCGCCATGAGCCTCGCCCGGCATTGGCGCCACCGGGACCGCCGGGAGGAGGGGCGAAAGCTACTGCAAGGAGTCTACGGCACGTTCACGGAGGGCTTCGACACGAGAGATCTGCGGGAGGCTCGCTCGCTGCTTGACGGGCTGAGCTGAGCCGGCTCACATCCGCTTCACCACCACCACCGTCGTGTCGTCCTGGTGCTCCTGTCCGCCCAAGTGGCGGCGCCAATCGGTGAAGAGGGCTTCCAGGATCTCGGCGGCGGGACGGTCGCCGAGGGCACGGAGGAGCTCCCGCGGGTGCTCGTAGCCGTAGAGGTTCTCCCGCGCGTCCGCGGCCTCGAAGAGCCCGTCCGAGCAGAAGACGAGGCTGCTGCCCGGTGGGATCTCGAAGGGCAGATCGGCGTAGGTGCGGGGCGGACCCTGACCGAGCGGCAATCCGGGTAAGTCGATCTCCTCGACGCCGGCGGCTCCCAGCAGGAGCAGCGGGAAGGGATGGCCGGCGTTGCTCATCAGCGCCTCGCCGGTGCGGGGATCGAGCCGCACCAGCGCCAGCGAGGTGAAGTTCCGCTGCGAGGCCCGCCGGATGACGCGGTCCGCTCCTTCCAGGACTACGGAGGGAGTCTTCTCCGCGCCGATCAGGCTGGCCAGGGCGGCGGAGGTCATCGCCTGCGCGATGGAGCAGGAGTAGCCGTGGCCGGCCACGTCGCCGGCGGCGATCCACAGATTCCCTTTCTCATCCTGCAGGAAATCGTAGAGGTCGCCGCCGGCCTCGGTCGCCAGCAGGGAGCGGGCCGCGATCTCCCAGCCGGCGATCTCCGGGAGCTTGGCCGGCAGCAGGTTGCGCTGCATGCGGGCGAGGAGATCCATCTCGTAGCGCACGCGCTGCTCCTCTTCGAGGCGCTTCATGAAGGCGGGCGGTTTGATGCGCTCGAGCTCTGCCTGCGGCGGACGGCTGAGACCGACGAATCCCAGCGCCAGGAAGAGGGCCGGGATTCCCGCCGCGAAGGCGAAGGAGATGGGGAGCCAACTCAGGTGCAGCCCGGAGAAGGCCGCCGCCTGGAGCAGGAACGCCGAAAGCCCAGCGGCGAGAGCGGCGGCCAGGCCGGATTGAAGGCAAAGGAAGACGAGAATGCCGCCGGCAGCCAGGCCCGCGGCCGCGGCCAGCCAGGCAGGCTCGCAGGAGACGAAGGGAAAGGCGAGCCCGGCGCCCATCGCCGCCGCCCAAGGTACCGAGCGCGCCGGCAGGAACCGAGACGCGAGCCCTATCGCCAGGGCGGCGCTGGCGGCGAGGATGACGCCGTAATTCAACGGACTCTGCACGCCGAAGATGGGGAGCCGGAAGCTGTCGTTCTCCGGCCAGGCACGCGGGAGATGCGAGGCGAGCGCCAGCGCCGCGAGCCGCAGGCCGGCGAGGAACGCTCCCGCGGCGACGCCGTAGAGCAGCGCCTTACCGCCGCGAGGTCCGAGGCGGCCGGTGCGGAGAGTGTCCAGGCCCAGCGCCAGGCCCGGCTGCAGCGAGCGCAGGTACGACTCGGAGGTGCACCAGACGAGAAAGACCCACAGCGCCAGAAAAGCGGCGCCGACGACCGACAAGGCTCCGATCCAGCTCGGATCGGCGAAGAGGGAGGGAACGGCCGCCACGACGAGAACGCCGGCCGCCAGGAGACCTCCGTTCACGAAATCGATCCGGCGCCTTCCCATCAGCAGGAAGAACAGCACGAGCACCGCCACAACTCCGCACATCACAGGCAATACCCGGAGCAGGACGGCCGCGATCAGCGAACCCTTATCGCCGTCGTCGGTGCCGGCATCGCTGGGCTTGCGAATCGCCCTCAACGCTCCGCCTGGCAGTGGAGTCACGACGACGTGCTGTGGAGGATCGCTGCCGATGACCGGGTAGGTGAGGCCCACGATCTCGTCAGCATTCTTGAAGGAGGCACCCTTGTTCTCCTTGTCGACAGTCGCCTGCTTGGTGATCGCGCCGGCTCCGCTCTGGCTCGTCGGACCGAAGCGCTCGCCGGGCCGCAGGAGAAGCCGCGCGAAGCGGGCCTGCACGGCGGCGGAGGGTCCAGGTTCCTTCTTCAGCTCGTCTTCAAAGATCTCCGCCAGATGAGACCAGCGAAGGATCACGGGATCTCCGGAAGGGAGGAATCGAATCCGGAGCTCTCGCGCTGGAGCCCCGATCTTTGGAGGCACGCCTTCCTGCTTCACGTCGACGAGCAGGCCGGCACCCACCGCGGCGGCGCGGCTGGGACCCAGCCGGTCCACGACCTCGGCGTCGAGTTTCTCCACATCCTCGTCTCGCTTGGCGAGGTTTACCCGCGGCTCTTCCGACGGCAGCCGGACTCCGGCCCGCCGAGCGAGCTCGCGGTACCGATTGATGAAAGACTCCCGGCTCGGCAGCTCCACCGGCTGCCACTCAGGCAGCCAGGCCCGCGCCAGGGCGACGCCGGCGGCGAGCGCCAAGGCTCCCAGGGCGAGGGCGGCGAGGGCACGGAAGCTTGTAGATCGCGTGGTCACGAGCGGTTCCAGGGAGAGAACTCTTACCTGAATACGGTCTCGGCGGCAACGGGTTGCGGCGCCGAGCCATGAAACGGATCGCGTGGTGGTGGCACTTACTTATGCCATCCACCACGCGATTGCCTGCTTGACCTGGAGGTCAGGCCATGATCGATGATCCACGGATCGCCAGCGTGCCCATTGAAGACGAATGGATCGACGAGGCCGCCGCGGAGCTGAAGAGCTTCAGGAGCCAACGGTTTGCCCACCGGTTCATGAAGCGCTCTGGGCTCCAACCCAGAAAATTCAAGTCTCTAACGGCGAAGATCGAGGAGATCAAGCGCTGCATTCGCGCCACGGACCATCCGCTCCGGTTGGACTCTCTCGTCGCCTATCTGGATGAGCTCAAGACCCATGGGAAGCAACTCGTCTTCCTCTGGCGTCTCAAGGATGGGGACGAGGCCTACCTCGCCGACCTCTCGCATCAGGGCTTCATCCGCGGCAAGCTCGGCGAGGAAGCCGCCGTCCTGCTCAACGGCGGCAAGCTCGTCTGGAAAGCCGGAGCGCCCGTCCTCGCCGAGGTCCATCACTCCGGCTTGGCGGAGGAAGGGATTCTCCGTTTCAAGTGGATTGTGAGCCGGCCTTATTGGATCGAGGTGAAGCCGGCCGAACCGGGCTCCCCGTCGATCTCCAAGCCCGCAGTGCAGCGTGCCGCCGCCTGCTTCCGAGTGAACCTCAGAAACGGCGATGCCGAGCTGCGCATTCAAAGCCTGCCGAAAGGCGACGGCCTGCCTCTGCTGCGGAAGGAGCTCGAGAGATTTCAGTCCGAGGTCGAGAAGCTCATCGATCTGAGCCGCTTTTCTCCCGTGCCCATCGAGCCTGTCGCTCACGAATGGCTGCGGGCGCCCCTCGATGGACTCGCGATCACCCGCTGGGAGTTGGACCCCCGCCTGATCGGAGGCGGTCAAGGGATCTTCTCACAGCTACAGTTGCTGGTCGGCGACTACTTCGCGCGGACGGTGACCCTGAGATGGCAGTGCAAGCAGTGGGTCAAAGATCAGCCGCTGTACTTCACTCTCGACGGAGACGCCGACAGCATCGACTTCAACGGACTGGCGGATGCGGCGCGGGTCGACTTTCTGCTGGACCGGATCCGGCAGGTCCGACCGGCGCCTCTGCGCTTGCGCGAGCTGAGAGAGCTTGCCCGGCAATATCCCAGCCACCTTCGCATCCTTGCCTCGTTGGACCATTTCTTCGCGACGCGCAAGGAATCACAAGTCTCGGTCGAGGAGGTGGCGAAGGACGCTTGGTACGACCGTGGCGTGATCCGGCAGGTCTTCGAGCTCGCGGCGGCGGCGTTTCCCAAGGTCTTCGGCCTTCACGACGACGTGCTGATCCTGCGCAACCGGATCGACATTCGCGGCGGCGGTCTGGCCGAGGCCGCAGAGCGGTACGCGAAGAAGAAAGGCCTTCGCGCCGGCTTGGTGAAACCGATCCTGGCGGTGCTCACACCGATCGTCCTCAAGCTCTACGATGTCTTCTTCGCTTGGTTGTGGCCGAAAGTTGTGGGGGAGGTGACGGGTCTGCCGTATGAGACGATGCAGGTGGGGCTCGTCTTGCTCTCCGGCGGGCTTCACCTTCTTGTGACGTTTGGCGGGGCCTCGGCAAGGAAGGCAGGCCTCGGCCTCTTGCAGATCTTCCGTTCCATCGGCCGTTGGTGGAAAAGAATCGAGATCCGCCAGCAGGTGGCGGTGGCGGGTCTCTGCGAAACCTTGTACCGGCAGGCCGTGCAGAGGAAGTGGATCACCGTCTCGGCCCGCACCTTCAGGCGCCGGCGCCGGACGCCTTCACCACCCCCTGCGGCGCCTCCTCAACCAACTCTGGATCCCCTACTAGCCGGTTCAGGGGTGGTCACGCCAGCGTCGGACCTGCCCGCGGAGCTGCCTCCCTTCATACCCCCCTCACCTGATCGGGATGGATCAGGCGGAAAACCTCAGGTCCCTCTGCCTTAAGGGTTGGATCTCGGGCCGGCAGGGCACGGCCGCCTCGTTTGTTACAATACCCCGCTCCTGTAGAACCCATGAACCAAGGAAAGACCTTGCACAGATGATGAAAGATATTGCCCGTACGCTCGCCGTTCTCGCGCTTCTCACCCTCGCCTCGCCGCTCGCCGCGCAGCCGCCGCCGGGCAAGCTGATCATCCTCGGCTTCGACGGCGTGGACGCCAAGCTCACCCAGCAGTGGATGGACGAGGGCAAGCTGCCGAACCTCGCGAAGCTGCGGGGACAGGGCACCTTCACGCCGCTGCGGCCGACGATACCGTCGCAGACGCCCGTCTCCTGGTCCACTTTCTCGACCGGCCTCAACCCGGGCCGGCACGGCATCTTCGACTTCCTGAAGCGCAATCCCGCGGACTACAAGCCGGCTTTCGCGGCGGCGGAAGAGGGCAAGGAGACCGTCCTCTTCGGCGAGAACAACGGCTGGCTGGTGGGGCTGATCGCCGCGGCGGTCGTGGCGCTCCTCTTCCTGCTGATCCTCAAGCTCTTCCGCCTGCGCTGGGCCGTGGCGGCCGGCATCGCGCTGGTCCTGGGGATCGCCGCCGGCATCGGCTCAGGGATGGCCGCGGGCAACCTGCTGCCCAAGTCGCGGCCCATCGCCATCAACAACCAGCAGGGCGACACCTTCTGGAAGCTCCTCGGGCAGGCGGGCAAGCGGGTGCGGGTGATGCGCATCCCGGTCACCTTTCCGCCCAAGGGGTTCGAGCACGGCGAGCTCCTCTCGGGTCTCGGCGTGCCGGACCTTTCGGGGCGCATCGGCAAGCCCTTCTATTTCACCTCGGAGCTGTTCTTCTCGCCCAAGGGCGGCGGCGATTTCAAGGTCGAGGTCGTCGAGCTGGTGGACAACCGAGGAACCATCGAGACCGAGATCCCGGAGCCTCCGAACGAGCTCTTCCCCAAAAAAGGCGCGCCGACCGAGTACATCAAGATCCCCATGACGTTGACGGTGGCGGAGGACCGCAAGAGCGTCCGCATCCAGGTCTCCGGCAACGACTTCACGCTGAAGCCGGGCCAGTGGAGCGACTGGGCTCGCTTCACCTTCCCGTTCAACTCGCTGATCAAGGTCAAGGGCATCGGCAGGTTCAAGCTACTGTCGATCGATCCCGAGGTGCGGCTGTATCTCTCGCCCATCGACTTCGATCCCGAGAATCTGCCGCCGGGCTTCGACATCACGACGCCGGCGAGCTTCGTCAAGGATCTGACGCACGAGCACGGCCTGTTCAAGACCCGGGGCTGGATGATCGACACCTGGTCGCTGACCAACGGCACGGCCGACGAGCAGACCTTCCTCGACGACGTCAAGCAGACGGTGGACAAGGAGAAGGAGATCCTCGCCGGCCTGCTCGCCAAGGACGACTGGGATGCGCTGGTCTACTACTTCGAGTTCCCTGACCGCGTGCAGCACATGATGTTCCGCTTCTTCGATCCCAAGCACCCGCTCTACACGGCGGAGGGAGCGGCGAAGTGGGGCGGCTCCATTCTCGCGTCCTACCAGGAGATGGACCGCATCGTCGGCGAGGTGATGCAGAAGCGGCCGGAGGCGGCCGTCATGGTGCTCTCCGACCACGGCTTCGCCTCCTTCCGCCGCGGCATGAACTACAACACCTGGCTGGCGAAGAACGGCTTCATGACCCTGACCGGCGAGGACGCCAAGCGGAAGAACCTCGAGGACCTCTTCGACCAGGGCGACTTCTTCACCAACGTCGACTGGTCGAAGACCAGGGCCTACGCCCTCGGCCTCGGGCAGATCTACATCAACCTTCAAGGCCGTGAGAAGAAGGGGACCGTCAAGCCGGGCGCGGAGTACCGGCAGGTGGCCGCCGCGATCAAGGCGGGTCTCGAGGCCTTCGTCGACGAGGAGACGGGCGAGCGTCCGGTGGCGCACGTCTTCACGCGCGACGAGGCCTACAACGGCGTCTACGATCCGGTGCTGATCCCGGACCTCATCCCCTCCAACAGCGAGGGTTACCGCGTCGGCTGGCAGGACAGCCTCGGCGGCATCGCCAAGACGATCGTCGAGCCCAACGCCGAGATCTGGAGCGGCGATCACTGCTCGGTCTATCCGCCGCTCGTCCAGGGCATCCTCTTCAGCAGCTTCAAGCTGAACGCTCCCAACGGCGCCTACATGGGCGACGTGATGCCGACGTTGCTCGACCTCTACGACGTGAAGGCGACGACGAACCTGGATGGGAAGAGTTTGCTGGTGAAGTAGGGGATGGCAGGGTGTCTCACTGAGCAAGTGTTCGGTGCTAAACTGTGGAGGCGGAAGACGGGGGAGTTGAACCCAAGCCCTACCCAGGCCTTAGCGGGTTGTAAGTCCGCTTGCTACACCGGCAGCAACCGTCTTCCGTTGTTTCGCCGCGCGCTCCATCCCCAACCTGAAGCGCAGCTAGCATTGCGCTGCACGAGCGGCGAGTCCACGTCAGAAAAACCGGATTTATTGTCGCCGGGTAGGGACTTCCTCAAGGACTATCTCCCCGAGCCGATCACCCCAAGCCAGCCGCAGTGCCGGTCTGGGCTGGTTGGCTTTCGCGAATGCCCTGCGCGTTCTATACCGCTCCCCGGCCGCAGCGGCCTCTGCGGCTGTTTCTGAGATATGGGCGGCGTAGCCGTTCTCTCGCAACCATGCAGCCCTCGTGGGATCTACACGAATTGTCTCGCCGGCCAGCCAGCGGCCGTAATCCCGCGCGAGCACCACGGAGATGCAACCGGGCCGACCCGACGCTTCCCAATCCGCAAGATCTGCTTCGCGTTCCGCTTCCTGCTTCTCGGTCCACTCTTGCAGCCGGGCGGCGCTCGCTGCAGCTTTTGCCCTGGTCTTCTTTTCGGCCCTCTCCAGCGTCCTTATCATGTCCTTGCGGCCGGAGCCGTCATCGAAGCGATCGGACACAATCTGTCTAGCCTCGGTGAGGCCTACCTTGTTGCGCATCATTTCGAGCTTGACTGCGAGAGTGCGAGCTATTTCCACCGCGGAGGAGTGCGGTGGCCTTCCCCGCGGGTTGGTTAGACCGAAGAAAGGTGCAGTTTTAGGAGTGTATCGATCCTGTACGACCTTCGCCAAGGCTTTAGTATCGGAGCCAAGCATGGCACCCAAGAGGTCAACGCCAGGCTGTTCGGGAGGCGGGAGTATTTGTCGGTCAATTTCCTCTGCGATGTAAAGGGCGAGCGGTTCTGGTGGCTCTAGCTTCTGGCGCAGACACTCGGAGAAGAAGGAGAGCAAGTGACGGATAGCATTCTCGTCGCCACTTTTGGCCGCGCCGACGGCACTCTCTATGAACCCAAGAATCTCGGGATACCAATCGCCGCCGGTCGCTTCGTCCTGCGAATTCACAGGCGGCGGGTCCCTTCAATGCCAGCGAACACCTGCGCTGCACACTTGCTTACCTCGATGCCGAACCTCTCGCCAAAGGTGCGAAGCGACTGGGTGGCACTATGGCGGCGCTCCTCAGAAGGCTCGAACCTTTCTGCCATCTGCAGAGGGTTACTTCGACTGAATAGACTGTCCGAATCGAGGAAATGGCTCATCGACTCTCGTCATGAGGGAAGCGAAAGCTGCGGCGGAAGTCCCTTCTGTCACGGACCATCTCTTCTCTGTAGTCTTCGAGGGTCGCGGGCTGTCGCTCGATCCGCTTCACGAGCTGCACCCATCTTGAGGGCGCTGTTCCTGCGGGGATCGTTTCCTTTTGTTCGTGAGCGATTCTGCGACCTCGCATACAGCCCAGCCTAGCACGGCAGTCATCCTCGGCTCGCGACAAGGTTTACCGCGACGCCGAGAGACGGGGCCTGCGCGAGGCGAGCATCCGCGGTCACGAACAGGGCTCCCAGCCGGCGGGCCAGGATGACGTAGAGCGCGTCCCGTAGCGACAGGTTGTGCCGCAATCCCCAGGCGGCAGCGAGAAGAGGCTGCAAGGTGTAGCGGACGAAGGGAGCGCGGGCAAGCTCGTTCAGGATCGGTTCGACCAGCCGCTCCTCGAGTTCCCCTCCCCGCACGAGGCGTCCGAGCGCCGAGAACACTTCGGCGTCGAAGTGAGCGGGAACGATGACCTGCTTGCCACGGAGGGCCGCTTCAGCACGGCCACCGGCCGGTGTCCGCAGAAAGAGCTCGACCGCGGCCGAAGCATCAATGACGACCGAGAGCATCGACCAGTGTGGCTTCGTCAGCCTCGCGAGCCTCGCGAACGGCCTCGGCCGCTGGGAAGGAAAGCGAAACGGGGGTCAACCGGTTCAGGCCATCGAGCCATTCGTCCAACGTCGGCAGGCGGCAATGCTCCTGTAAAACTTCGAGGGCGTATTGGCGCAGGCTCAAGCCGCGCGTCGCCGCTCTTCGGCGCAGGGTCTGATGAAGCTCGTCAGGCAGATCGCGAATCTGCAGGTGAACGGCCATGGGGGCAGCATAGCAGCCCCCACCGTTTCATGCAATCTGCATGCGACCTAGTTCCCCTGTCCCAGCGCCGCCTCGGCCCGCTCGCGATCGTATTTGGAGCCGATCGAACCGGCCGCTGCGAGATAGGCCTCGCGCGCCGCGCCCGAGAGGCTGTACTTGCCGGCGATCTCGACCAGCAGCGTGGCGCGGTCGTAGCTGGAGCCGATGCCGCTCGCCGACTGGATCACCGCCAGCAGGGCTTCCTGGGAGAGCCCGCCGCGCTCGACCATGGCGGAGAGGGCCCGGCGTTGATCGTAGTCGGAGCCGATCTCCTTGACCGCCTCGGCATAGGCGCTCCGCACTCCGGCGTCCTTGAGCTCGCTCTCCTTCGCGACGTCGACGAGCACCGTGGCGAGATCGTAATCGGATTGGATCTGGCGGGCCGAGCGCAGCAGCGCGGCGAGGCTCGCTGGATCGAGCCGCCCTTTCTCCAGCAACCCGGTCAGGGCAACCCGGTGGTCGTAGTCGGATTCGATGGCGCGCGTCGCCTCGACGTACGCCGAAGCGGTGGCTCCGTTCAGCTCCCGCGCGCCGGCGGCGGCGAGGAGCGCTTCTCTGAGATCGTAGTCCGACCGGATCTCCCGGCCCGCCTGGGAGAGCGCGCGGCCGACGGCGTCCGCGCCGAGCTCGCGATGGGCGAAGAGATGTTGGAAGTAGATCCGCTTTCCGTAATCGCCGGGGATCTGCGAGATCTCGGCGAGAACCCCGTCCGGCCCCTGGCGCTTCAGGAACCAGGCGACCCGCCGCTCCGCGTCGTAGCCGGTGCCGCGCAGGAACTGCAGGAGCATGCCCTCCAGCCACTTGCGGCCCGCGGCGTCGAAGGCGCGTTTCTCGCCGTCGACCTTCCAGGTGTAGACGGGGTTGCCATTGCCATCGGGCTCGACGTCGAGGCGCCGCTCGACGCGGCCGTCATCCTCCTCCAACCGCATCTCGGCGCCGCGCTGGAGGCTGGCGATGCCGGTCCAATCCTCGGTGAGCTTGAACTTGCCCTCCGTGCGGATCTCGATCCGGCGGCCGTCCTTCTTCCACTGGAAGGTCGAGACGTCGCCGTCCGAATCGGAGTGGATGGAGTAGTGGCTGGAGCCGCTCGGCGCGGGAGGAGCAGGCGGTGCCGGGGGCGCGGGCGGAGCCGGAGGTGCAGGAGGAGACGGCAGTGCGGCTAGCGCCGGCGGTGCCGGGGGTGAGGGAGGGGCCGGTGGTGCCGGGGGTGCGGGTGCGAGCGCGGCCACGGCCGGCGGCGCGGGTGGCGCGGGAGGAGCGGGCGGTGCGGGAGTAGCCGGCGGTGCAGGCGGATCCGGCGGCAAAGGAGGCTCCGGTGGCTCGGGAGGAGTCGGCGGCGTGGGAGGCGTGTCCCACGACGAATCCTCTTGGGCCGATCCCCAGCCGGAGCTCGCCGATGTCTCGTCCGCCGTTACGGGCGAGGCCACGGTCGCCGAACCGACGAGGGGCGAGCTCGCCGCCGTCTCCGCGCCGGGAGCCAGAGCGGCCAGCGGCAGCACCAGGCAGGCGGCCGCCAGCCAGGCGGGGAATGCGAGCCGGCGGGAGATGCCCCGGCGGCTGCGCCCGCCGTCGAGCACGGCGAGGAGACGCCCTGCCAATTGCGAGGGGCGCGCCATGGCGAGCCCGGCCGGCGCGGCGATGCGCACGGCGCGGAGCGAGCGGGCGATGTCCAGCAGATCGCCGGCGTAGTCGGCGGCGCGCGCGCCGGCCGCGAGCACGCGGTCGTCGCAAGCGTGCTCGCTCTCGAGCCGCAACCGGCGGGCCGCCATCCAGACCAGCGGATTGAACCAGTGGAGGGCGCACACGAGCTCGGCCGCGAGCTGCGCCGCATAGTCTCCCCGCGCCACGTGGGCCAGCTCGTGGAGCAGCACGGCCCGGCGCCGCGCTTCCGGCCACGCTTCGGCCGCCGACGGCAGCAGTACCACCGGCCGGCGCCGGCCCCAGGTCATTGGCATGGCCTGCTCGCCGCCCATCACCATCTCGACCGGCCGGCGGACGTCCAGCTCCGCGCACAGGCGGGCGAGGAGAGCGGTCCACGCCTCGTCTTCGATCGGGCGCGCCAGGCGATACTGCCGCTGGACGCGGAGAAGGGCGGCGGCAAGAACGCCAAGGACGGCAAGGACGCCAAGGAGCCAGAGGGCGAAGGCGATGGTCTGCCAGGAGGGGAGGGGGAGGCGCGGGGTGACTTCGGTGAAAGACCGTGGCGGTGTACCCGCAGAAGCCTCACCCCCTAGCCCCCTCTCCCTGACGGGCGAGGGGGAAACAGGAGCCGAAGCGGTCGTAGCGGCGGGCCTACGTGCCCGACGTTCTCCCTCTTCTCCCTCCGGGAGAGGAGGGCCGGGGAGGTGAGGGCTTCGCGAGCTTGCCGTTGCGATCGGCTCTGGCGTATTTAACCCCGGCATCGTCACCCGCCACGCCGGCAGCACGGCCGCCAGCAGCGGGAGCGCCAGCCAGCCGGCGAAGGCGAGCCGCCAGACGAGATGGCGGGCGGCGGCGGAGGCGCGCCGCAGCGCGAGAGCCGCGAGCGCCGCGGCGAGGCAGAGGGCGAACCCCTTGAGCGACGCGTCGAGGAGCGCCGCGAGCCATTGATCGAGCATCACTCTTCCCCTTTCTTGGCTTCCTGGATCATGGTGGAGAGACGGTCCAGCTCCTCCTCCGTCATCTCCGCGGCCGACATGTCGAGCAGGGCGGTGACCGCTTTCCCGGGCGAGCCGTCGAAGAACGTCCGCACCAGCCGTTGGAGCGCCGAGTCGCGCGCCTCATGGCGTGGCACGGTGGCAAGGTAGAGGAACCGCGGACCCTCCTGCCGATGCTTGAGATAGCCCTTGGCCTCCAGCTTGCCGAGCATGGCCCGCACCGCCGAATAGCTCGGCGGCTCCGGCATCTCCGCCATCACCTCCGACACCGTGGCGCTCCCCAGGCGGTAGATCGCCTCCATGATCTGCCGCTCGCGGCGGCTCAGGTCGAGATGGGCTTTGGCTCTCATCGGCATCGTTCCCTCAGGAAGCAGTACGGCCGGCGGGCCGCGGAGTTTCGGTTTTGTGCTGTGAAAATAGCATTGTGCTATGAAAGTAGCACTGAGGGGGCGGCGCGTCAAGGGCTGGCGCCGCTCCGAAAAAGGACGACAGGGACAGCAGGGACAGCAGGGAGGGACAAGAGGCCGATTTTCGTCCCTGTTGTCCTTGGTGTCCCTGCTGTCCTTTCTGTCCTAGACTTGCCTCGCTGATCTCAAGGAGACCTCCCATGCGAACCGCGACGCGCCTCTCTACCGCCCTCGCTCTCGCCGCTGCCCTGGGTCTTGCCGCGCGCGGCGGCGCGGCTGATCGTCCTCCGATCGAGCTGCGCGACGCCCGTCTGGTGGATCTCACGTATCCTTTCGACGAGAAGACGATCTACTGGCCTACCGCGCCTTCCAACTTCCAGTTGAACCGCCTCTCCTTCGGCAAGACCGCGGCCGGCTTTTTCTACGCCGCCAACTCGTTCTGCACGCCGGAGCACGGCGGCACCCACCTGGACGCGCCGATCCACTTCTCCGAGGGCGGACGCGCCGTGGATCAGATCCCGCCCGAGCAGTTGATCGCGCCGGCGGTGGTGATCGACGTCCGCGCCAGGACGGCGGCCGATCCCGATTATCGTCTCGTGGTGGCCGACGTGCAGGCCTGGGAGGCGAAGCATGGGCTCATCCCGCAGGGTGCCATCATCCTGCTGCGCACCGGCTGGGGGCAGCGCTGGCCGGACCGCAAGCGTTACCTCGGCGACGACAAGCCCGGCGACGCCTCGAACCTGCACTTCCCTTCCTATGGCGAGGAGTCCGCCCGCTACCTCGTCGAGCGGCGGAAGGCCGGCGCGCTGGGAGTGGACACGGCGAGCATCGATTATGGGCCGTCGAAGGACTTCATCGTCCACCAGATCGCCAACGGCGCCAACGTGCCCGGTCTGGAGAACGTGGCGAATCTGGAGGAGCTGCCCGAGGCCGGCGCCTGGGTCATCGCTCTGCCGATGAAGATCGCCGGCGGTTCAGGCGGGCCGGTGAGGATCGTGGCGCTGGTGCCCCAAATGTAGCCCCACGCCCCTATGCCCGCGAAGCGAGAGGCAGGCCGATCTCCCCGTCCGTCGCGAAGATCTGGCGCAGCCGTTTCATTCCCAGCAGGGCGCGCGACTTGACGGTGCCGAGGGGCGCGCCGAGGTGGGCGGCGATCTCGGTCTGGCTGAGGCCATGGAAGAAGGCCAGCTCGATGACGCGCCGCTGCTCGCGCGGCAGGCGCTCGAGGGCCGAGTGGATGCGCTGGCGGCTCTCGAGGTGCTCGAGGCGCCGGCTGCCGAGGGGCGCGACGGCGCGGCCGGCCTCTTCGCGCGTGAGCGCCTCTTCGCGGCGCTGCAGCGCGGCCCGCTTGCGCAGCCGGTCGAGCGCCCGCGAGCGGGCGATCAGGAGCAGCCAGCCGCGCGGCGTCGCCCGCTCGGGGTCGTAACGCCCGGCGTCGCGCCAGACCTGGAGGAAGGCCTCTTGCAGCACCTCTTCGGCTTCGCCACCCTCGCCCAGCATGCGCCGGAGCAGGCCCCAGACGAGCCCGGAGTAGCGGTCGTAGAAGGTTCCCAAGGCCTCGTTGGAACCGCCGGCGATGCGGCGGAGAAGGTCCGCGTCCGCCTCGGCGGGAGGCTCGGGCGCCTCCTGGCCGGCACGCGGCGCGAAGGTGAGGAGAGCCGTGGATCCGTTCTCTTCGGGCATGTCGAGGGGCTCCGGTGTTAGACTGACGGCCGCGGCAGAGGTCGCGGTTCCCAAAATCAGTCCCGTTTGATGGAGTCCACTGTAAGGCCTGGAGCGGACCGCCGTCCTCACAAGCGGCATCAAAGGTCGATCAAAGAAGTCTCAAAGCGGTTTCATGCACGGCGGACGGCTACTCGATTTCGATGGCTTCACGGTAGACCTCGGCAGCCGCGTGCTCCTCCGAGGAGACCGTCAGGTGGCTCTCACGCCCAAGGCGTTCGACACCCTGGCGGTGCTGCTCGAGCGTCCCGGAGAAGTGCTGCCCAAAGACCAGCTCATCGAGCGGGTCTGGGCCGATGCCTTCGTCGAGGAGGGGATCCTCACCCAGAACATCTACACCCTGCGCAAGGCCCTCCAGGAGGCCGGCGGCGTGCGCGACTACATCGAGACCGTGCCGCGCCGGGGGTACCGCTTCGTGGGGCCGGTCGCCGAGCGCGAGGCCCCGGAGGAGGCGCTCCGCGAGCCGGCCTCGGTGCGTTCGATTGCCGTCCTGCCCTTCGAGCCGCTGACCGGAAACCCGGACGACGCCTATCTCGGGCTCGGTCTGGCCGACGCCCTCATCACTCGCCTGTCGAACCTGCGCCGCCTGAGCGTGCGGCCGACCAGCGCCGTGCGCCGCTATCTCGGGGCCGCCCGCGATCCGGCCGTCATCGCCCGCACGCTGCAGGTGGAGGCGGTGCTCGACGGCACGCTGCAGCGCTCGGGCGACGGCTTGCGCATCACCGTCCAGCTCGTGGGCGCACGCGAGGCGGCTCCCCTCTGGGCCGCCAAGTTCGACGCCCAGGCGGCCGACCTCTTCGCCCTGGAGGACTCGATCTCCCAGGAGCTGACGGAGGAGCTGCGCCTGCGGCTCTCCCGGCAGGAGCGGGACCGGCTGAGCCGCAGCCCGACGCCGGACCCCGTGGCCTACGATGCCTATCTGCGCGGACGCTACTTCTGGAACCGCCGCACGCTCGACAATCTGCAGAAGGCGATCGCCTCCTTCCGCCAGGCGATCGCCCTGGACTCCGATTTCGCCCTCGCCTACGCGGGGCTCGCGGACTGCTACGTCCTGCTCCCCCTCTACGGCGCTCTGGCGCCGCGGGAGGTCTTTCCCGAGGCGATCGCCGCGGCCGAGCGGGCGCTGACCCTCGACGACTCTCTCGCCGAGGCGCACACGTCGCTGGCCTACTCCCGCTTCCTCTATGAACGCCGATGGGAAGCGGCCGAGCGGGGCTTCCGCCGGGCCCTCGACCTCAATCCCGGCTATCCGACGGCCCACCAGTGGAAGGCCTTTCTCCTCTCCGCCCTCGGGCGCCATGGGGAAGCCATCGCGCAGGCGCGCCAGGCGCGGGACCTCGATCCCCTGTCGCTCGTCATCAACGCCGATTTCGGCATGGTGCTCTACTTCGCGCGGCAATATCCGGCGGCGGTCGAGCAGTTCCGCAAGGCGCTGGAGCTCGATCCCTCCTTCGCCTATGCCCACTTCGGCCTCGGCCACGCCTGGCAGCAGCAGGGCCGATTGGAGGAGGCGGTGGAGGAGCAGCGCCGCGCCGTCGAGCTCGCGCCCGGGAGCCCGGCTTTGCAGGCCGCTCTCGGACAGGCCCTGGCCTGGGCCGGCCGTCCCGAGGAGGCGCGGCGCATCCTCGCCGAGCTGGACGAGCGCGCCGTCCGCGAGTACGTGGAGTCGAGCGACTACGCCTTCCTGTGGACGGCCCTCGGCGAGCCGGACCGCGCCATCGATCGCCTCGAGCAGGCCTGCGACGAGCGCTCCCGCTTCGTCACCTTCCTGGCCACCTGGCCGATCTACGACCCCCTGCGCGGCCATCCCCGCTGGCCGGAGCTGCTGAAGAGAGCGGGATTGTCGGGGGACTGACGCCGATCCCGCTGTTCTCCATGTCGCGCAAAGACCTCGACGCCCTCCTCGCCTACCTGAGGGAGAACGCGGGTCTCCATCCCATGGAGGCCCTGCGCGCGCAGATCGTGCGGGCCGGCCATTCCACGGCCAATGCGGACCGCGCCATCGCCATCTTCGAGGGCCGGGTGCCGCGCCGCGAGCCCGCCATCTGGGGTCCGTCGCTGCTGGTGGCGCTCGCCGATTTGGGATTCGCTTTCCTGTGCTTCGAGATGTTCTCGCGCTACGGCGCGAGCAAGGTCGCCTGCTCGGGCGTGGTGCTGCTCGCGGGGGTGTACCTGACGGAGCTCGTCGCCAGCTTCATCCTCTTCGCGGCGGGCAAGGAGCGCTGGGGCCGGGTCCTGCTGCTGGGCCTCTTGCTGTTTCTCGGCCTGGGATTGCTGGTGCTCCTCGGTCTGCTGGCTCGCTGGTTGTCGCAGCAGACGACGGGATCGTGACGCCGCAGCCTAGCCTTCGTGCATCGCGATCGTCGGATCCGTCTGCGCCGCACGCAACGCCGGTAGTCCCGCGGAGAGCAGCGCGACCGAGGCCACCAGGAGCGCGGCGCTGACGAACACCAACGGATCGCTGGACTCGACCTGGAAGAGCAGCGAGGCGAGGAAACGCCCGGCGCCCAGCGACACCGCCACGCCGATCGCGATGCCGATCGCCGTGAGCCGCATCGCCTGGCCCACCACCATGCCGAGCACGTTGCCGCGCTGCGCTCCCAGCGCGATACGGACGCCGATCTCCCGCGAGCGTTGCGCGACGCTGTAGGCGATCACGCCGTAGATGCCGATCGCGGCGAGCAGCAGGGCGACCGCGGCGAAGAGGCCGAGCATCAGCATCGCGAACCTCTCCTGCGCCACGGACTGGCCCAGCGCGTCGTCGAGCGTGGTGACGCCGGCGAGCGGCAGATTGCGGTCGACGGCGGCGGTCTCGCGGCGCAGCAGCGGCAGGAGCTGCTCGAGCGGCGTCCCGCTACGCACTATGAGCCACGCCGACGACGGCTGCGACTGTTCGCTCGGGAAGTACATGGTGCCGTGCGAGGCCGTGCGCAGCCCCTCGTTCTTCACGTCGGACACGATGCCCACGATGGTGAGCCAGGGGCTTTCGTCACCGGTCTGCTTCATGCGCCGTCCGACCGCGCTCGGACCGCCGAAGAAGCGCCTGGCCACCGCTTCGCTCACCACCACCGCCAGCGGCCGGTCCTTCGTATCCGTAGGCTCGATGCCGCGCCCGGCGAGGAGCCTGATACCCACGGTGCGGAAGTACTCGGGGCTCACGGCCGCGGCGTTGAGGAAGGGCTCGCTCCCCGGCGCCGCCGGCGGCAGCCCCTCGAAGTTGACGTACGTCTGCCAGCCCGAGGACAAGGGCAGGTCCGTCGACAGGGCGGCGTCCTGCACTTGCGGCAGCGCGCGCAGGCGCTGCAGCAGATCGCCGAAGGCGAGCCGGCGGCGGGCCTCGTCGGGGTAGTCCCGATCGGGGAGCGAGACCAACGCGGCGGTGACGCCGCGCGGCTCGAATCCGGGATCTACCTCGGTGAGCCTGGCGAAGCTGCGCAGGAGGAGCCCCGCACCCACCAGGAGCACGAGCGCCATGGCCACCTCGGCGACGGTCAGCCCGGTGGCCAGGCGGCGGCGCGCGCGACCTCCGCTCGCGCGCTGCCCACCCTCCTGCAGCGCGAGGCTCGGCTCGCTACGCGCCAGGTGCAGCGCCGGCGCGAGGCCGAAGAGGAGGCCGGTGAGCACGGAGAGCCCGAGCGCGAAGGCCAGCACGGTGCCGTCCACCTGGATGTCCATCAAGCGGGGGATGTTGGCGGGCTGGAGCGCGAGGAGGAGCTTCACCCCGGCCCAGGCGAGACCGAGACCGAGCGCGCCGCCGGCGGCGGCGAGGATGAGGCTCTCGGTGATCAATTGCCGGACGACCCTCCTCCTGCCGGCGCCGATCGCGACGCGCAGCGCGAGCTCGTGCTGGCGCGCGGCGGCGCGGCTCAGGAGCAGATTCGCCACGTTGGCGCAGGCGACGAGCAGCACCAGCCCCACCGCCATGGACAGCACGCGCAGCGGCTGGCGGATGCTGCCGACCATCAGGTCCTCGAGCGGCGCCCCGGAGATGCCGAGACCCGTGTTTTCGGTCGGATAGTCGCGCTGGAGCTGCCGGGCCACCGTGGCGAGATCGGCTTGCATCCGGTCCAGCGTCACTCCGGGCTTGAGCCGGCCGATGCCGATGAGCCCCGAGTGATTGATGCGGACGAACCGCGGCAGGTGCGTGAAGCGCCCGAGCGGCACCCACACCTCCGAGACGGCGGTGAGCCGGAACCGCGGCGGCAGCACGCCGACGATCGTGTAGGCGACGCCGTCGAGGACGATCGGCTTGCCGACGACCGCGGGATCCGCCGCGAAACGGCGGCGCCAGAAGCCGTCGGTGATCACCGCCACCGGCTCCGCCTCGAGGTGGTCGTCGCGCGGATCGATGAGGCGCCCGACCGCCGGCTCGGTACCGAGCAGCGGGAAGAGGTTTCCCGACGCCAGCCCGCCGCGGATCCGCTCGGGATCTCCCTGCCCGGTCATCGTGAGCTGATCGAAGCCGTTGTAGATCGCGATGTCCTCGAAGCTGCGCGCGCGTTGCCGCCAGTCGACGTAATTGGGATAGGACACCGGCGCTCGCGGTATGTCCTTGGTCGTCTCATACAGCATCACGAGACGGTCCGGGTCGCGGCCAGCGACCGGGCTCAGGAGCACGCCGTTGACGACGGAGAAAATCGCCGTGTTGGCGCCGATGCCGAGCGCCAGGGTGAGCACGGCGACGGCCGCGAAGCCCGGGTTCTTCGCCAGCGTGCGCAGGCCGTAGCGCAGGTCCTGCAGCAGCGACTCCAGCAGCGCTCCGCCGCGCGTCTCGCGCACCCGCTCCTTGACCTGCTCGACGCCGCCGAGCTCGAGCGCCGCGGCGCGCCGGGCCTCCTCCGGCGGCATGCCGGCGGCGAGCTTCTCCTCGACGAGCGCGTCGAGGTAAGAGCGGACTTCCGCGTCGAGATCCCGGTCGACCCGCTCGCGCCGGAACAGGTTGCGCATCACGCTCGAGCCACGCGCCATGAGCGGCATACGTCCTCCTCGTCGCTAGGTGGCCGCGAGCGCGTGCGCGATGGCGACGACGACGCGCTCCCAACTCTGTTTCTCGATCTCCAGCCGCCGCCGCCCGGCGGGCGTCAGTTGGTAGAACTTGGCGCGGCGGTTGTTCTCCGACTCGCCCCACTCCGCCTTGAGGAAGCCGCTCTCCTCGAGACGGTGGAGCGCCGGGAACAGCGAACCGGGCTTCACCTGGAACGTCTCCTGGGTGATCTGCTCGATGCGGCGGGAGATCCCCAGGCCGTGATTCCTCCCCAGGGTGACCGCCTTCAGGATCAGCAGGTCCAGGGTGCCCTGTAACAGCTCGGTTTTTTCCTCGTTCACGGACTCCTCCTATCGAGCGTCGATAGGAGGATAACAGCGGTTCGTATCGAATGTCAATAGGAAGGATTCTCGAGCGTTCCGGATTTGATCTATTCCCCCTCCGCCAACCCCTCCAGCCGCTCCACCAGACCCTCCACCCGCCGCCTCACCTCCTCGCGCTCGATCTCCCAGCTTTTCGCCGCGGCGGCGGCTTCGGCACGCTCGGTCTCGGCGGCGGCGAGCTGCTCTTCGAGATCGCGGATGTGGGCGCGGAGGTTTTCCAGCTCCTCGTCAGGCTCTGCGGATCCGTCCGGCTCGGCGGCGGGCGTCGAGGCCGCGGCGAGGCGGGTCTCGAGGGTCTTGATCTGCGCGCGCAGCGAGCGGTTCTCCTCCCCCAGCTCCCCCAGACGCACGACAGCCTCGCGCACCCGGGTCTCCAGACCGTCCAGCCATTCGATGTCCACGGCGGCGCCTATCCTTTCCAGCCGAAACGGGCGGTGAGCTTGTCATTGAGGCCAAGCTGCAGGGCGTTGA
Source organism: Thermoanaerobaculia bacterium (assembly GCA_044868005.1). GTDB lineage: Bacteria > Acidobacteriota > Thermoanaerobaculia > Multivoradales > UBA5704 > DATARR01. The sequence goes on along the minus strand of JBIOVX010000245.1, from coordinate 14,173 downwards.
CCTCCTCCTGGGTCAGCGAACGCTCGCGCGCGTTGTACTCGAACGAGATGGTGGTGTTGACCGCGCGGTCGGGCACGCCGGGACCGCGGTAGCGCACCTTGAGCCGCCAGGAGACGAGCTCCGGCGGCGCCTGCTCGGCGACGGCGCGGTCGATCTCCGCCCAGGGAGTGTCGAGAGGATGCGTGAGCGTGAAGTCGGCCGAGATGCCCGGGAAGCGGGAGGGCAGATCCACCTCCAGACCCACCTCGCCGCCGGCCAGGGCGTCGGTCGCCAGCTCGGCCACGTAGAGGGGATAGCCCTCCTCCTCTTCGACGCGGCCGAACCAGCCCACCACCTGGCCGTCTCGCAGCAGCTCGGCGGCGTTGCCGGCCAGCAGGCCCGGCAGATCGGCGGGACGGACGTCCAGGCGCACGCCGAAGGTTTCGGCCAGCGCCTCCACCGCTCCCTTGAGGTCGAAGAGGTCGAGATCCACCTCCCGCTCCCAGGCATTGCCGAGCCGGCCGCCGCAGGCGAGGGCCACGTGCTCGGGCTGGTCCGGCAGCCCGCCCTCCGCGGTCTCGAAGAAGACGGTGGCGATCTCGAAGATGCGCACCGCGGCGAGGCCGCGCCGCTGGTTGAAGCGCGCGGTCTCCGCCAGGTTCGGCGCCAGCGAGCGCCGCAGCACCGAGTACTGCTCGGAGAGCGGGTTGGCCAGGCGGATGGGCTTCGCCTCCGGCCGCAGGCTAGGCAGGACGGCGGCGCGCGCCGGATCGAGGAAGGCGAAGTGGACCGTCTCGGCGTAGCCGGAGGCGGCGAGCTGCCGGCGCAGCCGCTCGCGGCGGATCTGGTTCTCCGGCTTCGGCGCGTCCGCGCCCGGGATGCCCGGCAGGGCGGCGGCGATCCTCTCGAACCCGAAGATCCGGATCACCTCTTCATACACGTCCTGCGGGTAGACCTCGTGCGGCGGCTCCGGCCGCGGCTGGAAATCGTAGTAGCGCCAGGAGGGCACGGTGACGCTCCAAACGCCGTTGCCGCCCGCGCGGTCCACGCCGAAGCCGAGGCCGGTGAGCCAGCGCTCGGAGTCGGCCGGGTCGATTTCGGCGCCGGCGAAAGCGTCGAGCTTCGCGAGGTCGATGCGGCCCCGGCGCGTCCAGTCCCGCGCCGTGTCGCGCTCGTCGATGACGCCGGCGAGCACCGTGCCGCCCGCCAGCTCGGCGATGAGGGCCGCGGCGCGGCTCACCGCCTCGGGACAGATCTCAGGGTCCGCGCCGCGCTCGAAGCGGTGCTTGGCGTCCGTGTGCAGGCCGAAGCGCTTGCCGGTGATGCGCACCGCCCGGCGGTCGAAATGGGCGCCTTCGATGAGCACGTCGCGCGTCGAGCCGGTGACCTCGCTGTCCAGCCCGCCCATGACGCCGGCGAGGCCGACCGGCTTCTCGGCGTCGGCGATCACCAGCACCTCGGGATCGAGCCGGCGCTCCTGGCCGTCCAACGTGACCAGCCGCTCGCCCGGCCGCGCCCGGCGCGCCACCAGCGTGCCGCCGGCGACCTTGGCGAGATCGTAGGCGTGGAGCGGCTGGCCCAGCTCCCAGAGCACGAAGTTGGTGACGTCCACCACGTTGTTGATCGAGCGCTGGCCGATCGCTTTCAGGCGCCGGCGCAGCCAATCCGGGCTGGGACCGACGCGCACCCCGCGCACCACCCGCGCCGCGAAACGCGGACAGCCCGCGAGATCTTCGATGACGATGCGGGCGGCGTCCGCGGTCCGCTCATCCACCTCCGCGGGAGCGGCCGGCGGCCGGCGCAGCGGCCGGCCGTAGAGCACCGAGACCTCCCGCGCCAGCCCGAAGTGATTCATGCAGTCCGGCCGGTTGCTGGTGACGTCCACGTCGAGCACCGTATCGCCGTCGTGGACCGCGAGGCCCTCGACGTTCAGCCCGGCCTCCGTCAGCCGCCGCTGGAGATCCTTGGCGCCCTCCGGCAGATCGACGTACTCGGCGAGCCAGCGCGTGGAGAATTCCATCAGCCCCGCACCTGCCGCAGCAGCCGCTCGTCGTTGTCGAACAGCAGGCGGATGTTGGAGATGCCGTAACGGTTCATCGCCACCCGGTCGGGGCCCATGCCGAAGGCGAAGCCGGAGTAGACGTCCGGATCGATGCCGCACTCCTCGAGCACGCGGGGATCGACCATGCCGCAGCCGAGGATCTCCATCCAGCCGGAGCCGGAGCAGACCTCGCACCCCTTGCCCTTGCAGTTCTGGCAGGAGACGTCCATCTCGGCCGAAGGCTCGGTGAAGGGAAAGAAGCTCGGCCGCAGGCGGATCTCGACGTCCGGCGTGAACAGCCGCCGCATGAAGGCGAGGAGAGTGCCCTTGAGGTGGCCTACGGTGATCCCCTCCGCCACCGCCAGGCCTTCCACCTGGTGGAACATCGGCGAGTGCCGCAAGTCGTTGTCGTTGCGGTAGACCCGGCCGGGACAGATGACGCGGATGGGCGGCTTCCTCGCCAGCATGGTGCGGATCTGCACCGGCGAGGTGTGGGTGCGCAGCAGCAGGCCGTTCTCCAGGAAGAACGTGTCCTGCGTATCGCGCGCCGGATGGTCCGGCGGGAAGTTCAGGGCCTGGAAGTTGTGGTAGTCGTCCTCGACCTCGGGGCCCTCGGCGACGCTGTAGCCCATCTCGGCGAAGATCGCCTCCATCTCGCGGATGACCAGCGAAACCGGATGGATGCTCCCCAGGGCGGGCCGCCGGCCGGGCAGGGTGACGTCCACGGCGGCGGCGCGGCGGGCGGCCTCCTGCTCCTGCGCGGACAAGGCCTCGTCGAGCTCGGCGAGGCGGCGTTCGACGTGCTCCTTGAGGCGGTTGACGGCCTCGCCGTAGGCGCGCCTCTCCTGGGGCTCGACATTTCGAATCCCGTCGAGCAGCGCGCGCAGGATTCCCTGTTTGCGCCCTGCCCACCGGACGCGCAGAGCCTCCCAGTCTTTGCGGTCCTTGACGTCCCCGCAGTCCTTCTCGAACTGGCCGCCCAGATCCTCCAATTGGGCAACCGTCTGAGGAGGGGCGCCGCCGGCGACGCTCACCTTACCCCTCCGCGGGCGCCGCCGTAAGACCGCTGCCGCCCTGGCCCTCGTCGAGCGCCGACTTCGCCATCTCCGCGATGCCCGCGAAACCCTGCGGGTCGGCGACGGCGAGGTCGGCCAGCACCTTGCGGTCGAGCAGCGAACCGGCGGCTTTCAGGCCGGCGATCAGGCGGCTGTAGGAGAGCCCGTGCAGGCGGGCGGCGGCGTTGATGCGCACGATCCACAGGCTGCGGATCTGCCGCTTCTTCTGCCGGCGGTCGCGATAGGCGAAGCCGAGCGACTTGTCGACGGCCTGCTTGGCGATGCGGTGGCTCTTCGACTTGGTGCCGTAGTAGCCGCTGGCGAGCTTGAGGATCTTCTTCCGTTTCTGGACGCGCTTGCTGCCGCGCTTGACACGTGCCATCTCTCGAACCTCGTTTCTGCTCCGCCTCGGTGGGAGGGGGGAGCGGTCAGGGGCCCGCGCGGCGCCGATCAGGGCCGGCTGCCGGGGGCCGCGGCTCCGGGGGCAGGTCCTTCCCGCCGGGCGCCGTAATTTGTGGTGTGGCCGCCCCTGCAACGGGGCCGGGCCGTTTTTACGTGTGCAGCATCTCTTTGAGCGTGCCGGCGAAAGCGGGCGAGACCGCCGTGGACTTGCGCAGATGGCGCTTCCTCTTGGTGGTCTTCGAGGTCAGCATGTGGCTGTGCATCGCCTGGTGACGCGTCACCTTGCCAGTGCCTGTGACCTTGAAACGCTTCGCGGCCCCCTTGTGCGTCTTCTGCTTCGGCAAGGCCGGCTCCTTTCTTCGCGAAAAACAGACCCGCCGTTCGAGGGGCACAGCAGGCTGTGCCCCACGGAACGCGGATCGGTGTGGACCGAATTCCTGCGCCTCCCGACCCCCCTGCGGGGTCAGGTGGCGGCTTTCTTGGCTCCCCCGTGGCGCGGCGGACCGAAGATGACGTGCATCCGGTTGCCGGCCATCTCGGGCGAGGATTCTAGCACTCCATGCTCTCCCAGGTCCGCCTCGAAGCGCTTGAGCAGCTTGTGGCCGAGGTCCTGGCGCGCCATCTCGCGGCCGCGGAACTGGACGGTGGCCTTCACCTTGTCGCCGTCGCCCAGGAAGCGGAGGGCGTTCTTGAGCTTGAAGTCATAGTCGTGCTCGTCGATGTTGGGGCGGAACTTGACTTCCTTGACGTGGATGATCTTCTGCTTCTTCTTCGACTCGTGGGCCTTCTTCTTCTGCTCGTAGAGGAACTTGCCGAAGTCCATGATGCGGCACACCGGCGGCTTGGCCGTCGGCGCCACCTCCACGAGGTCGAGGGCAGCCTCCTGGGCCCGCCGCAGCGCCTCCTCCACCGGCACGATGCCGGCCTGCGAGCCGTCGGCGTCCACCAGCCGCACCTCGCGCACCCGGATGCGCTCGTTGATCCGCGTTGCCTTGTCGATGGCTAGCTCACCCCCTCAGAGCGTCGAGCTTGTGCCCGTAGTGTAGTGTTCAGATCCATTCTCCTTTCTAAAAGTGTTCAGAGCTCCCGGCTGCGCGCCGCCACGAGACCGCGGAGCCGCGCCAGGAACACGTCCAACGCCATCGTCCCCAGGTCCTCGCCGGCGCGCCGCCGCACCGCCACCGTGCCCTCCTGCTCCTCGCGCGCGCCGACCACCAGCATGAACGGCACCTTCTGGAGCTGCGCCTCGCGGATGCGGTAGCCGAGCTTCTCGTTGCGGTCGTCGAGCTCGCTCCGCACGCCGGCTTCGGCGAGGGCCTGGCGCACCTTCTCGCCGTAGGCGGCGAACTTCTCCGACACCGGCAGCACCACCGCCTGCACCGGCGCCAGCCAGAGCGGGAAGGCGCCCGCCGTCTGCTCGATGAGGATCGCCAGGAAGCGCTCGACCGAGCCCATCATGGCGCGGTGGATCATCACCGGCTGGTGCTCCGCGCCGTCGGCTCCCACGTAGAGGAGGCCGAAGCGCTGCGGCATCTGGTAGTCGAGCTGGATGGTGCCGAGCTGCCAGCTCCGGCCCAGCGCGTCGCGCACGTGGAAGTCGATCTTCGGCCCGTAGAAGGCGCCGTCGCCGGGATTGACCCGGTAGGCGGCGCCGCGGCGCGCGAGCGCCTGCGCCAGGCCTGCTTCGGCGCGGTCCCACATCGCGTCGGAGCCGATCCGTTTCTCCGGCCGCGTCGACAGCTCGATACCCACGTCCTCGAAGCCGAAGGTGCCGTAGAGCTCCAGGATCATCTCCATCGCCGCCAGCACCGCGCCCTCGATCTGCTCCTCGGTGCAGAAGACGTGGGCGTCGTCCTGGGCGAACGAGCGCACGCGGAACATGCCGGCGGTCACGCCGCTGCGCTCGTAGCGGTGCAGCCGGCCGAAGTCCGCGTAGCGGATGGGCAGGTCACGGTACGAGCGCAGCCGGGTGCCGAAGATCAGGCAGTGCGTCGGGCAGTTCATCGGCTTGACCGACATCTGCCGCTCCTCGGCCTCGGTGAAGAACATGTTCTCGACGTAGTTATCGTAGTGGCCCGAGGTCTTCCACAGCTCGACGTCCAGGATCTGCGGCGTGATCACCTCACCGTAGCCGTAGCGGGCGTTGAGCTCGCGCACGTAGCCGATGAGCGCGTTGTAGATCGACGCCCCCTTGGGATGCAGGAAGGGCATGGCCGGCGCCAGCGGGTTGAAGCTGAAGAGGTCCAGCTCCTGGCCCAGCCGCCGGTGGTCGCGGGCGCGCGCCTGCTCCAGCCGCTCCAGGTATTCCTCCATCTCCTGGCGGCTGGCGAAGGCGGTGCCGTAGATGCGCTGCAGCCGCTCATTGGCCTCGTCCCCCTTCCAGTAGACGCCGGAGGCCTCGAGCAATTTCACCGCGCCGATCTGCGCCAGGCTGCGCACGTGCGGCCCGCGGCAGAGGTCGGTGAAGCGGCCGTCGCGGTAGAGGGTGATCGTCTCGCCGGCGGGGATCTCCTTCAACCGTTCGACCTTCAGGGTCTCGCCCATGTCGCGGAAGATGCGCTCGGCCTCCTCGCGCGAGACCTCGATGCGCTCGAACTCGCTGCCCTCGGCGAGGATCTCGCGCATCTGCTCCTCGATCCTCTCCAGGTCCTCGGGCGTGAAGGCGCGCGGGAAACGGAAGTCGTATTGGAACTTCTCCGTGTGGTCCTTGCGGCCGGCGTCGATCTCGGCCTCCGGCCACAGGCGCTTGACGGCGTCGGCCAGCACGTGCTCGGCGCTGTGGCGGATGAACTCGCCCGCCTCCGGGCTCTTGACGGTGAAGATGCGGAAGGCTCCCCCCTGAGTCAGCGGCAAGCGCAGGTCGATCTTGCGGCCGTCGAGCTCGGCGCCCACGGCGTCCTTGGCCAGGCGCGGTCCGATCGCAGCCGCCACCTCGAGCGGAGTCGTCCCTGCCGGCACCGTGCGTACGGAGCCGTCGGGCAGAGTCAGGCTGAGGGCTTCGGTCATCGTCTCCATGGGACCACGGTCATCTGTCGCCAGGAATCGGAAAAGGGTTCACCTATCGGGCGGAGGCCCGCGCCGGAAGAGATCACGAGTGGAAGGGATGGTAGGCGCTAGCGGACTCGAACCGCTGACCTCTACCGTGTGAAGGTAGCGCTCTAACCAACTGAGCTAAGCGCCTGGGCATGAGGCTGAATGTCGGCCACCAGTGGTGCGGTTCTCCATGTGTCCTCTCGTTCTCTTGTCTGGCGCCGAATTCCACTCCTGACGAAGCCTGGTAGGCCCGAGCGGACTTGAACCGCTGACCTCTACGATGTCAACGTAGCGCTCTAACCAACTGAGCTACGGGCCTAAGTACCTTTCCCTTTTGGCGGTTGCCAAGGGATGGTGAGGGTAGCAAACGCAGGGGGACAGTGTCAACGGAACCGCCGGCCTCTTCCCGACGGCACGCACCCCCCTCCGCGTGGACGCGCAACGGCGCCGTTGCTTCGCGCACCGCCTCGGGAACACGGCGGACGGACTCCAGGGCTCGGTCTTCCGGACCCGGAACACGGTGCGCGGACTCCGGAACACGGCCTTCCGGACCCGGAACACGGTGCACGGACTCCGGAACAACGTGTTCCGAGCCCGGAGCGCCATGTTCTGGACCCGGAAGACATCGTTCTGGGTCGGGAGCAACGTGTTCCAGACCCGGGAGACATCGTTCTGGGTCCAGAACACCGTGTTCTGGGCCCGGAACAACGTGTTCTGGGTCCGGAACAACGTGCTCTGAGCCCGGAAGACCGTGTTCTGGGTCCGGAAGACCTTGCTCCGGCGCCGTTCGTTAGCGCAACGCCGCCAGAATGGCACCGCACCGCTCGAGCGCCGCAGGACCGGCCGCCTCCAGCAGGTACGCCAGGGATTGCGGCGACCGCACCAGGCCCACGGTGACGTTGAGCGCCTCCAGCAGCGACTCGTCGAACAGCTCGAAGTGGCCGACGATTCCACCGTCGTCGAGCGCCACGCCGTAGCCTTCGGCGTCAGGCTGCTTGTTGAGCCGCAGCATCGCGTCGCGCCCGGTGCCGGGGAGCACCGCGGCGGCGAGGAGCGCCAGCCAGCGGTCCGGGAACACCGCGGCCGGCCGGCAGCCGCGCGCCAGGCTCTCGCCGAGCCGGAAGAGACCGAAGCCCAGGCCCGGGATGGGCTCGATGTGCCACGGCCCCGCCACGTCCGCCTCGGCCCCCGTCGGCGGCTCGTCGCGCTCCATGAACTGTTCCAGGAAGGATGGGGAAAACGCGTTGGTACAATCGGGATAGCTGCGCATAGGAACTTGTCTCCTTTGCGTGGTCAGGCTCGGACGTGAGCGGCTACTCACTCCGGGCCGTTTTCATGTTGGACCGGACGCTCCGGCCCGCCCGCTTCAAAGACCGCGAAGATGCTGCGGCGATCCTATGGGAGGGCGGGGCGGAAGTCAAGCGTATTGGTCCTGATTCTGCGCTCCGTAGAGGCGGCGGCGGTTGGGGCGGTCTGCGCTCCGAAACCTCACCCCCTGGCCCCCTCTCCATCGGAGATGGAGAGGGGGGAGCGCGGGTGGGAACGGCATTGCCGATCATCATCGGCTTCGATAAGGTGAGGACAGAATGAGGGAACGGCAAAACAGACTCGTACCGATTCCGGTGCGGACCCTGAAGTCCCGCGCTCAGATCCTGCGTGCGGATCCGACTCCTGCGGAACAGGCGATGTGGGAGATCCTGCGCGACCGCCGGTTGGAAGGGATCAAGTTTCGCCGGCAGAAACCGATCAGTATCTTCGTGGCCGATTTCTACTGTCCGGAGCTGAAGCTCGTCGTGGAGCTCGACGGCAACGTTCATGCGGACCCACGCCAGGCTGCCCATGACGAGAATCGGGATTCCTACCTTCGCTCCGTCGGCTGCACGATCCTCCGTTTTCCCAACCGCGACCTCTTCGAGAATCGCGAAGCCGTTCTCAGCAAGATCCTCGAAACCGTCGGTCATCTTCGAGACCTGCGGAACTAGCAAATCCCTTCATCTGCGTTCCCCCCTCTCCAGCTCCGCTGGAGAGGGGGCCAGGGGGTGAGGTCTCGAAGCGCAGACCGCCTCAACTACCGCCGCCCCTACAGCGGCCGCCCCTACAGCACCGGCCCGCGCACCATCGCCAGCCAACCCTTCAAGTACTCGCCTTGCGGATGCGTGATGGCCACCGGGTGATCCGGCGCCGCCGCGAGCGGCTCCAGCAGGGCCACCCGCACGCCGGCTTCGACGGCGGCGGCGAAGAAGATCTGGCGGAAGAGCTTGGCGTCCACGGCGCCGCTGCAACTGAAGGTCAGCAGGAAACCTCCCGGCTCGACGCGCGCGAGGGCGAGACGGTTGAGGTCCTTGTAGGCGCGGGCCGCGGCGTCGAGATCGGTCCGCTTGCGCACCAGCGGCGGCGGATCGCAGACGACGAGGCCGTAGCGTTCCGTGCGCTGGCGCAGGTCTTCGAAGACGTTCGCCTTCACCCATTCGGCGCGGCCGGACTCGAAACCGTTCAACTCGACGTGCTGCCGCCCGCGTTCGATCAGGCGCGCCGACGACTCGACGAGCACCACGCGCGAGGCGCCGCCGCGCAGCGCGTAGACCCCGAAGGCGCCGGTGTGGGCGAAGAGGTCGAGCACCGCGCGGCCGCCGGCGAGGCGCTCGGCGCGGCGGCGGTTCTCCCGCTGGTCGCAGTAGAAGCCGGTCTTCTGCCCGCCGCCGATCTCGGCCGTGAAGGCGAGGCCGGACTCGCTGAAGCGCGCCTCGGCCGGGGGATCTCCCGCGATCGTCTCCTCCCCGGCGAAGGAGAGACCTTCGGCGCGGCGGACCGGGACGTCGTTGGCCTGCACGATAGCGGCGCCCGGCACGGCTTCCGCCAGGGCGGCGTAGGAGTCGGCGCGCACCGCCTCGAGGCCGGCCACCGTGATCTGGCTCACCAGGACGTCGCCGAAGCGGTCCACCGTCCAGCCCGGCACGCCGTCCCCCTCGGCGTTCAACAAGCGGTAGCCGGTGGTCTCCGGCGGCAGCACGGCCTGGCGCAGGGAAATCGCTTCGACGAGGCGGGCGGCGAAGAAGGCGCGGTCCGCCGCCGCGACGCCGGCGCCCAGCATGCGCAGGCGGATCTGCGAGCGGGGGCTGTGGAAGGCGAGCCCGAGGGGTTTGTCCCGGGCGTCGAAGACCCAGGCCAGGGGAGCGTCGGCGGGGCCTTCCAGCCGGGCGACGGCGCCCGAGAAGATCCAGGGATGGCCTTCGCGGACGGACTTCTCGCGGCCTGGCTTGAGAACGACGCGGGCCTCGCCGCTCGCGGCGGCGCCGCTAACGGCCCGTTCCTCCGTCCTTCGCCAGGCCGGCGGAGCCCCGGATGGCGAACGGCGCGACGCTGGTCTCGGCCCTTCCTTCCGCGTTGGTCACCGTCACCATCAGCAGGTACTCGCCGGGCTGGAGCTCGGGCGGCTGGAAGGTGGCGTCCAGCCGGACGGGCCCCTCGGCACCTTCGCTCTCGCGGCCCAGCACGCCGATCATGCCACCGGCCACCTCCTTGCCCTCGGCGGTCATCACCGTGGCTTCCGCCTTCAGCCGTCCTTTGCCGAGGCCGTAGCCGACGAGCGAGAGGGGGACCGCCTGGTCGGGCAGCAGCACCGGCCGCGAGGCGGGGACGTACGGCTCCTTGCGGGCCATGAACGGATAGGGCACCTTCCCTTCCTGCACCTTGGCTTCGCGGACCACCAGCCAGCGGCCGGCCGGCTCGGGGAAGAAGGGCGGCAGCAGCACCGGCGAGGTCTGAGCGAAGGTAGGCACCTCCAGGGAGGACACCCGCATCCCCGCCGCGCCGGTCTGGCCGTTGCGCGCCAGCACGCGCAGCGAGTAGGTGCCGGGCGCCAGCTCGAGATCGCCGAAGACCTTGATGCCGGTCGAGCGCACGGCGTCGCCGACCTTGGCGAGATCGAGGCCGACGGTCTGGGTGAAGAAGTCCTGCACGGCGCCCTGCGCATCCATGGCGTAGACGTAGATCTCGGCCGGCAGACCCGTGCCCTCATGGCCGGCGAGCAGGGAGGCGCCGTCGATCTCGATCACCACCGGCACGTAGGCCTTGTCGCCGGGCATCTTGAACGGAGCGGCGAGCACCGCGAGCCCCACCGGGCCGCCTTCCTGCCCGGAGACCACCTCGCCGGCCGTCTGCAGGAGCTTCTCCATGGCGGTGCGCTGGCCGTAGGGCTTCGGCGCGAAGTAGCCGGGCCGGTAGACCACCCGCGCGCCGGCGGGATTCTTCAGCTCGACGCGCAGCTTGTGGTACTTGCCGTCATGCTTGACGTCGGGCTGGAAGGAGAGCACGTAGGTGACGCTGGTGCGGTCGAGCATCTTCTCCATGGCGGCGCCGAGGTCGTTGAAGTTCTGGTAGAGCTCGCCGCCCGTCGAGTTGGCCATGATGAAGAGCCCGTCGGCGCCCTGGGCGCGGGCGGCCCGCAGATCGCCGGCGGCCGCACGCACGCCGCCGATGTCCACGGCCTGCACCACGCAGTCGGCGCGGCGCAGGGCCTCCAGCATCTTCTCCAGATCGCTGCTCGCCTTGGTGTTGCCGTACCGTTGGTCCTGGTCGATGTTCCACACGTCGCCGGAGACGGAGAAGGTGTCCATCTCCTGGATCTCGGCCTCGTCCACGGTGCCGATGGCGAGCGAGCTGTCGAAGCCTTCGGAGAGGAAGAGCACGTGCTTGCGGCCGTCCACGGCGGCCATGGCTTCGGCGAAGACGGCGAGCGAGCGGGTGAAGGCGGCGAGGGTGCTGCGCTGCTTCTCCCGCTCGCTGCGCGCCAGGGCCGCGGCCGACGAGACGGTGGCCTCGCGGCCGGTATAGACCTGCTCGACACCCCCCTGCTCCACCATCTGGGAGCTCACCGTATGGCTGTCGCCGTCGATCTCGGCGAGCGCGCCGGCCAGCAGCAGAGGGTCGGCGGCGAAATGGTTCTGCACCGGGTTCAGCCGGTCGATGGCGCCCTCGATCTGAGCACGGTTGGTGGTGAAGCCGAGCAAGAGCTGGGGCCCTTGCGAGGGCAGGTAGGCGCCGACGGCGATGAGGTCCGACGGATGGAAGGAGCCGTGCAGGAGCCGCTTGGCCGCTTCGCGGGCGCGCGTCATCGAGGTCGGTTTGGAGAACCCGAGATCGAAGAGCAGGACGAACCGGCGCCGGGCGGACATCGGCATGCGGCGCACCGCCTCCGGGCGGTCGGCGGGCACCGTCGCGAGGTCGAGGGCCTCGAAGCCGGTGATCTCCTGCTTCTCGCGGCCTTCGTAGACCTCGAAGTCCGCGGCGGTCAACCCGCGCACCGGCTTGCCGTCGCGCACCACCTGCACGGGCACCTCGACGGCGACGACGCTGGTGGACTCGGAAAACCGCTGCGCACCGAGCGGTGTGGCCGCGAGCGCCAACGCCAAAGACGCCGCGGCGAGCCCGAGCCGCCGGCCCGGACGGCTGAACCGTGCTGTGAGCTGCATAGACTCCTCCTGACTACCCTCCGCCTACTAAGACGCAAGACGGAGCAAAAAGTTCCCGCTACTCCACCACGAACCTCACGCTGCTGCTGGCCTCCTCCGCCGCTCCCGTGACCGTGATGCGCAATACGTACTCGCCCGGCTGCAGGTCGGGCGGCCACCAGGAGGCGATGGCGCGGTCCGCCGCCGCGGTGCCGCGCCGGTCGAGCATCTCGACGCTGCCCCCCGGCAGCTCGCGGCCGTCCGCCGTCAGCACTTGGGGCCGCGCCTTCCACGCGCCGGCGCCCAGGTTGTAGCCGGTGAGCACCATGAGGGTCTCGCGCCGGGGGGTCAGCACCGGCCGCGAGGCGGGGACGAACGGCGCGCTGCGCAGCAGGAAAGGGTAGGCGGGCGGCTTGGCTTCGCCGCGCGGCTCCTCGCGCACCATCAGCCAGCGGCCGGGCGGCTCGGGGAACAGGGGCGGCAGCAGGGCCGGCTCGCCGCCGGCGAAGGCCGGCACGTGGACCGGCACCACCCGCAGGCCGGTGGCCCCGCTGGCGCCGTTGCGCACCAAGACGCGCAGCGAGTAGTCGCCGGCCAGCAGGTCGAGGTGGCCGAAGAACTTGAAGCCGGCCTGGCGCAGCGGCGCGCCGGCCTTGGCGACGTCGAGGCCCACCGTCTGGGTGAAGAAATCGTGCACCGCCCCGAGCTCGTCGAGGGCGTAGACGTAGACCTCCACCGGCAGCACCGCCGGCTGCGGCCCGGCGAGCAGGCCGGCGCCGCCGGCCTCGATCAGCACCGGCACGTAGGCCTTCTCTCCCTCCGCGCGCACCGGCACCGCCAGCACCGCCGTGGGGATGGCCTCGCTCTCCTCGCCGCTCATCACCTGGTTGGCGGCCTCCAGCAGCTTGGCGAGCGAGTCCTGCTCGGCGTACGGCTTGGGCGGGTAGTAGCCCGGCCGGTGCGTGATCCGCGCGCCGGGGAGCGGCTTCTTCAGCTCCACCCGCAGCCGGTGGTACTCGTCCTCCGGCGGCGAGCGGTCGGGCTCGACCGCCAGCACGTAGGTGACGCTGGTGCGCTTGAGCATGCGGCCCATGGCGGCTCCGAGGTCGTTGAAGCTCTCGTAGAGGTCGCCGCCGGTGCCGCGGGCCATCATCAGCAGGCTGTCGCGTCCGCCCGGGCGCAACGCTTCCTGATCAGCGCCGGCGCGCACGCCGCCGATGTCGACGGCCTGGATGAGGCAGTCGGCGCGCCGGAACTGCTCGAGCATGCGCTCGACGTCGTTGGCGGTCTCGGTGAGGCCGTAGCGCTCCTCGGAGCTGATGCGCCACGACTCGCCGTGCAGGACGGTCTCGCGGATCTCTTCCTGCCGCTGCGGATCGGGCGTGCCCGCGATGAGAGCGCTGTCGAACCCCTCGGAGAGGAACACCAGGTACTTGCGCCCCTCGACCACCGCCACCTGCCGGGCGAGATCCGAGAGCGCGCGGGTGAAGATCTCGACGTGGTTCCTCTGCACCGCGCGGTCGGCGCTCCCCACGGCCTCGTTCACCATCACCAGCCGCTGCTGCACGGCCACGTCGGTGACGTCGGCGAGGGGATCGTGGACGAGCGCCGGCGCGCCGGCGGCGTTCTCCGCCCCCAGGACCTCCTGGAGCACCAGGCGCAGAGGATCGACCGGACGCACCATGAGGTCCGGCAGGCCGAGGCTGGCGAGCGCGCCGTCGAGCTGCCGCCGGTCGGAGGTGAAGCCGAGCACGAGCTGCGGCCCGCGCGCCGCGCTGTAGGTGGCGACGGCCACCAGGTCGGTGGGATGGAGCTGTGCGAGCAGGCCCGCCGCCGCCCGCCGGGCGCGCAGCACCGCGACGGGCTCGGAGAACGCCAGGTCGAAGAGCAGCAGGAAATGGCGGCGCGCCGCCGCCGGCACCGCCGCGGCGCGCACGGGGGCCCCGGCCGAGAGATCGAGCACCTCGAAACCGGTGACCGGCAGCTTGCGCCGCCCCTCCCACACCTCGAAGTCCTCGCGGGTGAGGCCGCGCACCGGCTCGCCGTCGCGCACCACCTGCACCGGCACCTCGACGGCGAGCACCTGGGTGGCGCCGGAAAAGGCCGGGGGCGGCTCCGGAGCGGCGGGCGGAGTCTGTCCTACTGCGGCTGTGGCGAGGGCGAACAGGAGGGTCGTAGCGGCGGCCCTACGTGGCCGCCGTTTTCTGTTCCGC
>JBIOVX010000244.1:0-4021 GCA_044868005.1 Thermoanaerobaculia bacterium | reverse complement strand
TCAAAAAAGCAGGCCTCCTATCAGCAAGAAGGCTGTGAATCGTCCCCCCTCGCCCGTCAGGGAGAGGGGGACAGGGGGTGAGGCTTCGAAGGGCAGGCCAGTCCGAAATCCACAGGCAACCTGAACCACAATTCCTATTCGTTTCGGGATCCTCGATCGTGAAGCGATCGCCTCACAGAAACAGCAGTACCACCCCCAAGACCGCCACGATAGCGCCCGCGACGCCGCCGAAGCCCACGCGCTCTTCCCGCGTCAACACGACAAGAGGAATGATCAAGACCGGCGTCAGGGCCATGATGCTAGCCGCCACTCCGGCCGGCACGTGTTGGACGGCGAACAGCGAGAGCGAGACGCCGAGGAACGGTCCGAAGAAGGCGCCGACGGAGGCGAAGCCGAGAGCGCGGCGATCGCGCAGGGCCTCGCGCACCCGCGGCCACCAGCCGAGGACCATGAAGAGCACGGCGTAGCCGAGGATGCCGGCCATCACCCGCACCTGCGTGGCCGCCACGGCGTGGTAGCTCCCCATGCCGAGCTTGCTCAGCACCAGCCCGCCCGCCTGGCCGAGGGCGCCACAGAGGCCCATGGCGAGGCCTGAGGGAGAGGCGCGACTGGATTCGCCGTTCTGCGTCTTGCGCTCGAGCACGGCCCACGCGATGCCGGCGACGGTGAGGAACATCCCCAGCAGGGCGCGGCCGGTGAGGATCTCTCCCAAGAGCAGCCAGCCGATGACGGCGGTGAGCGGCGGCGCCAGGGCCATCATCAACGACGACAGGCGCGCCCCCATCGCCACGTAGGCCCGGAACAGGCAGAAGTCGCCGAAGGTGAAGCCCACCCAGCCGGAGAGCGCGAGCCATTTCCAGGCGTGGGGCGAAGCGTCGAGCGGCAGCGGCAGGCCGCGCAGTGCCCACGCCGCAAGGCAGAGGAAGCCGAAGGCGATGACGAGGCGGATGAGGCTGAGGCTGAGAGCCCCGATCCGCCGCGCGGCGGCGTCGAAGGCGAGAGCGGTGAAAGCCCAGGACGTAGCGGTGCCCAGGGCAGCGAGCTGGCCGGCGTAGGTTGAGGCGGGCACGGGGGCGGAGCTTAGCGCAGGCCCTTCACGAACCCCACCACCGCCGCCACCGCCGTCTCCAGGTGCTGACGTTCCGTGTGCCCGGAGGAGGCGCGAGGCTTGAAAGAGTGATCGCCATCCTCCAGCCACAGGAGGCGAATGCTGGGCGAGAGATCGTAGCTTTCGACGTCCGCGGGAACGCCGAACGGATCGCGGGTCCCCTGCACGATCAGCGTCGGGGTTCGCAGGTCTCGCAGATGAGCGGTGCGCAGGCGGTCCGGCTGGCCGGGAGGATGGAAGGGATAGCCGAGGCAGACCAGGCCGCGGACTCCCGCCTCGTCGGCGATCATGCTGGCGATCCTGCCGCCCATGGATTTGCCGCCGACGACCACGCGGCCGCCGCCGCCGAGAGCCGCGATGGCCGCCAGCCACGCTTCCCGCAGCGCCGGCTCGCGGTCCGGCGCCCGCCGCTCGCCGGTCTGCCGCCGCCGCCGCATGTAGGGGAACTCGAACCGGGCCACGCGCAATCCTGCCGCGGCGAGCCCACGCGCGACGATATTCATGTACGTGGAATCCATCGGCGCCCCGGCGCCGTGGGCGAGGACGATCGTCTGTCCGTCCTCGGGGCCGTCGAAGAGCATGTCGGCGTCTGTCTCTGCGGTCATTCCTCGCGTCCCCTCTGTTCTGAAAATAGCCGCTCCGGGGCCCCCTCCACGATCCACGACCTGCATATATACTCCTGCCGCCTTTCCAAGCGAGATCTTACGACGTGATCCCGACGCCCGAGCGACTGGAGGAGATCGCCCGCCTGCGGGAGGGGAGCCTTCCAGAGGCATCCATCGCCCCCTTGCTCCTCGCCCATGCCCTGCACCACAGCACGCTGGTGCTGGAGGTGCGGCGGCGCCAGGTCTGGAAGCGGATCCTCTTCGAGCACGGCGTGCCCGTGGATTGCCGCTCCAACCTCGCGCACGAGACCCTCGGCCGCTACATGGTGCAGGAAGGCAAGCTGAGCGAGGAGGATTTCACCGCCTGCCTCTCCCGCTCGGCCGCCCGCGGCGTTCCCTTCGGCGTGATCGTCGTCGAAAGCGGGCTGGCGACGGCCGCGGACCTCTTCAAGACCCTGCAGCAGAACCTGGCGAAGAAGCTGCTGGACCTCTTCACCTGGAGCGAAGGAGAGTTCCGCCGGCTCGACGAGCCGCCAGCCTCCGAGTCCTCGCTCAAGGTGAAGGTGCCGCAGCTCGTCCTCACCGGTCTCACCCGCTTCGCGCCCCAGGAGCAGGTGGACCTGGCGGTCGGTCCGCTGGTGGGCAAGAAGCTCGTCCTCCATCCGGCGCCGCCGTTTCATCTCGAAGAGCTCCGCCTCAATGCGCGGCAGACCCGGCTCGCCGAGGCCTTGCACGGCGGCCGGCGGCTGGGCGAGCTGGCGGAGCAGACGGGTCTCCAGCCCGACGAGATCTCCCGCCTGCTCTTCGCCTTCTGCACCCTGGGGGTCGCGGCGCCGGCGGACAGCTTGCCGCGGGACTTTCTCAGTGATACCGGCTCGATACGCCGGACGGTGGCGGTGCCGGTGCCCGCCCCCTTCGCGACGGCGCCGGTGCCGACGCCCGGATCGGCGGCCGCCATCTCGCCGGAGCTCGAGCGGCGGCGCGACGAGATCATGCAGGCCTACCTCTCCTATCGCCGGCAGGACTCCTTCGACCTCCTCGGCGTGCCCGAGGACGGCAAGCCGGCCCTCTTCGCGGAGAGCTTCCTCGCCTTCGCCCGCCGCTTCGCGCCCTGGGATCTCGACCCGCCAGACCTCGCCGAGAAGGCGCGCGATCTCTTTCTCGCCGGCGCCCGCGCCTATGCCGAGCTGGCGGACAGCGAGCAGCGCAGCACCCTGCTCTTCCGGCGCAAGACCCTGCGCGAGGAGCGGGAGAAGAAGCCCGCCGCGAGCTTCGCCATCAAGACGGACCTGCTCGACTCCGAGGCCCAGTACAAGAAAGGCAAGGCGCTGATGGACGGCGGCAAGGTCCGCGAGGCGCTCATGCTGCTCGAGTTCGCCGCCGATTGCGATCCGCAGAACAGCCTCTACGCGGCCGAGCTCGCGTACTGCCGCTTTCTCGCCACCACGGCCCACGCCGACCGGGCGCTGCTGGAGCTCCGGGAGACGCTGCGGCGCGATCCCGCCTGTGGACTCGCGGCCTTCTATGCCGGCGAGATCCACCGCCAGCTCGGCAACCGCGAAGAGGCCGAGAGCCATCTGCGCCGCGCTATCAAGTTGATGAGCCCCGACCGGCGTCCCATCGACGCCTTGAAGGCCCTGTCCGTCGAGCGGCGTTGATCCGGGTGTCCCGCCCGGCCGTCCGGCGAGCACTGAAGCTAAAGCAGGGGACGCCATCCCGGCGCCGCGCAGGCGTCCCGAGGTATGGCGCAGGACCCTTCCCAAGAAGGAGACGACGGTGAAACAGGGAGAAGTCTTGATGAAGGAGCGGGAGCGCAAGAAGCTCTCGCCTGAGGAATTGGCCGGCACCCTCGACATTCCCGTGGACCGCTATCTGGGGATCGAAGCGGGCGAATCGCCGGCCGAGAAGTGGGGACCGCTCATCCGCGAGCTCGCGGTGACGCTCGGCGTGCCCACCAGCCGCATGTTCGCCCCCACCGGCCGCTGGGCCGACACGCGGCCGGGACAAGCCGGGGAGCTGATCCGCCAGCACCGCGAGAACAAAGGACTGAGCGCCGAGGCCGTGGCCGAGAAGCTGGGCATTCCGGTCGAGGAGTACAGGGAGATCGAGAGCGGAGCCTCCGAGATCGAGGAGTGGGGTCCCTTCTTCCTGCGCTACGCCGCCGCCGTGCTCGATCCGCACTTCCCCGGCGTCGTCTTCAACCTCTTCCACCCCTTCGGGCTGCCGTTCGAGAAGCTCTCGGTGCAGGATTACCGGTAGGCCCTCACCTCCAGACGCCGAAGGTTCTTCGTAGGGGCGGGGGGGGGGG
>JBIOVX010000243.1:0-11657 GCA_044868005.1 Thermoanaerobaculia bacterium | reverse complement strand
CCCCCCCCCCCCCCCCCCCCTACTCTACGTTTTTTTCCGCCGACGGCCCCTGCTTCGGCTCCCACGCCTTCCCATACTTCAGCACGTCGTGCTTCAGCAGGTCGAAGTCCCCCTGGCGCGGCAGGGGGCGGGCGTCGCGGTACACCGTGTCGCACTTGTAGCAGACCACGGCGTCGCGCAGCCGGCGGTAGAGCCAGAGGTCGAGCAGGCTGCAGGCGACGAGGGAGAGACCGAAGGTCCAGGGCACCAGGACCGCGCCCAGGAGAACCAGGCCGCAGCCGAGGGCGCGATTGAAGTCGCGCTGCCGGTAGAGGTGACGGCAGCCGCAGAGCGGGCAGACCTCCACGCGCGCGTCCGGCCCGTCGCTCCAGCCCTGCCGAGCCACGGCGCGGGCCGCGCCGCAGCCCGGACATAGAAGGTCGGGCATATTCGCAGTCAGAACAGTGTTGAAGGGGAGGCCGCAGTCGCGGCACTGGGTGCGGACACGCATCTGCGACTAAACCGGCACACCGGTGGTCACACTGAGATAGTAGCCTGTGATCTCGCCGATGAAGGCGCCGACGACGAGGACGTAGAGGATGCCGGTCGCCGATTGGTTCGAGCGCTGGCGCGCGCAGTGCAGGGCCATGGCGGCGAGGGCCAGCGGGATGGCCAGCCCCCATAGCAGGCGGAACCAGAAGAAGGCGCCCTGCCCGGCGAAGCTGGTCAGCACCCGCAGGGGGTGAGGCTCGACGAGCTCGTCGACTCCCGCGGCCAGGGCCAGTGCGGCGCCGACGGTGAGCAGGCGGAGGACGACCACCGCCAGCAGGACCCGGCAGAAGACCGTCAGGTGCCGGAATTGGAGCTTCGGCGCCACCAGGTACCAATGGCCGAGGAGCATGGTGATGAGCGACCAGCCGAGGAGCAGCGCCGAGGCGAGGAGGCCGGCGAGCAGCAGGGCGCCGCGATGAGGCAGGGGAGTGAACGCGGGGACGAGGTGCGGACCGGCGAGCAGGAGGGCCGCCGCGCAGCCGGCCGTCGAGAGCGTCAGCGGCCAGCGGCAGAGGTCCCAGCGTTCGCGCCAGATCGCCGCATAGTAGAGGAAGCCGCCGGCGAGGCTTGCGGCCAGCGAAGTAACGCCGGCCGCGGGCCGGTCGCCGAACGGATGGAAGGGGTGGAGGGCCAGCACCGCCGCGGCGAGCGACAGCAGCCCGAGCACGACGAGAGCGTTCATCTGGAAATAACCGCGGCCCGTATCCACTTCGGGAATCCAATAAAGCGTGGTGAGTGAACCCAGGCTGACGGCGAGCAGAAAGAGAAAGAAAACACCCATGGCGGCGCGCATCTTACCGGAGCCGATATCCGGCGGTGAGGGAAAGGCGTGCCGGGGCTCGTTCCTAGGCCTGGAGGCGAGCTCCGGCGGCACTTGGGCGACCGGCTTTAAACTGGACAGGGCGGCAACAGGGTGTTAGCCTAACCACCGACGGCAGACATCGCTTTTATGGCAACTCTCGACCATCCTGAACTGCGGGAATCTCTGAACCTCCTGTTGAAGAACGCCCGGCCGCGGCTGGAGCGCGTTCTGCGGAATTTCGAGATTCCTCCGGAAGACGCCGAGGACATCCTCCAGGATGCCCAGCTCACGCTGCTCTACAAGTGGGACAAGATCCGCAGCCCCGAGAGCTGGCTCATCGGCACGATCAAGAAAAAGTGCATCATGTACTGGCGCAAGCGGCGGGGCAGTCTCTGCGAAGCCGTCGATACCGCCATTCTCGACCTGCTCGCGGTGCCGCAGGCGCCGGCCCAGGAGAGGGCCGACCTGACCTGCGATCTCAACCGCGTGCTCTCCCGCCTCTCCTCCCGCTGCCGTTCGCTGCTGAAGCTGCGCTACGGCCTCGGCTACGGCCCCACCGAGGTGGCGGAGCAGATGGGCTACAGGACCTCCAGCATTCGCAAGGTCACCAACCGCTGTCTCGCGGCTCTCACGCGGCAGTTGCTGGCCGTTGGCTTCGACCGAGAGCCCGAGGGCGAACCCCAGGATGGATAAGCACCCCGACCTTTCTCTTCTCTCGAGCTTCGGACGCGGCAGTCTCTCCCGGCGGCAGAGCCGGGAGATCGTCCGCCATCTGCTGGCGCGTTGCGAGAGCTGCTGCCGGACGCTCGCCGCGCGGGCCCTGCCGCCGCTGGGCGTGCGGCGGGACCGCGGCGAGAGGTCCGTCGATTACGCGGCGGCGTTCACCCGCTCCTGGCGGGAGACCGATCGGCAGCTCACCGCCCTCGCCGCCGAGCGGGCCGAGGCGCCGGAGCTGCTGCGCGAGCTCCTGGCCCAGCCGGCAGGCCGCCGGACGCACCTGGCGACCGCCTCGGCGCGTTACCACACGTGGGCGCTCTGCGAGCTGCTCCTCGACGCCGCTGGAGAGCTGGGCTTCCAGGATCCGTCGCGCGCCCTCGACGCCGCGCGGCTCGGCGTGGAAGTGGCGGGGCTCCTGGCCGCCGCGGTCTACGGCGAGGAGCGGGTGAACGACCTGCGGGCGCGGGCCTGGGCGGTGCTGGGGAATGCGCAGCGCATCCGCGCCGATTTCCGGCCGGCCGACGAGGACTTCGTCAGGGCCGAGCGCCTGCTCAGGAAGGGCACTGGAGATCCTCTGGAGAAGGCGCAGTTGCTCCTCCTCAAGGCCTCCCTGCGCGGCAACCAGCAGCGCTTCCGGGAAGCCTTCCGGCTGCTCGACCGGGTGCTCGCCATCGGCGGCAAGCTCGCGGACGAGCGGCTCCGCGGCAAGGCCCTCATCATGAAAGGCTTCCAGCTCGGAGTCGCCGGCCATCCGGAGGCCGCCATCCGCCATTTGGCGGCGGGCCTCTGCACGGTCGATGCGAAGTCGGACCAGCGCCTTTTCATGTCGGCGCAGCACAACCTGGCCCTGTACCTGACGGAGAGCGGGCGCCATGAGGAAGCCGCGCGCCTCCTCGAGAGCGCCCGGCCGCTCTACCATGAGGTGGGCGACCGGATGAGCCTTCTCCGTCTGCGCTGGCTCGAGGGCAAGATCGCCATTGCCCTGGGCCGTTTCGGACACGCGGAAGAGACTCTGCGTGGCGTGCTCAAGGAGCTCGTCGAGCACGAGCTCGGGTTCGACGCGGCCATGCTGTCTCTCGATCTGGCCAGCATCTATGCTCAGCAGGGGCGCAGTGCGGAGATGCGGCGCCTGGCCGAGGAAATGATCCCGCTGTTCCAGTCCCGGGACATCCACCGCGAGGCGATCGCCGCCTTGCTCGTCTTCCACCAGGCGGCGCAGATGGAGAGCGTGACGCTGAATCTCATCCGCGACGTATCCTGCGCGGCCCGAGGGCTGCGTTCCCGGGAGTCTCGCTGAGGCAGGCTCCCGAGCCGGCGCCGAGCTCACCGGCGCATCCCTGAACCATCCCGCGCCGGAGTGAAGGGCGCATGAGAATGGCGACTCAGAGCTCCGTCCCACGGCGAAGGGATCGGAAAAGCCCTGTCATGTCCCCTAGAGCACCCCAGCGGGAACCTCTATTTAAGAGCACTCAGCGCCTCTGGCGCAGTCCAGCAGGCGCTTTCTTCCAAGGAGAACGTATGTTGAATCCCAAGCTTCGCCGCGTTTGCGCCATGACCACCCTGCTCGCCGCTCTGTCTCTGGTGCCCGCCCAGGCCGCGGGATTCGCGGCGCGGGGGCCGCGGCAGGTCGGTATCGCCGAGAGGTTCGAACGTTTGGGGGCCGCGGCGTGGAGCTTCCTGACCGGCTTTTTCGACAAGTCCAGGTCTCACATCAACCCGGACGGGTTCCAGGAGACCTCCTCGGACGACGGCCACTAGCTCGTTCCAGGGGGCGCTCGAAGCCGGGGCCTGCGATCGTCGCCGCAGGTCCGGAAAAAGACTGGACAAGACTCCAGTGAGGTGCTAGTGTGTCATGAAATTTGAAGAGAAGCTCCCCGGCGACGATGAATGCACTGGATCAGTTGCAAGTCGAGACCTCTCTCGACGGATTCCTGAGGCAGGTTCGTCCCCGCCTCAAGGCGCTGTTCGGCCATTTCAAGATTCCTCCCCAGGATACTGAGGACATTCTGCAGCAGGCCCTGCTGGCGCTCCTCTACCGGTCCGATCCGGTTCGGGACCCGGAGGCCTGGCTGCTCGGGACGCTGCGCAACAAGTGCCTGCTGTACTGGCGGGAAAAGAAGCGCAAGCTCTATGAGTCCGTGGATACCGCGATCCTCGAGAGAATGGCGGAGCCCCTGGCGCCGGCCCAGGAAAGGGCCGACCTCCGCAAGGATCTGGAGAGCGCCCTCGAGTGCCTGCCGGAGCGGTGCCGTTCGGTGCTGTCGCTGCGCTTCCAGCTCGGTTACGAGCCTCCCGAGGTGGCGGAGCGGC
Source organism: Thermoanaerobaculia bacterium (assembly GCA_044868005.1). Lineage (GTDB taxonomy): Bacteria > Acidobacteriota > Thermoanaerobaculia > Multivoradales > UBA5704 > DATARR01. Next base: position 7,297 of record JBIOVX010000243.1, on the reverse strand, counting down.
TGGGCTACAGCCCGGCGAGCATCAGCAAGGTCACCACGAGATGCCTCGACGCGCTGACGCGCTATATGGTCTATCCCGAGCCGCGCGGGAAGAAGGTCAGCAATGGCTGAGATCCACCCGACGCCGCAGGTTCTCGAGCAGTTCGTACTGGGCCGGCTTTCCAGCCCGGAGATGCGGGAGGTCTCGCGGCACCTGCTGACCGGGTGCCTGCGGTGCCAGGACGTCATGGCCTGCCTCTGGGATTCCGCTGACGAGGATGATGTAGCGATCGCCTTGGGGGAGAACGTGGACGAAGATGTCCGAGATGGCTACGACGAGGTCCTGGACCGGGTCTTCGCGAAGGTGATGGCCGCCGAGTCGACCATCGATGCGCAGCGGACCGCGGGCCGCAAGCTCTTCGAGGAGCTGATGCAGGTCCCGGCGGAACGCCGGCATCTGCTGGTGGGCAACAGCGCCCGCTTCCGGAACCGCATGCTCTGCGAGTGCCTGATCCAGGAGGCCCATGAAGCGGGCTTCGAGGATCCGCAGCGGGCGATCGAGATCGGCGAGCTCGGCACGCTGGTCGCGGGGCGCCTGGAGGTGGGGGATTGCGGCGGCGAGGAGGCTCTGGACAGCCTGCAGGCTCGCGCCTGGGCGCAGTTGGGAAACTCCTTCCGCGTCAGTTTCCAACTGGCCAAGGCGGAGCAGGCCTTCGCCGTTGCCGAATCCCTGCTGGCCGAAGGGAGCATCGCGTTGCTCGACCGGGCGCGGGTGCTCGCTCAGCTCGCCTCTCTACGGCTGGAACAGCTCAGGCTGGCCGACGCGTTCCAACTGTACGATCGCGCCGCCGCCATCTACAAGAAGCTGGGCCAGTGGAGCCTGCTCGGCAGGACGCTCCTGCAGAAGGCGATCGTGTGTGCCGACGCCGGCGACGCGGAAGGCGAGATGAGATTGCTGCGGCAGGCCCTCGATCTGATCGATCCGCAGGCGGATCCGCGCGTGTTCCTCTCCGCCCGGCACAACCTGATCCATGCGTTGCACGACAACGGACGGTCGCGTGAAGCCTTCGCCCTGCTCTTTCATACCCGCCCGCTCTACTTGAAGATGGGCGACCGTTCGAATCTCCTGAAGCTCCGCTGGCTGGAGGGCAAGGTGGCCTTCGGTCTGCAGCGGGCCGAGCAGGCCGAGGTGGCCTTTCGCGAGGTGCGGCAGGCCTACGGCGAGATGGGGCTCGACTTCGACGCCGCGCTGGCTTCCCTGGACCTCGCCGCCGTCTACGTCTCTCAAGGCCGCACCAACGACGTGCGGCGGATCGCCGAGGAAACCCTCGCCGTGTTCCAGGCCCACAACACGCACCGGGAGGCCATCGCGGCGCTCCTGCTCTTCCAGGACGCCGCCCGGCGGGAGCAAGCGGGCATCGAGCTGGTGCACGAGGTCTCCGGGTTCCTGAAGCGCGCCCGCAACAATCCGGAGCTGCGCTTCTCTCCCTCCTCCTGAGCCCCGGGCTAGCGTTTCTTGACCCGGGGCGCCGAACGCCGGCCCATCACCACCCGGGGCTTCATCTCGGTGTAAGGCTCGACGCCCGGCACCGTGCAGCGCGGGAGGTCCTCGCCGAGGGTGTTCTCGATCTCGCGGATCAGCGCCTTGTCCATCCAGGTGGCGATGGTGGAGACGATGCCGGTCGCCGCACCCCGCGCCGTGCGGCCGGCGCGGTGGATGTAGTCCTCGACCGTCTCCGGCACGTCGAAGTTGACGATATGGCGGACGCGCGGGATGTCGAGCCCGCGGGCGGCGATGTCCGTCGCCACCAGGATGCGGTGCTCTCCCTCGCGGAAGCCTTGCAGCGCCTGCACCCGCTGCCCCTGGGAGAGGTTGGAGTGGATCCGCTCCACCGGATGGCCCTCGCGCTCGAGGACCCCGGAGAGCCACTCGGCGTCCGTCTTGCGGCGGATGAAGACCAGGGTGCTCCCCAGCTCCTGATGGAGAAGGGCGAGCAGGCAGGCCTTCCTGTTCTCCGGCTCGACCAGATAGAGGCGGTGGCTGATGCCCTGGGCGGCCTTGCCCTCGGGCGTGATGTCGATCCGCACCGGGTCGGCCATGAACTGCTGTGTCAACCTCTCGATGGGAGGGGGCATGGTGGCCGAGAACATCAGGGTCTGCCGCTGGGACGGGAGCTGCTGCAGGATGCGGTTGACCTGCGGCATGAAACCCATGTCGAGCATGTGGTCCGCCTCGTCGAGCACCAGGAGGTTGGTCTTGTCGATGCGCGCGGTGCCCTGCTCGAGGTGGTCCAGGAGCCGGCCCGGCGTGGCCACGATGACGTGCGGCCGGCGGCGCAGGCCCTGGAGCTGCGGGCCCATCTTGACGCCGCCGATCAGGCAGACGGTCTTGAGGCCGTAATCGCCGCCGAAGACGTCGAGGAACGCCTGCGTCTGCAGCGCGATCTCGCGGGTGGGGGAGAGGATCAGGGCGCGGGCCTTGGAGTCGTGGGCGAGGCGCTCGGCGATGGGAACGGTGAACGCCGCCGTCTTGCCGGAGCCGGTCTCGGCGAGGCCGATCAGGTCCCGGCCGGCGAGCGCGACGGGGATGACGGCGGCCTGGATCGGCGTCGGGTGCTCGAAGCCGACCAGGCGGATGCAGCGCAGAATCGGTTGGCTGAGTCCCAGCGATTCGAAGCTTTGGTCTGTAGTTTCAACGGGATGCTGTGGGATGGCCAGCGTCTGCATGGGCTGCTTATAGCCGATCCGCGGTGCGGCGGGCAAGCGGATGGTAGACTTCGCCGGCTCCGTGCGGGCTTCTGATCACCATCAAGGACCCATGAAAAATCGATCGACACTCCCAGTTCTCCTTGCCCTCCTTTGCACCTTGCCGCTCGCCGCCGCCCCTCCCAAGGAGGCCGCTGCGGCTCCCGACGCGCTCCCCACCGTCGCCAAGGCCACCGCGGGCCTGGAGAAGCGCTCGGGGCTCCTCACCTTCTACCTCGACCGCCAGAAGGGGAAGGTCTGGCTGGAGGTGCCGCCCGCGGCAGACAAGAGCGGCGAGGTGGCGAGCTATCTCTACCAGGAAGGGCTGCTGACCGGCCTCGGCTCCAATCCCGTGGGGCTCGATCGCGGCCAGCTCGGCGACGCGCGGATCCTCACCCTGCGCCGGGTCGGTGGCCGCGTCCTCGCCGAGCAGCCCAATCTGAAATTCCGCGCGCTTTCCGAGGATGCCGTCGAACGGCGGACGGTGCGCGAGTCGTTCGCCACCTCCATCCTCTGGGCCGGCGAGATCACGGCCCTCGATCGCGACGGCCGGGCTCTGGTGGATTTCACGCCTTTCCTGGTGCGCGACGCTCATGACGTCGTCGCGCAGCTCAAGCAGACGGAGCAGGGGAGCTGGTCTCTCGACGCCAATCGGAGCCTGATCGATCCCGAGAGCTGCCTGGCCTTCCCGGAGAACCTGGAGTTCGAGGCGCTGCTGACCTACCAGTCGGCCGAGCCCGGACCGCTGGTCCGCGCGACGGCGCCGGCGGCTGGGGCCATGACCCTGGTGCAGCATCACTCGCTGCTGCGCCTGCCGGACGCCGGCTACAAGCCGCGGCGGTTCGATCCCCGCTCGGGCTCGTTCGCCGTCGCCTTCCTGAACTATGCGGCGCCGCTCGCGGAGCCCATCGAGACGCGTTATCTCGTGCGCCACCGGCTGGAGAAGACCGATCCCGCCGCGCCGCGCTCGCGGGTCAAGGAGCCGATCGTCTACTACGTCGACTCCGGGGCGCCGGAGCCGGTGCGCAGCGCCCTCCTGGAGGGAGCGGGCTGGTGGAAGGACGCCTTCGACAAGGCCGGCTTCATCGACGCTTTCCAGGTGAAGCTGCTGCCCGCGGACGCGCACCCGCTCGACGCCCGCTACAACGTCATCCAATGGGTGCACCGCTCGACCCGCGGCTGGTCCTACGGCGGTGGCGTGACCGATCCGCGCACGGGCGAGATGATCAAGGGTCACGTCACCCTGGGATCGCTGCGCGTGCGGCAGGACCGGCTGATCTTCGAAGGGCTCGCCGGCACGGAGAAGACGGGCACGGGAGCGCCGGACGATCCGGTGCAGCTCTCGCTCGCCCGCATCCGCCAGCTCGCCGCGCACGAGGTGGGGCACAGCCTCGGGCTTTCCCACAACTTCGCGGCCTCCACCTATGGCCGCGCCTCCGTCATGGACTATCCCGCACCCCTGGTAGGAATCACGCCGAACGGCCAGCTCGATTTCTCACGCAGCTACGCGGTGGGAGTGGGGGAGTGGGACGTGCAGACCATCCGCTACGCCTACAGCGAGTTTCCCCCGGGCGCGGACGAGCGCTCGGCTCTGGACGCCATCATCGCTGACGGCCTCACGCGCGGCCTGGTGTTTCTGACCGACGAGGACGCCCGGCCCGAAGGCTCGGCGAGCCCGTTGGCCCATCTATGGGACAACGGCGAGAACGCGGCCAAGGCCCTGCAGCAGGAGCTCGCCGTGCGCCGCATCGGCCTCGCCAATTTCGGCGAGCACAACATCGCGGCGGGACAGCCTCTCGCCTTGCTGAACGAGGTGCTGGTGCCGCTGTACTTCCATCACCGCTATCAGCTCGAGGCGGCCTCCAAGCTGGTGGGCGGCCTCCAGTACACCTATGCGTTGCGCGGCGACGGCCAGCCGCCCTCGAAGCCGGTGGACGGCCCGGCGCAGCGGCAGGCCCTGGCGGCCATCCTGGAGATCCTCTCGCCCGAGGCCCTGGACCTCCCCGACTCCGTCGTCGCACTGCTGCTGCCGCGGCCCTCGGAGTACCGGCCGAACCCGGAGATGTTCGAGGGGCAGACCGATCCCACGTTCGATCCGCTGGCCGCCGCCACCACGGCGTCGGACATGGCGGTGCGGCTGCTCCTCCGCCCCGAGCGCGCCGCCAGGCTCGTCGACTTCCACCGCCGCGACGCGTCGCTGCCGGGGCTCGAGGAGGTGCTCCAAGCCCTGGAGACCAAGGCGTTCGGCGGCGGTGCTGCCTCCGGCACGGGCCGGCTGGCGGAGATCCGCCGCGCCGCGCAGTGGGTGGTCGTGCGCCGCCTCATCGGCCTCGCGAGCGACGCCAAGGCCTCGCCCGGTGTGCGGGCCCGGGTGGACGACGAGCTGCGCTCGATCGCCGGCAAGCTCGTGCGGCAGGGCTCGGATCCGGCGGAGGACCAAGCGCATCTGGCCTTTCTCTCGACGGAGATCAAACGCTATCTGGATCGCCCGGTGCGAGACGATCTGGCCAAGCTCCCCGAGCCCCTGCCGCCGCCTCCCGGGCAGCCGATCGGGATGGACGCGGACGGTTTGGACGGCTGTTCTTGGGGCTGGTAGGCATGCCCCGCAAGAAACCCAAAACGAGCTCCAAGCAGCCTCCGCCACCTGTCGAACGTACCCGCCGCTGGCCCATAATCCTCGTCATGGCCGCGGTGATCCTGGCCGTCGTCGCTTTCTGGCTCCTACGTCCAGCTCCACCTGGGACGGAGACGCAGCCGCCGCCCTTGGCCGCGCGTCCGGCCGACTCTCCCCAGCGGCTGGCGGTGAAGGTGCTCTCGGTGCGTCCCCACGATCCGGAGGCCTTCACGCAGGGCATCCTGATTCACGGCGGCTCGCTGTACGAGAGCACGGGGCTCTACGGCAGCTCCAGCCTGCGCGAGGTGAATCCGCAAACGGGCGAGGTCAAGCGGCAGGTGAAAGTTCCCGCGAAGTACTTCGCCGAAGGGCTGGCCGTGGTGGGCGACCGCCTGATCCAGCTCACCTGGCAGGAGCAGAAGGCGCTCCTCTACAAGCTCGCCGACTTTCAGCCCGTGGGCGAGCTGCGCTACGACGGCGAAGGCTGGGGCCTGTGCTGGGATGGGCACCGCCTGGTGATGACCGACGGCTCGGACCGCCTGACGTTCCGCGATCCGCAGACGTTCGCCGTGCTGGGAGAAGTCCACGTCACCGCCGGCGGCCAGCCCTTGAGCCAGCTCAACGAGCTCGAGTGCGTGGAGGGTGCGGTCTACGCCAACGTCTGGCAGAAGGACGACATCGTGCGCATCGATCCCGCCTCGGGCAAAGTGACCGCCGTGATCGACGCCTCCGGCCTCCTCACCGCCGCCGAGCGCCAGCGGGTGGACGTGCTCAACGGCATCGTCTGGGATCCGGCCCGGAAGAGCTTTCTGATCACCGGCAAGCTGTGGCCCAAGATGTTCGAGGTGACGTTCGTACCAAAATGACTCGACGGGAGGACCGTATGAACGACAAGGCTTGGTATGTGGCCGTCGGCGGCCAGCAGCAAGGCCCGATGAGCCGTGACGAAGTGGTGGCCGGCATCCGCGGCGGCCGGTTCGGGCGCGAGGCGCACGTCTTCACTCAGGGCATGGCCAACTGGGTGCCGATCACGAGCGAGCCGGACTTCTCCGGCGCCTTCGGTCCCGGTGCGCCGCCGCCTCCACCGCCTGGAGTGGGACGCGCGCACGAGATCGACTACGAGCTGTTCGGCGAGGACATGCAGTACGTGGAGATCACGCTCGATCCCGGCGAGGCCTGCATCGCCGAGGCGGGAGCGTTCCTCTACATGGACCCCGGCATCCAGATGCAGACCATCTTCGGCGACGGCTCGGGCCAGGACCAGGGCGGATTCATGGGCAAGCTGATGTCCGCCGGCAAACGGGTGCTCACCGGCGAGTCGCTGTTCATGACGCTCTTCGGCAACGGCGGCTCGGGCCGGCAGAAAGTGGCCTTCGCCGCGCCGTATCCCGGCAAGATCGTGCCCCTCGAGCTGCGCCAGCACGGCGGGCGGATCCTGTGTGAAAAGGACGCCTTCCTCTGCGCCGCCAAGGGGATCTCCGTCGGCATCGCGCTCAACCGCCGCCTCGGCTCGGGGCTCTTCGGCGGCGAGGGCTTCATCCTGCAGAAGCTGGAGGGAGACGGCCTCGCCTTCCTGCACTCGGGCGGCACCATCTTCAGCCGCCAGCTCGCGCCCGGCGAGACGCTGCGCGTGGATACCGGCTGTCTGGTGGCCTTCGAGACGACGGTGACCTACGACATCCAGATGGTCCCCGGCATCAAGACGGCCATCTTCGGCGGCGAGGGGTTGTTCTACGCCGCCCTCACCGGGCCCGGCAAGATCTGGCTGCAATCGCTGCCGTTCAAGCGCCTCGCCAAGCAGGTGCTCTCGGCCATCCCGCGCAACAAGGGCGAGGGCTCGGCGCTAGGCAGCCTGGGAGACCTCATCATGGGCGGCGGCAACAGTTAGATCCTTCCTTCCGCTCGGTGTCTTCGTAGGGGCGGGGCTTGTCTCCGCCCAAGAGCGTCGCGGGGGGGGGGG
>JBIOVX010000242.1:0-3377 GCA_044868005.1 Thermoanaerobaculia bacterium | reverse complement strand
CCCCCCCCCCGCCCCTACGTAAACCTCTCGCGGGAACTTGAGGGCTAGCCGACGGGGGCTTCGATCTTCAGCATCCGCGCCCAGGCCTGGCGGAGGTTCTCGGGGAGGTCGAGAACGGGGAAGATCTCCTTGACCTCGTCGCGGCTCACGTAGGTCCAGATGTCGTCCCACTGGGCGTAGCGGAGGAGGTGGGAGATGACCCAGGCGCGCTGCTCCTGGCTGCCTTGGTGCAGCAGGTGGAGCGCCTCCTGCTCGGTGACCTTCCGGTCCGGGAAGAAGTAGAGGGATCCCCCTCGTTCGAAGCTATCGCGACCGCGCCCCGAACCTCCTTGCATGATCTGAGTATATAGGTCCTGCCTGGATTCGCAAGGTCGGAAAGCACCCCTTGACCGCATGTCGTGGGTCCGTTAGATTTCCTCCGCTCGACCACATTGAGCGGGCATAACTCAGTTGGTAGAGTGCAAGCTTCCCAAGCTTGATGTCGCGGGTTCGAGTCCCGTTGCCCGCTCCAATCGTTCTCATTCGCCATGTCCATCTTCCGTCGCGAGAATTCCTCCTCCCCGTCTTCGTCCGGCGGCTCGACCGAGCCTTCCGGCTCGTCGCAGAAGCGCCGCATGACCCACGTCGCCGCCGGCACGCGCATCCGCGGCGAGGTGACCGGCCCGACCGAGCTGTTGATCGAGGGCGAGGTCGAGGGCGAGATCCGGCTCGATGCGACGGTGACGATCGGCGCCGAGGGAGCGGTGCAGGGCCCCGTCTCCGCTCCCATCGTGCGGATTGGTGGGAAGGTGGCCGGTAACGTCACTGCGGGAGATCGGGTGGAGGTCGCCTCGTCGGGCAGCGTCGAAGGCGACATCTCCGCGCCGCGCATCGTCATCGCCGAGGGAGCCTTCTTCAAGGGCCGGGTGGAGATGCGGGGCGAGGAGAACCCACCGGCAACCGCTCGCCCGTTACCTCCTCCCACAGATTCCTGAGATCCTCCGGCACCGGCGCCTCGCAGGCGAGGGGCTCACCGGTGGCGGGGTGCCGGAAAGCCAGCCGCCAGGCGTGGAGAGCCGGCCGCGGAAAATCGCGCAGAGCCGCCTGCACGGGCCGCGGGAGTCCCTTCCAGCGCGCTTCCCCGTAGAGCGGATCGCCCACCAGGGGATGGCCGATGCTCTTCAGGTGAACCCGGATCTGGTGCGTGCGGCCGGTGGCGAGGTCCATCTCGAGGAGTGAGATCCCCGCGCGCGCGGCGAGCGTGCGGTAGCCCGTGCGCGCCGGCCGGCCGCCGGCACGCACCGCCATCTCCTGGCGGCGCTGGGGATGACGGCCGATCGGCGCCGTGATCGTGCCCGCGGGCGGAGCCGGCGAGCCGTAGGCGATGCCGAGATACTTTTTCTCCACCTCGCGGGCGGCGAAGGCGCGGGAAAGGCGCGCGTATGCCGCCGGCGTGCGCGCCACCACGAGCGCCCCGCTAGTGCCCTGGTCGAGCCGGTGGACGATCCCCGGCCGGCCGGGGCCGCCGACGCCGGCCATCTCGGGATAGCGATCGAGGAGGTGGTGGGCGAGGGTGCCCGTGGCACGGCCGGCTCCGGGATGGACGGCGAGGCCCGGCGGCTTGTCGATCACCACCAGCTCGGCGTCCTCGTGCAGCACGGTGAGCGCGCCGGGCTCCGGCACGATGCGCTCTTCCTTCGGCGCCGGCGGGCTGCACTCGACGCGGTCGCCGGCGGCGACGAGCGCCGAGGGTTTCGCGCCGCCTCCGTTGACGCGCACGAGCCCGCCGGCGATCCAGCGCTGGACCTGATTGCGCGGCACGTCGAGCCGGGCGGCGACGTGGCGGTCGAGCCGCTCTCCCGCCGTCTCGGGCTCAACAGTCCAGGAAGTCACTCCGCGGCGGCCGCCGCCGGAGCCTCCCGCCGTTGCGGCCGGAAGCTGTCGATCGCCATCAGCACGATGCCGATCGAGATGGCGCTGTCGGCGACGTTGAAGGAAGGCCAGTGGTGCATGCCGACGTAGACGTCGATGAAGTCGGTGACGGCGCCGCTGGAGACGCGGTCGATGAGGTTGCCCACGGCCCCGCCCACCACCAGCGCCAGCGCCACCAGCAGGCTGCGGTCGCGCGCCGGCGCGAACCAGAAGTAGAAGCTCACCGCCGCCAGGGCCGCGAGGCCGAGCAGGGTGAGCAGCCAGCCGCCGCCGACGTCGGAAGCGAAGAGACCGAAGGCCACGCCGGTGTTGCGCACGTGGTTCAAGTTGAGGAAACCGGGGATGATCGGCTGCGCCGTGTGATGGGGAAGGTGCACCTCCACCAGCCACTTGGTCCACTGGTCGAGGACCAGCACGGCCAGGGAGACGAGCAGGTAGCGGAGCTTGCCCAGCAAGGGCTGCATGTTCACGATGCGTGCTCTCCTTCTCGTGCGCGACGAAAAAGCTCGCCGGCGGCCCGCGCCACCTCACCGAGTCGCGAGGTCTCCTGGAACAGCCGGATCGCCGCGATCCCTGCCGCACCCGCTTCGGCCAGCTCCCCGAAGGCCTCTAGTGTAACGCCTCCCAGAGCGTAGACGGCAATGCCGGCCGCGGCGGCACGGCCGAGCTCGCCGACGCCCGCGGGAGGCCCCTTGCCCGGAGTGGCGTACACCGGCCCGAAGGTCACGTAGTCCGCTCCCTCGTCGCGCGCGCTCTCCACCTCGCCGAGCCGATGGGTGGAGCGGCCGATGAGCAGCCCGCGGCCGAACCGCCGCCGGAGCGCGGCGACGGGAACGCCGTCCGCCGGCAGATGGACGCCGTCGGCGCCGGCCGCGAGCGCCACGTCCACACGGCCGTTGACCAGCAGGCGGACGGTGGGCGGCAGCACCGCCCGGGCGCGCCGGGTGAGCTCGTAGAGATCGCGGTCCGCGAGATCCTTTTCGCGGAGCTGGACGGCGCCGATCCCCGCCGCGGCGAGGGCGTGGAGCCAGTCCTCCAGCGGCAGCGGCAGAGTGGTGCGATCGCTGACGGCAAGGAGGCTAAACGTTGGGGGCACGGAGCTTGCGCCGGAAGATGAGCTCGTCCAGGTCGTGGGCGCCCCAGACGAGATGGATGATCCCGAAGCCGCTCATGCCTGCCCTTGCGAGAGGGTGAAGGAAGGCGGTATGCACGACCTGGAGCGGGATCTGGATCAGCAGGGAGCTCCACACCGGGCTCCAGGGCGCCAGCAGGAGGAAGGTGCCCGCTTCGACGCAGTAGAGGATGAAGAGAAGGCGAAACAGGAACGTGACGCGCATGGGCGGGGGAGATTGTAGCCTGCCCTCACCTCCCCGGCCCTCCTCTCCCCCCCCCTCCCTCCCACCCTCACCGGGAGAGGAGGGAGAAAAACAAAGAAAAAGCTAGTTTTGAAAGCCCCCTCTCTCCCG
>JBIOVX010000241.1:0-38140 GCA_044868005.1 Thermoanaerobaculia bacterium | reverse complement strand
GGTGGGAGGGCGGGGACAAGCCCCGCCCCTACGTTAAGAAGATTCAGATTTCACCTGAACAGCTTCAGGAACACCAGGTAGAGCACGAAGCCGTCGTCCGGACCGGCGACGGGCACTCCCACGTCGAGGTTGACCACCGTCTGCCAGGGGCCCATGAACGTGCCGTTGATCCCGAGGCCGGCGAGCAGCTCACGGTCGAGGCCGGTCTCCTCATCGGTGGCGAGCGCGGCGTCGGCGACCGCTTCGAGATGGAAGAGCTTGCCGATGTCGAATCCGTAGGAGGCGTGGCCGGCGTAGACCTCGGAGGCCCGCACGCGGTTGGTCTGATAGCCGTGAACGCGGGTGCCGCCGAAGAAGCCGAACTGGTACTTGCTGAAGCGGTCGAGGTCCGAGCCTCCGAAATAGTCGAGCTCGAGCCCGACCTTCTGGAAGCGGGGCAGGTACCAGTTCTTGCTCGCCCGCGCGTTCCAGCGCAGGAAGTCCTTCTTCTCCTCGCTGAAGTCCGGGTTGCCGGGCAGGCCCCAGAAGTCCCACTTCGAGCGCCGGCTGTAGCTGCCGGTCGCCGCGAGCCCGTAGCCCGAGCGGGCGAAGGCCGCGCTGAGCTCGAGCGAATGTGTGAAGTTGTCGCTGGGGAGCACGAAGTCGTCCGCCGTGTCGTCCGCTTCGCCGTAGCCGATCGACAGGATCTCGTACTCGCCGCGCAGCTTGATGAAGTCGCCGAGCGGGCGGCCGAGCTTGAAGCCGAGGCTCGCCGTGCGCTGCTCGATCTCCTGGTCCGGCCGCTCGGCGTCGTCCACGAAGAAGGTGTCGGAGAACGGCACGGCGAGCGCGAAGAGGTCGGCGCCGGCGTCGAACCGGCTGCCGAAGAGGCGCGGCTCGGCGATGTTGGCGGTGAGCAGGGCGCCGGCGAAAAAGGTGTTGAGCTGCTTGCCCGTGCCCCGGAAATCGAACGAGAGATAGTTGATGCCGGCGAGCGGCAGCGGGTAGTCCAGCGCGTCGTCGTGGAACACGCCGCCGATGGCGAACCATTTGCTGGTATCGAATCCCTCTTTGACCACCCGCTCCCCCTGGTCGTCCTTCACCAGGTAACGGAGCCCCCGCTCCGTGTCGCGCACCATGGTGACTTCCGAGGCCTGGACCTGCTTGCGGGACTCGGCGAAGCCCGGGCTGTTGACCTTCACGTTGGTCAGCCGGGTCTCCCGCTCGACGACCGTGGTGGCGTTCACGATCGAGAGGATCTGCTGGGCGACGAGCCGCAGCGGCAGCACGTAGCTCTGGGCCGACCAGGGCGCGGCGGCGCCGTTGGCGTCGATCGGCGAATAGCTGAGCGTCTCCTCGTTGGAGAGCACCTCCCCTTCGAGGCCGATCTGCACGGCCCGGGTGCGCAGGCGGGCGTAGATCTGCTTGTCCACCCAGACGCTCCCCTGGTAGAGCTTGCCGCCCTCGCCGGCGCCGGCCGGCGCGAAGTCGACCACCCAGGCGTCGCGGCCGTCCACCGTGTCGGAGCCGCGCAGCCGATAGCGATACTGCTTGGTGAAGTGGATTTCGAGCGGCAGGGCGGCCGCCTTTTCCGGCTGGATCAGGGGGATCTCGGGGAGCGACTTGCTCCGCCACTTGACGCCGTTGATGTAGAGGCTCTCCCAGGCCCAGTCGGCGCCGGTCTTCGGATCGAAGAAGAACGGTCCTTCGAGCGTGGCTTCGACCGTCTGGGTGCCCGCCGCCGGCTGGAACCGCAGCGAGGTCTGGTTGACGGCGCTGTAGTGGTCGAGCTTGCGGTTCTGGGCATCCTCGAAGGCTTGCAGACGCCGCAGGATCTCCTCGACGGGGATCTCCCGCTGGCTTGCCACAGTCACCTTCTCCTCGACGCCCTGGCGCTCGGCCGCCGTCGGCCGGTCGAGGCCGAGCACGGCCACGCGGCCGGAGGAACCCACCTGCAGCTCGAGCTTGCCGCCGGCGATCTGGCCGCTCGGCGGCGGCACGCGCTGGCCGCCGATGGGGAAACGCACCGGCCGGCGCAGCTCGGGATCGTCGAAACGCAGCGTCAGCTCCGGCGTCCCGGGCGGCGCCAGGGCGATCACCCGCAGCGACAGGTCCTTGCCGCGCGCGAACGTCCACGCCTCCTCGGCGCCGGCCGGCGAGGAGCTGGGATCGTAGGAGAGGTCTCCCTTGAACTCGCGAGCGAGGAGGGCGAACGGCGCGAGGACCGGGACGAGCGAGGCCGTGGTGAGGCCCGGCGCCCGGAAGAGAGTGAGGTCGATGCCGTGCGTGGCGTTGCGGGCGGCGTCGGCCAGGACCTCGGCCGGATCCGCCGGCAAGGGCAGCGAGTCCACCACCACCGGCCGGCCGGGGTCGAGGTTCTGCACCGCCTCGACCGCCGCGGCGAGCGCCTCGGCGCTTGCCGGCTGAAGCGCCAGGGCATCCACGTAAGCGGCCACCTCCTCGGCGTAGAACGCTTCCAGGGACTTCGGATCGGCGGCGAGCGGCTGCGTGGCTACCCGCGCCTGCGGCTGCGCGCCGTTCAGCGCCACGGCGGCGCGCTTGAGCAGGAAGGCGTACTCGGAGGCGGCAAGCTCCCCGGTCTCCGGCCGCCAGACGACCTGGAACCAGGTATCGGCGGGTGCCTTGGCGGCCGCCTCGGCCGCGGCGCGCAGCTCGGCCTGCAGGCGGTCCGCGTTCTGAGCGAGCGGCGGCGGCGTGCTGAACACCAGCGACACCCAGGGCGTGGCGCCGCTTTCGCGCACCGCGGCCGGCACGTCGGCGCCGGCCGCCGCTTCACCCGAGAGCGGCACGTCCCAGGCCACCAGCAGCGGGGTCCCGGGCTCGAGGCCGCCGGACGCTTTCAAGATGCGGGCAATGTCCGCCGGGCCGGCCGGAGCCGGGGGCGCTGGGGCTTCAGGGGAAGCCGGGGTTTCGGGAGTCGCGGCGGCGGGAGCGGCAGCCGGAATGGAGGGCTCGATGCGCAAGCCGGCGCACGGCCGGCAAGGAAACTCGGCGGCTCCCAGCGGGAGCGCCAGGCAAAAAAGGGCACTGCCGAAAAAGACGGATCTCGCACGGTTCATGGCAGCATGCATAACAGCCCCCCTCCGAGGGAAAATTCTCCCGCCGGCCTGCTACAATCCGCGCGATTCCTATGGAATTCTCAGGGAGGCTCAGCGCCTTTCCCGTCGGCGATCTCCTGCAGTGGGCGAAGAACGAACGCTGCACGGGAGCGCTCATCGTCCGCCGCAGCGAGCGCGAGAAGCGGCTCTATTTCTACGCCGGCGAAGTGGTGGGGTGTCTCTCCAACGATCCCGCCGAGCACTACGGCCAGCATCTCCTGCTCCAGGGCCATCTGAACGACGGCCAGCTCTTCAAGGCTCTGAGCCACTGCACCCAGAACCGGACCCGCCTGGGCGTCGCGCTCCAGACGCTGGGATTGCTGGAGCCGGACGCCATCCAGCAGACCCTGCGCACCCACATCGAGGACCTCGTCTGCGACCTCTTCCTGTGGCCGCGCGGCATCTTCTACTTCCAGGCGGAAATGCCGCCGGACGAGGAGATCCTGCCCGAGGCGATCAACGTCCTGGGGCTGATCATGGAGGGGACCCGCTGGGGCGATGAGACCGTCCGCATGCGCCGCGTGCTGGTGCACGACGACGTGGTGCTGCGCCGCGGCGAGCGCTGGCCGGGTGGCGGCGGAACGCTCAGTCCGCTCGAGCACCGCATCGTCGAGATAGTCGACGGGCAGCGGACCCTGGGCGAGCTCTACAAGCGCATCCACGGCTCCTACTTCCGCTTTCTCCAAGGGGCGTTCCGCCTCTGCATCGCCTCCGTGCTCGACATCGAGGAGGTGCGCGACGAAGCCGCGCGCAGCACGCACGAGATCAGCGTCTACGATCTGCTGCTGGAGCAGGCCACGGAGGAGCAGTCCCTGGTGGCCCGCCGGCACATGGCCGTGCCGCTGGATCTGCTGGAGCGCGCCTACCTGGTCTGGGTCGTGGAGCCCGCGGAGGATGAGCAGAAGCGGATTCCGACCCGGGCGCGGGAGTTCTACGCCCGCTTCGACGGCCGCACCCCGCTCGGTGAAGCCTTCTCCAGCGATCCGCGCGCTCGCGGCCGCGAGATGGATCTCCTCCTCCTGCAGCTCCAGAAGGGCCGCCTCGCCATCCTCCCGGCCCCTATCGAGAGCCTCGAAGAGGAAGCCGACCGGCGCGGCCAGTCGGTCTTCCAGCGCTGGTGGCGGCGGGTATTCCGATTTCCCCCCGACTGAGCACGTCCGCAGGGCTCCTGAAGCTCTCCTTCGCTCACCTCTATAAGTGAGTTCTCGCGAGAGGAGAACCGAAAGGAGACGATGATGCGTAGATGGCGCCCGGCTTTCCTGGTCCTCGCGCTCCTCCTCACCGTGGCGGCCCTCGGCTCCCGCGTCCAGGCTGTGGAATGCGAAGAGGACGACCACGAATGGGCCAACCTGGGGGACTGTTGCTGGCAGTTCTATCCACCGCCCGGCAAGCTGCACCTTCTGCTGTGCATCGACGGGGAGTGGGTCGTGCAGTCGGCCTACAAGTGTCCGCCCACGGAGCCTTGCGGGTAAAACCGCATCGGGGGCGGCATGCCCTCCGAAGCCTCACCTCCCCGGCCCTCCTCTCCCAGAGGGAGAGGAGGGAGAAAGGCAAGACGGCTCCAAACCTCTTCTTCGTCTTTATTCCCCTCTCTCCCTCTGGGAGAGAGGGGTCAGGGGAGTGAGGGCTTCGGAGGGCATGCCGCTCCGATGCATGCGACTCCCTACTCCACCGCCGCGGTCTCGCGCACCGGCGCCGCGGCGAGGGAGGGCAGACCGAGCCGCTCGCGGATCTTCACCTCGAGCTCGTCGGCCAGGTCGGGGTTCTCGCGCAGAAATGATTTGGCGTTGTCACGTCCCTGGCCGAGGCGCAGATCGCCGTAGGAGTACCAGGCGCCGCTCTTGACCACCAGCTTGTGGTCCACTCCGAGGTCCACCAGCTCGCCGCACTTCGAGATCCCCTCGCCGTAGTCGATGTCGAACTCGGCCTGGCGGAAGGGCGCCGCCACCTTGTTCTTGACCACCTTCACCTTGGCCCGCGAGCCGGTCACCTCCTCGCCCTCCTTGATCGAGGCGATGCGGCGGATGTCGATGCGCACCGAGGAGTAGAACTTGAGCGCCCGGCCGCCGGTGGTCGTCTCGGGATTGCCGAACATGACGCCGATCTTCTCGCGGATCTGGTTGATGAAGATCAGGGTGGTCCTCGATTTGGCGACGATGGCGGTCAGCTTGCGCAGGGCCTGCGACATGAGCCGCGCCTGGAGACCGACGTGCGAGTCGCCCATCTCGCCTTCGAG
The DNA here is from genome assembly GCA_044868005.1 of Thermoanaerobaculia bacterium. Lineage (GTDB taxonomy): Bacteria > Acidobacteriota > Thermoanaerobaculia > Multivoradales > UBA5704 > DATARR01. The sequence goes on along the minus strand of JBIOVX010000241.1, from coordinate 32,806 downwards.
CTCGGCCTTGGGCACCAGCGCGGCTACCGAGTCGATCACCACCACGTCCACCGAGTTGCTGCGCACCAGCATCTCGGCGATCTCGAGCGCCTGCTCGCCGTTGTCCGGCTGGGAGACGAGCAGGTTGTCGATGTCGACTCCCAGCTTCTTGGCGTACTCGGCGTCGAGCGCGTGCTCGGCGTCGATGAAGGCCGCGATGCCGCCCTTTTTCTGGGCCTGGCCGACCACCGAGAGCGCCAGCGTCGTCTTGCCGGAAGACTCGGGGCCGTAGATCTCCACCACGCGACCCCGCGGGAAGCCGCCGATGCCGATGGCGTGGTCCACCGCGATCGAGCCGGTGGAGATCGCCTCCAGCCCCACCGTCTCGCGCTGTCCAAGGCGCATGATCGCCCCCTTGCCGAACTGCCTCTCGATCTGCGAGAGCGTGCCGTCGATGGCCTTCAAGCGTTCCGATTTCGCGTCTGCCATGGAATTCTTCGCTCCTTTTGGCCCAGAGGGCGCCCGGGGCCCGATTGTACTTCGCTTCGTTCTGTCGCGAGGGAAAAAGGCTCTCGCAGCCGGATCGCGGTGCTATCTTAGCAGGCGTAAATGCGGCGGTCAATCCGTCCAGGTTATACTCTCCCACATGGCCGTGGCCCTGCTCAAAGAGCCTCCCTCAACAGTCTCCGATCTGCCCTCGTAAACAGCGCCATGGAATCCCTCGCCGTCGAACCCAGCGACGCGCTCCACGCCGCCGAGCCGATCCGCCAGCTCGAGGAGAACGTCGCCCTCGTCATCCGCGGCAAGCGCGAGGTCATCCGCCTCGCCACGGTGTGCCTGCTGGCCCGCGGCCACGTGCTGCTGGAGGACGTGCCCGGCGTCGGCAAGACGACCCTGGCCCAGGCCCTCGCCCGCTCGCTCGGCCTCTCCTTCCAGCGCGTGCAGTTCACCAGCGACCTGCTGCCCTCCGACATCATCGGCGTCTCGATCTTCAACCAGAAGACCCAGACCTTCGAGTTCGTGCCCGGCCCGCTCTTCGCCAACGTCGTGCTGGCGGACGAGATCAACCGCGCCACGCCGAAGACGCAGTCGGCCCTGCTGGAGGCGATGAGCGAGCGCCGCGTGTCGGTGGAGCGCAAGCGCTACACGCTTCCCGAGCCCTTCGCCGTGCTGGCGACGCAGAACCCGTTGGAGTACCAGGGCACCTTCCCGCTGCCGGAGTCGCAGCTCGACCGCTTCCTGATGGCGCTGTCGCTCGGCTATCCGCCGCGCCTGGACGAGCGGGAGCTCCTGCTCTCGGGCGGCGTCGAGGACGTGCTCGAACACCTGCGGCCCGTCCTCTCCCGCGACGGCCTGGTGCAGCTCCAGGCGCGGGTGGCGCGCGTGCGCGTCGCCGACAAGCTGGCCGACTACATGCTCTCTCTCGCCGAGACCACCCGCCACGGCGGCGATTTCCTCCTCGGCGTCTCCACCCGCGGTCTGCAGTCCCTCTTCCGGGCCACCCAGGCCATGGCGCTCTGCGAGGGCCGGGGCTACGCCATTCCGGACGACGTGCAGCGCCTGGCCGCGCCCGTGCTGGCGCACCGCGTCGTCCTCAAGCGCGGCACGGCCGACCTGGACCAGGCGCGCAAGGCGATCGAGCGGGTGGTGGCGGCGACGCCGGTACCGCTGTGAAGCTGCCGCGGCGCCGCGCCGTGCCCGAGGGCATCCGCATCACCACGGTCGGCCTCTGGTACGTGCTGCTCACCGTGGTGGTCGCCATCGCCGCCACCAACACCGGCAACAACGCGCTGTACATGGTGCTCGCCCTGATGTTTTCGGTCCTCATCCTCTCCGGGCTCGCCTCGCGCGAGAACGTGCGCGGCCTCGAGGCGGCGCTCGACCCGGCGGGTGAGATCTTCGCCAACCGTCCCTTCTCGCTGGGCTTCATCCTGCGCAGCCGCGCCCTCGTCTTTCCGCGCTGGTTCCTCCTCTTCACGCTCTCGCGATCGGCGCAGCCGCTGCTCATTCCTTACCTGCCGCGCCGGGGCAAGAGCGTCGGCCAGCTCGAGATGATGATCGGCACGCGCGGCTTCCATCGCTTCCCGTTCGTCCACGTCTCCAGCCTCTTTCCCTTCGGCTTCTTTCGCAAGGGGGTGCGCTACCGCGTGGACTACGAGGTGCTGGTCTTCCCCGAGCTGTTTCCGGCCGGCGCCAGCCAGCCCGAGGAGACGGAGCAGTCCGGCGACAACTCGAGCCGCCGCCGCGGCTGGGGACACGACCTGCACTCCCTCCGCCGCTTCCGCCGCGGCGACGATCCGCGCGGCATCCATTGGAAGCAGACGGCGCGCACCGGCGAGCTGATCTTCACCGAGCGGGCCATCGATCGCAGCCGCCGCCTCGCCATCCTCTTCGACAACGCCGTGGGCGAGCTCAAGGACTCGGCGGAGCAGAGCCGCTTCGAGCGGCTGGTCAGCGAAGCGGCGACGATCGCCGTCGATCACCTGGCGCGCGGCTATGAGGTCGAGCTGGTGACGCGCGACCGCGCCATCGGCTTTGCGGGCGGACCGCGCCAGCGGCTGGCCGTGCTGGAGACGCTGGCCCTCGTGCAGCCCAGGGAGCGCAGCGGCGAGCCGCTCGCCTCCAGCGATCCGCGGGCGCCGCAACTGCGGGTTCACCTGGAGCCCGCCTCGCCGGCGAGGTTGGCGGGATGAGCTTCGGCCGGCAGAAGCGGTTGCTGCTCGGCTGGATGGCCCTGCTGGCGCCCCTGCCGCTGCCGTTCAACGAGGTGTTGGGCTGGCCCGTGGTGGCCGTCTTCGCGGTCGGCGTCCTCTTCTTCCTGCGGCGGGCCAGCCTCGATCCTCCCCGTTGGCTGCCGACGTGGGGGATGAACGTCCTCGGGCTCGCCTACCTGCCGGTCTTCCTGCTCGATCTCTTCGGTTTCCGCCGCGGGCTGGTGCAGCCGGTCCTACACCTCTGCCTCTTCGCGGTGCTGGTCAAGCTGTTTGCCGTCGTCCGCGAGCGCGACAAGTGGCAGGCGTTGATGGGCATCTTCTTCCTCTTCCTCGCCGCCATGGGCACCAGCGTCCATCCGACGATCGTGCTCTATCTCGCCGCCTTCCTCGTGCTGACGCTGGTGCTGCTGACGCGCTTCGCCTTCCTCCACGTCCTGGCCGGCTTCGGCCGCGAAGACCCGGCGCTCGCCCGCCTGCCGCTGCGCGGCTTCCTCCTCCTCGCCACGGCCGCCACGATGGTGCTCGCCGTGCCGCTCTTCCTCCTCCTGCCGCGCGTGCGCGCGCCGTTCATCGTCGGCCGCGGCGGCAACACGGGCCTGGTCATCGAAGCCGCGGGCTTCTCCGACGAGGTCACCCTGGACTCGATCGGACGCATTCGCGGCAGCCGCGAGGTGGCCATGCGGGTGCTCGAGCAGGGAGCCACGGACCCGAGCCGCGAGATGCGGTTCAAGGCCGCTTCCTACGATCTCTACCAGGGCGGGAGCTGGCGGCGCTCGCCGTCGCGCGGCCAACTGCAGCGCGTGCGCGGCGGCCGCTTCCGCCTCGGCCCGGAGAAGCCCCTCCACTGGGCCACCATCTGGCTCCAGCCGTTGCAGAGCGCGAGCATGCCGCTGCCCGTGGAGACCGCGATCATCGAGCCGCGGTCGTCGTTGCTGTCGATCGACCAAGGCGGCGCGGTCTCCTTTCCCTTCAGCCCGCTGGAAGTGAGGGAGTACCGGGTCGGCCTCGCCCAGGGGGTGGTCCTCGCGGGCTCGCCGCCGGCCAGAACAGCGGACGCCACGCTGAACCTCGCCGGCGTCAGCCCGCGCATCGCCGCTCTCGCCAGCCGCGTGATGGACCGCGGCACCGCCGCCGAGCGCGCCCGGCGGCTCGAGAACTACCTGATGGACAACTACGCCTACACCCTCGATTTCGTCGGCCGCTCGCCGGAGAATCCGATCGAGGAGTTCCTCTTCCGCTACCGCAGCGGCCAATGCGAGTACTTCGCCTCGTCGATGGTGCTGATGCTCCGTTCCCAGGGCATCCCGGCGCGATTGGTGACCGGCTTTCTCGGCGGCGACTACAACCCCTTCGAAGGCTATTACATCGTGCGCGACAACAACGCCCACGCCTGGGTGGAGGCCTACCTGCCCGGCGAGGGCTGGCGGATCTTCGATCCCACGCCTCCCGCCGGGCGGCCGGCCGGCGCCGGCGAAGGGGGCTGGCTGCTCGCGCAGCAGGCCTGGGACTTCGTGCTCTTCCGCTGGGACCGCTACGTGCTGACCTTCGGCCTCTACGATCAGATCCGCATCTTCAGCGGCCTGCGCGCAGCCTGGAGCGAGCTCTGGTCGCTCTTCAAGCGCGAGGAAGAGCCGGCGGCGCCCTCGCCGGCGGCGGGGCTCGAAAGTCTCGATCCCAACAGCGTTCTGCAGTCGGATAGGCCGCGCCGTTTGCCCGACGTACCGCTGCCTCTCGCGCTCGGGCTCACCCTGCTCGCCGCGGCGGCCTGGATGCTCTACCTGCGTCTGCGCCCGCCGCTCAACGCCACCACCGCCTACCGGCGTCTGCGGCGTCGCTTCAGCCGTGTCGGCCCGCCGCTCGCCGACTCCGTGCCGCCGCTGCGCCTGCAGCGCGAAGCCGAGATCCGCTATCCGGAGGCCGCCGAGCCCGCGGCGCGCGTCATCGGCTTCTACCTGCGCGAGAGCTTCGGCGGCCAGGCGCTGGAGGACGAGGACCTCGAGGCGTTGAAGGCGGCGCTGGAGGAGGCGGAGCGGGGGATGCGGAAGGCGGGATGAACCACTGACTTAAACCGTCGATGAGAATTCCTGGAGCCAATCTCGCTGTCATCGATCCGGCGAAGATACGTGACTACCTTCTTTCCCCTGAGCACCCAGTGGGCAGACTCAAAGCTGTATTCTTCGGTGCGCTCGGCTATAGCAGGGACGACTGGCAGCGGCTTCAACAGGACTTTCTCGCGATGGTCGTATCAGAAGATGCGGTGCTGGGTCGGTCGAGTAACTTCGGACAGAAATACGAGGTGCGTGGTACGATTCAAGGACCTTCCGGACGGCGCGCTGAAGTCGTGAGCGTCTGGATCATTCTCGCAGGAGAACGCGCTCCTCGTTTCGTGACAGCGTTCCCAGGAGAGAAGCAATGAGATTCAAGGAGCTTGACACTGTGGTTCTTGATCGTGATTTACCGGAGCACGGTCTGCGCAGCGGCGATCTCGGGGCGGTCGTCCAAGTCTATGAGCCGGACGGGCTTGAGGTTGAGTTCGTCACCGCTTCTGGCCGGACACAGGCATTGGTGACACTCAGAGTGGACGACGTTCGGGACGTGCGCGACGAGGACCTCATCTCGGTTCGCACGCTCACCCGTGGGGCTGCCTGACTATTCGCGTTGGGCGAGGACAGAGGCCATGAGGTGTGTGATCTGTGGGGCGGAACTTACTCGCCCGCTTCGTCCAAGATCTGCCGGTAGAGGTTGTCTCCAAGAAAGAAGCCGGCTTGCCGGCGGAGAGCGTCGAGCGAAGAACGGATCTCCTCGATCATCCCTTGTCGTTTGGCTTTGAGTAGAATACCTAGGACTCCAATGGGTCGAAGACCGAGGCGGATTGCCGCATGACGACCTTCCTGCTCATCAAGTAAGACGAGATCTGCTTTTAGCTCAAGCCCCAGAGCCAACGTCTCAGCTTCTCCGAGGTCGAGATCTCGTCGGAGGAGTTTCGTCACCGTTTGGCTCCTTATCTCGTGGCGCTGGATCCATGAGGCGTTCTCCACCTCTTGACTGCCGGGATGGCGCCGTCCCCCTTTGTTCAGTTCCTCCCAAACACCGTGGGCAATGTGGACTTCGCCAAAGAGCTCTCGGAGCAGCTCGAAATGACCGATAGTGGCAAGATTAGTGATGGGCGAGGTATCGCTGACGACGATCATTCGTTGCCGAGTTGGCGGAGCGTCTCGAGATCCTGCTCCAGGTCTTCTGCGGCGAAGTGAGGAGGGATCTGACGGAAGCCCAGCAACTGCCGGAACTCCCAGAGAGACAGGCCCGCCAACTCGTGAGCCTTGCCGATCGACAGCCGGCCCTGCTCATACAGGTGGACAGCAAGCTCGACGAGTACCTGGTCGACGGTCAGGCGTGCCGAGTCAAGGACATCCTGTGGGATTTCGAGATGGGCGGTGGAAGGCATCAAGGCGTCTCCAAGCGGAATCTTATCATCCAACGCCGTACCGCGAAGATGAAGCGCGATCTCTCTGTTCACCTGGAACCTAATCCCCCCGGGCGGCTACCCGGAGGCCGCCGAGCCCGCGGCGCGCGTCATCGGCTTCTACCTGCGCGAGAGCTTCGGCGGCCAGGCGCTGGAGGACGAGGACCTCGAGGCGTTGAAGGCAGCGCTGGAGGAGGCGGAGCGGGGGATGCGGAAGGCGGGATAGGCTGGTCGCCCCCAGCCCTTCTCTGCCGGCAGTCCCCGGCCCCCCCTCTCCCTCCTCCTCGGGCAGGCAGATTTCGTTGTCACGCATTTCGCGGCATGCGCACTTGTAGGAGAGGACGATGTCAGCTCGCCGTCCTCCATAAGGGACGGACGGAGGGCCCATCAGGTAACACATCGTAGGAGGATGTTTGTATGAACGAACGTGCATTTCGATGTCCACCCGTCGCTCTCCTGATCTTCGCGCTGCTGCTGGCCCTGCCGGGCCTCGCCGCGGCGGAGGAGAGCCCCCGCAGGTCTCCCCAGGCAAGGGTGGACTTCGAAGCCATCGCTCCGGCCCAGGCGAAGTGCGGCGCCTGCGCCATCGCCCACAAGAGCTGCTCCGCGACTTGCTTCGGCCAGGACAAGGCGGTCATGGGCCAGTGCCTGACGGCGTGCGACAACGCCGCGGCCAATTGCTCGTGTGACCAGGCGGTCGGCCTGCACAGCGAGGAGCTCGTCAACTTCGAATGGCCGAGCATGACCAAGACCGCCTGCCACGGCACCGTGAGCTGCCAGCCGAATTACCCGTCCTGCGCCAGTTGGTCCGCTTACTCCGACTGTGAGGATCCCTACTGCGGCTCCGGCCCGAAGTGCGGGGAGTGCAATTGCGATGAGTGGGGCCACTGCTTCTGCGGCCCGGGCCCTGCCATCAAGCAGAAGCGGGAGCGCTTCCGCGTCTGCTTCGACCAGTACAGCAATTCGTGCACGGAGTGGCAGCAGACAATTCTCAGCACCTGCGACGAAACCTGCATCTAGTGACCCGCGCCGCCGCCAAACGGTAACGCTGGCCTAGAACCAACGGAGAGGACACCGGTCTGTGGGTGTCCTCTCCGCCTTCCGTCCCCTTCACCGTACGCTTGACTTTCCTGCGAGTTCACGCGTGGCGGCGTATCTCGGTTCGCGCAGCCGCATCTCGGTTCGTGGTGGCGCTCCGCGAGCGGAGAAGCCGCGCCATGAGCGGAGAAGCCGTCCCACGAGCGGAGACGGCGCTCCGCGAGCTGAGCAGGCGCGACTTGAACCGAGATACCGCGACTCGAACGGAGAAGCCGCAACACAAGCCGAGATGCCGCAACTCGAACCGAGATACCGCAACACGAACGGAGCAGGCGCGACTCGAACGGAGCAGGCGTAACACAAGCCGAGACGCCGCAAAACGAGCGGAGATGCCGCAACGCGAGCCGAGATGCCGCAACGCGAGCCGAGATACCGCAGCGCGAACGGAGATGCCGCAGCGCGAACGGAGAAGGCGCAGCGCGAACGGAGAAGGCGCAACACAAGCAGAGATGCCGTCCCACGAGCCGAGAAGACAGAACTTGAGTCGAGACGGCGCGCCGCGAACGGAGATGCCGTCCCACGAGTCGAGAAGGCGCTCCGCGAGCCGAGAAGGCCTGACTCAAGCCGATACGGCGCGTCGCGAGCCGAGACGCCGCGCTACGAGTCGAGAGGGGCGCATCGCGAGCTCGGGTCGATCACGCTTTATGGCACCACCCCCTGCGACACCAATTCAAGCGTCTCGTCCTTGACGAGGCCCACGCCGGGGCAGTAGACCTTGATATCCCTGGAGCTGGGGGAGAGCGGGCTCGTCTCCTCGACCTCCGCGCAGTTGCTGAAGACGCCGGCCGGTGTCGCGATGTTGAATCCACTCCTGGTGTTCTCGGCCCGGTCCTCGGCCACGTCCGGCGCCATCTCCTGGAAGTATCTCGCCCCGAGAAAGAACGTCCCCGGAATGATGACCCCCGGCTGCGCGCCGTTCTGCCCGGCCTGCCAGGCGCCGTGATGATCCACGATCACTCCGTCCTCGTAGATGTCCACCTCTTCGCCGAAGTAGAAGATGTTGCCGGTCTCGACGCAGCGGGCGAACCAGTTCCTCGACACCTCGACGATCTCTCCATCTTCGAATTCCCGCTCCTCGACGACCCGGGCTGTTACGGTGGTCGGCACGCCGTGGGGGCTCACGAAGTGGATGGTCTTCAGTTGCCGCAGCACGGTGACCTCCACCCGGAGCTCGGCGCCGTCTTCCTCGCCCTCCAACACCAACTGGCGGCCGGGCCGCAGGCTGAAGTAGGGGTTCTGCCGGCCCCACGCCGACCAGGTGCAGCTCTCCACCAGGAAATCGCTGGTGAACTCCACCGCGGCCATCGCCGGCGCGGCAAGTCCCAGGATCAGGATCGACAGCAACAATACACGGGTAAGCTCAATCGGCCTTGTCGTTCTCATCGTCTCCTCCTGAGCCGGGCTGCCGAGGACCATCCTGGAGCCCTCGCCAACTTGGATGCGCGAGGCGGCCGAATCCTTCGCGCGGAGGGACGACTCGAAAGCACGGCGGGCCCTAAGGCCCCAGCACCCCCGCATCCCAGACGACCTCTCCACCGACCAAAGTGAGGAGGCTCACGGTCCCCGGAACCGCCGGCGGCGGAATGGTGAAGATGTCCTGCGAGAGCACCGCCAGGTCGGCGAGGTAGCCGGGCTTGAGGGTGCCTTTCCGATCTTCCTCGAACTCGGCGGTGGCGGAGCCGCGAGTGTAGGCCGTGACCGCCTGCTCCATCGTCAGCGCTTCGGCGGGATGGAACGGATGGACGACGGCGAAGAAGAGGTCGACGAAGGGGTTGGGCTGGATGCCGTCGGAGCCGAAGGCGAGCTGGATGCCGGCGTCGAGCAGCGAGCGCAACGGCTGGGCTTCCGCGGCGCGAACAGGCCCCAGCGGAGTTACGAGGTCGAGTGTCAGGTGGGTCGGGTTCTGCACCACGATCACGCCGAGGCGGCGCGCCAGCTCGATCTGCTCGGGGTGGATCATGTCGCCGTGCTCGATACGCGGCCGGCGCAGATTCCAGACGACGTCCGGCGCCGCCAGCTCCAGCTCGCTCAAAACTTTATCGATGGCCCGGTCGCCGAAGGTGTGGACGATGAGCTGGTCGCGCACCCGCGGTCCGGCGAGGCTCTGCTGGACGAGTTGCGCGAGCTCGCCGTCGGTGACGTTGAAGTGGCCCGTGCCGGGGAAGTCGGCCCAGGGCTCGCGCAGGGCGGCGCTGCGCTCGATCGGCGTGCCGTCCAGCAGCCACTTGATGCCCGATGAGGTCAGCCGGTCCTTGGGATCGAAGAGATGCGGTTGGCAGGATTCGCTCAGCGCCATCGGCACGCACATCAGACGCATGCGGATCTTGACCTGAGCGCCGTCGAGCACCCGCTCGCTGCGCTCCTTGGTGAGGCCGATCGTCATCTCCTGCACCGAGGTCACGCCGAGCTGCGCCGCGAACCCGGAGAGGATCTCGAACTCGGCGCGCAGCACCGCGTCCGGAACGCCGTCGCGCACCGCCCGCACCAGGCGGAAGAGGGCGTACTCATCGAGCACGCCGTTGACGACGTTGGTGCTGGGGAAACGGCCGTAGAAGCCGCCGAACGGGTCGGGCTCGTTCGCGGCGACCCCCGCCACAGCCATCGCCTTCGTGTTGATCACCGCCCGATGGGACGACCACGCCAGGAGGATGACGGGATTGTCGGGCGCCACGGGATCGATCGACAGCCGGGTTACGGCCGGATCGAGGATGATCGTCTCGCCGACGAAGACGAGGATCCATTCGCCCGGCTGCGCCACGGCCACGGCCTGCGACACCTGATCGAGAGCTTCGGCCAGGGTCGGGCCCGGGCCGGGGATGTTGACCGGGGGCAGCGTCAGGCGCGGGAGGCCCACGCCGAAGTGCGCGTGCGCGTCGTTGAACCCGGGCACCACCACGCGCCCGCCGAGATCGATGGACCGCGTGTCCGGACCCGCGAGAGCCAGCACCGGCCCGTCGTCGCCCACGGCGAGGATCCGCGAGCCGCGGATGGCCACGGCCCGCGCCCACGGCCGGCTGTCATCGACGGTGAAGATCTTGCCGTTGAGGAGAATGATGTCGGCCGGAGGGACGGCCAGCACCGAACCGGCAAGGAAAAGCAGCAAGAGAAGAGAGAACAGGACGGCCTTGATCCGGCGCATGACGGCTCCTTTCCGTGAGACCTCAACCTAGTAAGTGCGCCGGGTGGCGTTCCCGTGGCCCTCCGGCGGCGGTCCTCACTCCCCGGCCCTCTCTCCCGAGGGTCTGTGAATTATCGGCAGTCTGCCCTCCGAAGCCCTCACTCCCCTAACCCCCGGTTCGCTTCAACTCGCGGAAGAGGATAGGGAGCTGATCCGAAACTTGACGGAGGCACTGAGGGAACATGCCACCCGCATGGAGGTGTGGTTGACGGCCCTTGGACTTGGACCACTGAGGTGACGCGCCAGCGCGCTCCACTACGCCGCACCCATCATTAGCCGCCCTGACCTTTGCCCCACCTGCCATAGCTGAGAAGGTCGTGGCGGCCCTCAACTTGAACGGAGGCAGAGGAGTCCAGAGCCCGGTCGACTCCTTATGACCGCTCGTCATGCCCCGCGGCGGGTCCATATGCACTAACGTACCTGTTCCTTACCCAGTGAGCTAAGATTCATTGGCGTAGACATTTACCTCTCGCGAGCCGGGTTTGAGAACCGGGGTCTTATCGCTTGAGGCCAAGGTCATGAGCACTCCAGAATGCGCCATATTCCGGCCGCCTTATTCCTTGACGAGGGGCCGATCGGTGCCCTACCATGATTCAAGTGCTTGCCCGGGAGCAGCATGCGCTTTTGCTATTCGCGACTGCCTCAATCCGGAGGGACGGCGGTGAAGTCAGAGGCATTCAGCGGAGAAGATCAACTGTATGTAGGCGTTGCTCGCGCTCACAGCACATACAATGAGAAACGTTGAACACCACTTCACGCATCGCACTGGATGGCTGCGTGCCGCCGTTCTCGGCGCCAACGACGGAATCGTTTCCACCGCCAGTTTGATCTTAGGAGTCGCCGCCGCCGAATCCAGCCGCGGCAGTGTTCTGATCGCTGGCATGGCCGGCTTGGTGGCGGGCGCGATGTCGATGGCCGCAGGTGAGTATGTTTCCGTCAGCTCTCAATCCGATACGGAACGCGCGGACTTGGATCGGGAGCGTGTGGAGTTGGCCGCCCCCGGGACGGCAGAACACGCGGAACTGGCCGCTATCTACGCGGCGCGCGGACTCGACGCGGAACTCGCCAATCAAGTTGCCACTCAATTGATGGCGAAGGACGCCTTGGGCGCTCACGCCCGTGACGAGTTGGGCATTTCCGACACCCTTAGCGCGCGGCCAGTCCAAGCCGCCTTGGCTTCGGCAGCGACTTTCGCGGTCGGTGCCGCTATGCCCCTTCTGCTTGTCCTCATAGTTCCACGATCCGCTCTCATTTGGTCGATCTCGGCCAGTTCATTGTTCTTTCTCGCGCTGTTGGGCTCCTTGGCAGCCCGCGCAGGGGGTTCACCCGTGTGGAGGTCCGTCGCGCGCGTGACCTTTTGGGGAGCACTTGCGATGGCGCTTACTGCCGGGGTCGGAGCTTTGTTCGGAGCCACTGTTTGAGACGGTTTATTCCCAATGACCGCAACGCCTAACGCTGCAGCGAACCCGGCCATCGCGTCCAGGTTGCAATCGAACGCCCTCGTGGGCCGGGCGCCTTTGTCAAGCTGCCAGCGCTACGGCAGTAGCCTTAGTGCTCTGGCACGGAAGTTCGGTCACGTATTCGTCAGGCGGCTCGTTGAAGTTCCTGGTCGGTCAAGCGATGGAGTAGTTTAGCCAAATCCTGGCGGGTGAACTTCCACTCGAAGGGCTTGGCCGCCTGCTGATAGAGACGCTGGAAGGCGAAGAGGCGCTGTTGGAGTTCATCGAGGTCGGCGATGTCATTGGGATCGAGGACCTTGCGTTGGATGACCGAGAAGTAGATCTCGATCTGATTGAGCCAACTCGCGTGGATGGGCAGGTGGACAAGGTGAGCATTGGGCCAGTCTTGAGTGAGGCGGCACACCGAGGAGACTCCGCGGTGACTGCTGCCGTTGTCGACGATCCAGAACACGCGTTCGGCAGAGGTGTAGGGTTCGAGGCTCATGACTTGATCGACGAGGCGGCGGAACGGTTCGATGCCGGTGGTGGTCTCGCAGCGGGTGAAGATCTGAGCCCGCCCACAGTCCCAAGCGGCCAGGTACGCCAGAGCACCCCTGCGCTCGTATTCATGTTCAACCCGTACGGTTCGTTTGGGGCCAGGGGGCAGCGATGGGTGGCATCGATGGCGGGCCTGAATCGAGGTTTTCTCGTCGGCAGAGATGACGAAATCTTTGTCTCCCAACGGTTTGCCTTGCCATTGTCGGGCGTACAGGTCCAGTACGCAGCCGGCCTTGGCTTCGAAGTCAGGGTCGCGGGGGAAGATCCACGAGCGGTGGCTCCAAGGTCGGATGGCATCGTCGGCGAGCCATCGCCAGATGGTGGTGCCGGAGATCTCAGCGACCAGGCCGCGGTGGAGCACCTCAGCGCGGATATCCGAGACGTGCAGGCGCGACAGGGGAAGGCCGAGACGCTGCGGCAACTCGCATGCGATCGCCTTGACTTCGACGATGAGCTCAGGGGGGAAAAACCGAGGGTCGACCATGTCGGGGGCGTTCCTCCAGCCCCGCGAGTCGCTCTTCGAAGAACCGTTTGCGCCACTTCGAGACGATCTCCCGACGGGAATCCAGGTGCGCAGCGATCTCATCGTTGCCGTATCCCTGGGCCGCGAGCAGGACAATCTTGGCTCGCATCACGTCTCTATACGGTAACGTATAGCGGCGCGCTTGGCGCTCGAGCACGCTCTGCTCCTCGGCGGTCAACTCGATCTTGTAGGGGCTTCTTCTCGACAAAGGTAGGGTCCTCCTCATGGAAGAGTCTACCGCATTCGGCGTCGAGAATTACGTGTTCGTATTTATGTTGAGCGGTACTTAGCTCGAACCGCCTCTAGCTTATTGTGCCACAGTGCTAGGGCCTTAACCACCTGAAAAAGCGAAAAGGGAAAGGGTGCCGGCCTGCCCGGGCGAGGTGGGCCTTTTCGCGGTCGAAGCCGTCGTGGAAGGCCACACACAGGAGCGCCCGACTTCACGCTCCTAATCCGCCGCGCTCAGATAAGCCACCGCGCCGTCGATCGAGGCCAGGCGGGAGTAGTCGCTCTCGGGAATCTCGACGCCGATGACGTCGCCAGCTCCTTACTAGCGGCGGCTTGCAGGATCTCGATGACCTCCCGGGCGTCGACTTGGCGAAAGTCGTCGAAGAACTCGCCCACCGCGAAGAACCATGGCGGCGTCTCGAGGCAGACCACCTCGTCGGCCACGGCGCGGATCTCGGCGAGGGAAGTCTCCGGCGCCACCCCGACGGCGGCGATCAGCTTGCGGGGCCCTTTCTTTCGCACCAGGGTGAGGGCGGCCCTGAGGGTCGCACCGGTGGCGATGCCGTCGTCGACGACGATCACCACCCGATCGCGCGGATCGACGGGCGGCCGTTCCGGCGTGTACCCGGCGCGCCGCTCCCGCAGGATCGCGAGCTGCCGTTTCTTCTCTTCTTCGATATACCTCGGTGGGATGGCTTCGACGTCCGGCGACTTCCGCAGCGCCACCTCTCCGGTCTCGCCCACGGCGCCGATGGCGTACTCCGGATTGCCGGGCGCACCCAGCTTGCGCACGAGCGCCACGTCGAGCTCCCCGTCCAGCTCGTCGGCGAGGATCTTTCCCATTGGGACCGCGCCCCGGGGAATGGCGAGGATCAGGGGATTCTGTCCCTTGTACGCCCGCAACTCCCGGGCGAGGAGGCGGGCCGCGTGTTCCCTGTCGCGAAATGGCATGATTTTTCCTCCCAGGAAGCCTAGACCTCCGCGCAGCTTCCGTCCACGCGCGGCCGGGTAGGTCGCCGAGGGTTCTCGCTCCCACCTTCCCGCGCGGTCCTCCGCCACCCCGACGGCCGGCGCGCTCGCGGCGCCCCGGCCCTTACATTGGAGCCTGGCAAGGACCTAGAGCCCAGGAGGAGACCATGGAAAAGCCTCTGAGCATCACCACGCATCATCTCGACCTTCCCGCTTCGGCGGAAGCCGTGATCCGCGAGCGCGCCGCCCACCTGGAGCACTTCTTTCCCGCGCTGGTGGGCTGCTCCGTCATCGTCGAGGGCCCAGGCCGGCATCACCGGACCGGCGGGCCTTTCAGCGTCCACATCGATCTGCGGGTGCCCGGCGGCGAGCCCCTCATCGTCAATCGCCAGGAGCAAGAGGATCTATCGCTGGCCGTGCGCAGCGCCTTCGACGTCGCCGCCCGCCAGCTCGAAGACTTCGCCCGCCTGCAGAGGCGTAAGACCAAGCGCCACGAGCCGCCGCAGATGGGGCGCATCGCCAGCCTGGTGGCCGGCGAGGACTACGGTTTCATCGTGACCCTGGAGGATCCGTCCCGGGAGCTGTACTTCCATCGCAACAGCCTGCCGCAGGACGACTTCGAGGATCTCATCGTCGGCCAGATCGTGCGCTTCCACGAGGAAGAAGGAGACGAGGGGCCACAGGCGAGCACCGTCATCGTTCAGGGTTCCTGAAATCGGGCGGCTTCCCTGCGCTTGCGCTCGCTGAGTGATCCGCCCGGCGCTCACTCCCCGCTGCAGCCGATCTCGTTGGCACAGTGGAGGCAGCGCCACTTCTTCTTCTCCAGGTCGGTCTTGGCCTGGGTGTATGCCACTTCTTTCTCCTGCGCCAGCGCGAATCTCCCATCTGCTGGGCTTGGAGGTGCCCCTCATAGGCGAGATCCATGAACGTCTTGATGTTGGCCAGGTTCACCTGCGCCAGGTCAACTCCCATCGCGTTGCAGTCATAGGCGTCGTCGCCCGTGAGCCCCCAGGAAGACGAGGTTCCGGCCTCCACCGGCCCCGTAGCCTGGGGAACGTCGGTCGGCCGTGGCTCGGCCTGGCTGGAGAAATCTCGTTCGCCGTTCGGCGCTCCGTTCTCCTGCCCGGCCGGCGTGCCGCTGGGAGACGCCTGCGGCGAGGGCTCGTTGCCCCACTCATAGGAGCTTGGCGACGGACGTTCCCGCAACAGCGGACCGAACACGGAGACGAGGACGGCGAAGATCCCCAAAGTCAACAGCAGCCTGAAGATGGAACCGATTCCGGCGTGTTGTTCTTGCGCTTGCATGATGCCCTCCCTTCTCGCAAAGACCACCTCCTGCTTAACACCCGGGGGGAGCTCTCACCAGACACGCCGGGGTTGGAAGGGGCCGCCCCGGTGGGGGGGTATCGTTCGGCAAGCGGCTTGCCGCCGCCCCAGCCGCCCTCCCGGCGAAAGAACCAACCCTTGGCCGCCTCGGACGCCATGGCGTAGGCCAGGGTGCCACCGTCTGATGCTGGGAGCGTGGCCTCGGCAGTGGCCCGCAAGGCTCCGTGCAGCGTGCTGATGATCTCTCCGGAAGCCGTTCTGGCGGAAGGCATCGCCGGAGGCTTCTGCCATACTGCCGGTGTCCGTATGAGCGCCCGCCGTTTCCGTCCGCTCCTGCATCCTCGCAAGGGCGGCGGCGCGGTCGTATATGCTTCGCCAAACGAGCGTCGCAATGAGAGGAGAGGAGCCCTTGACCGGAAAGGTCCAGAAGAACCGCGAGATTCAGGAGCCGCGGGTCTCGGGGCTGCCAAGGGTTCTCACGGGTTTTATGCTGGCGTTTCTTGCCGGCACCGTGCTCTGCCTGATCGCCGCCATGGTCCTGCTCACGCTGCAGTCGCGCCATTTCAACATCGAGCGGCCGTGGTTCGACTCCGCGCTCTCCGAGCTCAAGCGGCTGGTGATGGTCATGATGCTGGGGACCGTGGTGTTCAAGGCGGCCGTCCAGCTCTACAAGCGGTGACCCTCACTCTCGCTTCGCAAAGACCGCGTTGATCTCGGCGAAGGGCGCGGACTCGGCGAAGGCGCCGAACGAGCCCGTGGCCGCAATCTCTCGCGCGGCGCGCAGGAAGGCTCCCCAGGCGGTCGTCGCGAGGGCGGAGCCGACGGAAATGCGCCGCACGCCGAGATCCGCGAGCTGAGAGACGGTGAGCTCCCGGTTCCACTTGGCCACCAGCACGTTGACCGGCTTGGGAGCGACCGCCCTCACGATCTCCGCGATCTCCTCGAGGTCTCGCACGCCGGGCGCGTAGAGGCAGTCGGCGCCGGCTTCGGCGAACGCGGCGAGCCGCTCCAGGGCCACGCGGAACGGCTCTGGTTGGCCCACCAGCCAGGCTTCGCAGCGCGCCGTGAGGACCACGGGAACGCCGGAGGCATCGATGGCGGCGCGGGCGGCCCTGATGCGATCGATCGCCAAGTCGAAATCGTAGAGAGGTTTCGCGCTGTCTCCCGTCGAATCCTCGATCGACAGGCCGGCGACTCCGGTGGCGACGCAGAGCCCCACGTTCGCGGCCACGCCTTCGGGCTCGTCCGCATATCCACCCATGAAGTCCGCGTTCACAGGCAGCGGCGTGGCCTCGACGATCTCGCGGATGTGCGCGAGCATGTCGTCGCGCGAAACGCCGCCGTCCGGCAACCCGCGCGAGAAGGCGTAGCCGGCGGACGTGGTCGCCAGGGCCTTGAATCCCAGATGCTCGAGGACCACGGCCGTGCCCGCGTCCCACGGGTTCGGCAGGACGAAGCACCCTGACTCGTGCAAGGTATGGAAGGCGGCGATGGAGGGCTGGGCAGGGGTAGCGTCGGTCATGGATCGATCCTATACCGTGTCTCGGAACAAACGCGGCGCGGCGGACGCGAAGATTTTGCGCTAAGCTTCTATACTTCTTTCCTGTCGAGATCACGAACCAGCCGGCTGGTATGGGCGGCATCCCTGAGGAGGGAAACCATGTCGCGAGCAGCCTTCACGCTCAAAGTCTTCGGCACCTATCTGCTGTTTTTCGGCACCAGCTTGATCGTCATACCGACCCTCATGCTCTCGGTCTTTGGCTTTCCGCAGACAACCGAGGTGTGGATCCGCGTTGTCGGAACTCTCGGAACTCTCGCGATCGTCATCGGTATTTACCAATGGAACGCGGCCAGATCCGAAGCGAAGGTCGTCATGCAAGGCTCCGTCTACGCCCGGGTGTTCGTCTTTCTCGCCTTTGTCGCCTTTGTTTTGCTCGGGTTCGTGAAGCCCATGCTTCTCCTGTTCGGCGGCATTGACCTTGCGGGCGGAATCTGGACGCACCTGGCCCTTCGCAGCGAAAGATAGCGCGCCGCCTGCTGGCGCGCGCCGCGCAGTGAGACGTTTTCTACTCGGCCTTATTTCAACCCTGACGGCAGCCGCGGCGAGGAGATCAGCTTCGTGAATTCCTCCCATCGTTTCGCCGGCTGATCGGCGGTGCCGCCGCGGCCCTCGATGTACTGGCGCACGAGATCCTGGCCGAGGTTGTAGTTGATGACATAGCTCCGATACTGCTCCATGAAGCGGACGCGCTGCGCCGCCCGCTCGGGCGCCATGAGGGCGTAGCGCACGAGCCAGGCCTCGGCCTCCTCGCGCGAGATCTCGCCGTTGAGATAGCGCCGGGCCGCCTCGTTGCCGGCGTAGCTCAGCTTCTGGACGAGGCGCTGCACCTCGGCGTACGCGGCCGCCTGCGCGGGATCGAGACCGGCCAGCGGATACAAGCTCTCGCGCTCGAAGGCCGTCCGCTCCTCGCCCGGGAAGGCCACGTCGATGCCGAAGTTCGCCGTTCCCTCCGCGATCAACGATTGCGGCGAGAAAAGCGGATAGACGGAGAATTCGCTCCATCCGCGGTCGCGCACCAGGTGCTTCTCGAGCAGCGCGTTGTAGACATGGTGCCCCGGGTAGCCCTCGTGGCACGCCAGGTCGATCGCCCGATCGACGAAAATCGGCAGGTCGGTGTTCACCTGGATCAGGCTGTGGAAGCCGCCCTTGTACCAGTTGTAGCCGCTCCAGGACTTGTTGGTGACGTACTCGACGACGAAGCTCTCGCCGGGCGGCAGCTCGATGTGCGCGAGCGTGCGCCGCCGGCACTCGTCGATGGCGGCCTTGAACACGGCGTCGAGACGGTCGCGCGGGATGACGAACCGCTGGCGAAAGGCCTCGACGCGGTCCGCCAGCGGTCCCTCTCCCGGCACGACCTTCTCGAGCTGATCGAGGATGCGCTGGAAGTGCGCGGTGTCATTCGTCGGCGCCA
Organism: Thermoanaerobaculia bacterium; assembly: GCA_044868005.1. Taxonomy (GTDB): domain Bacteria; phylum Acidobacteriota; class Thermoanaerobaculia; order Multivoradales; family UBA5704; genus DATARR01. The sequence continues at coordinate 14,359 of JBIOVX010000241.1, read as the reverse complement.
CGGCGTCGTAGAGCGCCTTCGACTCCTCGTCGAAGGTCAGCTTCTTGCCGGCGAGCATGTCGACGCGGGCAACCATCGACTGCAGTTGGCGTACGAGGTACTGGTGCCGGAGCCCGAGGATCTCGTCGCCTTCATGGGGCGGACGGGCTTGGGAGTCGGCGATGAGGGTCTCGGCCTCGGCGCGGATCTCGGGCAGCGGACGCTTCCGCGCTTCCGCTTCGGTCCGCCACTCCGGCGGGCCGTAGTAGGCGTCCACGTAGTCGGCGTCGTGCTGGCCGACGGCGAGCACCAGCTTGACGTAGGATTCGGCGATACGGTTCATCGGGTCGGAGTCCCTGGCGGCGGGCGCCGTCGTGCGAACAGCGCAGCCGATCATCAGCAGTGCGGTTGTCGAGAAAAGGAGGCGTCGGATCATGGCGTCGCCGGAGCTTAGCACGCGGAAAAGCGACCTCCTCCTGTGCGGCGTCGCGCTGGCGAGCGTCCTGCTTCACCTCGCCTTTCTCCGTTCCTACGGCTGGTTCAGGGACGAGTTCTACTACGTCGCCTGCGGCCACCATCTCGACTTCGGCTACGTGGACCACCCGCCGTTCGTGGCACTCGTGGCTCGGCTCGTCACCTCCATCTTCGGCGACTCGCTCGCCGCGCTCCGCTTCGTCTCGGCGATCGTCGGCGCCGCTGTCATCTATCTCACCGGCCGGCTCGCGCGCGAGCTCGGCGGCGGCCTCTTCGCCCAGGGTCTGGCCGCGGTGTGCGTGCTGATCGCGCCGGTGTACCTCAATCTCTTCCACATCTTCACCATGAACGGCTTCGACTTCCTCTTCTGGACGCTCGGAGCGCTGGTGGTGGTCCGCATCCTCAAGACGGAAAACCCGAAGCTCTGGCTGCTCTTCGGCCTCGTCGCGGGTCTCGGGCTGGAGAACAAGCACAGCATGCTGTTCTTCGGCCTCGGAGTGTTCGTGGGGGTTCTGCTGGCGCCGGAGCGGCGCCAATTCCGCTCGCGTTGGATCTGGCTCGGGGGCGCGATCGCGTTCGCCCTGTTCCTTCCCAACCTGCTCTGGGAAGTGATCCACGGCTGGCCGACGCTGGAGTTCATGCACAACGCCGCGGAGTACAAGAACCTCGCGCTCTCGCCGGTTGCGTTCATGCTCCAGCAGATCCTGCTGATGCATCCCTTGACGCTGCCGGTCTGGCTGTCGGGGATCGGCTGGTATTTCTTCTCGCGCCGGGGGCGTCCGTTCCGGCCTCTGGGGTGGACCTACCTGGCGGTCCTCGCCGTCCTGTTGACGCAGCATTCGAAGCCGTATTACCTCGCTCCTTCCTATCCAATCCTCTTTGCCGCGGGAGGGACGGCGATCGAAGGCTGGCTCGCGCGGCTGCGGCAGCCGTGGCTGCGGCCGGCGCTGGCGGGCACGCTCATCCTGCTGCTGGTGGCGGGCGGCGCGGCGCTCGCGCCGTTGGCGATGCCGATCCTGCCGGTCGATCGGTTCATCCCATATCAGAAAGCGCTCGGCCTGGAGGCGAGCTCGGGGGAGAGGCATCGCCTGGGCGAGCTGCCGCAGCATTACGCGGACATGCACGGCTGGCCCGAGATCGTGAAGGAGGTGGCGCGCGTTTACCGGACGCTGCGGCCGGAGGAGCAAGCGCGGACCACCATCTACGCTCAGAACTACGGCGACGCCGGCGCGGTGGACGTTCTGGGGCGCGCCTACGGGTTGCCGGCGGCCGTCAGCGGCCACAACAACTATTTCCTGTGGGGTCCGCCGGAGGGCGCCGGCACTGTGATCATCATCGGCGGCGATGAAGAGGACCATCGCCAGTCCTGCGCAAACCTCGAACGGGCGGGCGAGATCCAATGCGGCTACTGCATGCCGTTCGAGGATCGTCAGACCGTCTTCGTCTGCCGAGGATTGAAGATGCCGCTGTCCGAGCTTTGGCCTCGGGTGAAGCACTTTGAGTGAGGAGAGGACAGATCCTAGAGGAAGGGATTGATCGCTCTTACGGTCCCATATAGACGATCGTGCTGGAAGTCCTCGCTGATCATCTCCGGAAGACCGTAGACCTCGGCATAGGCCCACAGGTGAGCATCGAACCAGGAGAGCTGATAGGCGACAGCGCCGCGCAGAGCGGTCCGTACAACGGTCTCATTGGGATAGAGGACGGGAAACTGGTTCAGGAGCTCTCCAGCTTCCCGAAAGGCTTGCTCGGGGCTGAGAAGTGATGGTCCGTCGCCGACAGGGCGCGTCACTACCGCAACGAATTCGACGACGGCTTGATGCGGCAGCGTTCCGCTGTCCTCCGCGATGCAGCGGCGGAGGGTCTCATCGGCGACGCGCTGCTTCTGAGGAAAGCGCGGATCGAAACGATAGACGAGTACGTTGGTATCAATCAGGGAGGCCACGAGTATAGAGGTCCTCACGCCTCCAGCCTCGGTCGGATCCACTGGCGGTCTGCGCCCCTTGCTTCTCTCGATCGCGTTGCCTTTGGGTCGCCAGATCGAACAGCCTCAGGCGATCTTCGACGGAATACTGGGTCCGTTCGGCGGGCAACACTATTTTGAGGGATCTGTCGCCAGGCACGAGCTCGATCTCATCCCCCGGGCGGATACCGACTTGGTCGGCAAGGGCTTTGGGCACCGTCACCTGGAACTTGTTGGTCACTCTGGCCATACCCTTACTCTACCAGGAATGATCCTTCTGGAGGATCTAAAACCTGTACGACAACCCGATCGCCACCACCGGATACAGATCGTAGTCCGCGGCATCGTCCTCCAGGTCCTGCTCCTCGCGCCGCAGCAGGATATCCAACGCCTGGCGTGCCCCAGGCGTCGTGTTGATCGGGCTGTTGGCGGGAATGATAGGGATGAGCGTCACATCCGCCTTGCCTTGGAAGATCACGCCGAGGTCGACGAAGAAGCCGAGGCGCTTGTCCGGCGCCACGGCGTTGCCCCAGCCGAGGCCGGCGTAGGGGACGAGCGGATCGAACTCGGCCGTGGCGTCCAGAGTGCCTACCAGGCTCGCCGGCACCGGCACGCCACCGATGTTGTAGATGCCCGAGGCCGGCGGGATGCTGGAGCCCTCGACCGTAGTGTCGTTGTAGACGACGCCACCGGTGAGACGGAACCCGCGGCCTCCGGGATGCCAGTCGAGCAGCGCCGTGCCGGTGCGCAGCTTGGCCTCGCCGTCGTACTCGATGCCGCTCGCCTCGCGCCGGTCCGAATAGCTGTATGCGTTGGCGCCCAGCCGGGCGTTCACCTGCGGCGAGAGCCCCACCGTCAGCTCGGCGCCGACGCCCAGGGTGCCGGCCTTGCCCGCGATCGCCACCTCGGCACGGGTGGGAAGGACAGAAAAGATTCCAAGGACCCAAAGGACGGCGGACAGTCTCCTGTTCTTCATGCTCCCTCCCTTCGCGCAGAGGCCTTGCAAAGCCGGGGCCTGTGAAGCGCCGATATAGACTGTCCTCTCTGTAGGGGCGCCCCTGCGTGGGCGCCCTGAGGGAGGGCTTCAGGTGAGGAGGAATCCATGCAGATCGGCATGATCGGCCTCGGGCGCATGGGCGGCAACATGGTCCGCCGCCTGTTGCGGGGCGGACACGAATGCGTCGTCTACGATCGCGCGGCGGACTCCGTCGCGAAGCTGGCGGCGGAGGGCGCCACGGGCTCCGCCACGCTCGACGAGTTCGTTGCGCACCTCTCGCCGCCGCGCACCGCCTGGCTGATGGTGCCGGCGGGCGCGCCGACCGAAGACACGGTGCGCTCGCTGGCGGAGAGGCTGGAGCAGGGGGACGTCATCGTCGATGGCGGCAACTCGCATTTCAAGGACGACGTACGGCGCGCCCGCACGCTGGCGGAGAAGGGAATCCAATACATCGACGCGGGAGTGAGCGGCGGCGTATGGGGTCTCGAGCGCGGCTACTGCTTGATGATCGGCGGCGAGCGCGAGGCGGTGCAGCGGCTCGACGCGGTGTGGAAGAGCCTGGCGCCGGGACGCGGCGACATTCCGCCGGCGCCCGGACGCGAAGGCAAAGAGAGCACGGCCGCGGAGGGCTACCTGCACTGCGGGCCGGCCGGCGCGGGACACTTCGTCAAGATGGTTCACAACGGCATCGAGTACGGCTTGATGCAGGCCTACGCCGAAGGGTTCGACATCTTCCGCAACGCCGCCTCGCCGGATCTACCGGAGGAGCACCGCTACTCGCTCGACCTCGCCGACATCGCCGAGCTGTGGCGGCGCGGCAGCGTCGTCTCTTCCTGGCTGCTCGATCTCACCGCGAGCGCGCTCGCCGAGAGCCCGGAGCTCGCCGAGTACACCGGCTTCGTGCAGGACTCGGGAGAGGGCCGCTGGACCATCGAGGCCGCCATCGCCGAGGCGGTGCCCGCGCACGTGCTCGCCGCGTCGCTCTTCGACCGCTTCCGCTCGCGGCAGGAGCACACCTTCGCCGAGAAGGTGCTCTCCGCCATGCGCCACAAGTTCGGCGGCCACGTCGAGCGCCCGTCCGGCGGCTGAAAGCGGATGACGGAGTCGAGCGAGGTCCGCGTCTTCGGCAACGCCGGGGAGCTGGCGCGCGCCGCGGCGGACGAGATCTCATTCCGCATCCAGGAAGCCCTGCGCGAGAGCGACCGTTTCACCTGGGCGCTCTCCGGCGGCTCCACGCCGCGCGCGCTCTATCGCCTGCTGGCGAGCGAGCCGTACCGCGGGCGCCTGCCGTGGCGCGCGATCCATTTCTTCTGGGGCGACGAGCGCCACGTGCCGCCCGATCACGCGGAGAGCAACTTCCGCATGGCGCGCGAGGCGATGCTCGACGCCATGCCGGTGCCGGCGGAGAACATCCATCGCATCCACGCCGAAGAGCCGGATGCGGAGCGTGCCGCGAAGCTCTATGAAGACGAGCTGCGTGCCTTCTTCGCTCTCGCGCCGGGTGCATGGCCGCGCTTCGATCTCGTGCTGCTCGGCCTCGGCAACGACGGCCACACCGCGTCGCTGTTCCCCGGCAGCGCCGCCGTGCGCGAGCGCGAGCGGCTCGTCGTCGCGCCGTGGGTGGAAGCGCAGCGGGCCTTTCGCATCACGCTGACGCCGCCGGTGCTGAGCCAGGCGCGGCGCGCGCTCTTCCTGGTCAGCGGCGCGGAGAAAGCCGCGGCGCTGCATGCGGTTCTAGAAGGTCCGCGAGAGCCGGACCGCTATCCTGCGCAGGTGGTCGGGGGAAATCGCTTGTGGTTGGTGGATCGTGCTGCGGCGGGTCTGCTGCGGTCTCGCGGCTGACGGCTTGAAGCTGGCACGATCATCACGCCGCGGGGCGGAGGCGGATGCATCGTGCTAGGCGACGCTGGGATGGAGACAATGGAAACCGACAGGAAAACAGCCCCGGAAAAATCCAGAACGTCGCCTTGTTCCTCCTTCGCCGCTACTTGCCCTTCTTGGCAGGCTTCTTCGTAGTCTTCTTCGCGGTGGTCTTCTTCGCGGCGGCTTTCTTCGGTGCGGCGGCCTTCTTCGCAGCCTTCTTCTTCATTGCCATGTTCCCAACTCTCCTTTCTTGGTTGTGCCCACGATGGGCGGAACAATGTGAATAGGGTACGCCTACTATATGTAGGGCGTCAAGAGGTTTTACGCCTCTACCCTTTGTGCCGGCTTCGCGAGTCCCGAAATCGGATTCGGTAAGCGGCGATCAGAGTCGCGGCGTGCGGCCGCAGCGCGATCGCAGCGCCGGCGACGCGCCGTCGAGGCCATCGCGAAAACTCAAGCTGGACGCGGGTTTGCTGCGCGAGAGACTAGTAGGCGTTGAGCCGCAGCGCGTGGCGCACGGTCATCCAGAGGATCTTGAAGTCGAGCGACAGCGACCAGTTCTGGATGTAGTAGAGGTCGTACTGGATGCGCTTCTTGATCGAGGTGTTGCCGCGCCAACCGTGGACTTGCGCCCAGCCGGTGATGCCGGACTTGACGCGATGGCGCAGCATGTAGCGTGGGATCTTGTGCTTGAACTCGCGCACGAACGTCGGCCGCTCGGGGCGCGGGCCGATGATCGACATGTCGCCGGTGAGGACGTTCCAGATCTGCGGCAGCTCGTCGAGCGACCAATGGCGCAGGACGCTGCCGACGCGCGTGCGGCGCGGATCGTCCTTCACCGCCCACACCGGACCGCTGGTGGCCTCGGCGTCGGCGCGCATGGAGCGGAACTTGAGGATCATGAACGAGCGGCCGTCGAGCCCCATGCGCTCCTGGCGGTAGAAGACGGCGCCGCGGTCCTCGAGCCAGATGGCGAGCGCGATGAGCGGCAGCAGCGGCAGCAGCACGACGAGCGCGGCGACGGCGATGCACAGGTCCACGCCGCGCTTCATCATGCTGTTCCAACCCTGGAGCGGCATCTGGGAGAGGTTGATCACCGGCGTGCCGTCGAGGTCCTCCAGCGCGGCTTTCAAGGTCGCGTATTGCAGGATGTCCGGCACCAGCTTGATCTCGACGCACTCGCGGGCCATCAGATCGAGAAGCCCGAGGACTTTCTTGTGGGCCTCCAGCGGCAGCGTGATGAAGACCTGGTCGATGCGCTGCGCGGCGAGCACCTCTTCGGCCTGGCGGAGGGCGCCGAGCACCGGCACGCCGCAGATCAGCGTGCCGGCCTTGCCGGGATCGTCGTCGAGGAAGCCGGCGACCTCGAAGCCCATCTCGCGATGCGCCAGGATCTTGGTGGTGATCTCGCGGCCGAGCAGTCCGGCGCCGACGACGAGGATGCGCTGCAGGTTGTGGCCCGAGCTGCGGACGCGCCGCAGGCCCTCGCGCACGACGATGCGCGTCAAAGCGACGAACACCAGGTCGACGAGCGCGAAGAGGGCCAGGAAGGCGCGGCTGTAGGTGAAGTACTCGGTGCTGCCGGGAGCCGCCGGCGGACGGTACCAGGCGATGACCACCGACAGCAGCACGGTGGCGAGGAAGACGGCGAGGAGGATGGTGAGCACCTCGTCCACGCGGCTGCGCCCGCGCCGGCTCTGGTAGAGGCCGTGGAAGTAGAACACCATCGGCCACAGCGCGAGCACGAACGGCACGAGGCGCAGATACGGCCCGAAGTCGGGCACGTTCTTGGTCACCGGGATGACCTCGACCTCGAAGCGCAGCAGCCAGGCGGCGAGGAACGCGGCCAGCGTCGCCGCCAGATCGGTGAACAGATAGAGGCCGGCCGTCTTGCGGTGGCGTTCTTGGATCAAAGGAGAGGCACCCTCACTTCGACATCCGATGAGATAACAGAGAATGGACGCGATCGCTGAATCGTGCAACGGAGAATGATTCCGCTCGATCGCGCAGGTCCAAGGAATTGAATCCGATCCGGCGAGCTTTGTCAATCGCCTCGGCCAAGGCGGCGGGCCCCTCCCAGTCCGGGTAGAGAACGCCGTGCCGGCCGTCCTCGACGATGTCGAGGATGCCGCCCCGGGCCACGGCCACCACGGGGGTGCCGCAGGCGAGCGCTTCCACGGCGGCGATGCCGAAGTCCTCGATGCCCGGCTGCAGGAAGAGGAGGGCGCCGCGGTAGAGGTCGCGCAGCCGCTCGGCGTCCACGTTGCCGAGGAAGCGGGTGCGCGAGCCGGCCATCTCCGCCAGCCGTTTCCCCTCCGGGCCTTCGCCCACCACGCGCAGCTCGAGCCCCAGCTTCTCGCAGGCCGCCATCGCCTGCTCGACCTTCTTGTAAGGGGCGAGAGCCGAGACCATGAGGCAGTAGCCTTTCTCCGCCGTCCCGCCGCCGGGCGGCCCGGGAGTGAAGAGCTCCACGTCCACCGGCGGATGGACCACCTCGGCCGGACGGCCGTAGTACGTCCGGATGCGCCGCGCCACGAAACGCGAGTTGGCTGCGAAATGGTTTACGCGCGCCGCCGAGGAAACGTCCCAGGCGCGCAGGGCCGTCAGCGTCAGCGAGCGCAGGCGGGCGAAGGGGCCGCGGCGGTGCGGGAAGTAGACGTGCTCCTGGTCCCAGGCGTAGCGCATCGGCGTGTGGCAGTAGCAGAGATGGAAGGCGTCCGGCGGCGGGATGACCCCCTTGGCCACGCAGTGGCTGGAGGAGAGCACCACGTCGAAGCCGGCGAGATCGAACTCCTCGATGGCGGCGGGAAAGAGAGGCAGGTAGCGCCGGTAGTGGCGGCGGATGCCCGGAGCCCGCTGCAGGAAGCTGGTATGGATGGGGTGGGACTCGATGGCCGGGCTGACGCTGCCGGGGAAGTGGAAGAGGGTGAAGATGGGCGCCTCGGGGAAGACCGCGGCGAGCACCTCCAGCACCTTCTCGCCGCCGCGCATGCCGGTGAGCCAGTCGTGCACCAGCGCCACGCGCGGCTTGGCCGGCAGGGGAAAAGGAGGCGGCAGGCCGGGCGGGATCACGCCGCGCCCCCTTGATGCCGGGGAGGGGACGGCGGGCGGCCTTCGATCGCCGAGAGATAGGTGTCCAGCGTCTCCCGCGCCGTCGTCTCCCAGCGGAACTCCTCGGCCCGGTGGACCCCGCGCTCGGCGAAGCCGGCGCGGCGCTCGGGGCTGCCCATCAGGTGCGCGATGGCCTTGGCGATGCCGTCGAGATCGAGCGGATCCACCAGCAGCGCGTACCCCTCGCCGATCTCCTTCAACGCCGAGGTATTGGAGGTGATCACCGCCACGCCGGAGGCCATCGCCTCGATCACCGGCAGCCCGAAACCCTCGTAGAGCGTTGGATAGAGGAAGAGGGTGGCGCCCTGGTAGATCGCCGGCAGCGCCTCCTGGGCCACGTGGCCGAGCAGCCGCACCTTGTCGCCGATGCCCAGGTACTCGGCCCGCTGCCGGATCTTGAACTCCGAGCCCTGGCGGCTGCCGACGCAGATCAGCGGCGCGTCGAACTGCGCCATCCGCCGCGCCCGCGCGTAGGCCTGCACCACCGTGTCGAGGTTCTTGTGCGGCTTGGCCGGATTGCCGACGAAGAGGAGATAGGGCTGCTCGACGCCGAGATCGCGCAGCCAGCGCCGCAGCTCCTCCGGCGGCAGGCGCCGGCGGAAGGAGTCCTCGACGCCGTTGTGGATGACGCGGATCTTGCGGCCGTCGGTGTCGAAGTGCTGCATGAGGTCGGACTTGGTGCTCTGCGACACGGCGATGATGCGGTCGCCGCGCGAGAGGCTGCGGTGGATCATGCGCTGGGCGTAGAGGAAGGCGAAGCTGCTGGGCAGGAATTCCGGATAGAGCAGGTGAATGATGTCGTGGATGGTGACCACCACCTTGGAATGCACCCACGCCGGCAGCACGTAGTGCGTCGAGTGGTAGAGGTCGAGCTTGCGCCGGTAGAGGTGCCAGGTGAGGGCGATCAGCTCGCGCACGGAGTAGACGGGCGAGGTCTCGAGCGCCACCTGGAAGTTCTCCGGCAGATCGAGCAGCCCCTCGCGGTCTCCCGGCTTCGCCAGCAGCACGTAGCGGTTCTCGGCATCGATGGCGGCCAGCGACCGGATGAGGTTCCGGACATAGGTGCCGATGCCGAAGTCCTGGATCTTGCGGGCGTCGATGCCGATGGTGTAGGGCAAGAGGGCGGTCCCCGGAGCTGCGAGCCGTGGGATTGTAACCTACAGGTTCAAGGGGACTTGTCCAACGCCTCCCTGAACACCTCCTCCATCTCCGCCGCCGTCCGCTCCCAGCGAAACCGGCCAGCCCGCTCGATACCGCGCGCCGCGAGGTCCGCGGCCCGCCCGGCGTCCGTCAGGATCGCCTGGACGCGCGCGGCGATCGCGGCGGCGTCCGCGGGATCCGCCAGCAAGCCGGCGTCGCCGACCACCTCGGGCAGGCTGGAGGTGTCCGCAGCCACCACCGGCACGCCGCAGGCCATCGCCTCCGCGGCCGGAAAGCCGAAGCCCTCGTAGAGCGAGGGGTAGACGAAGACGCGAGCGGCCTGGAAAAGCCGCACCAGCCGGGAGCGCTCGACGCGTCCGAGCGAGCGCAGGCCCTCCGGCTGCAGCGCCGCGATCCGCCGCGCCAGCCTCTCGCTGCCCCAGCCGTAGGGACCGGCGAGCACGAGCGGCGGCGCGTGCGGGTCCTCCGCCCGCAACAGCTCCCAGGCGTCGACCAGCGCGCCGACGTTCTTGCGCGGCTCGAGCGTTCCGGCATAGAAGAGGTACCCCTCCGGCGCTCCCAGCTCTCGCCGCGTGGCGGCGATCTCCTCCGGCGCACCCGGCCGGAACTCCGGATCGATGCCGGAGTAGACCACCCGCACCTTCTCCGCGCACTGCGGGAAGTGAAAGGCGAGGTCCCGCGCCGTGGCCTCGGAGACCGCCACCAGCCGCCGCGCCCGCTCGAAGGACGGGCGGAGGAACGGCAACTGGCTCCACCTCACCTTGAGCGTGTGAGCTTCGGGAAAGAGCAGCGCCGTCAGGTCATGCACGGTGACGACGGCCGGCACCGGGCAGCGGAGCGGCAGGGTGTGGAGAGGCGACCACAGCAGGTCGAGGTCTCCGCGCGCCAGCCGCTTGGGCAGCCGGAGCTGCTGCCAGAGCACGCCGAGCGGCGAGTCCTGGTGCTCGATGCCGATGCCCGCCGCCGCCAATTCCCCGGCCTCGCGCGGCGGCCGATGGGCCATTCCCACGTAGCGCAGGCCGCCGCGCGCGGCGAGCGCGAGGAGCAGCGAGCGCGTGTAGACGCCGATGCCCGTAGGCGCGGGAACCAGGGCGCGCAGATCGACGGCGACCTTGGGGATCGACATGGCGCGGCATTGTACGCGCCTCCGCTCCCGGGGCGGCGAAACCGTGATAGACACCCGCCGATGTCTCCCTCGATCGGCTCGGCCTCGCGCGCCCTGGCGCTCGCCGTCTTCGCACTCTTCCTCGTGCACTCCGGGGTTACGGCGGTCTGGCGGTCCGCGCAATGGATCGGCCAGGCCGCCACGCTCGCCGCCCTGGATCACAACGCCGTCCGCCGCTGGCTCTACGGCGACCCCTACGTCCGCGCCATCGCGCGCCTCCGCCGGGCCATTCCACCGGACGGCGAGTACCTGCTCGTGCGCGAGGGCACGGTGTGGGAAGGCAACGCCTACTGGGTGCGCTTCGAGCTGGCGCCGCGCCGCGCCCGCTATCTCGGCCCCTGGAGCGAGCTCCCCGCCGACGCCGCGGCTCTGCGCGCAAGGATGCCGCCGGGGCCGCGCTACGTCGTCCTCGCCGCCGGCGCGCCGCGACCGCCGCGGCTCCTGGAGCGCGAGGATTTCCTGCGCCTGGTCGAGCGCTCCCATGCCGGTCTTTGAGAAGCTGGCGCAGCTCGCCGGAGCCGCGCTGTTCCTTCTCGCGGGAGCGGCCCTCGTTCAGCTCCTGCCCGGCCTGCGCGCTCTCCCGCGCGGCCGCCGGCTGGCGCACGCGTACCTGCTGGGAGTCGCCTGGCTGGCGGGCGGCCTCTATGCCCTCTCCTATCTCTTCGCCGTGCCGCTGCGCCGTCCCGCCATCCTGGCGCTGGCCGCGGCGCCCGTCCTCGCCTGGCTGATCCTCCGGCACTTCTTCCGAGCGCCGAAAAAAGCCGGCGGCCTCCGCGCCGCGCCGAAACGCCGCTGGACGAAGCTGGAGCTTGCGGCCCTGGGCGCGGCCGGGCTGGTCTTCCTGGCCGTGCTCGCCGATACGGTCACCTATCCGCTGCGCGATTGGGACGGCCGGATGACCTGGGGCACGCAGGCCCGCTACATCCGCGCCGAGGCCACGGTGAGCCCACGGGTGATCACGGAGCCCGGCTGGCACGTCAAGCATCCCTGGTATCCGGTGCTCATGCCGGTCGCGCAGGTGGCCGTGCTCGAGCTGCTGCGGGCGGGCGAGGACGAGCAGCCGTTCCGCGGTCTGTACGCGTTCTTCTATCCCGCCTGGCTGCTGATCCTCTACGGCGGCGCGCGGCGCTGGACGCGGCGGAGCACCGCGGCCTTGACCGTGCTCGCCGCCGCGCTCCTTCCCATGCCGGCCTTCCAGGTCGAGGGCGGCGCGGTGAGCGCCTACAGCGATCTGCCGCTCGCCTGCTTCTACGGCGCCGCCTTCCTGCTGCTGGTCAAGGCCAGGCCGCGGCTCTCGGAAGGGGCGGCCGCAGGAATGCTGCTGGCTGCGGCGGTGCTCACCAAGAACGAAGGCGCGCCTCTCGCTTTATGGGCGCTGGCGGTGGCGTTCTTCCTTGCGCCCGGCACGGGGATCATGCGCCGGCGCTGGCGGCCGTTCCTGCTCGCCGCCGTCCTCGTGGCCGGTGCTTTGCTCCTCTTGTTCGCCTGGCGGTCGGGGATCCCCGCGCGCTATGAGAGCCTGCGCGAGGACATCTCCTGGAGCAACTTCTGGCCCGGCGTCGTCCTGCGCGTGCCGCAGCTCGCGCCGCGGATCTGGAGCGAGCTGGCGGAGTGGGACCTCTTCTGGTCGGCCGCGGTGTTCGTCGCGCTCGCGGGCTGGCGGGGCCTGCGGCGCCCTGCCGCGCCGGCGCTGCTGCTGGCCGCGATCGGGCCGCTCGGCATCGCCTGGCTCACCTATGCGATCTGTCTCGATCCGGTGATGATCGCGACGACGACCGTGAACCGCTTCGTCCTCCAGGCTTCCATCCCTCTGCTGCTGCTCTTCGCCTTGGCGCTGGACGATCTGCTGCGCCGTGCCTCCTGGCTGCCGCACGCCCTGGGAGGACCTTCCAGATCTCCGTCACGTCGTCCGCGTAGGCCAACTGAAAGTCCTGGGCCCGGTGAGCCACCCATCGCCGCTCCGGATCCTCCCACGGCGTCCGGATGACGACGACGTATTCGATCTTCAGCCGCTCGACGTTGCCCCGCCACTGCCGGTAGCGACCGATCTCGTTGTAGGGCTCTCCCAACTGGCTCCCCCAGCGGTAGGTACGGGCGGCGAGCGCGCGGTTGCGCGGCACGATCTCGAGCGCGTTCTGCAGGCGGCTGCCGAAGAAGAGGTAGGGCTTGTTCAGGCCGGCATAGGCGACGCGGGCGCCGTCCGGCCCGGCCAGCCGCTCGAGGGCGAGCGCCGCCGGCTCGTGCGCGAGCTTGACCTTTTGATACCGGGCGACCACGGCTCCCAGCGGCATGGCGGCGAGCGCCAGGAGCCCGGCCACCGCGACGCGCCACCACGGCTCGATGCGGGATCGCAGGGGCCGGCCCTCTCTCGTCCGCCATCTCTGCCACGCCATCTCCAACAAGGCCCCGGCGAGGAGCAAGGCGAGCGCGGTGAGCACCCGGCTCGTCATCGTCCATCTGAAATCCCGGACGATCTGCCAGGAGATCCAAAGCAGAAGCGCGGCGCGGATGGGGACGGCCCGCCGGCCCGCCTGTGCGAGAAGCCAGGCGAAGGCCACGGACGCCAAGGCGATCCCGGGCAGGAAGTAGCGGTTGTCCCGGTGGTCGTGCATGAGAAAGAGAAACTGCAGGAAGAAGACCGCCGGCAGCGCGAACGCCAGAGCCTCCCGCCAGCGGCGCCTGGCGAGAGCGAGGAGGGGCGCCACCACGGCCGCGAGCAGCAGCGTGAACGGGAAGTAGGAACCGAAGAGCCGCGTCCGCCGGGTGAGGAAATGCCAGACGTCGATCTGGGCCTCCGGAGACGTATCTCGCCACGCCGGCGTGATGCCTTGCCACCCTGGAAACACCTCGAATCCGAAGGCCCGCACGGGCGCCGGGAAGAGCGGATTGCCGGTGGTCGCCGCGTTCCTCAGGTAGGTATAGCTGCCAGTCACCGCCATCACGGCAACGAGCAGGACAGCCAGGCCGGCGAGCGTGCGCGCCAGCGTCCGCTCGCCTCCCTCTCGTCGCCGTTCCACGACGACGGCGAGCACCAGCACGGCGAGGATCACGGGCGCGAAGAAGACGCCGATGTACTTGGTGGCGAGCAGCAACCCCAGGGCGGAGCCCGTCACCACGGCCGCGCCGGCGCGCGGGCGGCGCGCCAGGCAGAGCGCGCCGTCGATGGCCGCCAGCGTGAAGTAGGACGTGGCGTGATCGTTGCCGGCTCCCATGGCGATGAAGGGGAACACGTGGTGGATGCCGGCGTAGGAGATCGCCGCCAGCGCGGCGTCGCGGCGCGCGAGGCCCAGGTTGCGCGCGATGGCGGCCGCGGCCAGGAACGAAAGGATGGCGAAGGGGAGCTGCGTCCAGCGGGCGGCCACGTCGCTGTCGCGGAACGGCGCGATCAGCACCCAGGACGTCACCTCGCCGAGCACCGGATAGAACGGCGTGCTCGAATCGCCCATCGAAAACCGCACCATCCGCAAGTCCCCATGCCGGACCCACGTGGCGACCGTCGAGAGATGGTAGGAAAGGTCGTCGTAGAGCGTCGGCGGCAGGTAGCGCTGGCCGCGGATCTCCCGCGCGCCGGTGAGCGCGATCGTCAGCGCCGCCGTCAGCAGCAGCGCCGTTTCGATGCGGGTGTTTTTCGTAGGGGCGGGGGGGG
>JBIOVX010000240.1:0-7753 GCA_044868005.1 Thermoanaerobaculia bacterium | reverse complement strand
TTCGAAGCGCAGACTGGCCCGATATTCCGCCGCCCCGTCGCCCGATACACTACCCCTCATGGATCTCCACCACGACTCCCTCGTCATCGACGGCCACACCGACGTCCCCACCCGCCTGTGGGAGGCGCCGGCGGACCTTTCGCAGCGGCTGGCGGACCGGCACGTCGATCTCCCTCGCCTGCGAGAAGGCGGCGTGGACGCGCTGGTCTTCGCCCTGTACGTGCCGGCGTCGCTGGAGCCGGAGCAGGGGTGGGCGCACGCCTTGAAGCTCTATGAGGTCTCCGAGAAGGCGTTGATCCCCGGCCAGCTCGTCCAGGTGGCCACGGCCGACGACCTCCAGCGGGCGGCGGCGCGCGGCGAGGTGGCGGTGCTCTTCGGGCTGGAGAACGGCCGGCCGCTGGCCGTGCCCGGCGTGCTCGACCACTGCGCTGTTATCGGCATCCGCTACGTCACCCTCACCCATTGGGCCTCCCACGAGTGGTGCGACGCGTCGACGGACGAGCCCCGCCACGGCGGCCTCTCGCCGGCGGGGGAAGCGCTCGTCTGGCGCATGAGCCGCCTGGGCATCCTGCCCGACGTCTCGCATGTCTCCGACCGCGCCGTGTCGAACGTGCTCGACGTGGCGCCCGGCCCGGTGATCGCGAGCCACAGCTCCGCCCGGGCGATCTGCGACCACCCGCGCAACCTGCCGGACGACCTCATCCGCGACATCGCGCGCAAGGGCGGCGTGGTGATGGCGAACTCCTATCCGGCCTTCGTCGGTCCCCAGGCCTCGCAAGCGGACGGCGAGCGCATGAAGGAGCTCAAGCCGCAACTGGAGGCCACCGAAGAGGAGTACCTCCGCGAGCCGCAGAAGGTCTGGAAGGAGCGCACGCGCCTGCTCGACGAGCATCCCCTTCCCAAGGTCCCCCTCGCGGCTTTCGTCGATCACCTCGTCCGGCTGATCGATCTCGGCGGCGAAGAGCACGTCGGCATCGGCACCGATTTCGACGGTATCCCGGACGTGCTCGAAGGCCTCGAAGACGTCTCCAAGTTTCCCGCCCTCACCGCCGCCCTCCTGGAGCGGGGGGTGGACAAAGCGGGAGTCAAGCTGATCCTCGGAGGCAACTTCCTGAGAGTGCTGCGGGAGGCGGAGCAGGTGGCGGCCTAGTGGACGAGAAGCCACGTTACCTCTGGCTGATCCCGGTCCTCCTCTGGTGCGCCCTCGCCGCTCTCTTCGCCGCGCGGCTGGCGGGCTGGACCTCCGACGACTTCTACATCACCTACCGCTACGCGCGGAACCTCGCTCTGGGTCACGGCTTCGTCTTCAATCCGGGCGAACGGGTCTTCGGCACCACCGATCCCGGGCTCGGCTTGCTGCTCGCCGCGCTTCATTTCCTGACCCGTTTGCCGGTGCCGCTCCTCGGAGCCGTCGTCTTCTCGGCGTCCCTCGTCGGGATCGCCACGCTCATCCTGCGCGAAGGATGGGATCGCGGCCATAGGATCGAGCCCATCCTCGGCGGCTCCCTCCTGCTGATCTCTTCATACATCTGGGGCAACCACGGAGCGGCCGCGCCGCTCGTCCTCCTGCTCCTCCTCCTGTCGGCAAAGCTCTCTCAAGATCACATGCTTGCCGCCGGTCTCCTCGCCGGAGCCGCGGTCTGGGTGCGGCCGGACGCCGCGATCGGGGTCGCCCTCCTCGCGCTGGTCATCTTCTGGAAAGACAAGCGCCTGCCGTGGCGCTTCGTCCTGGCCTCCGGCTGCGTCGTCGCGGCCGGACTGCTCTTCGCCTGGCTCTACTTCGGATCGCCGCTGCCGAACACGATCGGCGCGAAGACGGACATGGCGAAGGCGGCGGCGAACAGTTGGTCGGGTGCTCGCTTCTGGCCGCGGGCCTTCGTGCCGATCAGCCGTCACTTCGGCGCCGAGTGGCCGCTAGTGCTGCTTTGCGGCGCTGCCGGATGCTGGCCTCTGGCGAAGAGAGCCGGCCGGCCCGGCCTTCTCCTCGCGCTCTACGGGCTCGCCATGGCCGCCGCGTACCCCCTGCTCGGCGTGCCCTTCTTCTCCTGGTATATCCTGCCGTGCCTCGTCCTGACCTTCTACGGCCTTGCTTTTCTCGCCGGCTGGCTGGCGGAGCGGGCACCTGCTCTGCGCGTTCCCATTGCGGTCGGCATCTTCGTCCTGCTGACCTTCACTACGCTCCAGAACAGTTGGATCTACCTTCGACAGGCCGCGTCGGTGCCCAAGATGCAGTCCTACCGGCGCGGCGCGGAATGGATCAAGGCTCACTCCGAACCGAACGCCTCCATCGCCTACGTCGAGATCGGCGTGATCGGCTACTACAGCGAGCGGCCGATCCTGGACCTGATGGGTCTCGTGACCCCCGCGGCGCGTCCCTACGTGCTCCAGAACAACCTCCTGGGAGCGCTCAGGACGAACCCCACGGACTTCGTAGTCAGCCACACGCGAGGCCGCATGAGGCCCATCGTCACCTCGCGCTGGTTCAAGCGGCGGTACAGAGAGGTGATGCGGTTCGAGGATCCTGGGGATACCCGGGAGGGGGCTTTGCAGATCTACCAGCGGCGGGCAGGGCGATAGAATGCACTTGGGGCCTTGATTCCATGCTCATCCCGCACCTCGAGACGCTGCCTGCCTCTCAACGGAAGTTGTGGACCGAGTTGAGCGCGATCCCTGCTGGGTTCGTCCTTTACGGAGGCACCGCTTTGGCCTTGCGGCTGGGGCACCGGGTATCCGCGGACTTCGACTTTTTTTCTAGTCAAAATTTTCAGCCGGACGAGCTGGAACAGCGGGTCTCATTTCTCCACGGAGCCCCCAGGCTCCAGTCGGCACCAAATACTCTGGTGGCGATGGTCGAGCGGGATGGTCCGGTCCAGGTCTCTTTCTTCGGAGGCTTGAGTCTGCGGAGAGTTCAGAATCCCGATCCGGCCGAGGGTCCAGGCGTGCTCGCGGCTTCATTGCTGGATCTTGCAGCCACCAAAGTCAAAGTAGTCCAGGATCGCGCCGAAGCAAAGGATTACCTGGATATCGCCAAGCTATTGGAAGAGGGACTGAATCTCGCCGAGGCACTGGGGGCCGCGGTCGCGGTCTATGGAAAAGCGTTCAATCCCCTCCTCAGTCTCAAAGCCCTCTCCTACTTCGTCGATGGCGACCTTCCCTCGCTTCCCGTGGGAGTTCGTTCCAGATTGACTGGAGCCGTTGAGAGGGTGGATCCCGACCACCTGCCTGAAGTCGAAGCGCTTCCGGGAGGCGTGGCTCCATGACCGACCTAGAGCGCGTCGCTAAGCGGCTCATTTGGTGGAAATCTCCCGCCGAGGCTTTGGACTACCCTGTTCGCTTCCTCGCGCAAGTCATGACCTATGGCACCATCGAGGATCTCGCGGTGGTCAAGCGGTACTTCCCGGAAAGCGCGTTCCGGGAAGTCCTCGCCAATCCACCGGCTGGCGTATTCGATCCGCGCTCTTGGAATTACTGGCACGTGCGCTTCGGGATCCAGCCCATACCTGAGCTGCCGAAGCGCCGGTTCACCGATGCCGAGATCGAAACCGATCCTCGCTTCCTCCGCAGCATTGAAGAAGCGCGGCGACAAGCTCGAGAAGGATTAGGAGTGCGGCTGGAGGACATCGAAGAGTAAGACCGCGTTCGCCACCCCCACGACCCGCGCGTCCCATTGGCCCCTCTGGGACGTACATTTCCGTCTCTGGGACGTGCATTTTCCCCGCTGGGACGTCCAGCCGTGGTTTTGGGACGTGCAGCGGCCATTCTGCGACGTACATTTCCGTCTTTGGGACGTGCAGCCGCGGTTTTGGGACGTACAGTGGCCTCGCTGGGACGTGCAGCGGCTCCCCTGCGATGTGCATTTCCGCCGCTGGGACATGCAGCGGTGACTTTGGGACGTGCATTCCCGTCTCTGGGACGTCCATTTTGCCCGTTGGGACGTGCCGGCGGCGGGCCTTGCCCGCGCACCTACGACGGCTCGGCTAGAATTCCTCCCCGCCATGGCCGAGACCGTACCCCTTTCCGAGCCCTTCACCCGCTTCCGCGAGGTCCTGGCAGAAGCCGAGGCCACCGGCATGCCGAATCACAACGCCATGTCGGTGGCGACGGTGGACGCGGCCGGGCAGCCGTCGTCCCGGATGGTCCTCCTCAAGGACTTCGACGAGCGGGGCTTCGTCTTCTACACCAACCTGGAGAGCCGCAAAGGGCGAGAGATCCTCGGCAATCCCAAGGTGAGCCTCAACTTCTACTGGCGCCAGGTCGAGAAGCAGATCGTGGTGCTGGGCACGGCCGAGCCGGTGAGCGCCGAGGAGGCGGATGCCTACTTCGCCACCCGGCACCGCAGCAGCCAACTCGGCGCCTGGGCCTCGCAACAGAGCCGGCCGCTCTCCAGCCGGGCGCATCTCGTGGCCGAGGTGGCGAAGCTCGAGGCGCGCTATCTCGGCCGGACCATTCCGCGTCCTCCCCACTGGTCCGGTTTTCGGATCGTTCCCCACTGGATCGAGTTCTGGGTCTCCGGCGCCTTCCGGCTTCATGACCGCACGGTGTACGAGCGCTTACCGGAAGGCTGGCGGGTTACGAAGAGGTATCCGTAGGAATCCCCTCGAACCGCCGGATCTCCTCCTTCAGTCCCTCCGGCAGCGGCACCGAGCGGCCGGTGCCGTAGTTGGTCCAGACAATGACGCCGGTGCCGTCGGCGACGCGCTCGTCGGTGCCGCGATGGAAGATCTCGTACTCCATCTTGAAGCTGCTACGGCCGATCTCGCGGACACGGGCCGCCACTTCCAGCTCGGCTGGGTAATGCACCTGCCGGCGGAAGTTCAACGTGGCCGCGACCAAGGCCGGCCCGTGTTGCGCGTCCTCGCGGTGCTCCTGCATGCGCACGGCCGCGAAGTAGCTCATGCGGGCCGACTCGCAGTAGGTGAAGTACTTGGCGTTGTTGACATGGCCCATCGAGTCCATGTCGCCCCAGCGGACGGTGATGGACTCGACGTGACGGGCGTCGCCCCTCACCGCCCCCCCAACCCCGTGCTAGGCCCATACAACACCGCGTTCAAAAGGATCGGCGTCGTGGCCCGCCAGAAGAGCCGGTAGGCAGGATCCTGCGCGAAGAGGACGACGCTGCCCCGGCCTCGCGACTCGGTGCCCACGAGGAGCGAGCCGGCGAGGCGCTGCTCGGCTTCGGGCCAGGCGAAACCGGCTATCACCGGCGAATCGTCCTTGGCGACGAGCACGTCCTGCCGCGGATCGCCGGTCGTCTTCAACACCGTCGTGCCCTCGTAGAGCACGTCCGGCGAGCCGGTGAGCCCCAGCGTCAAGGGGTGCTGCGGCTGCATCGTGGTGGCGAGCACGGCCCCCGGCGTGAAGATGGGCCGCTCGGCGAGCTGCTTCTCCACCTCGGATTCGCCGCCTTCGGGATCCTCCGGCCTTTCCTCCTCGTCCTCCTTGTCGTCTTTCTTCGGCGGCTGCCAGCGCTTGATCGAGGTCAGCTCGCGGTCCTGCAGCCAGTTCACCGCGTCGCCCACCGCCACCAGCACGCCGCCGTCCTTCACCCAGGCATCGAGGCCTTCCTTCATCTTGTCGCCGATCCGCTCGTCGTAGCCGCCGCTGGGGAAGATCAGCACGTCGAAATCCGATAGCGGCAGGTTGCGGAGCTGGCCGAGGTCGAGGCGGTCGTAATCCACGCCGACCTGGTTGTCGAGCAGGTACCAGAGGAAACCGAAGGATGTGGCGTCCACGCCCTCGCCGCTCACCAAGCCGACGCGCACCGGGCGCACCGCCGGCATGTCGTTCGAGCCGAGGGAGATCCCCTTGAAGTCATACGAGGAGGAGACAGCCTGCGCCGCCAGCGACTCGTCCTGGAGGAGGCTCTTGAACGTGTCGCGCAGGTTCTCCGGGTTGGCCCGCCGGGGGATGAACAGGGTGCCGTTCGGATAGCTGGCGCCGCCGCCGGAGAAGGCCGCGGTGGCCACCCGGAAGTGGATCTTCCGCTTCTGCAGCTCGGCCGCTAGGCGGTAGGTGGCGATTCCCTGGGGCGGCACGAGCCAGCCGATCTCGCTCCCCGTTTGGCCCTCGCCGCGCACGCCGCCGCCGGCCGACTCGGGCAGCGCCTTGCCTGCCGCCACGTCGCCCGCCGCCACCCAGGTGTGGACGTTGTAGGCGAGCGGCAGCGACCAGGCGGTGATGTCGTAGAACTCGGGATCGAGGTTCTGCTCCAGCCGCTGGCGCTGGCGGTCGAGGAAGGACTGGCTCATCGGCGAATCGAGCTGCATCAGCGCCTCGACGAGATTGCCCAGCGGCTGTGCGGTGGAGACGGCGTAGGTGCCGGCGGGGAAGCGGCGCGCCTGCGCTTCGCTCATACCCTTGCTGAGGCCGCGCACGGGGATCTCGGCGCTGTCGCCGAGCTGCCGCACCTTGACGCCGTGCAGGACGAGCAGGTCGGCCATCGTCCGCGCCTCCTGCTGATCGGCCGGCCACAGGTAGGTGCGCGCCGGCTCGGCGGCCGCCTTGGCGCGGTTGGCGGCGAAGTCCTCCAGGATCTTGCGGGCGTTGCGGGCCGCCGTCCGCGTCGTGGCCAGCGAGGTCGTCAGGTGCCGGGCCACGCGGTCGGCGAGGGTGAGCACGGTGCCGTCCGGCAGCGCGAGCGCCTGGCCGGCGCGGCCGCCGCCGGCCATCTCGTAGGTCATGCCGACGGCGCCGCGCAGGCTCGGATAGGAGTCGCCGTAGCCGGGATAGAAGAGGTCGTAGTTTTCCTCCTTGAAGTAGATCCAGCCCTGGCGGTCGAAGGCCGCGGCGTTGGCGCGGCCGAAGGCGTCGAGCCAGGAGAGGATGCGGCGGTCGATCTGCGGATGGATCGGCTCGGCCGCGGGCGGGAAGAAGTACGACGAGTCGCTCCCCATCTCGTGGAAGTCCACGTAGACCTGCGGCTCCCACGAGCGGTAGGCGGCGATGCGCTGGCGCGTCTCCTGCTGGCTCGCCCACGCCCAATCGCGGTTGAGGTCGATCAGGTAGTGGTTCTGCCGGCCGCCGGGCCAGGGCTCCCAGTGCTCGGCGGCGCTGCGGCGGGGATTGGCCTCGTCGCCGCGCCGCTGCTTGTAGCCGTTGACGTAGCGCTCGCGGCCGTCCGGGTTCTGCAGCGGATCGATGAGCACCACGACGTCCTTCAGCATCTCGGCCGTCTCGCCCTGGCCGGCCGCCAGCACGTAGGCCGTGCCCATGGCGGCCTCGGCCGAGGAGGATTCGTTGCCGTGGACGCCGTAGGCGAGCCAGACGACGAGCGGCGTGCGGCGCACGAGGCGGTCCTTCTCGCCTGCCGCGAGCCCGGAGCCGGCGGCGAGCCGCTGGACGTCCTGCCGGATCTCGTCCAGCCGCTCGAGGTTCTCGGGAGTGGAGACCGCCACCAGCTTCAGCGGGCGGCCCTCGTAGGTGCGGCCGTACTCCCACATCTTCACCCGTGGCGAGGCGGCGTCCAGGGCCTCCAGATAGGAGACGATGCGGTCCCACGAGGTGAAGCGGGCGCCGAGCGGATAGCCCAGCACCGCCTCGGGGCGGGGGACCTTCTCGTCGAGCTGAGGCAGATCGAGCGCCTCGCCGCGCGAGAGGGGCGCGAGGAGCGCGGCGGTCGGGCCCTCGGCCAGCGCGAGGGTGGCCGCGAGGGTTAGGGCGAGGGTGAGGAGGACGGATTTACGGAACATAGGGGACGACCTTTCCCTACCCAAACGGATATTCCCGTTGGAAGTTTTTCGTAGGGGCGGGGGGT
>JBIOVX010000239.1:0-41098 GCA_044868005.1 Thermoanaerobaculia bacterium | reverse complement strand
CCCCCCCGCCCCTACGAAAGACTTCCTCGGAAGGCACCGAAACAGCTCGGTAGGATGAGTAACGTTTGGAGTTAGGATGAGCCTGACTGCTTTGTGAGGCTCTTCCTATGCGCAAGAATCTCTTCTTCTATCCCTGGCACAAGGCGTCCCGGCTTGCCCCGCGGCGGACACTGAGTAGGTGGCCCAAGGCCCATGCAGGTATGAATTCTGTTGGTTGCCGCTAAAGGGGGGATTCTATGTCGAAGAACTTCGTCTTCTATCTTGCCGTCCTCTTGTTGTTCGGTTCAGGGATCTACTTTCTTCTCAACTACGGCTCGAAGCTGCCGATGGCAACGGCCCCGCCTGCTACGACGGCTTCGGCGCCGGCGCATCCCGGAGTAGGACCGGAGCCGGTGAAAGCGCCGGCCGGCATCGCCGCCGCCTTCCTCGAGAATTTGCAGAATCCCCTGACCATCCTGTTGCTCCAGGTCATCATCATCGTCGTCGCCGCGCGGGCTCTCGGGGCGCTCTTTCGCAAGTTCGGCCAGCCTTCCGTCATCGGCGAGATGGTCGCGGGCATCCTCCTCGGTCCCTCCCTGCTGGGTCTGCTCGCCCCCGGCGTACAGGGGTTCATCTTTCCCGCCTCGTCCATGGGCGGCCTGCGGCTGCTCAGCCAGCTCGGCGTCATCCTGTTCATGTTCGTGGTGGGCATCGAGCTCGACGTGCAGCACCTGCGGCAGAAGGCGCACGCGGCGGTGGTGGTGAGCCATGCCAGCATCATCGTGCCGTTCTTCCTGGGCACCGCCTCGGCGATAGTCCTCTATCCGTCGCTCGCGCCTGCGGGAGTGCCGTTCAGCGCCTTCGCTCTGTTCATCGGCGTGGCCATGAGCATCACGGCTTTCCCGGTGCTGGCGCGCATTCTCGAGGAGCGCCGGCTTTCCCAAACGCACCTCGGCGCCACCGCCATCGCCTGCGCCGCCGTGGACGACGTCACCGCCTGGTGCCTGCTGGCGGTCGTGGTGGCGATCATCCGCGCCAACGGGATTGCCGGCTCGCTGGTGACGATCGGCCTGACCCTGGTGTTCATCGCCGTCATGCTCTTCGTCGTCAAACCCTTGGCGGCGCGCCTCGTAGGCGAGCCCACCCCCGGGCGGAACCGCAACGGGGGGCTCCTGGCCGTTATCTTCTCCTTCGTCTTCGCCTCGGCATTGACGACGGAGCTCATCGGCATCCATGCGCTGTTCGGCGCCTTCCTGGCCGGCGTTTGCATGCCGCCGGACTCCGGCCTGCGCCAGTTCCTGCGCGAGCGCCTCGAGACCTTCAGCTCGGTCTTCCTGCTGCCCCTCTTCTTCGCCTTCACGGGCCTGCGCACGCAGGTCGGCCTGCTCGCCGACTGGCAGAGCTGGCTGATGTGCTTAGGGATCGTCGCGGTGGCGATCGCCGGCAAGCTCGGCGGCAGCATGACCGCGGCGCGCTTCACCGGCATGCCCTGGGGGGAGTCCTTCGCCCTCGGCACCCTGATGAACACGCGCGGCCTCGTCGAGCTGATCGCCCTCAACCTCGGCTATGACCTGGGGGTCCTCTCGCCGCGCATCTTCACCATGCTCGTGCTCATGGCGTTGATCACCACTTTGATGACGGGGCCGCTGCTCCACATGCGGGACGCCCTGAGCCGCCGCAGGGCCAGGATGGCGACTCTGGCCGGGGGTGAAACTCTGGTCTAGCCGCAACGGGCGAAGACCCGCGAAAATCGGGGCGCGAATTCAGATCTCCGATCCCGCCGTTGCCTCCTTTCAGCGCCGCCGCGCCGCCGGCCCTCACTCCCCTGGCCCCTCTCTCCCCCGAGGGAGAGAGGGGAGAAAGACCCAAGAGAGCTTCTTTTTTTCTCCCTCCTCTCCCTCGGTGCCGCCCTCGACGTCCGCCGGCGGGACGGTCACGTGTCGCTGGAGCGCGGGGGTGAAGACGACGTGGGGCATGGACCAATCATAGCTGGTCCCGTTCGCCGCTTTCCCTTCGGCTGCAGACAACGACAGGATAAAACTTATATTGAAGCAACTTCAGCCGCGACACTTATCCTCATTTCGCTATCTAGGCGGCAGTGGTAGGCCAGCAGAAATCAGACTGATAACAAACGACGCGGCAGTGTCTGCAGCGTAGGCCTTCCACGCATCGCGCTCTTCAGCCCCGCGAGCTCCGTCTTCTTCGGCTCCAGAGGAGCGCGGTAAATCTGAGATACCGCGAATCATCATGTAGCTCACCGGTCGCCCAAGAGCCTGCGAATGCTCGATGGCATTACCGGCTCCCGCGCCCTCCATCTCTACTGCAATCAGCTTAGGCCACGCCTTCACCACTTCACGAAAAAACTTGTTGCTCGGGTCATCCACCACTTTATTACCAGATGCAATTTCGCCAGATATTACTTTGAGGGAGGTTTCTACTGGCGGTGTGACCTGAATCAGCGTTCTCCAATCCGACGTAGAATGAGCCACTGCACCGTTCAGTAAGCCGATGTCGGTTTTGTAAGTCCAGTTACTGCGGGGAGTGAAAATCTTATCGATCTTACCATACTCGTAACCGTGAATGACGTCTGCAACGACTACGTCTCCCAATTGCACATTTTTCAGACCGCCGGCAATACCAACGAAGAAGACGTAACGAGGATTCCAACGCTTAATTGCATCGATTGTTGCAAGAGTGCTTTCAACGGTTCCCGCTCGGCCCATCATTCCAACTGCCGCGGAATAGGCCCCGTCGCTATAAGGAATGATACCGACTCTCCAGGCATATAAGTTGGGTTGAGAATTCCGCTGCGGTGCCGGCTGAAGATTTTCAATCTTGCCGCAGATCGCCTGATATTCCTCCGGCAGAACGGTGATAATCGCGATATCGGAATACTCAGCGGAAAGCATAATTTCTTCTCTGTCCTCAGTAAACTCGCCGGGCATTTCCGTGCTCCTTCCGGCCAGAGTCTCTTCCCATTGTTTATGGAGGGATAGGCGGAGCGGCGCGAAACCTAAATGGGTAAATGGAATAGCATATAACTCTAGGACCAAATCAAACAAAGAGGCCTGATAATGCGTTATGTCGCTGAAATCGCCAGTGCGGCAATTACGGAGTTCGTGAGATGCCGCTTTTGGCTGATCACCTTCCAGCACGATGGAAATCAAGCGACGCTTGTCGTCTGCAAGTCGCTCCTTGATAAGCCCTGCGTCCTTATTGAGAGGTTTAGAGCGCTTCCACGACTTCTGGTAAGAATGAGTGTCTAAGATAATAATAAAATCAGTTGGCTGAACCATAAGCGGGTTGTCGATCACGAATATGCCTGCACTGTTTAGGTCACGAGAGAGTCGGCGCTTCCAGCTCGCTTGTTCAGCGACATGGCTGATGTAGCAACGCGGAGCTGCCCACTGGCGTCGATAGCCCTTGACCCGAACTAAGTGGGCTTCGTATGCGCTTCGCAAACGCGCGATCGATTCTTCGAGCTGCAGCCACGGAGAGGCACGGGTACCTAGGCCAGGCGTGTCGATCTCAGGAAGATCTATCTTACTCCCACATTCATCACAGAATGTAAATTGCTTCCGCTCTCGCACGCGTTTGATAATTATGGACCGCTCCTGACGATGGCCTTGTGAACAAAGCACTGGCGGAAACCGAGCCACCTCAATATCGCGCTTATAGAGGAAATGTTCGAAGATACCCTGAAACGACTCACGGCCGCTTGGCGGCATCTTCTCACCATAATATAACACAAACTCTATTTCGCCCTCGCGTTCTTCAATTAAACGGAAGCCGCATACTTCGCCACCTCCCATCTCAAACTGCGCTTGGTTTTTCCATTGGTTTATACGCGTAAATGATGAGGTGTAACCCAGCAGAACTACTAACATTGCGTAAATGTTTTCTACGCGGCCGCGCACAATATAGGAGATGTCATCTGTAAACGAGATATCGTCCTGTAGAGGACGTTTTTGCTTAATGAGCCCAGGAAAGATCAACAAAGTCTGCTCGCCCAACGTTTCACGAAAACAGATGTTATGCTCCAGAAAGAGCAGAACGGCCGCATCGATAAGAACTTGCTGCTCGGTTCCCTCCAACCCCCTGAGCTCATCAAAGGGAAACGCTCTCTGCAAGAGTTCTGTTTCGCTAATAGCACCTAACTCGCGAGGATTCTTATCGGCTTCCAAAACGATAGATGACGCCAAGCTAACTAGAAGATCGGGGGTAAGTAGAATCGATGTCTTACCGGAGGAACTCCGCAATATCGTAACATACCCATGAGTTTGGAGATGTCCTACTGCCGTCATCATTTCGGCTTCGGTGAAACGTAAGTCTCGGCCCCTAGCTTCCAGCTGTTGCTGCAATTCTGCTGGACTGACAAGCACACTCTTCCTTTCTGGTTCTTCCTTAAGAGCCAGAATGAACTCCTTGATTTGCTTAAAAGTGACAGTAGTGACTGTGGCGGTCATTTGTGTCCAAGGTATCTGCGCGTTAAGGACCTCAAGCAGTTGGTCTAATCCATGACCAACCTTAGCGCTAGTGCTCACATAGCCGCCGCTTATAGCGAAGCGCTGGCAGAATTGCTCAAGTTCTTGGTGAGAAAGGACAGGGGCTCCACGATCGACGCGTGCGCCTACAAGCACGGTGGAAGGGAGTTGTGTCTTGCCCTTTAACTGTTCCAACCAGAACTGTACTCCCCGCAAAGGATCCTGCCGATTGCTGGGATCAAAGACAACTAACGCTGCATTCACGTTATCCAAAAATATAGAATGAATTGAGCGATATACATGTTGACCAGCCAAATCCCACAATACCGCCTCGCATTTGGTGCCGTCTTCTCGTTCTTGCTGTAGCTCGTTCAGTACCCAAAATTGTTGTCCGTGTGTCGATGAGTGCTCTTTGAATTCGCCGTGTGCCAGCCGCCAACCCAAGCCGGTTTTGCCTACACCAGAATCTCCGACCAGAACAAGTTTGGCGGTGGTGTAGCGAATAGAGTCTGCCGCTGGCGCGAGTCCGCGTATGAGAAAATAATCTATGTCCCATATCCGAACGGTGGTGTTATTCTTCCCCAAAGACGCAAGAACTGGCAGTCTGGGGTGAAATGCTAAGCCAACAACATCGTAATTGTTCCCGTTCTTCTCGATCAATGAGCAAACCGGTGTCCAAGTGTCCGTCTTCCAGATTTGAATAGTATCGTCCTGGGATTTGGATGCTAGTAGTAACCCGTCTGACGACAAGGCCAAATGAGCCACCCTGCCTCTATGGCCTTCAATGTTAAGCAACTTGCGTTGGGCAGCGACATCCCAAACCTGAATAATGCCGCTGGCATGACCCGAGATCACGCACTTATTGTCCGCTGTCCATGCTAAGCTGCCAACAAAATAATCGCCACCACGATCCTTTGTAGCTCGGGATATCTCTAGCTCATCGCTAAAATAGACTGGCTTGCCCTTCGTGAAAATAATTGGTGAGTTTTCACGGAGAGTTCCAATTGCGAGACTTTTGCTGTCGCGCGACCACGTTAAGCAAGTAATAATTCCTGCGACCTCAAATTCTTCGGCTACAGTATATTGATTAGACTCTAGGATGCGAACGTTTCCACCCGAATCTCCATAAGCGACACGCTGCCCGTTCGGAGACCAAGCCAGACCGTAAATATGCGAACCTGGGTTAGGTCGGTCGATTACAATTGGCCTTTCACTGGTTACATTTGACCAAATTGTAAGACCATGGGAGCTACCTGATGCCAGACTGTTTTGAGTAGGCGACCAACTAACAACTGCTGAATCTATATCTTCAAGAAGAGTACAGCTGCCGAGTTGAACATCCCAGATTCGGATAGTTTCGTCTGAGGCAGGTGAAGCTAAGTAGCGACCGTCTGAAGACCAAGCGATGCGATGGATACTACCGGTGTGTCCTTGGAGGATTTGCCGTAGGGTGATACCAGGCACAGGCGACCCGCCGATTTCGACAAATTCCGTAATATCGGGTCTTTCGGCTATGGCTCTTCGGGTATGGACCGTGGTTGGGGCTCTTTTCTTTTTGGTCGACTTCTTACCTGGGGTCGATTTCTTCATTGCCAAACCTCATAACGAAAAGCAAAGTGTAACTAGATGGGAAAGCCGTGCATAGGAAGGGTTCTTGAGTAGCGTAAGCCTCTTCGTGGATGGATTTATAGAGCATATAACGTCTGCTACGGCAAGTCAAAACGGTAGGTTTTAGCGATTGAGCCTCCGGCTCCTCCCCGAAGCTTGCCGCGGTGCGGCGCGATTTTGGCTAACAGGCAGAATTCCGCACGAGGAGCGGCGCTAGGGTGACAGCATATGGAAGCCCGCTAGCTAGTTCCTGACGGCGAAGGACCCTGATCTCGCACTCTAGCAAGCTAATATAGGCTGCCCCGTAATTGGGTTATCATCTATCTGTATGCCCCACGTCGTCTTCACCCCCGCGCTGCAGCGCCACGTGACCGTCCCGCCGGCGGACGTCGAGGGCCAGACCGTCCGCGAGGCCCTCGAGCGCGTCTTTGGCGAGAACCCGCGGGCGCGCACCTACGTGCTCGACGAGCAGGGCGCGCTGCGCAAGCACATGGCGGTGTTCATCGATGGCGAGGCAGTCCGCGACCGCGCCGGCCTCTCCGACGGCGTGGGCACCGACAGCCAGATCTACGTGATGCAGGCGCTCTCCGGCGGGTAGTTTTTTCGGGATAGATTTTTCCCGGGAAAGGACCGTTCCGTCCATGGCCGATCGACTCCACGTCGCGACCCGCAAAGGGTTGTTCACCGTTGACCGCTCGGCGTCAGGCTGGCGCGTGACGCGGAGCGCCTTCCTCGGCGATCCGGTATCCATCGTGATGGACGCCGGCGGCGGGCGGCTCTACGCCGCGCTCGGGCTGGGGCACTTCGGCGTGAAGCTCCACCGCTCAACGGACGGCGGCGAGACCTGGGAGGAGTGCGCCGCGCCCGCCTATCCGCCCAAGCCCGAAGGCCTCGACGATCGCGACGGCAACGGCAAGCCGGTGGAATGGCGGGTGGAGATGATCTGGGCGCTGGCCACGGCCGGCGCGGATCAGTCGGAGGCGCTCTGGTGCGGCACGCTGCCCGGCGGGCTCTTCCGCTCCGAGGACCGCGGCGCGTCCTGGGAGCTCAACCGGCCGCTCTGGGACAATCCGGACCGCCAGAAGTGGTTCGGCGGCGGCGCCGACATCCCCGGCCTGCACTCGGTCTGCGTCGATCCGCGCGACTCGCGGCGCGTCCTGGTGGGCGTCTCCTGCGGCGGCGCGTGGCTGACGGAGGACGGCGGCGCGACTTGGACCTGCCGCGCCCAGGGCATGCGCGCGGAGTACATGCCGCCGGAGCGGCAATACGACCCGGTGATCCAGGACCCGCACATCGTCGTGCAATGCCGCGAGGAGCCGGAGAAGCTCTGGGCGCAGCACCACAACGGCATCTTCCGCACCACGGACGGCGCCGGCTCCTGGCAGGAGATCCAGGACGTCCCGCCTTCGGCGTTCGGCTTCGCCGTGGCCGTGCACCCGCAGGACGGCGACACCGCCTGGTTCGTTCCGGCGATCAAAGACGAGCGGCGCATCCCGGTGGACGGCAAGGTAGTGGTGACGCGCACCCGCGACGGCGGCCGCAGCTTCGACGTCCTACACGAAGGCCTGCCTCAGGAGCACGCCTACGACCTCACCTTCCGCCACGCGCTCGACATCGACGGCAGCGGCGACCGCCTCGCCTTCGGCAGCACCACGGGCTCGCTGTGGGTGACCGAGGACCAGGGCGATCACTGGCAGACGGTCTCAACCCATCTGCCGCCCGTGTACTGCGTGCGGTTCGCACGCTGAGCATGGCGCACACGCCTGCCTCTCGCCCCCAAGATTGCGGTGAAGCCGTCTGCAGCGCATCCATAACACGCGGCGACCGGAACTTAGGCCGAGTCGCGGTGAAGAAGCTTACATTGCGGTGTAGAAGCTTACATCGCGGCACAGAGGCTTACATTGCGGCACAGAAGATTCGGCACCGCAATGTAAGCATCAGTCGCGGCCAAGAAGCTTACATCGCGGTTTCGAAGCTTACATTGCGGCGTAGAAGCTTACATCGCGACGCAGAAGGATCGGCACCGCAATGTACGTCTACATTGCGGTGAAGAAGCTTCTACGCCGCAATGCAGAACTGTGCCGCGGCGAACAATCTTGCATTGCGGCGTAGAAGCCGACATTGCGGCACATAAGCTTACATCGCGGTGTAGATCCTTCTGTGCCGCGATGTAAGCATCAGTTGCGGTAAAGAAGCTTCTGTACCGCGATGTATGCTTCTTCACCGCGACGAAGCTTACATTGCGGCACATAAGCTTACATTGCGGTGCAGGAGCTTACATTGCGGCACAGAAGCCGGCGAGGGACGCCGGCGCTCCTGGGAGATCCTACGTGCTCAGCGGCCTCTTCGGCACGCCCAAGAAACGTCCGCCCGCCGCGGCTCCACTGACACCTCGGTGGCCGGCCATTCGTTACACGCGATCTCCGATCGAGGAGTCGATGAAAATGTTACGGCGTTTGAAGGGTACCGGAGCCGCTCGCAGCAGGCGCAACCGCAGGCCCGCCAGGGGGGGTGGCGAAGTGCGGGGTCGTCTCTAGGGGCTCGACATCGCGCACCCAGGCTGGGGGCGGTACGTCCTGCTGGTGGGCGGCCAGCTCCACCATGGCCGCCACATAGTTCCGGAGGTATGGGGCGAGCCCGCCAGGTCTGCGTGCTCTACGGCGCTACCCAACTCTCCGGGCGTGAGGCCGGAAAGGAGGTCGTTGAGCTCCGCCAGCGCGAAGCCGGGCTGGGGGTCGGCACGCAGCACCTCCAGGAGCCGGGCGAACCGCATCCGGGCGTCCTGGAGCTGCGAAGATCTGCTGGCCATGGGCTCAGCATGGCACAGGGGCGGTTTGGGGGCAATCCATTAGGGTTCGCCGCATCTCCAAAGAATCAGAGCTCCAAGACCCGCGTCCCGTCTTCAGCGCCTTCGGTAGACGTAGCGGCCCAAGGCGAGGTCCTCCACGGCGATGCCGAGCGAGGGTCTCCTCGTCCGACCGGCGGCCGGGGAGCTTGTCTTCCAGGACGTCGCCCAGCTCGCCGAGGAGGTGCTCATCGGTCACCGCTCCTTCGCCGCGGGCGAGGAGGAAATCTCCCGCTTCCGCCATCGCCGACTCGCGTCGGTCCGTATACAGGCGGGGCCGCGAGACCGCCGTTGCATCGAGCTCGCGGGTTTTGGCCGTGCAGGCCCCCACCGCGGCATTTGGGGTCGTCATCGACGAGGCCATAAGCACTCCACATACAGCCATATTTCGCGCCCCTTTCCTTTCCTTGACGTGGACCGAGGGGTGCTCTACCATGATTCAAGTGCTTGCAGGAAAGCGGTATGCGCTACTGGCTATTTGCGACTACTTCTACCACAGGGGTATGCCGGTGAAAGCCAGAGGCACTCAGCGGAGAAGATCAAACGTAGCTATGCCGCTACCAATAGCGAAAGGTTGAGGAACAAATATGGCGGACGATGATGAGAAGAAGTCCGAGCATTCCTTGGAGGGACTTTCACAACAAGAGATAGCTGCTCTTAGAGACGTTCTCTCCCGTCTCGAATGGCAGCTCTTTCAATCAGTAGTATCACGCCTTAAGACAATTGCTATCGTCGCTGGCGGAATCTTAACTCTTTTTGGTTTTGCCTCTTTTGCGACAATACGCAGCGCTGCTGTCGATGCAGCGGCAAATAAGTTAGCGAGCGACAGTACAGTTAGAGATCAGGTCGTTTCCGAGGCCACATTAAAGCTCAATAAAGTTAACCAGGTCCTTAAAAAGTCGATCGATCTCGAACAGCAACTAGATGCTGAGCAAGCGCGTGCGATGAGGATAGTAGGCACGGATCTCGATCAACTTCTCTCCATGGTGCGTCAACTCGAGGAAGAGATCACCACTAAGACTACGGAGGCACCTAATGCAAAACCTTAATTCTCTACTCAAAGCACTATTAAGGCGTTTGCAGCCACATCTTAATTTTGCGATATTAATTTTGGCAGCCATCTCAATATCTAGTATCCTACCTTATCTCTTCAGAGTAAGGCCAGCTCCTGCTCTTTTAAATCTTATTGCAATATTCTTGGCAATTACTCTTCTCATTCTTATTATTGATGCTATAGTGACTACTTCGCGTCCGTCCCTTCCCCTTGCATTACTTATTACGTTTCTTTTAGCTATCACTCTAGTATATCGGTCAGTATTTATCCTACCCCAATATTCGCATGCCGAGCTTCACATGGAACAGCTCCCCACCTTGAAAGTAATAAATAGGACTATAGCAGACGGCGATGCAGCTTTTCGACGCCGAGCCTATAGGGAAGCAGGGGAACTCTACGCCTCCGCGCTACGGTACTTGAATATGCTGAAAGTAGCTGGTTCTAGTTCCGCAGCCGAAGGTGCTCCGACCTACGATTATTTAGAGGCTTCTATCGTTACGAGAGATCGGCTCGCTGAGATAGGTGTTGCGGTAGTGGAGGGTCGGCACGGACGGCGGCAAGCGAACAGTCCTGAGACGAGCATAACCGAAAAAGTGCCACCTTAATCTGCGCCTCTCCAGGTAAGCGAGGCCAGTTTCGGGAGCTTCACGCGACCAGAATGCCTCACAATGGCAGGCCGAGGCCGATCTGAAGGCAAGGGGAGAGTGGATGGGCGGTCCCCGCGAGTGACAAATCTACTCTCCGAACACAGCTTTCCTGTCTATTATTGGTCTATTGGCGAGGATTGGAAGGTGACCAGCAGGCTCGAGGAGTTATGCTGCGGAACCGGCAAGCGCAAGGCCGCCGCGAACGAGGGAAGCACGGCGGGAAGCTCCCCTCGCGCGCTGCTTTGGTATGTCCACCAGATATCTCTATCTGCCTCCGCGCTCGACCTTGGTCAGCTTGACATCCTTGATCTTTATCATGGTTGGTCGCCACCTCGATGAAGCCTCTTCACCCACGCGACGATTTCATCGTGTTCTCTCAAATCTAGCTTCCATTCCTGGGCTTGTCTTCGTGCGCCTCTTGTGAACCGCGATGTAGTAGCTATCATCGCCTGGTGGAAACCATGCTGCCACTTTACGGACCATACTTCACGCACGACTTCGATTCCGACCGGATTTGAAGGAGAGCTTCGTTTGCATTGCACCATCATTTCGACTGGAACTCCAGGACTGACCTGTGTCATCGCTATGATGTCGACGCAGCCATCCTTCGTATAGCCCATTGGTTTGGTGGACCATCCTGCTCGTTCTAGGATCTCGCGCATCAAATCCTCGAACTTCCGCCAGTTGAGCTGCAGCAGATTCCGGGACCCGTTGGCGATCGAGGTAAGCAAATCCTCGATGACTGCGATTGCTGGCGCTGCCGGCATCGGCAAAATCAGACGATCCACCGCCCCAGGAATAAGTAAACCACTGGCAGCTTTGACACTAGACTCAGGGTATTGCACAGAGCCAATAGAGAGAACCTCTTCTTTTTCAACTTGGCTAGGCCCTTCGGTTAGCTCAAGCCACAAGAGTCTTTCAGCCCATCGCCAATCGTCATCCGCGCCATCGCTAGGACAACCTCGTTGTTGCCAGAGCCTGTAAGCAAGTTGACCTACACGTTCTCCCCACCTGATCTCGTAGTTTTGCTCCTCCATATTTCTGAGCTCTTGCTCAAGACGCTCGATCCGCAGGTTTACCTTGGGCAGTTGTCGAACATAGGGGTGGGGAGCGACTCCATAATCGAAGGCATCCGCATCGGCCATCAGAATTCCTTGCCGGAGCTCGCGAGCTAATCGGAGCTCAAGCTCAACGGTTTCTCTCTTCGGCGCAGCCATAGCGTCATCGTGGCGCAACAGACACCTACCCGACCTGGGCCGAGAACTTGACCTCGAGTGTGCGGGCTACCTTAAGCACCGTATCGAAGCGCGGCTTGGCGCCAGGCGGTTGATTTGTCGCCTCCCGCGAGCAGTATTATGAGGACAGCCCCGCGTCAAGTGAAGTAGAGTCGGTAGCTTAGGCCGAAGTGGACCCCTCATCTTGGACACCTCGCCCACCCGACGGGCGCGGCAGCGGGCGCTCAAGCGCCGCGCCCCGCTTCCGCGCCTCCAGCTCCTCCAGCGTCCGCGGCCAGTCCTGCTTGAGTAGCAACGAGAGGGCGCGGTCGGCGAGCAGGCGACCGCCGGTTTGGCAGGTCGGGCAGTAGTTGGCCTCGTTCTCGGCGTAGACGAGCCGCTGCACCGGCGTGCCGCAGACCGGACACGGCTTGCCGAAACGGCCATGGACGGCCATCTCCTTGTGGACGGCGGTCACCTTCTCGGGAAAGCGGCCTCCAGCTTCGTCGCGCAGGCGGGCGATCCATTCCGCGAGCACCTCGCGGCTGGCCTGGAACAGGGTCGCCGTCTCCTCCTCGGTGAGGTTCCGGGTCAGCTTGAACGGCGAGAGCTTCGCCCGGTGCAGGATCTCGTCGGAGTAGGCGTTGCCGATGCCGCTGAGCAGATGCGGGTCCGTGAGGGCGCGCTTCAGCGTGTGATTCTCGGCGGTGAGGGCCGCCTGAAACGCCGCCAGGCTCGTCTCCAGGACCTCCAGGCCACCGGGATCGTACGCCGCCAGCGCTGCCTCTCCCGCAGCCAGATGAAGCGAAACCCGCTTCTTCGCGCCGGCCTCGGTGAGCGTGAGCGTGCCCGCCGGGAAATCGAATGCCGCGAGACCGATCTTCCCCGGGACCTTGGCGCCGCGCTCCTTCCAGTGCAGCCGGCCCGTGATCATCAGGTGCAGCACCGCGAACAGCTCGCCCTCGAAGCCGAAGACGATGCGCTTGCCGAGACGCCGGAGGCTCGCGACCCGGCGCCCGAGGAGGCTCGCGAGGGGAGGCTCGACCGTGCGCAGCAGGAAGGGACTGCCGAGCCGCACCGCCTCCAGCGGCTGCCCCTGGATGCGCGGCCGCAACGCCTCCAGGTAGACTTCGAGATCGGGAAGCTCGGGCATTGGCGCGATGCTTGCGCCGGATCCCTTGCTGCGTCAAGCAGCCCTGGCTCGTCCCCGCCATCAAGGATCCCGGTTCGCGCGCTGACGCCGTTCACTCTCCGTTCATTTCCCGTCCGTAGAGTCGTGGGTTATGACGACTCACGGCAGAGCTATTCTCGATATCCGTAAGTTCCTGCAGCGATCGCGCGAGGTCTTCCTCACATCGCGATTCCGCCTCTCCCTGCTCTTCTTCAGCCTCCTGATGCTCGTTTCCCTGCTGACCCGGCTGAGCCTGCTCATCCTCCAGCATGCGGTCGCACGGGATGGCGGCGGCCTCGTGCTCAAGGCGCTCGCCGCGGGCGAGGCGTACGACACACTGGCCAATCTGTGGCTCGCGGCACCCATGGTGCTCTATCTGGCAGTGGTTCCCGAGCGCTGGTTCCGCAGCCGCATCCAGCGGGCGCTGATGGCGGGCGGCCTCGCCCTCGCCGGCTTCGGTGCGCTGTTCGTCGCCGTGGTCGAGCAGTATTTCTTCGCCGAGTTCAACGGCCGCTTCAACTTCGTGGCGGTCGACTACCTCATGTACCCCACCGAGGTGGTGAACAACATCTGGGAGAGCTATCCCACGGGCTCGGTGCTGGCGGTGCTGGCGGTGATCACGCTCGTGCTCGCCTGGCGATTGCGGCGCTCGCTGCGCGGCGCCTGGCGCCGGCCGGCCGGCTTCGCCGAGCGCTGCGCGGTGCTGGGCGCCTTCGGTCTCATGCTCGCCGGTACGACCCTGGGGATCCCCGCCGGCCTCGCCCGCGTCTCGGGAGACCGGGCGCTCAACGAGATCGCCGACAACGGCTATCACACCTTCTGGATGGCGCTGCTCGGCGCTGACGCGCCATACCGCGGACTCTACGCGACTCTCAGCGACGCGGCCGTGTTCCAACGGCTGCCCCGGCTGCTCGCCGAGCCGGCTGCCGCCGCGTTCGAGCCTAGCTCCACGCTGCGCCACATCCGCGCCCTCGGACCCGCGCGGCGGCTCAACGTCGTCGTGGTGCTGGAGGAAAGCCTGGGATCGGAGCTCGTCGGCACGCTCCATCCGCGCCCGGTCTCGCTGACGCCGGAGCTCGACGCCCTGGCCGCCCGGGGCACTCTTCTCACGCGCGCCTACTCCACCGGCAACCGCACCATCCGGGCGCTGGAGGCGACCACCTCCTCGCTGCCACCGTTGCCCGGCATCTCGATCGTGCGGCGTCCGCAGTCGGAAAACCTGTTCACGCTGCCGGCGCTGCTCCGCGGGCGCGGCTATCGGACGCTCTTCGTCTACGGCGGCCGGGCGTTGTTCGACGGCATGGGCCGCTACCTGTCGCACAACGGCGTCGAGCGGGTTGTCGAGCAGAAGGATTTCCCGCCGGAGGCCTTCAGGACCGCCTGGGGGGTCTCCGACGAAGCGATCTTCGACCGCGCCTTGACCGAGATGGATTCCATGGCCGCGGCCGGACGGCCGTTCTACACGCTGATCCTCTCCGTCTCCAATCACCGGCCGTTCACCTTCCCCGCCGGCCATATCCAGTACGAGCCGGCCCTCTCCAGGCGGGAGAACGCGGTGCGCTACGCCGACTGGGCGCTCGGCCGTTTCCTGCGCCGGGCGCAAGGGCATGCCTTCTTCAAGGACACGCTGTTCGTCGTGATGGGCGACCACGGGGCTCGGGTCTACGGCGCGGCGGAGATCCCGCTCGCGAGCTACGAGGTGCCGATCCTCTTCTACGCTCCGGGAGTGATGCCGGCCGGCCGGCGGGTGGACACCCTGGCTTCATCCCTCGACGTGCCGCCGACGGTCCTCGCCATCCTCGGGATCGACTACGAGTCGAAGTTCTTCGGCCACGACGTCTTCCGCGCCGATCCCGCCGCGGGCCGGGCGCTGATGACGCACAACAGCGAGATCGCGCTGATGCGCGGCTCCCGGGTGGCGGTGCTCGGCCTGCGCGGCGACACCCGGCTCTACGGCTACGACCGTGCGAGCGGCCGCTTCGAGGCCCTGCGGCCCGACGCCGCCGGCCGCGAGCTGATCGAGGACGCGATCGCCTACTACGAGGGCGCCGACACGCTCTACCGCGGCGGCGCCTATGCCTTCGGCGGCGCGCCGCCGGAGCGGCTGGCTCAGCTCCACCGGCCCGGACCTTAAAAGCTCGTAGTGGTTCATTTGGCCGAGGTCTTCGGACGGGTCTGCCCTTCGAAGCCTCACCCCCTGGCCCCCTCTCCCTGACGGGCGAGGGGGGACGATCCCAAGCCGGTCTTGCCGGTAGGAGGCCACCTTTTCGGCAAAACCCCTTCATAGGTGTTCCCCCTCTCCCGTCAGGGAGAGGGGGCCAGGGGGTGAGGCTTCGAAGGGCAGATCTAACCGAGACCACAGACAAACTGAACCACTACCTAAAAGCTGGTCTTGGTGGTCACCAGCCACTGCGTGCGGCGGATCGAATCGTCGCCGTCGAGCGGAAACGCCAGGTCGAGGTGGATGACCGAGCCCAGCCCCGAGCGGCTGGGGGCGAGGCGGAGGCCGACGCCGATGTCCCGCAGCAGACCGAGCTGAGCCGTCTTGTCCAGGGGATCGCTCCCCCAGGTGCGCCCTGCGTCGAAGAACACCGCGCCCCCGACGCGGAAGAGGTGGAAGGGATAGAGATCGGTGAACCACCGCTGCTCGAGCGTCAGCAGCAGCCGCGCGTCGCCCGTCTGATATCGCAGCGGATAGCCGCGCAGCCCGTTGTCGCCGCCCAGCAGGAGCTGGTGCTCGGGATCGGGATTGCGCGCGGCCTCGCCGCTCAGCGTGGCGAAGAAGAGCTGGTCGCCGAAATCCCGCAGGTAATAGCGGGCGCTGCCGCCGAGCCACAGGTCCTCGGCGCCGCCGGAGCCCCAGCGGCCCGAGAGATCGGAGGCGAGGAGGAGCGTCTGCCTCCCGCTGGGCCGCAAACCTCGGCTTGCCGTGGCGTCGAAGATCGCGGCGTTGGCGCCGGCGCCGAACAGCGGCGACGACCAGCCGAGGCGCAGGTGCAGCTCACGGCCGAGGTGGAAGTCCTCGGTGCGGTGGATCTGGTCGAGGTCGCGGGCTTCGAGGAACTCGTCTTCCACGTCGTCGATGGCGATCCAGGGGTAGGCGAGGAGGCGGTCGGCGGGCAGCGGTGAAAGCGAGTCGAAGCCCGTGGCCGGCGCGAAGCGGTCGCGGCGGAAGGTGAAGCCGGCGGTCAGGCGCCTCGCTTCGCCGTCCACCAGGCCG
This sequence comes from Thermoanaerobaculia bacterium, assembly GCA_044868005.1. Taxonomy (GTDB): domain Bacteria; phylum Acidobacteriota; class Thermoanaerobaculia; order Multivoradales; family UBA5704; genus DATARR01. The sequence continues at coordinate 24,876 of JBIOVX010000239.1, read as the reverse complement.
CGGGAGAGGCCGCCGCGCAGCTCGAAGCTCTCCTGGTGATGGCGGAACTGCGCGGCCGCGTGACCGAGCGAGTACAGCGTCTCCACGCGGTCGTCGTCCGCGGCCGAGAGGCCCGCGGACCAGCGGCTGTCGAGCGAGTAGAAGGGACGCCCCAGGTCGATCCGCCGGTCGCTGCCGTCGCTGTTGACCGAGTATCCGGCTCCGAGCTGGAACCGGCTGCCGAGCACGGCGTGATCGTCGTAGCGGAACAGCGTCTCGCTGCGGTCCACGCCGCTGCTACGCTGCAGCGTCAGGCTCTTGCCGGTGCCGAGCAGATTGATGTCCTGCAGCTCGAAGCCGGTGGAATTCACGCCGCCCTTGCGTCCGAAGCTGATCCCGGCGTTGACCGTCCACACGTCCTGGGTGATCACCATCAGGTCGACCCGGTTGTCGCGGTAGCGGACGGGACGGATCTCGGCGTCGCGCAGGTAGCGATTGGCGCGCAGCAGCCGCGCCGACTCGTCGAGCACGCGGCGCGAGTAACGATCGCCCGGCCGGAACAGGAGCTGGCCGGCGATGACGGACTCGCGGGTGGTGCGATGCAGGCGGTTGGCGAGGTGGAAGAGGCGGCGGTCCTCCTGCGGGTCGTCGGAGTCGAACACGTCACCGGAGTTGATCTCGACCTCGCCGATGACGGCCCCTGCCGCTTCGAGCTCGTCGTCGGGAGGGACGGGGCTGGTCTCGGCCTGCAGTGCCGGCGCGCCGGCGGCGAGAAGGAGAAGGAAGGCGAGGAGCGAGAAACAGAGCGTACAGACGTGTTGCCGGATTGCCATGCCGACACGGTGCCACGCCGCCATGAACTGCGGATGAACGGCCGCCGGGCTCCGTCAAAGCCGCCGTGGGCCGAGATCCTGTTGACGGCGCGGGCAGGGTCTTCGTACAGTACGTCCCCGAGAAGCCAACCCCTATCCTGCCAAAGCGCGAGAGGAGTGCTCAATGCCTTACGTCATCACCGACAAATGCCTGGGCGAACGCTACGCGACCTGCGTCTCGGTCTGTCCGGTGGACTGCATCAAGCCGGGCGACTATCAGGGCGAGGAGTTCATGATCATCGAGCCGGACATCTGCATCGACTGCGGCCTCTGCCTGCCGGAATGCCCGATCGGAGCCATCGTCGAGAACGAGGACGAGAGCCCCGAGTGGGCCGCCATCAACGCCGAGCTGACGCCCGCGTTTCACGACAATCCCCCGGTTGCCGAGCGGCCCCGCAACGATCCGCCGCGCAAGCCGGGCAATACGATCGTCAACCCCTGAACGCCGTCACTTGGGGCTGGCGGCCTCCTGCGCCAGGAAGGAGCGCAGGAGGCCGCGCTCCTTCTCGTCGCGGATGCGGGTGAACAGCTTCTCGCCGAGGGTGCGGATCGTCCGGGGTTGATCGAAGGGCAGGCTCGCGTACATCTTGCCGCCCGCGAAGTGGCAGGGCCGGCACCTCTTCTCCAGCAGCGGCCGGATCTGGCCCTCGAAGCTCACCCGCTGCGGTGCGGGGGAGGAGGAGCGGAGGAGCGCCGGCTCCTGCTGGGGCGCCGGGCTCTGCGCCGGAGCGCAGATCGCGAGGCCGAGCGCGAGGAGCGCCGATTTCGTCAGCATGGAACCATGGTACGCCTGCCAGATTCTTCTTTATACCCTCCTCTCGCAAAGAACCTGTAAAAATTTCGCCTACGCGGCTGACCCGTTCCGCGTCCCTTCACGCAGCAGCTTGAGGCCCTCGGAGACGGGGATCAGGTTCGCGGCCTCATCGTAGAAGCGCATCCGCTGATTGAGCAGCATCTGGATGCGCTCGACGAGCGGCAGGGCGAAAAACTCCTGCAGCGACAGCTTGACGTAACCTTCGCCGCGGTCCACGCCTACCTGGGTCAATTTCATCGCCGCGACCTCCGGTGGGCGGCGCTCACGCCCGCGCCTCCGCCAGAGCCATCTCCAGCGCGAACGACTTCAATTGATCCGTCTCGCGCAGCGACTCCACCTCGGCCTGGCGGCGGGCGGCGCCCACCAGCTCGCCGAGGCCGTAGGAACAGGCGAGCACGAGGAAGACGTCCTCGAAGACCACCCAGAAGGCGTGCTCCAGGAACCGCCACCATTCGGGACTGACGATGCCGTAGACCGATTCCGGCCAGAGCAGGCCGCGCAGGAGGTGATCGGCGACGACCACCGCGCTGGCGCTGCCGAGGACCTTCCAGTCGAGATAGAAGGCGAGAAAGGCCAGCGATCCGAAGACGTGGAAGTGGGTCTCGATCCGTCCGCCGCTCAGGTGGATGAGCAGCGCCGACCACAGCATCTGCGAGACGGCGACGACGTGGCGGGTGACGACCCAGCCGGGCCGGCGCCAGACGAGGACCATCGGGAACAGGCTCAGCAGGCCGCCGAGAAAGACGGCGGTGTAGACGTGGAAGTGGATGACCCTCTGCTTGCCCTCCCAGCCGTAGGGCGAGAAGAAGAGAGCCACCAGGATGCCGAAGATCCATTGGCCTCCCATCAAGGCCAGGAACATGCGATCCACGTAGCGGAGCAGGCGCTGCCGTCGCTCCTGGAACAGCTCGGCCGCCCGCGCCGCGATGCCGGCCTCGCGCTCGCCTGCATTTCCCTCTAGATCGATGGTTGCCATTGTTGTCTCTCCTGCCACTGGGTTCACGTCAGAGCGGGCCCAGGGCGCAGCCGAACACCCGGCTCGCCGCCGCGTCCGCCCTGCCGGTCTTCACTAGCGAAACGATCCGTTCCTGCCCCGCGCTGTCGCCGAGATGCCCGCGCACCGGCGTGATGCCGCCGCTGAAGACCAGGCGCCCGGCCCGGTCGTAGAGCAGCACCTGGCCGGAGGTTTTGGCCGCGAACCGCGCCGCCTCGATCCCTCCCTCGTCCTTCCAGACGGTGACGCCGGGGAGGCCTCGCGCGGCGCGCCAGGTGTCGGTTTCCTCCCAACCCTCCGGCGTGCCGGCAGGACGCACGAAGACGACGTGCGCCGAGACGCGCCCGCGCAGACGCTGCAGGAGCACGCCGAGCTCCGCGAGGCTGGCGCGCGTGCAGGCGCAGCGGGGATGCGCCACCATCACCAGCGTCGCGCGGCTCGCGTCGCGGGCGAGGCGGCTCGCCGGCGGCCAATCCACCTGCGCCGCGGCCGCCGCTCCCGGAGTGGTCTGGAAATTCCACAGGAGCTTCGCGCCCACGGCCAGCGCGCCGAGCCAAAGAGCTCCGCAGAGTGCCCAGAGCAGCCGCTCCCTCCAACTCATCGCTCCCCCTCGCTCGGAAGCTCTTCCGAAAGCGATTTCTCTAAAAGAGACGAAAAGCTAAATATTAATCCGAATTGTGGACTGATCTTAGAGCGAAGAGCGGCCCGAGTAAAGGGCCGCGGCGCAATTTACAATCGGCGCTCTTCTTAAAGAACGCCGGAGGGAGCACGGGAGCTTTCAGTACACCGCTCGCATCTTCTCCAGCTTGTAGCAGGCATGGCTGACTTCCGGCGGCGGCTCGCCCTGGTACGGCTCGCGGACGATGCGGCCGTTCGTCGTCACCGCGAACAGATTGGAGTCCGGCTTGTTGTGGCGGACCATGAGGACGAAGCCGGCGATCCGTCCGGCGCAATTGCCGTAAGGATTCCCCCGCGTGACGCTGCGGTGAAAGGGACCCCAGTCCACCCGTATCGTGGTGGTGAGCGCTCCGGCGCTACGGTCGGCGTTGATCACGGAGAAGATCGTGCCCTCCACGGGCGGCGGCGTGAAGCTGGCGGTGGCGGCCCAGGCGGCTACGGCTCCCAGGACGATCAGGCTGAGAACGATGAGGGCAGGGAAAAGGGATTTTCGCATTGCAACCTCCTATGCACCTGTACAAGTTTTGCAAGTACGAGGCCAGGACCTCGAATCCTTGCTGTCCCTGCTGTCCTTGGGTCCTTCGCGGTAGGATTTCGCCCGATGTCACGGAAGACCGTTGCGGCCTCCGGCGCGCGCTCTCGCCGCGCCGCGCGTGCCCTCGCCGCGTGCCTGCTCCCGGCCCTCCTGCTCGGCGCCTGCGCGCGCCGCGAGGGCGAGCGCTGGAACGTGCTCTTCGTCGTCGTCGATACCCTGCGCGCCGACCGCATGAGCCTCTATGGCTACGGCCGGCGGACGACTCCCAACCTCGAAGCGTTGGCCCGCGAGGCCGTGGTCTTCACCCACGCGCGGAGCCAGGCCGGCTGCACCTTCCCATCCGTCAATTCGCTCCTCACCTCGCGCCAGCCGGCCGTCTTCCTTCAACCTGGCGCCTTCATGGCCATTCCGGGGACGGTGCGCTCGCTGCCGGAGGTCCTGCAGGGACAGGGGTACTCCACCGCCGCCGTGTCGGCGAGCATGATCGTGCGCCACACGCCCTCGCGAGTGAATCCGGCCGGCGGCTTCGGCCGCGGCTTCCACGTCTTCGACGAGTCCTGCCTGGAGAAGCATGCGCGCTGCGTCAACGACAGGGCTCTCGGGCTTCTCACGGCTTTTCGCCAGCCGTGGTTCCTCTACCTCCATTACATGGAGCCGCACGCGCCGTACCGGCCGCCGGCGAGCCACCGCCGGCGCTTCGCCGCGCCGCCGGCGCGCGCCCATCAGCTCGGGGTGCACACCTGGGCGCGGCGCGGCGAGACCTGGCAGATCGGCCGCCGCCTCTACGACGGCGAGACCCGCTACACCTTCACTCCTCTGGACCTCGCGCACCTCTCCGACCTGTACGACGAGGAGATCCTCTCCTTCGACGAGCTCTTCGCCGCGCTCCTCGCCGAGCTGCGCCGGCGGCAGCTCCTCGGACGCACGCTGATCGTTCTCGCCGCCGACCATGGCGAGGAGCTCTTCGAGCATGGCCACTACGGCCATTGCCGGGACCTCGCCTACGAGACGGTGTTGCGGACCCCGCTCGTGCTGTGGATTCCCGGAGTCCGCCAGGGCCTGCGCCGGGGGGAGCTGGCGGAGAATCTCGACCTCATGCCGACCGTGCTCGACTATCTGGGGGTCTCCACGGCAGGACTCACCCTCGACGGCGCGAGCTTGCGGCCTCTCATCGAGCGCGGCGAGGCGATCCACCGGTCGGCGTTCGGCCTGCAGGGTTTGAGCCGGACCGTCAGCGACGGACGGCACAAGCTGATCCTCGACCTGGCCTCCGGCGGGGCGCGGCTCTTCGATCTCGGCTCCGATCCCGGCGAAAGGAGGGACCTCGCGTCGCAGCGCCCGGAGGAGGCCCGGCGTCTCCAGGCGGCGCTCCGGCGCTGGATCGAGAGCCGCGAGGGTCCCGTGGCCTCCGGCAAGCCCCGACGCCGGGCCGAGGAGATCGAGAAGCGGCTCCGGGCGCTGGGATACCTGTAGGGGCGGCCCTACAGATCCCTCTGTGAACCGCCGGAGCTGCCCGGGGGACTTACAGTTAGAGTCGCCGTGGCTCCGCGTCAGCCGTGGAGCCCGCCGCAGTCCAGAAGGAGGAGACGATGAAGATCAGCCACCGACCGATTCTGCCGGCCCTCGCGGCCGGCTTCCTGCTCGCGGCCGCCGCATCGGGGCAGCATCACGACATGGGCAACATGGGCAACATGGGCAAGGCCGACTACGATCACGAGCCGGGGGGTGGCGATCCCAACGCGCCGCCGGGCTGCCAGGGCGTGGAGGCCAAGGTCCAGATCACCGGCACGGTTACCTCTTTCTCGCCCTCGACCATCACCGTCGACCCGGGACAGCCGGTGTGCTGGACCTGGTCGGCGACCGCCGACTCGCACAACATCAAGGCCAACGACGGCTCCTTCACCAGCGGCGAGCCGGCGACGAGCGGCAATTTCCAGAAGACCTTCAACACGCCGGGCTCCTACGGCTTTCACTGCCAGGTCCACGGCAGCCCCACCAGCGGCATGCGCGGCACCGTGATCGTCCGCGACGGCTCAGGCGGCGGCGGTGGCACGGGACCGGGGAAGATCCAGCTCGCTTCCACCGCCTGGACCGTGGACGAAGGGGCCGGCACGGCCACGGCGACCGTGGAGCGCGTGGAGGGCAGCGAGGGCGTCGCGACGGTCAAGTACGCGGTGGCCCCCGGAACCGCCAAGCCAGGCAAGGACTACAACCCGCGCGCGGGCGTCCTCCGCTGGAACGATGGCGAGGAAGGCCCGAAGACGATCGACGTGACGCTCAAAAACGATACCGCCATCGAGCCGGACGAGACCTTCAGCATCAAGCTCAGCAAGCCGACCCGCGCCACGCTGGGCTCCGCCGTCGCGGTGGTGACCGTGCATGACAACGACGCTCCGTCCTGCAATTCCACCTTCTTCGCTCCCTCCAAGCTGCAGGCCGCCGGGCAATCGGCGAGCGAGGTCCGCCTCACCTGGGACGACGAGTCGGGCGCCGCCGGCCTGCTGAAGATCGAGCGGCGCCAGCCGGGCGGCGCCTTCCGCGAGATCGCCTCGGTGTCACCGGGCGCCGGAGCCTTCACCGACTCCGGCCTGCCTGAAGCGACCCTGTTCCACTACCGGATCCGGGCCGAGGGAGCGGACGGCGCCGAAGCCTTCTCCGCCGTCGCCGCGGCCGCCACCGACGGCTCGACGGCGCCTTGCAACGACACCGGGAAGGCTCTCTGCCTCAACAACGGGCGCTTCGAAGCGGTGGTCGAGTGGCAGGATGGCCCCAGCCGCGAAGCCAAGCGGTTGACGGTGCCCGAGCTTCCCAACTCCGGCTTCTTCTCCGCCGCCGACGACCTGCAGGTCCTGCTCAACGTGCGCGACGGCTGCGCCGTCAACGGCCGTTACTGGCTCGACTTCGCAACCGTCACCGACGCCGGGCTCACGGTCAAGGTGCGCGACACGCAGACAGGCCGGACCTGGGTGTATTACAACCCGGCCGGCAGCCTGCCCGCGCCGGTGCGCGACGTCAACGCATTCGCGACCTGTCCGTAGTTCCCCTCCCATGTTCGAGGCAGGGCCGGTTCCCCCCCGGCCCTGCCTTGTTTCTTTCCCGTCGCCGCGAACGTCCGCTTCCGAACACCGCCGTCCGCGCGCGGACGCGGTCGGATCGGACCGATTCTCTCAACTTCCTCCAGATCAACAACTTAGCTCTGGCACATCCCTTGCCATTCGGCCTAGCCATGGACCGCGAGCTGGACGCCAGTTACCGATATCGCCGCCTGGGACGACGGGCGGTCTGGGGCATTGGCGGCGCCGCGGTGTTCGTCGCGGTCCTGGTACTGCTGCCGGGATGGCTGCGGCCTTCGGTGGCGCGCGCGGAGATCCGCACAGGACGCGTGGATCGGGGGCCCGTCGAGGGAATCGTCGAGGCGTCTGGAACTGTCATCCCGGCGTTCGAGGGCGTGCTTTCCAGCCCCATCGACGCACGGGTGGAAAAGATCCTCAAGCGGCCGGGCGAGGTGGTGCGGGCGGGTGAGGAGATCCTCGAGCTGGACACCTCCGCCGCGCGTCTGGAGTCGGAAAAGATCGGCGATCAGCTCGCCAAGAAGGTCAACGAGCAGCGGCAGCTCCGCATCAGTCTGGAGAAGAGCCTCAGCGATCTGCGCGGCCAGATCGAGCGCCAGAAGCTCGACGCCGAGGCGCTCGCCTACCGCGCCGACCAGAACCGCAAGCTGCGCGCCGACGGCCTCGTCTCGGAGCAGACCCTGAAGGCCGCCGAGGTGGAGGCGAAGAAGGCGCAGATCGAGCTCGCGCAGCTCCAGGAATCGGTCGGTAGCGCCCGCCGCGCCACGGACGCCCAGCTCGAAGGCCTGGAGCTCGACCTCGCCACGCTGCGCAAGGAGCGGGAGGACGCCCGCCGCTTGCTGGAGCTCGCCACGACCCGCTCGGACCGCTCCGGCGTCCTGACCTGGGTGGTGCCACAGGAGGGCGTGACGGTGCCGCGCGGCCAGGTGATCGCGCGCATCGCGGACCTCGACTCGTTCCGCGTCGAGGCCACGGTGTCGGACGTCCACTCCTCGCGTCTGCACGCCGGGCAGCTCGCGCGCGTGATGCTGGACGGCCAGCCGCTCTCCGGCCGGCTCTCGGCGATCGATCCGACGATCGAGAACGGTGCCGTCAAGTTCAAGGTGGATCTCGACGACGCGCGCAATCCCAAGCTGCGCAACAACCTGCGGGTGGACGTGCTGGTGGTCTCGGACGCGCGCGCCAACGCCCTGCGCGTCCCCAAGGGACCATTCGCGCGGGACGACGCTGCGGAGAAGGTCTTCGTCGTCCAGGGAGACCACGCGGTGCGCCGCGCGGTGCGTTTGGGTCTCTCCGGCTACGGCCACTTCGAGGTGCTCGAAGGTCTGCAGCCGGGGGAAGTGGTGATCCTCTCCGACATGCGGGATTTCGAGGCTCTCGAGAGGGTGAAGTTGAAGTAGGACGCCTCCCATAAAACGTAGGGGCGGGGCTTGTCCCCGCCCAGGAAATTGGAAGGGAGAGAACAGAGGGCGGGGACAAACCCCGCCCCTACGAAGAACAAGATTGAAGGCTGAAGGGTTCGACGATTCAGGGAGACATACCCATGATCCATCTGCAAGAAGTCAGCAAGCTGTATCGCACCGAGCGCGTGGAGACCACGGCGCTCGACAACATCAACCTGGAGATCGACAAAGGGGAGCTCGTGTCGGTGATGGGCCCTTCGGGCTGCGGCAAGAGCACGCTGCTCAACCTGATGGGCCTGCTCGACGCGCCGAGCTCGGGCAAGGTGGCGCTCGACGGCAAAGCGATCGACCGCTACGGCGACCGCGAGCTGGCGCGGCTGCGCAACGAGCGCGTCGGCTTCATCTTCCAGCAGTTCCATCTGGTGTCGGACCTCTCGGTGATGGACAACGTGGAGATCCCGCTGCTCTACCGCCGGATGTCGAACAAGGAGCGTCGCCGCGCATCCCTCGCCGCCCTCGACCGCGTCGGCCTCTCCTCGCGCACGCATCACTTCCCGACGCAGCTCTCGGGCGGCCAGCAGCAGCGCGTCGCCATCGCCCGCGCCATCGTCGGCCGGCCGGGAGTGCTCCTCGCCGACGAGCCGACCGGCAACCTGGACAGCCAGATGGGCGACGAGATCATGGGCATCCTCGAAGACCTCAACGCCAACGAGGGAACCACGATCGTGATGGTCACCCACGATCCGCGCCTGGCCGAGCGGACGCACCGCACCGTGCGCCTCTTCGACGGCCGGCAGGTGCAGTGAGATTCCGGAGGCCGCGATGCTCAAGAACTATCTCAAGGTGGCCTTGAAGGTCCTGGCGCGGCGGAAGTTCTTCACCTTCATCAGCCTGTTCGGCATCAGCCTCACGCTGATGGTGCTGGTGGTGACGACGGCGATCTTCGACCATGCGCTCGCGCCGCATGACCCGGAGACCCGCAGCGACCGCACGCTGGGCATCTACTTCATGGAGATGAAGGGTCCCGAGCAAACCTGGAACACCGAGCCCGGTTATGGCTTCCTCAGCCGCTACGTGCGGCCGATGGCGGCGCTCCCGGGGGTGGAGAGGGTCGCCCTGGCCTCGCTCGCCGAGCCCGTCGTCTCCTACCTCGGCGGCCGCAAGATCGAGTCCCAGCTCATGCGCACGGACGGCGAGTTCTGGCGGCTCCTCGATTTTCGTTTCCTGGAGGGCGGGCCCTTCACCGGCGAGGATGAGAAGAGCGCCAACTTCGTCGCGGTGATCAGCGAGTCGACGCGCGAGCGCTTCTTCGGCGGCAAACCCGCGCTGGGCAGGACGATCGAGGCGGATGGCCAGCGCTTCCGCATCGTGGGAGTGGTCCCCGACGTGCCGGTCCTGCGCCTCTCTTCGGCCGCCGATCTCTGGGTGCCCATCAGCACCAACAAGTCGGACAGCTACAGGCAGCAGTGGATGGGCGGCTTCCGCGGCCTGATCCTCGCCCGCAGCCGCGCCGACTTTCCGGCGATCAGGTCGGAATTCCAGTCGTGCCTGCGCGAGGCCGAGCGCCATCTGCCGGACCCGAAGAACTACAAGGCGCTCACCGGCCACGCCGATACGCTCTTCGAGGCGATCGCGCGGATGGCCTTCCCCGGCGACACCGCCGATCTGGAGGCCGGGAAGGTGCGCGCCGCGCTGCTGCTCCTGATGCTGCTGTTCATGCTGCTGCCGACCCTCAACCTGGTGAACATCAACCTCAGCCGCATCCTCGACCGCTCGTCGGAGATCGGCGTGCGCAAGGCCTTCGGGGCGTCGTCGCGGACGCTGGTGGGCCAGTTCGTGATCGAGAACCTGGTGCTGACGCTGATCGGCGCCGCCTTGAGCCTCGTGCTCTCCGGCGTGGCGCTCCAGGCGCTCAACGCCAGCGGCCTCATCGCCCATGCCCATCTCCAGTTGAACTTCAGGATCTTCCTCTACGGTCTCGCCATCGCCCTCTTCTTCGGCGTCCTCTCCGGCGTCTATCCGGCGTGGCGGATGTCGAAGCTCCACCCCGTCCAGGCTCTTCGTGGGAGGTCGGTATGACCCGCCATCTCTTCAAGCTGGTGTGGAACCGCAAGCGCACCAACGCCCTGATCCTCCTGGAGATCTTCTTCTCCTTTCTCGTTGTGTTCCTGGTCTCGACCCTGGGCATCTATTTCTGGGACAACTACCGCCAGCCGCTGGGGTTTTCGTACCAGAACGTCTGGCGGATCGCAGTCGACACGGGGGGCGGGGATGAGGACGACAAGGCCGTCGTGGCCGCGAAGTTGCAGATCTTCACGCACCTTCTCGAAGAGGTCAGGAAGCTCGGTCCGGTCGCGGCGGCGTCCGGCGCCCTCGTCAGCCCCTACGATCAGGGCGGCATGACGGGCAACTGGCAGATCGACGGCAAGGAGGTCAAGATGGAGATGGACATCGTCGACGACAGCTTCGCCGACGTCGTCGGTCTCGATCTCGTGGCCGGCCGCTGGTTCCAGAAGACGGACCAGGCCCTGGCCTGGGACCCCATCGTCATCGATCGGGACCTCGCCCGCACGGTGTACGGCGATCAGAATCCCCTCGGCCGCCAGTTCGGCAGGCCGGATCCCAAGGAGACCCCCATCCGCGTCGTCGGCGTGGTGCGCGAGTTCCGCAAGAGCGGAGAGCTCTCCGCGCGGAGCAACTTCCTGTTCCACCGCCTGACGCTCGCCCCGCCGTCGCGGGTGCTGCCCGGGTATCTGCTGGTGCGGGTGCGGCCCGGCACGCCCGGCGCGTTCGAGGAGGAGCTCACGCGGCTCCTGCAGCGGGTCGCCCCGGACTGGTCGTTCGCCGTCAAGCCGCTCACCCAGGCCCGGGCCGCGCACTTCCGCACGTTGCTGGCCCCGCTCGCCGCCGGCGGCCTCGTGGCCTTCTTCCTGCTGCTCATGGTCGGCCTCGGCCTCATCGGGGTGCTGTGGCAGAATCTCATCCAGCGCACCCGCGAGCTGGGGCTGCGGCGGGCGGCGGGCGCTTCCCGCACGGCGGTTCACCGGCAGGTGTTTTTCGAGCAGGTCATCCTGACGAGCCTCGGGGTGCTGCTGGGCGCGGTGGTCGTGATCCAGCTCCCGATCCTCGACCTGATCACGTTCATCCGTCCGGCGGTGTACCTGGGCGGCTTCCTGGTCTCGATGCTGATGATCTACCTCCTCTCGACGGTGTGCGCCCTCTACCCGAGCACGATGGCGAGCCGCGTGCAGCCGGCCGAGGCGCTGCGCTACGAATGACGGCATGATCCTGATCGTCGACGACGATCCGTCGGTGGTGGCTTCCCTGAGCCTCCTCCTCAAACGCCACGGCCACCCGGCGCGGGGGGCGCGGTCGCAGGAGGAGGCCCTCGCGCTGCTGCGCGAGCAGGACTTCGATCTGGTGCTCCAGGACATGAACTTCTCGCGCGGCACGGCGGGCGAAGAGGGCCTCGCGCTGCTCGCCGAGATCCGCCGTCTGCGGCCGCGGCTGCCGGTGATCCTGATCACGGCCTGGGGCTCGATCTCGCTCGCCGTCGAGGGCATGAAGGCGGGCGCCGCGGACTTCGTCACCAAGCCGTGGTCGAACGCCCAGATCCTGCAGTCGGTGGAGACCGCCCTGTCGCTCGCCGCGCAGGCGAGCGACGGGCGCGGCGGAGCCGTCAGCCGAGAGGAGCTGGACCGGCGCTTCGACCTCCGCGCGCTGATCGGCGCCGAGCCCAGGTTCTTGAAGATCCTGGAGCTGATCGGCCGCGTGGCCCCGACCGACGCTTCGGTGCTCATCACCGGCGAGAGCGGCACGGGCAAGGAGCTGGTGGCCGAGGCGATCCACCGCAACAGCCGGCGCAAGGACGGCCCGTTCGTCAAGGTGAACCTCGGGGGCATCTCCTCGACGCTCTTCGAGAGCGAGATGTTCGGCCACGTGAAGGGCGCCTTCACCGACGCGCGCGCGGACCGCAAGGGGCGCTTCGAGCTGGCGGACGGCGGCACCATCTTCCTCGACGAGATCGGCGAAATCGATCCGCCGTCGCAGGTGAAGCTGTTGCGCGTGCTCCAGGACCGCTCCTATGAGGTGCTGGGGTCGAGCCACACGCGCACCGTGGACGTGCGGGTGATCGCGGCCACCAACCGCGACCTGGCGGAGCTGGTGGCGAAGGGGCAGTTCCGCGAGGACCTCCTCTATCGCCTCAACCTCATCGCCGTGCGGCTGCCGCCGTTGCGCGAGCGGCGCGGCGACGTGCCGCTGCTCGCCCGCCACTTCCTCGACCTCTGCGCCCGCACCTACCGCACCGGCCCGGTGGCGCTCACCGACCGCGCTCTCTCCTGGCTGCAGGACCAGCCGTGGCCGGGCAACATCCGCCAGCTCAAGCAGACGATCGAGCGCGCCGTGCTCGTGCTCGACGGCGACCGGCTGGACGCCGCCGATCTCGTCGCCCTCTCCGGCCTCGACGAGCGCGAGGCGCGGGGCGGCACGGCGCTGCCCAGCCCCGGCTCGATGACGCTCGACGAGATGGAGAAGGCGATGATCGTCAAGTGCATGCGGCACTACGAGGGCAACGTCACCCGCGTCGCCGAAGCCCTGGGGCTCTCGCGAGCCGCGCTCTACCGCCGCTTCGAGAAGTACGGGCTCGATCCGCATTGAGGCACGCATGAGCCTGCGCGCCAAGATCATCGCCTACCTGGTGCTGATCCACGCGGTCCTGGCGGCGATCTCGCTTCTCGTGCTGCGCGAGAACCGGCTGTGGCTGCTGGCGGTGGAGGCGCTGTTCGTTCTGTCCATCGTTCTGGGGATCTTGCTCGTGCGGGCGTTCTTCCTCCCCCTGGAGCTGATCCGCACGGGAGCGGAGCTCATCGGCGAGCGGGACTTCACCACCCAGTTCCGCGAGGTGGGCCAGCCGGAGATGGATGCGCTCATCCGCGTCTACAACCAGATGATCGGCCGGTTGCGCGAGGAGCGTCTCAAGCTCCAGGAGCAGCACTATTTTCTCGACCGCGTCCTCACCGCCTCGCCCGCCGGCATCCTGACCCTCGACTTCGAGGCCCAGGTGGACTCGCTGAACCTCGCGGCGGAGCGGCTCCTCCAGGTCTCCCTCGATGAATCCAAGGGAAAAAGACTGGCGGATCTGGGGACGCTGGGCGCCGCGATCATCGCGATTCCGGTGGGAGGCTCCGACGTGCTGTCGCTCCAGGGCGGCCGGCGGCTGAAGGTGTCGCGCGCCGAGTTCTTCGATCGCGGATTTCCGCGCAGCTTCCTGCTGCTGGAGGAGCTGACGGAAGAGCTGCGGGCCTCGGAGAAGGCGGCGTACGGCAAGCTGATCCGCATGATGTCGCACGAGATCAACAACTCGGTGGGCGCCGTCGGCTCGCTGCTCGACTCCTTCCGCGGCTACGCGGACCAGCTCGGCGAGGAGGACCGCGGCGATTTCCAGCAAGCGATCGCGGTGGCCGTGACGCGGCTCGAAAACCTGCGGGCCTTCATGAACGGCTTCGCCGAGGTCGTCCGTCTGCCGCCGCCGGACCGCCGGCCCACGGACCTGCGGCAGCTCCTCGACGAGATCCTGCTGCTCCTGCGTCCCGAGCTCGACCGCCGCCGCATCCGCGTCGAGTGGGAGCAGGCCGAGAGCGTGCCGCCGCTCGACCTCGACCGCAACCAGATCGAGCAGGTGCTGGTGAACGTTCTCAAGAACGCGGCGGAAGCGATCGGAGACGACGGCCTCATCGCGTTGCGCCTCGGTTTCGAGAACGGCCGCAACGGCTGGGAGCGCGGCCGCCCCTACCTCTCCATACGAGACAGCGGCCCCGGCATCCCCGAGGAGGTTCGCGCTCTCCTTTTCACGCCGTTCTTCTCCACCAAGAAAAACGGCCGCGGCCTCGGGCTGACGCTGGTGCAGGAGATCCTCTCCCAGCACGGCTTCGAGTTCAGCCTGGCGCCGGGCGCGGACGGCGGGTCGGAATTCCGGGTGGGGTTCTGATCTCGTGGCGCATGATTTGCACCAATATCAACTATGTCATCGCAACAGGGAAGAAAGGAACGGTCATGATGCAGGAAAAGTCATCAACTGCAACGATCGAGGACACGTCGCAGAGCTTCGTGAAGGGTTTCCACGGCGTTCGCTATCAGGTCAGCGACGTGAGCCGCGCCGTCGCGTTCTACGCCGACCATCTCGGCTTCAAGCTCGAGCATCAGCAACTTCCGGCCTTCGCCAGCGTCTCGCTCGGGGACCTTCCGCTTCTGCTCAGCGGTCCAGGAGCGTCGGGTTCGCGTCCGCTGCCCAACGGCCAACGTCAGCAACCGGGCGGGTGGAACCGAATCGTTCTGCGCGTCGCAGATCTTCCCGCTTGCATCGAGCAACTGAAGAGCGCGGGGCTCCATTTCCGCAACGAGATGGAAGTCGGCCCGGGCGGCAAACAGATCCAGCTCGAAGATCCGGACGGCAACGCGATCGAATTGTTCGAGCCGGCGAAGTAGCCGGTTCGTGGTCAGGCCCTGTCGCCATTTTGACTGCGTTTTTGGCGGTAGCGATGCCAGATTGCAGGCAGCCTGGGCGCGGTATCATCCCGCTCCATGACCTTATATCCCGAGCAGCTCCGAGCCCTCGACTACCTGAAGCGCAAGGGGAGCGAGGCGCCGGCCGACGAGATCCGCGGCAAGCTCGCGGACGCGTTCGACAAGTTCGAAGCGGCGGTCGCCGCGGTTCCGGTCTCGCTACGCCAGGTGGCGCCCGGGCCCGGGAAGTGGTCCGTCCACGAGGTCCTGGATCATCTGGTCGAGAGCAACCACCCTGCCCTCGGCCAGCTCATGATGCTTCTCTGGGGTAAGACACCGGAGGACCCGGCGATTCCGGCCAGCCTGCAGTCGGCGGATCCGCTCTCGCGTCCTTGGGAACAGCTCGTCGCCGAGCTCGAGGCGCTCCATACGGCGTTCCTGAAGCTCCTGGAGCAGGCAACCGACTCGCATCCGCTGGACGTCAGCGCGCCCGTCGTGATCCTGGTCAAGGTCCAGCGTCCTGACGGCTCCCTGGAACCCGTGCAATGGGAGGAGCGGCTCGACTGGAAGGCCTTTGTGCAGGCGTTGCGCGTGCACACTTTGGAGCACCTCTCTCAGGTTACGCGCACGGTCGCCGAGACCAGCGCGGTCACCGACTAGCGGGATATCTCCCCCTCGGCGCGAACTCGAATCATCTCCCCAGGTTGAATACGCATGAGAGCCTCCCGCAGGTGTGGGACTAATGGTTGAAGGTCTTGAATCTTGTTGGTACGAGCTACGAGAATCACGACCCTTATTCCTCCGCCCCGCAGATTCTGTTGAAATGCAAGATTCTGATCTACAGTAACGAAGGCCTCAAATCCGGCTTCGCGCATCCGTCTCAGAAGCTCTCCGTTTTCAACCCCATGCCAACCCATCTCTGTGACGGTATTGACTGAATGTTCCGGGAGGTCCCGCTTGAGCGGGCGCGGCACACACTCGTCAAGCAGCACGCGCATGGGCGATCAGCATCTGCTTGGCAAGTTCGAGGGCGGCCACGGCCTGCTCTCGGCCCACGCTCGGGAAATGATCCAGGAAAGTATCTAGCGACTCGCCTCCCTCCAGGTAGTCGAGAAGGGTCTGCACCGGAACTCGTGTGCCAACAAAGACTGGTGTACCACCGAGGATGTTGGGGTTGGAGTGGATCACCGATGGCTCACTCATGACATATCTCCTCCAAGTCTAGGATACCTCACCGAGCATCGTAGATCACGCCAGAAACTCCACCAGCCTCTCATTTACCCGCTCCGCCTCCTCATGCTGAATCCAGTGCGTGGCCTCGGCGAAGAATTCGAGTTTGCCTTCATCGCAGAGGTCGAGGCTGGCCTGCGCCAGCTCCTGGCCGAGAAACCGGTCTTTGGCTCCCCACAGGAGGAGAGTTGGCACGCGGACGCGGGACGAGGCGGGCCGCTGCGGCTGCGCGCGCAGGGCGGCCCGATACCAATGGATCATCGAGCGGACGGCTCCCGGCTGCGACCAGGCCTCGCGGTAGAGATCGACGTCGGCGTCGCTGAAGGTGCCGGGTCGGCTGGTGCGCTGCAAGGCCTTGGCCGCGTAGGCGAAGTTGTCACGGCGGAAGGTGCGCTCGGGAAGCCAGGGAAGCTGGAAGAAAAAGATGTAGCGGCTCCTCTTCCGCTGCCGCGGGCTGTCGAGGAGGGCGCGCCGCATCACCTTCGGGTGCGGAGCGTTGAGCAAAGCCAATCGCTCCAGCCGCTGCGGATGCTTGATCCCCAACCACCAGCCGACGACGCCTCCCCAGTCGTGCGCCACGACGTGGGCCTTCCCGGCGCCGGCCTCGTCGATCAGCCCCACGATGTCCAGAGCCAGCTTGTCGACGTTGTAGTCGGAGATCCGGCGCGGCTTGTCGCTCAGGTTGTAGCCCCGCTGATCGGGAGCCACCACGTGGAAGCCGGCGGCGGCGAGCGGCTCGATCTGCTTGCGCCAGCCATACCAGTGCTCGGGAAAGCCATGCAGCAAGAGGAGAAGAGGGCCGCCTTCCGGACCGGCCTCGACGGCGTGGAGCCGCACGCCATTGGTGGCGATTGTGCGGTGCCTGGGCTGCAGCTCGGCCTCCATGTCTGATTCTCTCTATAATCCCTCAGCCGCCTCTCGGTGCGGTGGGAGACCGTCGTTCAATGCGCCTGCAATTCCCCTCCGTCGCCCTTCTCAGCCTACTCGTTTTCGTCGCTGGCCGCACCGAGCCGGCACCCGCTCCGGCGCTGCCGGCGGGAGTCGCGCCTCTGCCGGCCGAGAGCGCGCAACACTTCCAGGAGCTGCTGGCGGCGGCGGAGAAGTACCGCGGTCTCGCGGTGCTCCGGCCGGTTGCCGCCGGCACCCTCGAGGAACCGGAGCTGCGCAAGAAGATGGCGGAGTCGATGGATGAGGACCTCCCTCCGGACCAGCTCAAGACGGCCGAGATCGCCGCCAAGGCCTTCGGCCTCATCCCGGAGTCGATGGACCTCGCGCGCTTTCTTCCCGAGCTGCTGACGAATGAAGTGGCCGGTTTCTACGACCCGCTGCGGGACTACATGGCCCTCGTACGCCGGGGAGCGGAGGTGGAGGACGAGGACGTGGTGATCGTGCACGAGCTGACGCACGCGCTCCAGGACCAGCACTTCGACCTGCAGCGGTTCGAAGGCGTCGATCCGATGTCGGACGCCTCCACAGCCCGCTCGGCGCTGGCGGAGGGGGATGCGACGCTGACCATGACCAGCTTCCTGGCCGGCAAGAACCTCGAGGAGCTCCCGGGCGTCGCCGAGGTGATGAAGTCGTATCTCAGCGACCCGGAAGCGGTGAACGCCTCGGACGTGCCCGGCGGCACCGAGCTGGCGAAGGCGCCGGCCTGGATCCGCGACTCGCTGCTCTTCGGCTACGTGCAAGGCTTCACCTTCTGCCTGGAGGTGAGGCGCGCCGGCGGCCAGAAGCTGCTCGACTACGCGTTCACCACCGATCCGCCGCGTTCCTCGGAGCAGATCCTTCACCCCGAAAAGTGGCACGGCAGGCGGGACGACCCCATCCTCCTGCGCTGGCCCGATCTCGCGCCGGTCCTGCCCGGCTGGCGGAAGGTTTCCTCCGGAGAGACGGGCGAGGCCACCCTCCAGTCGCTGCTGCGGCTGGCTGTCCGCGACCGCGGCAAGGCCGACGCGGCGGCCGCGGGCTGGGGAGGCGACCGCTTCGAGGTCTACGAGCGGCAGGGACGCCGCGTGCTGGTCTGGTGGACGGAATGGGACAGCGAAACCGACGCCGCGGAGTTCCAGGCCGCGGCCCGCGGGCTGGGCCGTGGCTGGCGGGTGGAAGCCCTCTCCTCGCGCCGCGTCATGGTGCTGCGCGGCGATCTCGATCGGGGCCGGCGCGCCGCGGTGCGCGCCCGTCTGGCGGCGGCCGAGGCGGAGAAGCCGGCGAATGTGAAGATTGATTTGAAGGCGGTGGTATTCTAGGACTCGATGCAACCCACGAATTCCAGCGCCCCGCTCGACGACGCCCCCGCCCCGGCGCCGCCGAAGCGCCTGAGCCTGCCGGCCCGGCTGGGCCTCGCCGCCCTCGCGGTCTGCGCGCTGTCGGCTCTCTTCTGGCCGCGCGGCGACCGGTTGGTCAAAGAGCCGGGCGGGTTTCTCTATGACCCCGACGGCCGGGCCACTACCATCGGCCCCCGGCTGGCACCGGTGACGCTGGTCCATTTCTGGGCCACCTATTGCCCGCCGTGCATCGAGGAGATTCCGGCGCTGCAACGCCTGGTCCACGACTTCGCCGGGCACCAGGACTTCACGGTCGTCATGGTGGCGGTCTCCGACTCCTCGGATAAAGTACGGGCCTTCCTCGGCCCCGGGGCGGACATGGTGTTGTTCGATCCCCAGGGAGAGGTGGCGGGGCGCTACGGCACGCAAAAGCTCCCCGAGACCTACCTCGTGGTGGAAGGCCGCGTGGTCCGCAAGTTCATAGGAAACACGAACTGGGACGACCCCGCGTTGCGGACGGAGCTCACCGCGCACCTGAAGAGCCCGAGCCGGGCCGCGGCGCCCGGGACCCCGAGCTCGTCGTGACCGACATCCTGGGGGTGGCCGCCAAGATCGGTCTGGCGGCGCTGCTCGGCGGCGTCATCGGCGCCGAGCGGGAGCGGACCGGCAAGTGGGCCGGCCTGCGCACTCACATGCTGATCGCCATCGGATCGGCGCTCCTGACCGACATCTCGATCCAGGTGGGAGTCCGCTACGCGCAGGGGAGCGCCGCCTGGGATCCGGGCCGCATCGCGGCGCAGATCGTCACCGGCGTCGGCTTTCTCGGCGCCGGCACGATCATCCAGTCGCGGGGCGCCGTGCATGGTCTGACTACCGCCGCCGGCCTTTGGGTGGCCTCCGCCATCGGCATCGCCGTGGGCGCCGGCTTCTACGCCGAGGCGGTCCTCACTTGCCTGGTCATCCTGCTGATCCTCACCGTGCTCCGGCCGTTCGAGGCGTTGCTGCACGGCGGCCTGCAACACCTGGTGTTGCACATCGGCCCGGAGCAGAAGCTCTCGCGCCTGCTGGAGATCCTCGAGGAGGCGGGAATCGGCACGGAGAAGATCGCCGTCTCCCGCGACGACCAAGGCGCCTCCCTGCAGGTGCGTTTCCGCGGCAGCCCGGAGGACGCCCAGCGGCTGATCCGCCTGGCCGGAAGAGAGGATTTCGCGGCCAGCGCGGCGGAGGACGAGATGGCGCCCAGGCGGCGGCGTTGGCTGCTGTAAAGGCGGCCCCCACCCGCCCTCACTCCCCCAACCCCCTCTCTCCCGCCCCCTCCCTCCCCACCACACCGGGAGAGAGGGGGCTTTTAAAGGGACTGTTCTTGCTGTTCTCCCTCCTCTCCCGGTGGGAGGGGGGAGGGAGGGGTCGGGAGAGGAGGGCCGGGGAGGTGAGGGCCTAGAAATGAATCATCAGCCCGGCGTGGCCCATGATGAAGACGTTGGCCTCGTCGAAGTCGACGTAGTGGCCCGAGAGCTCCGCCTGGAAGCCCAGCCAGCGGTTGATCAGCAGCTCGCCCGTGGCGCCCAAGGCCAGCCCCAACGAGGTATCGCTGGCGTCGTGGCCGGAAGGCGTAATCCCTTCGAGCCGGTAGCCGCCGAGAGCCAGGTAGATCCCCGAGTCATAGGAGTCCATGTCCTGGCGCACCCGGTACTCGCCGCCGATGGTCGCATAGCTCAGCTCGGCCTCGCTCAGCGAGCCGAAGCGCTCGTCCTCGTCGAGCGTCAGACGGCCGGCGCGCAGCACCAGGTGGGTGCGCATCTGGGTGACCACCCCGAGATCGACTTGAAAGCCGGTATTGGTGAGGCTGTCGCCCGGATCGGCGTCGAGAGAGCCGCCGAGGCCTCCGAGGACGCCGATGGTATAGGTGTAGAGCTCCTGCGCTCCGGCGGCGCCGGGCAGCAGGAGCAGTCCGAGAATCGGCAGGAGCCTCGAGAACAGGCGATGATTGCGAATCAAATCCCCCCTCCTTCCGCTTCGCTTGCGGCGGCCGGCACTCCCCGGACCGCTCGTTTGCTGAGAGTATAAGGAACGCACCGGCTCGTCCACGCCGTCTCCTATGGCCGATTCGTTATACGCGCCGCCTCCTCCCGGCGTCACACCGCCACCGGGCAACGGCCTGCTCGACCGGCTGCTCCATGCGCTGCTGCCCGCTCCGTGCCTCGGCTGCGGCGAACCGCTGCCGGCGGCAGGGAGCTCGCTCGGCCTCTGCGCGCGATGCCGGGCGGCCCTCGCGCCGCTGCCGCCGCAGGCCTGCGCGGTGTGCGCGCGGCCTCTCGCCGGCCACGCCCTGCCGGAGGGCTACCGCTGCGGCGCCTGCCGCGAAAGCCCGCCGGCGTTCGATCGCCTGCTCGCCCTGTGGAGCTACCGGCCGCCGCTGGACGCGGTCGTGCAGGGGCTCAAGTTCAGGCGGCTGGACTATCTCGGCGACCACCTCGCGGCAGCCCTGGCGAAAGGCTTCGGGGAGAAGCTCGCCGGCTTCGACGCCGTCGTCCCCGTGCCGCTCCATTGGCGCCGCCACCTGACCCGCGGCTACAACCAGGCGGAGAGGATCGCCCGGCCGCTCGCCGCTCAGCTCGGCCTGCCCTGCCTTCCCGCCCTCCGCCGCCACCGCGCGACTCCTCCCCAGAGCCTGCTCGGCAAAGCCGACCGCCTCTCCAATCTCCGCAAGGCTTTCCGGGTGCCGCGACCCGAACGCATCCGCCGGCTTCGCATTCTGCTGGTGGACGACGTCGCGACGACCGGCGCCACCTTGGACGCCGCCGCGTCCGCCCTCAAGCGCGCCGGCGCGGCGGCCGTCACCGCCCTGGTGGCGGGACGGACGCCGCTCGAGCCGCTGAACCTTCATTCCCCCTCTCCTTTAGGAGAGGGGGCCAGGGGGTGAGGTCAGGGAGCGAAGCGCCGGCCGAAGATGACCCGATCCGCGCTCCAGACGACGACGAAATTGCCGGTGGTGCCGATGTGCGCCACCCTGGGGTCGCGCAGCGGGGGGTGGAGATCCGTGACGACCTCGAACTGCGCTCCCGAGGGAGCCCCCGCCGGAGTGAAGCGCCGGCCGAAGATGCCGAGGTTCGTCCCCGTGCTCTCCTGCCAGACGACGACGAAATTGCCTTTGGAGTCGGTCGAGATCGCCGGATTCCTCTGCTCGTTACCGAGGGTGGTATTGATCCGGAAGGCCGCTCCCACCTTGCGGTGGAGCCGGCTGAACCGCTGGCCGACGATGTCGGTCCCATCCTGCGCCGGCGCCCGCTCGGTGTGCCAGACCACCACGAAGGTGCTGCCCGTGCCGCACGAGATCGCCGGCTGCATGTAGTTGCCGGCGGGGGCCAGGATGACCTCCTCGCCGGCCAGCGCGGTTCCTGTCGGCGAAAGGCGGCGCATGGAGATCCCCAGCTTGCTGGGCTGGAAGGGGATGAAGGCATCCGCGTTCGTCCATACCGCGATGATCTTGCCCGAGGTGTCCACGCAGACGTCCGGCCGCTCGCCGAGGACGAGACCCGTGTTGAGCTTGACCTGCGCTCCGAGAGCCGCGCCGGCGGCATTGAACCGGCGCGCCATCACCTGCGGTTTGTCGGGAATGCTGCCGGGCGGCAAGAGGCTGATCCACACCACCACGAAACCGCCGTCGTTGGTGCGCGCGATCGCCGGAAAGGAGTCGGCCGCGGTCAAGCCCACGGGATCCACATTGACCTTGAAGGGCGCTCCCAGGGCTTTGCCGGTGGCCTGGTAGCGTTGCGCCATGATGTCGCTGTTGCCATTGGTGACCTCGGACCACACCGCGATGTAGTTGCCCTTGTTGTCGCGCGTGACGGCGGCGTCATACTGATCCGGCAACAGGTTCTTGTTGACCTGAAAGTCGGCGGCCGCGGGTGTCGCGGTCGCGCCCTTGAAGAGCCTGCCGTCGATGCCGCGGGTGTCCTTGGCGCTCTGGCCCTCCCAGAGCACGAGAAAGTCGCCCGCAGGCGCGCCGGCCACCGCCGGTGTTTCCTGTCTGCAGGTCGCGCACGAGCTGACGCGGGACGGCGCCGCCAGGGGCGTCACCGCCCACAGAGACGCGGCAGCCAGACCGAGCGCGCCTCCAATCATCACTGCCTTCCTCATTGAAAATCCCCTTCCTATGCAGAGTCTGCGATACGTTTCTATGGTACTACGGAATAGGCCGGTGGAGTGTTGGGGGGTAAGCCAAAATGGAGCGGTCCTGCCCTGCGAAGCCTCACCCCCTGTCCCCCTCTCCCTGACGGGCGAGGGGGGACGCTCCACAGCCGGTATTGCCAATTGGAGGCCGCCTGTTCAGCAATACCCTTCGCCTGCGTCCCCCCTCGCCCGTCAGGGAGAGGGGGACAGGGGGTGAGGCTTCGGAGCGCACGCCGCCCCAACCACCAAGATCCCGCTGGACCGGTTTCCTTCCCACCCCTTGACGTGTCCAACTCACAGAGGGCAATCTCGCGGCGTGATGGCCGCGGGGAGGACGGTGATGAACATCGCGCGATGGCGATTCCAGGACCCACGTCTCTACCAGATCCTCGTCCTGGCCACGCTGATGGTCTACGGCGTCGTCCATCTGGATCTGGAGATCGGCCTCCCGCGCGCTCTCCTGCTGCTGGCCACGGTCCTCCTCACCCAATACGCCTGCAGCCGTCTGTGGAGGCTTCCGGCCTTCGATCCGCGGAGCGCCCTCATCTCCGGCTTGTCGCTCTGCCTCCTGCTGCGCACCAACTCGGCGGCGCTGGCGGCGGTCGCCGCGGTGGTGACGATCGCCAGCAAGTTCGTCCTCCGCGTGCGCGGCAAGCACGTCTTCAATCCCACCAACTTCGGCATCGTGGCCATGATGCTGGCGACCGGCCAGGTCTGGGTCTCGCCGGGCCAGTGGGGGAGCGCCGCCTTCTTCGCGTTCCTCCTCGCGTGCCTGGGCGGCCTGGTGGTGAACCGGGCGGCGCGGAGCGACGTCACCTACGCCTTCCTCGCCTTCTATCTGGCGGTCCTCTTCGGGCGCGCGCTCTGGCTCGGCCAGCCGGCCGCCATTCCGCTCCACCAGCTCGGGAGCGGCGCGTTCCTCATCTTCACCTTCTTCATGATCTCCGATCCCAAGACCACGCCCGACTCGCGGGCCGGCCGCATCCTCTTCGCGCTGCTGGTCGCTCTTGGGGCGGGCTTCGTCCACTTCGTGCTCTACCGGCCCAACGGCCTCCTGCTCTCGCTGGCTTTCCTCTCGCCGGCCGTGCCGTTGATCGACCTGCTGCTGCCCGGCAAGCGCTACGTCTGGCGCCGGCCTCAGACCGTGGCCCCGATTTCCGAGCTCCCTCTCCTCGAAGAAAGGAGAATCGCATGAGACGGTTCCCGATCGCCCTCCTGGTGGCTGCCGCCGTGGCGGCCGCCACCCACTCCGCCCTCGCTTTCTGCGGCTTCTATGTGGCCAAGGCGGACACCAAGCTGTTCAACCAGGCCTCCCAGGTGGTGCTGGTGCGCGACGGCGACCGCACCGTGCTGACCATGGCGAACGACTTCAAGGGCGATCCGAAAGAGTTCGCCATCGTTATCCCCGTGCCGACCTTCATCCAGCGCGAGCAGATCCACGTCGCCGAGAAGGCCCTGCTCGACCATCTCGACGCCTACTCGGCTCCCCGCCTGGTCGAGTACTACGACGAGAACCCCTGCGACCGGCGTCTCTATGCTCTGGAGGCGCCCATGGCGGCCCAAGGGGTCGTGGGGGGCGCCGAGGCCGAACGTCGCGCCAAGAGTCTGGGCGTCACCATCGAGGCCCAGTACACGGTGGGCGAGTACGACATCCTGATCCTCTCCGCCAAGGAGAGCCAGGGCCTGGAGACCTGGCTGGTCGAGAGCGGCTACCGCATTCCGCCGGGCGCCTCGCGCGTGCTCGGCAGCTATCTCAAGCAGGGGATGCGGTTCTTCGTCGCCAAGGTCAACCTGAAGGAGCAGTCCAAGCTCGGCTTCAGCTACCTGCGCCCCATCCAGGTCGCCTACGAGAGCCCCAAGTTCATGCTCCCCATCCGTCTGGGGATGGTCAACGCCAACGGCCCCCAGGAGCTGTTCATCTACGCGCTCACCCGCACGGGCCGGGTGGAGACCACCAATTACCGCACCGTCCGGCTGCCTTCGGACGCCGAGGTCCCCCTCTTCGTCAAGAACGACTTCGGCACCTTCTACAAGGCCATGTTCGGCGAGCAGGTGCAGCGGCAGGACATGCGCACGGTGTTCCTCGAGTACGCGTGGGACATGGCCTGGTGCGATCCGTGCGCCGCCGACCCGCTCACCGCCGACGAGCTGCGGCAGCTCGGCGTCTTCTGGATCGAGGGGCGCGCTCCGCAGCCGTCCTCCATGCAGGGAGCGCAGAACGTCTTCCTTTCCCGCCTCCACGTGCGCTACGACGCGGCGCACTTCCCCGAAGACCTCGTCTTCCAGGAGACCGCCGACCGCCAGAACTTCCAGGGCCGCTACATCCTGCGCCATCCCTGGACCGGGAAAGACAACTGCG
>JBIOVX010000238.1:0-2850 GCA_044868005.1 Thermoanaerobaculia bacterium | reverse complement strand
ACAAGCCCCGCCCCTACGAAAAACTCCCGCGGAAACTGAGGTTTCCTTCCCCTCTCCCGGTGAGGGGGGGAGGGAGGGGGCGGGAGAGGGGCCAGGGGTGAGGGCTCGGGCGGGGGGAAGGAGCGCTTCATGACCCTCCTCCAACGTGCCGAAACCGTCCTCCCCGGCGGCGTCAATTCCCCGGTGCGCGCCTTCCGCGGCGTCGGCGGCGAGCCGGTTTTCGTGCGCGCCGCGCAGGGAGCGTACCTGGAGGGAGAAGACGGCCGGCGCTACATCGACTACATCGGCGGCTACGGTCCGCACATCCTCGGCCATCGGCACCCGGCGATCGTTGCGGCCATAGAAGAGGCCCTGGCGCGCGGCACCGCCTTCGGCGCGCCGACTTTGGCCGAGGTCGAGCTGGCGGAGGTCATCGCCGCGGCTTTACCCGACGTCGAGATGGTACGCCTCGTCAATTCCGGCACCGAGGCCACGATGTCGGCGCTGCGCCTGGCCCGCGCCGCCACGGGGCGCAGCCGGTTCGTCAAGTTCGAGGGGTGCTACCACGGCCACGCCGATCCGTTCCTCATCGCCGCCGGCTCCGGCGCGGCGACGATCGGCGTCCCCTCCTCGCCCGGCGTGCCGGACGCCGTGGTGGCGGACACCCTGCTCGCGCCCTACAACGACCTCGCGGCCGCCGAAAGGCTCTTCGAGGAGAACGGAGAGAGCATCGCCGCGGTGATCGTCGAGCCCATCGCGGGCAACATGAACCTCGTGCCGCCGGTGCCGGGATTCCTGGCAGGCCTGCGCTCGCTCTGCGACCGTCACGGCGCGTTGCTGATCCTCGACGAGGTGATGACCGGTTTCCGGGTGTCCTGGGGCGGTGCGCAGACCCTGCTCGACATCCGCCCCGACCTGACGACGCTCGGCAAGGTGATCGGCGGTGGTTTGCCGCTCGCCGCCTATGCCGGGCCGCGCGAGCTGATGCGGCGGATCGCTCCCGCCGGCCCCGTGTACCAGGCGGGCACGCTCTCGGGCAATCCGCTGGCGGTGGCGGCCGGCCGCGCGGCGCTGGCCGAGCTGGGTCAGGACGATCCCTGTCCCTACGAGTCTCTGGAGCGGACGGGCGCGCGGCTGCAGCAAGGCATCGAGGAAGCCGGCCGCCGGCACGGCATCGCCTGCCGCGTGAACCGCCAGGGCTCGATGCTCGGCCTCTTCTTCACCGCCGCGCCGGTCCGCCGCCTGGAGGACGTCCAGGCCACGGACCGCCAGCGCTTCTCGCGAGTGTTCCACGCGTTGCTCGAGCGGGGGGTCCATCTCCCGCCTTCACCCTACGAGGCGATGTTTCTCTCGACGGCGCACGGCGACTCCGAGATCGCGGCGACCCTGGAGGCCTTCGATACCGCCTTCGCCAGAGAGGCGGCGGAGTCGCGATGACCCACCCGGACATCCTGGTGCTCGGCGGCGGGATCATCGGTCTCGCCTGCGCGCGCGAGCTGGCGCTGCGGGGACTGCGGGTGGAGATCGTCGAGCGCCTGCCCGCCGGCGCCGAGGCCTCCCTGGCTTCCGCCGGCATGCTCGCGCCCCTGGGAGACTTCCCTTCCCCCGGACCGTTCCTCGACGCCTGCCGCGCCTCGCGGGACCTGTGGAGACCGTGGGTGGCGGCGCTCGAAGCGGAGACCGGCCTCGGCGTCGATTACGACACCAGCGGCGGCCTGCTGGTGGCCTTCGACGAGGAGGACGAGGCGGAGCTCGGCCGCCTGGCCGCCATGGCCCGCGAGCTCGGCGAGGGAGCGGAGGACGTCGACGCGGCGGCGCTGCGGCGCTGGGTGCCCGACATCACGCCCGAAGTCCGCCGCGCCCTCCGCCTCCCCGGCGAGCACCGGGTGGACAACGTGCAGCTCTGCGCCGTGCTCGCGCAGGCCGTGCAGAAGCTGGGCGTCGTCATCCATTACGACAGCGAGGCCGTGCGCGTCGAGCACCATCTCGAGGGAACGGTTCTGGTGACCGGCCATCATTGGCGCAAGGAGGCGCGTCTGCTCGTGCTCGCGGCCGGTGCCTGGAGCGGCCTCATTCCCGAGCTTCCCTCCCTGCCGGTGCGTCCGGTGCGCGGCCAGATCGTGCTCCTGGGAGGCATCGACTGGCCCTGGAGCGGCAGCCTGCGGCGCGGCACCTCCTACGTCGTTCGCCGCGGCTCGACGGGCCTCCTCGTGGGGTCCACCCTGGAAGAGGCGGGCTTCGACAAGCACAACACGGTCGAGGGCGTCGAAGACCTCCTGGCCTTCGCCCGCCGCCTGCTGCCGGGCATCGGCAAGGCCCGCCTGGAGACGGTCTGGGCTGGCCTGCGGCCCGGCACCGCCGACGATCTCCCCATCGTCGGTCCCCTGCCCGGCTGGCCGGCCGTCGTAGCCACCGGCCACTACCGCAACGGCATCCTGCTCGCGCCGTGGACGGCGCGCGAGGTCGCCCGCCTCGCCCTCACCGGAGGCGAAGCCGAGATCCCCGATTTCTCTCCGAAACGTTTTCTTGGGCCTCGGTTATAATGCGCTTCCCATGAGGGCGGTAGGCTTTTAGCAAAAGGACTCTGGAATGACGCACATCATCGCTGAACCCTGCATCGGCACCAAGGACACGGCCTGCGTCGACGTCTGCCCGGTCGACTGCATCTACGGCAAGAACGAGGACTGGGAGATGCTCTACATCCATCCCGAGGAGTGCATCGACTGCGGTCTCTGCATCGATGCCTGCCCGGTCGAGGCGATCTTCCCGATGGAAGAGGTGCCGGACAAATGGAAGTCGTTCATCGCCAAGAACTACGAGCACTTCGGTTTCACCCCTCCCTGACCGGCTGAGCCCCCCTGGGAGGGGGGG
>JBIOVX010000237.1:0-69781 GCA_044868005.1 Thermoanaerobaculia bacterium | reverse complement strand
TCCCCCCTCGCCCGTCAGGGAGAGGGGGACAGGGGGTGAGGCTTCGGAGGGCAGACCGGAGATATAGGCTTCGCCGCTGGACCGGCGCCGACCCCTACCGCCGCTTGCTGCGCGAGAAGAAATCGGCCATGGAGCCGAAGTTCGAGCCCGAGGAGGCGGAGGGTGCCGAGCCGCCGCTGCGGGCGCCGGCGGTCTCCTCCTCGCGCTGCTCCTCGCGTTCGCCGCCGCCCACGGCCGCCATGGAGAGCGAGATCCGCCGCCGGTTGGTGTCCACGCCGAGCACCTTGACCTCCACGTCCTGGCCGAGCTGCACGGCCTCGCGCGCGTGGTTCAGCCGCCGGCCGGCGCCCATCTCGCTGATGTGAACCAGGCCTTCGAGGCCCGGCGCCAGCTCGACGAAGGCGCCGAACGATTCGAGGCGCACGACGCGGCCCGTCGTCTCCGTGCCTTCGGGGAAGCGGCCGACCGCGTCCCGCCACGGATCGCGCTCGAGCGAGCGGCGGGAGAGGGAGATGCGCTCGGGCCGCTTTTCGTCCTTGCCCTGCTCGATCTTGATCACCTGCACCTCGACCTCCTGGCCGATGGTGAAGACGTCCTGCGGATGGGCGGTGCGGGTGTGGCCGATCTCGCTGACGTGCAGCATGCCCTCGATGCCGCCGAGATCGACGAAGGCGCCGTAGGTGGTCAGCGACGTGACCTTGCCCTTGAGGATGGCGCCGATATGGAGCTTCTGGCGGGTCTCGGCGGCGCGCGTCTGCTGCTCCTCCTCGAGGAGCTGGCGGCGCGACAGCACGATGTTCGGACCGCGCCCGCCGCGGTTGCCCTCCTCCAGGCGGTTGACCTTGAACATCAGCTTCTGGCCGATGAACCTCTCCGGGTTCTCGACGTAGCGCAGGTCGAGCTGCGACAGCGGGCAGAAGGCACGCATGCCGAAGAGCTGGACCTCGGCGCCGCCCTTGTTGAGCCCCGTCACCATGGCCTCCACCGGCAGCCCGGCCTCGTGAGCCTGGCGGATCTCCGGCACCACTTCGGCCTGCCGTTTGCCCTTGCCGCCGGTCCGCCGCCGCAGCAGCAGGGCGCCGGTCTCGGGATCCGTGCCGGTGACCGTGGCCTCGAGGGTGTCCCCCTCCTTGACCGTGAGATTGCCCTCGGCGTCCTTCAGCTCGGCGGCGTCGATCCTCGCCTCCGACTTGGTGCCGAGGTCGATGAACCCCCACTCCTCGCCGATCGAGAGGATCGTTCCCTTGACCTTCTGCCCGACGGCCGGATCCTCGGGCTTCGCCGGAGCTTCCTGCTCGAACTCGGCCAGGATCTGGCCGAAATCCTGATTCTCTTGGGTGTCCTGATCGCTCATGTCTTCTCCACGGGTGTTGGGGGGGTTCTTGGGCGGGCGCGCGCGTTACGGCTTCTCGGTCCTGACGGCCCCGCTCCGGGCGGGCAGCGCATGAAAATATCATGCCGGGAATCTATACAACGGTTTCGAGCCTCGCGGAATTTCCGGGGGACCGGGGGTGAGGTCGCGCGTGCAACCCACGTTTCGGGCAGAATATCAGCCGCTTTGAGCCGCGCCAACGCGGGGAGGACCGATGAACGTAAGTATCCTGCCTTTCTCTCTCGCCGTCCTGCTGGGAGCCGGCGCACTGACCGCTGCAGAGGACACCCAGCGACCTCCGGCGGAGCCGCCCCTCGACGCGCGGGAAGTCCATCTGTCCGGCCTTCTCCAGCTCACCCGCGGCGGCGAGAACGCCGAGGCCTACTGGTCGCCCGACGGCACCCAGCTCGTCCTCCAGTCCACGCATCCGCCCTACGCCTGCGATCAGATCTTCCGCCTGCCCGCCGACGGCTCCGGCGCGCTCTCGCTGGTCTCGACCGGCAAGGGGCGTACCACCTGCTCGTATTTCACCGCCGACGGCAAGCGGATCCTCTATTCCTCCACCCACCTGGCGAGCGAGGCGTGCCCGGCGCCTCCGGACCGCTCGCAGGGCTACGTGTGGTCCATCGAGCCCGGCTACGAGATCTTCACCGCCCGGCCCGACGGCTCGGACCTCGTCCGCCTCACCGACAACCAGGCCTACGACGCCGAGACCACCGTCTGCCCACGGGACGGCTCGCTGATCTTCACCTCCACACGCGACGGCGACCTCGACCTCTACCGCATGGACGCCGACGGCAAGAACGTCCGCCGGCTGACTAGCACGGCCGGCTACGACGGCGGCGCCTATTTCTCGCCCGACTGCTCACGCATCGTCTGGCGGGCCTCGCGGCCGAAGGCGGGAGCGGAGCTGGAGGATTACCAGCGCCTGCTCGCGCGCGGGCTGGTGCGGCCGTCGCGGCTGGAGATCTGGACGGCCAACGCCGACGGTAGCGACGCCCGCCAGGTCACCTACCTCGGCGCCGCCTCCTTCGCTCCGTCGTTCTTCCCGTCGGGAAAGCGCATCGTCTTCTCCTCCAACTACGGCGATCCCAAGGGCCGGGAGTTCGACCTCTGGGCGATCGACGCCGACGGTAGCGATCTCGAGCGCCTCACCTGGACACCCGGCTTCGACGGCTTCCCCATGTTCTCGCCGGACGGCACCCGCCTGGCCTTCGCCTCCAACCGCAACCAGAGCGCGCCGGGCGAGACCAACGTCTTCGTGGCGCGCTGGATGGACGGCGTCGGCAAAGCCGCGCCGGCGGCCGAGACGGCAGACGCCGGCCGCTTCCGCGACGACGTGAGCTGGCTGGCGGACGACGCCCGCGAGGGTCGCGGCATCGGCACCGCCGGGCTTCAGGAAGCCTCGCGCTGGCTCGCCGAACGCTTCCGTGAAGCGGGCCTCTCGCCGGCCGGGGAGGACGGCGGCTGGTTCGAGAGCTTCGACGTGCCGGTGGCCGTGGAGGCGCGCTCCGGCACCGCGGTGGCGATCGACGGCGCGGCCCTGGGGGCGGACGACTTCCGTCCGGCTTCGTTCTCCGGCAACGGCGAAGCCGCGGGCGAGGTGGTGGCGGCCGGCTACGGCATCACGGCTCCGGAGCTGGGGATCGACGACTACAAGGATCTCGACGCCAAGGGGAAAATCGTCGCCGTCCGCCGCTTCACGCCGGAGGGCGGACCCTTCGCCGGCCAGGACGCCGAGCGGCGCTACGGCGATCTGCGCTACAAGGCCTTCAACGCCCGCGAGCACGGCGCGCGGGCGTTGATCGTGGTGGATCAGCCCGCGGGCGCGCCCGGCGAAGAGGCGCCGCTGCCGGGCCTCGCCATCGATACGTTCGACGCGGGCGGGGACGTGGGGATTCCTGTGGCGACCGTCAAGCGCGCCGCGGGCGGCAGGCTGTTCGAGGGCGCGCACCACGCCGAGCTGCGGATCGATCTCGAGCGCAAGACCGCGGCCGCACTCAACGTCGTCGGGGTCGTGCGCGCCGGCGCCGCGGACCGCCTTCCCGGCGCCGTCCTGGTGGGCGCGCACTACGACCACCTCGGCCTCGGCGGCAACGGCTCCCTCGATCCGGATTCCCACGCCGTGCACAACGGCGCGGACGACAACGCCTCCGGCACCGCCGCGCTGCTCGCCGTGGCCCGCCGGCTGGCCGGCCAGCGGGAGAGCCTGCGCCGCGACGTCTACTTCGTCGCCTTCGCCGGCGAGGAGGCGGGCGTGCTCGGCTCGACCGCCTTCACGCGGCGGCCGCCCGGCGGGGTGAAGACCGCGGACCTCGCCGCCATGCTCAACATGGACATGGTCGGCCGCCTGCGCGACAACAAGCTCACCGTGTTCGGCACCGAGTCGGCGGAGGAATGGAAGGAGATCGTACCGGCGGCTTGCGACCGGGATCTCCTCGCCTGTGCGCTCAACGGCGACGGGTACGGTCCCTCGGATCACAGCCCCTTCTACGCCGCGGGCGTGCCGGTGCTGCATTTCTTCACCGGCGCCCACCCGGACTACCACAAGCCGTCGGACGACGCCGACAAGATCAACGCCGCCGGCGGCGCCCGCGTCGCCGGCCTGGTGGCGGACCTCGCGATGGAGATCGCCGGCCGGCCGCAGCGGCCGACCTACAAGAGCGCGCCGGCTCCCGCGCCGCGCGGCGACACACGCTCCTACGGCGCCTCCCTCGGCACCGTGCCCGACTACGCCGGCGACGGCCGGCCCGGCGTGCTGCTGGCCGGCGTGCGGCCCGGCAGCGCCGCCGAGCAGGCCGGCCTCAAGCGCGGCGATCTCCTCGTCGAGCTGGCGGGCACCCCCATCCGCGACATCCACGACTTCATGTTCGTGCTCCAGCGCGCCAAGCCCGGCGAGAAGGCCACGGCCGTGGTGGTGCGCGAAGGCGAAAAGGTGCCGGTGGAGGTGACGTTCGGGACGAGCACGAGGCGGTAAACCAATGAAAAAATCGTTCCCCGTCCTTGCTGTCCCTGTCGTCCTTTTCATCCTTGTTTCCGCTTCCCCCGCCCTCCCCGCCCTGCCCCCCGACCTCACCGAATCGGCGCGGCAGCTCGAGCACTTTCCCGCCACGAACGGGCAAGGGAGCGAGAGCGAACGCCTGAAGACCTTCTTCGACCTCTACTGGCTCACCATGCTGCGCGAAGCCCCCGAGTGGGCCACCTACGTGGGAGCCCCAGGCTTCGACGACCGCCTGAGCGACCTCTCGCCCGAGACGATCGCGCTCAGCCGGCGGATCACCCGCCTGGAGCTGACCGCCCTCTCCTCGATCGACCGCGCGCGGCTGGCACCGGCCGAGCAGGTGAGCTACGACCTGGCGCTCCGGCGCCTCCGGCAGGCGATCGAAGGGGAAACGTTCCCAGGGGAATACCTGCTGGTCAATCAGATGGGCGGCATCCACTCGGACCTGTTGGACCTCCTGCCGGCCATGCCGAACCGCACGGCCCACGACTACGAGAACATGCTCACCCGCCTGCGCGCCTATCCGGCCGCGGTCGAGCAGACGATGGCGCTGCTCGACCAGGGGCGCGCGAAGGGCATCACGCCGCCGCGCGTGACTTTGCGGAACGTGCCCGGGCAGGTGGAGGCGCTGCTCGCCGACGATCCGCTGCAGAGCCCCGTCCTGGCGCCGTTCAAGACAATCCCCGAGACGATTCCCGCGGCGGAGCGCGACCGCCTGCGGCGCGCCGCGGCCCAGGTCTTCCGGGAACAGGTGGCGCCGGCTCTCCGCAAGCTGCGCGACTATCTCGCCGACACCTACGTCCCCGGCGCCCGGGAGTCGATCGCGATGAGCGACCTGCCCAACGGCAAGGCCTGGTACGCCTACAGGCTCCGGACCTACACGACGACCGACCTCACCCCCGAGCAGATCCACCAGCTCGGCCTCGCCGAGGTCAAGCGCATCCGCGGCGAGATGGATGAGGTCATCGCCGCCACCGGCTTCAAGGGCAGCTTCGAGGAGTTCTGCAACTTCCTGCGCACCGATCCGCGCTTTTTCTACGACAAGCCCGAGGACCTGATGGCCAGCTTCCGCGACATCGCGAAACGCATCGATCCCGAGCTGATCAAGCTCTTCGGCCGGCTGCCGCGGCTGCCCTACGGCGTCAAGGTCATGGAAGGCGATACGAAATCGGCGCCCTCGGCGCTGTACAACAACGGCTCGCTCGCCGCCGGCCGGCCGGGTTGGTTCCTGGTCAATACCTACGACCTGAAATCCCGTCCGAAGTGGGGCATGGAGGCGCTGACGGCCCATGAGTCCGTGCCGGGGCACCACCTCCAATACTCCCTCGTCGAGGAGCTCGGCGAGCTGCCCGCGTGGCGCAAGTGGGACGTCTATCCCGTCTTCTCCGAAGGGTGGGGACTGTACGCCGAGAGCCTGGGGGGCGAGCTCGGCCTCTACAAGGACCCTTACTCCAAGTTCGGCCAGCTCACCCTGGAGATCTGGCGGGCCATCCGTCTGGTGGTCGATACCGGCCTGCACGCCAAGGGATGGACGCGCCAGCAGGCAATCGACTATTGCAAGGCGAACTCCGCCAGGACCGAGCACGAGATCGAGGCCGAGGTCGACCGCTACATCGTCAACCCGGGAGGAGCGCCCTGCTACAAGATCGGCGAGCTGAAGATCAAGGAGCTGCGCGCCTACGCCGAAAGGGAGCTGGGACCGAAGTTCGACATCCGCGCCTTCCACGACCGCATCTTAGGCAACGGCCAGTTGCCGCTCGACCTGCTGGAGAAGAGCATCAAGGCGTGGGTGGCGCAGGAGAAGGCGGGAATGGAGGCGGCGAAGTAGATCGGTCCGCTCGGTCCGATTCACGTAACCTTCACCTCACGGAACCCGTATGATGGGAAGGGCCTTCTGCGCCTTCATTTCTCGAGAGGACCAATCCATGAAGAAACCCGCTCTCGCCTTCGCCGCGCTCCTGCTGGCCGCCGCCGTCGTCCAGGCAGCCGTGGCGCCGGATCTCGTCGAATTCGCCCGCAAGTTCGAGCAGTTCCCCGCCACCAAAGGGCAGGGGAGCGAGAGCGAGCGGCTGCAGAAGCTGTTCGATCTGGCCTGGGACTACATCATGCACTCCTCCCCCGAGTTCGCCACCTCCATCGGCTATCCGGGCCTCAACGACCGCTGGTCCGACTCCTCGTTCGAGGCCATCGAGTTCGGACGCGCCACCTCGCACAAGATGCGCGAGGCGCTGCTCTCCATCGACCGCGCGCAGCTCAAGCCCTCCGAGCAGGTCAACTACGACCTGGCGCGCCGCCGGATCGAGCAGGATATCGAAGGCGAACGGTTCCACGGCGAATACATGGTGATCACGCAGGTCGGCGGCGTGCACCAGGGCATTCCGCAGCTCCTCTCGTACACGCCCGCCCGCAACGTCAAGGATTACGAAGATCTCCTCTCCCGCCTGCGCGGCATCCCCGCGGTCATCGATCAGGTGATCGCTCTCCTCGACAAGGGATTGCAGACGGGTATCACGCCGCCGCGCGTCACCCTCGGAGAGGTCGCGGCGCAGGTCGGCAATCTGGTCGTCGACGATCCGCTGACGAGCCCGATGCTCAAGGCCTTCCAGAAGTTCCCGTCCACCATCGCCGCCGCCGAGCAGGAGCGGCTGAAGAACGCGGCCGCCGAGGCCTTCCGCGACCGCGTCGCGCCCGCCTTCCGCAAGCTGCAGGGCTACCTCGCGAACACTTACGTCCCCGCCGCCCGCGAGTCCATCGCCATGAGCGATCTGCCGGACGGCAAGGCCTGGTATGCCTTCAACGTGCGGCAGCAGACGACAACGAGCCTGACGCCCGAGCAGATCCACCAGATCGGTCTCGCCGAGGTCAAGCGCATCCGCGAGCAGATGGAAGCGCTGATGGCCAAGACCGGCTTCAAGGGCAGCCTGCCGGAGTTCTTCACCTTCCTGCGCACCGATCCGCGGTTCTTCTACGACAAGCCCGAGGACCTGCTGGCCGGCTACCGCGACATCGCCAAGCGCATCGATCCCGAGCTGGTGAAGCTCTTCGGCAAGCTGCCGCGGCTGCCCTATGGCGTCACGCCGGTGCCGTCGTACTCCGAGAAGTCGCAGACCACCGCCTACTATGAGAACGGCTCGCTCGCCGCCGGCCGGCCCGGCTGGTTCAATGCCAACACCTACGACCTCAAGTCGCGTCCGAAGTGGGAAATGGAGGCGCTCACCGCGCACGAGGCCGTGCCGGGCCACCACCTGCAGCTCTCGCTGGCCCAGGAGCTCGAGGACGTGCCGCAGTGGCGCCGCTACGACGACTACACGGCCTTCGTCGAGGGCTGGGGCCTCTACGCCGAGAGCCTCGGCGACGAGATCGGCCTCTACAAGGACGCTTACTCGAAATTCGGCCAGCTCACCTACGAGATGTGGCGCGCCGTCCGCCTGGTGGTGGACACCGGCATGCACGCCAAGGGCTGGACGCGCCAGCAGGCGATCGACTACTTCAAGGCCAACGCCGGCAAGGCCGAGCACGACATCGAGGTCGAGGTGGACCGCTACATCGTCTGGCCCGGCCAGGCCCTCGCCTACAAGATCGGCGAGCTCAAGCTCAAGGAGCTGCGTGCCGAAGCCGAGAAGGAGCTGGGAACGAAGTTCGACGTCCGCGCCTTCCACGACCAGGTCCTCGGCAACGGCGCCCTGCCGCTCGACCTGCTGGAGAAGAACGTCAAGGCCTGGGTGGAGCGGGAGAAGGCGGGCACGGCGGCGAAGTAGACGGGAAACCTGCGAGGAGCCGCCGGACCGCCAGCGCCAGAAGACCGAAGAGGGGCACCGCGGCCTGCAGCAGCATCCGGTTCCAGGTGACCTCGGCGTAGAAGTCCGCCGTCGGCCCCTGCGAGTGGTGCGAATAGGCGGCCCAGGCCACCATCAGCGGCGTGGCCGCGGCGAGCGCCAGCACGGCCGTGGGAGGGCGGCGGAGACGCGGCAAGGCGACCAGGAAGACGACGGGAGCCAGCCACCAGAAAAGGCCCCAAAGCCCAGTGTCGAACATGCGTCTCGCGATGACGGGCAGGGTCGAGAAGGCCCGCGCGGACGCCAGGTCGGAAACCAACGCAGGCAGGGACGCGGTTTCGAAGTAGGCCTCGTCGTAGCGAGGGGGAATGGACGCGCGCCAGTCGAGCAGGAGCGCGAGCGCGACCATCGCCACGCCGAGCGCGGCGGCCGTCGCGAGCAGGCGGGCCCTCGCCGATCTCCGGCGACGGCGGAGGGCGAGGACCGCACCGCCGCCGGCCAGGACGAGCGTAGCCGCCGCTGCGGGCAATCCTTCGTTTTTCGTCAGCACCGCCGCGGCGAGCAACAGGCCGGCGGCCAAGCCGGCGGAAGCCCGCGGACGGCCGCGCACGAGCAACGCGAGCGCCGCGCCGAAAAAACAGGCCAGGGGAAGATCGCTGTAGGCGCCGGTCGCGCCTCCTTCGGAATCGAAAGGGATCCACGGGATCGTCAGCAGGACGAGGGTCGCGACGAGCGCCGCGCGCGCGCCCGCCCAGCGCCGGGTAGCCTCGGCGACGAGCAAGACCAGGGCCGGATAGAACGCCGCGTACATCGCGCGAAAAATGCGTTCGTCCTCACGCCCCGCCGCCGCGAGGGCGGCGTTCTGCGCGAGCGGCATGAGGAGCGGATAGCGCGGATGGTTGATGAAGCTCTCGGCAGACCGCAGGACCTCCGCATCCACGGTGCCCGCTTCGCGGATGAAGACCGCCTGCGCGGCCCATGTCATCCGGCCGTCCCAATCCGTGAGCGGCCGAGTCAGCGCGTTCCCCAGGACCGCAGCGGTAAAAACCGCGGTGAGCAGAGCGCACGCCAGCCAACCGAGGGTCTGGAGCAGACGCCGGGGACGCCGCGCCGCGGGCGCGCGCCACCTCTTCTTCACCAGCATGGCAACGGCCACCGCCGCTCCCGCCGCCAACGGCACGAACGCCGCGATGAAGACCAGCGGCCCGTCGATCGTCACGCCGCCGAAGTGCGACGCGAGGTAGAGGGACAGCCCGATCCAGGCCACGCCCAGGAGATAGCCGAAGGCCATTCGGCCGGCCAGGCCCATGCGCGGAAGTCCCGGCAGGCACAGCGTCAACCCGAGCCCGGCGCCGAGAAACAGCGAGATCGCGTCGAGGGCTCCCGCTATGCTATTTGCGGCCATCGAGAGCTTTCAGCTCGGCGCGCAGCTGCCGGCGCGGCACCAGCCGGGGCGTGCCGTCCGCGTCCGGCAGGACCGCCCATCGCACCCACTCCGGCACGACTGCGCCCTTGGGCCCGCGCACCCGGTGTCCGCCGTGCGGCTGGACCAGGATCGGCCGGCGCGGAGCGAGGTCGTAGCGCACCCACTGCTCCCAGCCGGTCGCGGCCGTCTCCCGCGGCGGCACGAGGAGATACCACGCGTCGTCCGGCAGCGCGCGGCGTATGGCCTCGATGGCATCGCTGTAAGCGGCTCCGAAGGCGAGGCGGCGAGCTTCCCGGGAATCGAGAGCCACCCAACGCCGGGCCTCGGAGAAAAGGGCGGCGGACCGGTGGAGCATCTTCGCCGTACCGACGCCGATCAGCACCGCCAGCGCGCCGATGCCGATACCCGCCCTGAGGAGGCGGGCGAGCTCGTTGGGTCGCACGGCGACAGGGTATCATCCGCCCGACCATGGACGTCCGGCCGGTGACCCTCGAAGGCTCCACCATCCGCCTGGAGCCGCTCGTGCCCGAGCACGCTCCCCTGCTCTGGCCTCACAGCGAGCCGGACATCTTCCGCTACACCTTGGAGTGGCCACGGGACTGGAGCGCCGAGGGGTTCGATGACTGGGTCCGCTACTGTCTGGAGATGCCCGCTTCCCTGCTGTGGACCATCTTCGTGCGGGAGACGGGCGAGGCGACGGGCATGACCGGTTATCTGGACATCCGGCCCCAGCATCAGGGGCTCGAGATCGGCCGCACCTGGATCGCGCGCGCCTATCAAGGCACGCGGGTGAACCCCGAGAGCAAGTACCTCCTGCTGCGCCACGCCTTCGAAGACCTCGGTGCCGTGCGGGTGCAGTTCAAGACCGACCTCAACAACCTCCACAGCCAGCGCGCCATCGAAAAGCTCGGCGCGGCCCGCGAGGGTGTGCTGCGCCGCTATCAGATGCGCTCCAACGGCACCGTGCGCGATACGGTGATGTACTCGATCCTCGCCGAGGAGTGGCCGCAGGTGAAGGCGAGGCTGGCTGAGCGGCTGGCGGAGGCGAGATAGACTATGGCGATGAGCGATCTGTCTGGAAAACGCGAGATCCTCCGCCACGCCCTGGCGACCCTGGCCTACCGCGGCGGCAAGGTCCTGCGCGACGTGCCCGAAGGCTTCGCCACGTTTCGCGCCGGAGGGTCCACCCGCGCGCCCGGCAAGATCCTGGCGCACCTCGGGGATCTCTTCGACTGGGCGCACCACCTGCTGAAAGGCGAGCTCGTCTGGCGCGAGGCGCCCGCCGGGACCTGGGAGGAAGGGACCGCGAGGTTCTTCGACGGCCTCGCCCGCCTCGACGCCTTCCTGGCGTCGGAGACGCCGCTGGGGTCTCCGCCGGAGCAGCTCCTCCAGGGCCCCATCGCCGACGCCTTCACGCACGTCGGCCAGCTCGCCATGCTCCGCCGTCTGGCCGGCGCGCCCGTGCGCAGCGAATACTTCTTCAAGGCCGACATCGCCGCCGGCCGCGTCGGCCCCGAGCAGTCCCCGCCGCACGGCGAGTTCGACTAGGGCGGCCACAGAGGGCCGCCCCTACAGCCAGCGGAGCCGATCAGTCGCGCCCGTCGTCGCAGGCGTCGGGGTTGGTCGCGCAGCTCGCCGAGATCACGTTGATCGTCACCACACCGGTGTCGGTGAAGGTGCTGAACGTCGCCTGGAAGGTGAAGCTCACCGTGCCGACGAAGCTGGCGATCGGCGTATAGCTCACGCGGTTGTCGGGCAGCGCCGCCGGCACGGCCGTGATCGGGTCGCCCAGCGAGTTGCGCAAGGTGCCGTTCGCCGGCAGGCTCAGGATCTCGAAGTCCGGCGCCGCCGTGACGCCCGGCGTGGTGATCTCGAGCTGCGGCTCGAGGAAGCTCGCCAGGTTGTCGTCCGCAGTGGAGCGCACCTCGAGGCCGCGGGCCGGCCCCGCCGTGGTCTCGTTCACCCGCCCCTGGATCGAGAAGAACGGCGCTCCGGCGGCGATCGCCGCGCGCAACTGCCCGATGACGTCGAAGCTGTAGGTGCCGTCGGCGCCCACCGGCTGCACCGAGAGCGACGGCACCGGCATCACCGCGCCGGCGATCGGCTCTCCGGAAGCTTCGAAATCCGAGTCCGTCAACAGGCCGTCGCCGCCGGCCACCGCGTAGAAGAACGTGTCGAGCGAGTCGCTGGTGCCGCGGTGGGTGTTGAGGGTCACGCTAGCGCTGTTGATGGTGCCGAGCCCCTGGAGACCCGAGAGGTCCCACTCGATGTGGATGCGCTTCGTGCCGTTCGACCCCGCGCCGCCGGTCTGGCCGACGCCCGCGCTGATGAAGATCGGGCTCGCTCCCGGCAGGTCGTTGTGGTTGTCGCCGGCCCCGTTGGTGTCGGCGTCGGCGACGTTGCCGGCGATCTCCGCGCCGTCGAGGAACGCGGCGAACGTGGTGACGGAGAGCGGCTCCGAGCCGCTGGGGACCGTTCCCAGGAGCGTGATCTGCACCGCCCGGTCCTGCGGCGTGGTGACCGTCTGGTCCTCCGCCAGCTCGCCTGGCTCCGTCGGCGTCGGCAGCACCTCCACCGCCACGCTCGCCGTGTCGCACACCGTGGCGCTCGCGATGACGCCGCAGGCCTCGAACTGGAAACCGTCCGAGCCGGTGAAGCCGCTGCCCGGCGTGTAGACCACCGTGGCCGTGCGCTGCGGCACCTCCGTGCCTTGCGTCAACGGTCCGAGAGTGCCGTGCGCCGGTCCGCTGCCGGCGACGATCGAGAACGTCAGCGCCACGCCCGCCGGCGCGCCGCCGGTGAGATTCAGCGTCGTCGGCCGGTCCTGGAAGGTGGTGTCTGAGACGTCGTTCGCCACCACGGTGGTGGGCGGCGGAGCCGGCGGACCGTCCGGCGTTTCGGGATTGATGCGCACGGTGGCCTGGCCGATGGCGCCCAGCGGGTCCTGCACCTGGAAGACGAACGAGTCCTCCAGGTTCCCCGCCGTGGCCGGCGTGTAGGTGACGGTGGCGCTGTTGACCGAAGGCGGGCCGGGCGGGCGGCCAGGCTCGGCCGGCGGCGTCGTGGGCGGATTCGGCGTCACCGTTCCCAGGCTGCCCTGGGTGGGTCCGCTGACGATCGAAAACGTCAGGTCGCCGTTCTCGGGATCGCTGCCGGTCAAGGTGATGACGACGGCCGCCGCGCCGTTGGTGATCACCGTCTGCGGATGGGCCACCGGCGGCCGGTTGGCGAAATAGCTGGCGGCCGTGATGGTGGAGCCCTGCTCGATGAGGACGTCGCGGGCCAGGAAAGCGCCGGTGACGCTCGAATCTCTCCCCAGCGAAATCGTGCCGTTGGGCGCGTAGACGTTGGCCTGGACGGTGCTGCCGCGGCCGAAATTCACCGCCCGCGGCAGCGATCCGAGAGCACCCGTCGCGCCGTCGATACCGCCGATGTAGAGGATGATCTGCGCCGCCGTGACGCCGGAGCCGGCCGCGGGACCGACGAACGCGTCGCTGCCGAGGTCGAGCCGCTCAGCCACCCGCACGTCCGCCGGCGCCGAGAAGCTCAAAGTGCGGCAGGGCACGGCGCAGGAGCCGGGACCGGTCTGGATGGCGCCGACGTTGTAGATGCCGCCGGTGAAGACGACCGTGCCGGTTCCCGCCACCTGAATCAGTCCATAGTCTCCGGCCGGCAACGTCACGGTCTGGGAGGCGCCGACGGTGACGTCCGCCGCTCCCGGCCGTGGCACGGCCGTGTGGAACGCCGGCAGCATGGAGAACACCGGCAGCGGCAGCGGCGTGGAGAGCGAGCCGGTGGTGGCGCCGCTGTTCGACAGATTGTTATAGGCGACCTCGCCGGAGATGCTGGCGTGGTTGTCGAGAGCGGTGCTGTCCGCCTTGAGGTTGCCCTGCACGACGGTGTTCTGGTGGATGGCGAGCTCGAAGCCGGAGGAGAGCGTCGGTCCCGGGCTGGCGTCGTTGACCACCACGTCGCCGGTGATGTGCGAGTTCTTCCTGATCAGCACGCTGTTGGTGGCCACGATGGCCGCCGCCGGAAGGTCCGCCACCACCGACGAGCCGGAGACCGGCCAGAGCACGGCCTGATTGACGCCGGTTCTCGGGAGGCCCGGGCCGGAACGCCCGGCGCCGTGGAGCTGGCGAGGCAGGCTGAGCAGTCCGGAGATCCGCCGCAGCTCGCGGTCGCTGGGCAGGCGCCAATCCGTGCGGCCGAAGTTCTCGGCCTCGCCGGCATTCATCGCCGTGATGAGCCGCAGGGCCTCGGCCCGCGGCAGCACCGGAGCGCCGCGCTCGGCCACCCAGGTCAACCCGGTTCCCTGATCCGTCATCGTGCCGTCGCCGTTGTCATGCACGAGCGGCACGGCGGCACCGCTGGATGGAATAAGAAGTGAAAAACAGAGGACAGCGGCGGGGGCGAGCTTGCGCATCGTGAGCCTCCCTTGGCAAAGATTGGCTGAGAACAGCATGCTCCCGCGGCGGCGGCCTGTCAAGATCTTTCTTTTCAAAGATTCAATCGCCCTAGCGGTTCAGATTCTGTTTTATTTCGATCTAATCCGCACATCTTTTGTTTATCAACTCTTATCGCTATTTGAAGAATGTCGCGGCTTCCGCGTCAAGCGGGTCGCGGCGGAGGATAGACTGCGCTTCTTCGGGGAGGATAGGGATGGCGCAGAATACCGACCTGCCGGTGCTGCCGTTCAAAGACAAAAAGGCCTGGTCCGCCTGGCTCGCCAAGAACCACGCGAAGTCGCCGGGCGTCTGGCTCAAGCTGGCAAAGAAGGACTCCCATGTCCAATCCGTAACCTACCCCGAGGCCCTCGAAGCCGCGCTCTGCTACGGCTGGATCGACGGGCAGAAGCAGGCGCATGACGAGTCCTTCTGGCTGCAGAAGTTCACGCCGCGCGGCCCGCGGAGCATCTGGTCGAAGATCAACCGCGAGAAGGCGGAAGCGCTCATCGCGAGCGGCGAGATGAAACCGTCCGGCCTCGCGGCGATCGAACGCGCCAAAGAGAACGGACAATGGGAGAAGGCCTACGAGTCGCAGAGCCGCGCCTCGGTGCCGGACGACCTGCAGGCGGCGCTCGACCGCAACCCCAAAGCCAAGGCCTTCTTCGCCACGCTGAACAGCGTCAACCGCTACGCGATCGTCTTCCGCATTCACAACGCCAAGAAGCCCGAGACGCGCGCCAGGCGCATCCAGCAGTTCGTCGCCATGCTGGAGCGGCACGAGAAGATCCATTCATGATTCCCGTCCTTCTCGTCGATGCCGGCCTCGCCCTCGCCTTCCTGGGCTTCGTATCGATCCTCTGGCCGTTGAGATTTCTCAAGATCCGCAGCCGGGCTCGCGGCGCTTTGATCCTCGTCATCGGCGTCCTGGTGACCGTCGCCGGTATGGCTCTGCCGGCGCCGGAGAAGCGGATCGCCACCCCCCGGACGCGGCTCGACGAGTTCGTGCCGGTCTATCAGTTCGACGAATTCCACGCGGCCCGCATGGCGGCGCCTTGCGATCAGTCCTACCATGCGCTCAAGAATGTCACCGCCGGTGAAATCCTTCTGTTTCGGACGCTGACCGCGATCCGGCGCTTCGGCCGTCCCGGTCCGGAGGGCATCCTGAACGCGCCCGAGCGTCTGCCGTTGCTGGAAGTGGCGACGCGCACCGGTTTCCTCCTCTTGGCGGAAGATCCCGGACGCGAGATCGTCATCGGCACGGCGGTGGTCGCGCCGCGCGGATGGCGTCCGCGGCACCGCCCCACGCCGGAAGGATTCAAGCGCCTGCATGAGCCCGGCTTCGCGCTGGCGGCGATGAATTTCCGCCTGGAAGACGCCGGTCCGAACGCCTGCCGCGTCACCACAGAGACGCGGGTCTACGCGACGGATGCTAAGTCGCGACGGATCTTCGCCCGCTACTGGCGCGTGATTTATCCCGGCAGCGCGCTGATCCGGCGCATGTGGCTGCGCGCCATCCGCGAGCGGGCGGAAGGCGCCGGTCCTGCATGACGCCAGGGCGCCACGAACCGCATCCGGCGCACCTTCTTAAATAGAGGGCCATCGCCCGCAGGATCGTCACCCTCTAAGGAGGATCCCATGAAGACGAAGATCGTGCTTCTTGTCGGATTGGTCTGTGTCCTGGCTCTGCCGGGGACGCTCGCGGCACAGGCGCCGGCCGCCGCCCCCTCGTTGGATACCGGACCGGCCGCGCCGGAGCCACCGGCCATGTCTCCGCGTCTCCCACTCGATCCGCTGTTCGGCGCCCAGCAGAAGAGTTGCGACACCTGCTGGGACGGCTACCTCGAGTGCGCCTTCGGCTGTGGCGGCGATTACTGTATCTATTCCTACCAATGTGATCCGCAGAATCCCTGCGGTTACTTTTGCTTCTGTCAGCCTTGCTGGTGAGCGCGTGGCCTGCCGGACTCAAACGCGCCCATAGCCGAGCCAGTCCGCCAGGTTCTCCTCGCACCCCGTCGGCGGGAGCTGATCGAGATTGCGCAGGCCGGCGAGGCCGAACTTGCCGGCGCCGTGCTTTATGTGCTGTAGCTCCTCACAGCTCCTCGTCGCATAGCTCGGGATGAGCAGCCAGCCAGCTTTGGAGGGCGGTGAGGATCTCTTCCAGGTCTCTGCGCTTCTCGGTCAGGATCGAATAGAGCTCCGGCGCGGTGACCTCGTCGTAGAAGTGCACCATCCGGTTGCGGTAGCGTGCCATCAGCCGTAGTTTGGCCACGCTCTCCGGCGAGAGAAGCCCCTGTGTCCCCAGCTCGTCTGCCACTGCGGCGTAGTCCGGGATCACCTTACCGAAGCCTT
The DNA here is from genome assembly GCA_044868005.1 of Thermoanaerobaculia bacterium. GTDB lineage: Bacteria > Acidobacteriota > Thermoanaerobaculia > Multivoradales > UBA5704 > DATARR01. The sequence goes on along the minus strand of JBIOVX010000237.1, from coordinate 53,409 downwards.
TCGCGAGCACATGGCGTCCCAGGTCAAGTAGAGCTTCCAGAGATCGCCGCAGGAACGATTCGCCGGCCGCAACCATGCGCGCATCCGCCGAGAATGCGGCCTCAGAGGTCAGCGGGAGTGTCTCGATCCCGGCCATCATCGAACGGATGGCTTCCGCCTTGGCCGTCACCGTTTTGAGTCGAATCTTGCTGGGCGTCATGGCTGAAGCAAGAGCCGCCGGCGTTCCCTCTCGAACGGCGCGAGATCACCCGCACGGCGCATCACGTAAAGCTCGAATTCATCGCAACGATCTTCATCGGAGCAAAAGACGCGTTCGCCGCGGATGATGTCGAGAGCCAAAAACGCGTTTGCCCGCCCTGCATCTACCAGATCGACAGCTACTCCGAGCCGCCGTTCGAGTTCGTCCTCAAGGACCAGGACATCCTGCAGAGTCTGCGCTTGCCGAAAGAGAATGCCAACATCGACATCGGAATAGTCTGTTTCGTCGCCACGGCTCCGCGAGCCGAACAAATATAGCGCCAGGATACGGGGATCACCCGCCGCGACTACGTGAAGCTTGCGCGCTATATCGAGGCTGGAGAGTTGGCGGTCCGTGACGCTTTCCATGGCTACGACAGGGTATCACCGATCGCGGAGGTCACTTCTTTAGCAAGCGTCGCCGGCCGGATTTACTCCCCCACCAGCGCCAACACCCGCAGCGGACTGCCGCTGCCGTTGACGATCTTCAGCGGCGCGGCGATGACGACGGCTCCCGTCGCCGGGAGCTGGTCGAGATTGCGCAGACTGGCGAGGCCGAACTTGCCGGCTCCGTGCATCAGGGTGTGATTGGGAAAGGGTGGATCGAAGCCGCCGGCTTGTCCGGCGTCCGTGCCTACGGTCTCGACGCCGACGCCGAGGATGTCCCGCTCCTCGGCGAGAAAAATCGTTGCATCCTTGTGAAACCCCGGGCTGTGCGGACCGTCGGCGCCGACGTTGAGGAATTCTTTTGGATCGGTGCGCCGGCTCCAGCCGGTGCGCAGCAGCACCCACGCGCCGCGAGGGATGCGGCTGTGCTTCTGCTCCCAGGCGAGGATGCGCTCGCGGGTGAGGAGGAAGTCCGCGTTCGCTTCGACGTCGGCGGTGACGTCGATCACGCAGGCGGGACCGATGAAGCGGTGGGCCGGGATGGTGTCGCAGGCGTTGTCCGGCAGGTCCTTGCCGGTGATCCAGTGAATGGGCGCGTCGAAGTGCGTGCCCGTGTGCTCGCCGAGATGGAGGGTGTTCCAGTACCAGGCCGGACCCTTGTCGTCGTAGCGGGAGATCACCTCCATCGTCACGCCGGGCGAGGATGCGAAGATCGGCGGCAGGCCGATCACCGGCGTGTCCGGACCGAGCGGCTGGGTGAGATCGACGACCTTGACGCGTCCGGCGTCGAGTTCGGCGACGAGCTGCTGGAGGATGCTCATCGGGTGGTCTCCTTATCCTTGCGCCGCGGCGAGGCTGCGCAAGTGGCGTTGAAACTGGAAGCGGCTCTCGAGGAAGTGCAGGTCGATGAAATAGCTCGCCGGCCCCTGGGGCTCCACCTTGGCCACCAGCAGCGCCAACTCGCGCGCGGCGAGAGCTTCGAGGAAGCCGCGGCGGAGCTCCTCTTCCGTGCGATAGGTGCCCGTACGTGAAATGCCGGCGCCGGCGGCCATGGCGGCGAGATCGCTGCCCGTGGCCGTGGCGGTGGTGAAGCTGCGGCCCACGGAGAGCAGGACCTCGTTGTCGAAGACGACGTGGATGAGGTTCGCGGGCTTGTGGCGGGCGAGCGTGGTGAGGCTCCCCAGGTTCATCAGCAGCGAGCCGTCGCCGTCGATCACGATCACCTGCAGCTCCGGCCGGCTGAGGGCGATGCCCAGCCCCACCGAAGACGCGAGGCCCATGGAGTGCCAGAGGTAGAAGAAGCCCGGCTGGTGACCCAGCGAGAACAGCTCGGCCGGAGCGGCTCCCATGTTGGTCACCACCACGCAGCAGGAGAGCTCCGGATAGATGGCCTTCATGGCGTCGACGCGAAGCATCACTCCTCCCACATCAGGCTGCGGCAGAGCAGCAGCGCCACGGGCCGCAGGCTCGCCTCGGCCAGCACCTGGGCCTGGCGCATGCGCTCGGCCACGTGCCCCGGAGCGTCCAGCATGAGATACGGGATGCGCAGCGCGTCGAGCACGTGCTCGGTGACGCCGCCGCCCTCGGTCTGCCAGGGATGCTCCTCGCCGAAGCCGCCGCGGTGGCTCACCAGCATGAGGAGCGGAATGCGGTAGAGCTGGGCGAGCGAGACGATGCCGTTGATGCTCGCCAGCAGGCCGTGGTTCTGCATCAGCATGGCCGACTTGACGCCGGAAAGATGCGCCCCGGCCGAGATACCCACGCCCTCCTCTTCCTTGGCGAGCCGCACGAGGACCATCTCGGGATCCTCCTCGGCCAGACCCACCAGATGGACGAGCCACGTCTCGGGCAGCACGGAGAGCAGCCGGATCCCGCAGGCCTTCAGGGTGTCGTAGACGATCTGCGAATTGGTCGCCGAGACGGGCATGGCTGCGGCAAGAGGGTATCACCGAAAGTCGGGAGTAGACTGCTGCGAATCATGGCCTCGAACCGCCGCCAGCGCGCCCTCCCCTGGATCGCCTTGCCGTTCGCCGTCACCCTGGTCACCCTGGTCGGTAAGGCCAGCGGCGCGAACGCCACGACGGCGGGGTTTCTCTATCTGCTGGCCGTCCTGGCGCTCGCTGCGTGGGGAGGCTGGGCCGTGGGGGCCGTCGCCTCGGTGGCGGCGGCGCTGTGCTTCAACTACTACTTTTTTCCGCCCCACGGCACGCTGGCGATCGCCGAGCCCGCCAACTGGGTCGCGCTGTTCTCCTTCCTCGTCGCCTCCACGTTCGCCAGCCGCCTGGTGACCACCGCGCGCCGCAGGGCCGAGGAGGCGCAGCGGCGGCAGCGCGAGGTGGAGGCCCTCTACGAGGAACGCGCGCGCCTCGTCAACGAAGCGGCGCACCTCGCGGCCGTGCGCGAGAGCGACGCGCTCAAGACCTCGCTGCTGCGGGCCGTCTCGCACGATCTGCGCACGCCGCTGACGGCCATGCGCCTGGAGATCGAAAGTCTCGACTGGCAGCTCGGAGACCGGCCGGAGGCCCTCGCCAGCGTGCGGGTGCTGTCGCTGGAGCATGCCCGCCTGGCGCGGCGGATCGACAACCTTCTCGCCCTGGCCCGCCTGGAAGCCGGGCTCGCGCGGCCACATCCCGAGGAAGTTCCGCCGTCGGCGCTGTTCCGCGCCGCGCAGGAAGCACTGTCGCTGATCCTCGCCGGCCGGCCGGTCAAGGTGCAGGTGGAGCCGCACTGCCCCGACGCCTGGGCGGATCCTTCGCTGGCGCTGGAGATCGTCGTCAACCTGCTGGAGAACGCGGCGCGCTTCACGCCCGCGGATCAGCCGCTGGAGCTCGCCGCCGCCGCCGATCCCAAGGCGCCGGGGCGAGTCCGCCTCGAGGTGCGGGACCGCGGTCCGGGCGTGCCGTCCGCGATCCGCCGTATGCTCGAAAGTCCGCGCGACCTGCGGCCCGCCGAGCGTGGAACGGGCGACAGCGTCTCGGGCGGCCTGGGCCTGCGCATCGCCGCCAGCTTCGCCGAAGCCAACGGCGGCTCGCTGGCGCTGCTCGACCATCCGGACGGCGGCACCATCGCGCGTCTGGAGCTGCCCGCCGCGCCGGAGCGGGAAGAGGTAACCGCGTGAGCCGAGGCACTCCGCTGATCCTGGTCGTCGACGACGATCCGTCCATCCGCCAGGCGCTGAGCCGCGAACTGGCCCTCGCCGGCTACGACGCGATCTCGGCTGCGGACGGCATCGAAGGCAAGGCCCTCTTCGAGGAGCGGCGGCCGGACCTGGTGATCACCGATCTCGCCATGCCGCGGGCGGACGGCTTCGCGCTCCTCGCCGCCGTGCGCCGGGTGGACGCGACGCCGGTGCTCGTCCTCTCCGTGCGCGGCGAGGAGGAGGACAAGGTGCGCGCCCTCGATCTCGGCGCGGACGACTACGTGACCAAGCCCTTTTCCCTCCGCGAACTGCTCGCCCGCGTGCGGACGCAGCTCCGGCGCAGCGGCGCCGGAACGGCGCCCGAGGTGCTCCGCTTTCCCGGCCTCGACATCGACCGCGGCCGCCGCACCGTGATCCGCGACGGCCAGGAGATCCACCTGACGCCGACCGAGCTCGCCATCCTCGAGCTGCTGGCGAGCCAGGCCGGCCGGCCGGTGACCCTGCGCCAGATCATCGACACGGTCTGGAAGGGAGCGCCCGCCACCACCAACGACACCGTCCGCGTGCACGTCGGCTCGCTGCGCCGCAAGCTGGAGCCCGATCCGGCGAACCCGCGGTATATCGGCACCGAGCCTTGGGTGGGGTATCGGTTTCTGGCGGAGTTGGAAGATTAAACCTTCGCCCGGATCGGCAGCACCACCATCGGCACGCCCACCCATTGCAGGCGGCGCTGGATGATCTTCGACGTCTCGTTGTGCAGCAGGCCGTAGAAGAACCGCTCGCGCTGGAAGACCAGCTTGCCGGTGAAGAACGTCGCGCGCGGGTGGAGCTTGGCGATCTGCTGGCAGAGGGCCGCGGCCTCCGCGACGACTTCGATGCCCACGCTCCAGACGGCGTCCGCGGCGAAGCCCATGCGGCGCGCCACCTCGACGTACCTGGCGAGATCGGCTTCCGTGCTCCGCTGCAGGTCCTCGATCTCCTCCTTGCCTTTGAACGAGCCGGAGTCCACCACGGCCACCGAGACGAAAATGAACTGCTTGTAGAGGCCCGGGAAGAAGCGCAGGATCGACAACAGCGTGTGGATGCCGAAGCCGCTGTAGGAGCTCACCAGCAGGACCGCCGTGGGCGCCTTGGGATCCAGGCTCTTGGGGCTCGTCTCGCCGGTCTGCGGCAGCGTGGCGAGGATGTCGTCGAGCTGCCGCAGGCCCTCGGCGGATTTGCGGTAGTGGCGGTGGATGGCGTAGCAGACCAGCACGAAGAGCGACGTCAGCAGGACGGTGACCCAGCCGCCGTGGGTGAAGCGCTCGATCACCGTGATCACCAGGATGGACGCGCACAGCACCAGCGCCACGAGGTGCACGCCCAGGTTCCGCTTGCGGTCCGGGGCCGCGCGGTGGCGCTTCCAGAAGCGGGTCATGGCGAGCTGTGACAGCGAGAAGGTGAGAAACACGTTGATGGAATACATGTAGATGAGGATCTGGATGTTGCCGCGGGTATAGGCGAGCATGGCCAGCGCCGCGAGCCCCATCAGCACCACGCCGTTCTGCATGGTGAGCTGCTCGGAGAGGGCGGCGAAGCGGTGCGGCAGGTAGGAATCCACCGCCATGTTCGCCATCACCCGCGGACCGTCGATGAACCCCGCCTGCGCCGCCACCACCAGCAGCAGCCCTTCGGAGATCAGAGTCGTCAGCACCAGCCAGTAGCCCGCGGGCATCCCGGCGAGCTGCCAGCTCCCGAAGACCCGCTCGGAGAGCACGGCGTTCATGGTCTTGCCCGGCACGTGCTGTACGTTGAGCAACAGGTAGCCGATCAGGATGCCTCCCGCCGTCAGCGCCAGGGAGAGCGCCATGTAGGCCATCGTGCGCTTGCCGGTGGCGACCCGCGGCTCGCGCATGATCTGCAAGCCGTTCGACACCGCCTCGATGCCCGTGTAGGTGCCGCCGCCGAGGGCGTAGGCGCGTATCAGCAGCAGCGCCATGCCTCCCAGGCCCAGCGTCGTGAGCCCCGAGGAGAAGCCCTGGTGCAGCCGGTGCGAGACCTCCGGAACGTCGTTCGCATGGCTGAGCACCGCCCAGCCGATGAGCAGCGCGTGAGTGCCGAGAAAGACCAGGAAGACCGGCAGCAACGCTTGCACCGACTCCTTGACGCCGCGCAAATTGAGCGTGATCAGCAGGGCGATGGCCGCGAACTCGGCCGGCAGCTTCCAGACCGCCGCGTGCGGAGGCAGGAAGCTGAAGATGGCGTTGCCGCTGCCGGCGATGGAGACGGTGATGGTGAGCACGTAGTCCACCACCAGCGCGCAGCCGGAGACGACGCCGATCCGCGGTCCGAGCAGGTGCGAGGCCACCACGTAGCCGCCGCCGCCGGTGGGGAATTGCTCGATGATGCGCGTATAGGACGTGGAGATGATGAAGACGGTCAGCGCCGTGGCGATGGCGAGACCCACGGCGAGGTAGGTCTGCTCGCCGAGCGCCAGGAACGCTTCTTCCGGACCGTAGGCCGAAGAGGAGAGGCCGTCCGCGCCCAGGCCCACCCAGGCCAAGAAGGCGATGAGCGACATCTTGTGCAGGTGGGAGGTGTCGGCGACGTCGCGCGGGGCGCCCAGGATCGCCCGTTTGACCCGATCCGTGAGCTTTTCTTCCTGCAGCCTTAGGTCTGTCTCCATTTCGATCATCTGTAGGGGAATCCTCATGCGCAGGCCGAGCCAACGTCAATCGTTTTCAGCCCAAGCGGAAAAATCTTTAGAAAATCTTTCGATCTTCCTGCGGACTTCCTAAGGCGCGGTCTTCGATGCTTTGGGTATGCCAGCCACGACCCGCCGTACCAGGATCGCCAAGCAGCTCTGGGAGCCGCGGCACGATGCCACCTACACGCCGATTGCCTCGACTGATCTATACCAAGGAGATTACGTACTCGTCGAAGCGGGCGACGTCGTGCCGGGAGACGGCGAGGTGATCGAGGGTGTCGCCCTGGTCAACGAGCCCGCGGTCGGCGGCGAGAGCACGCCGGTGATCTGCGAGCGCGGAAGCGACCACGGCTCGGTCGCCGGCGGCGCCCGAGTCCTCTCCGACTGGCTAGTCATCCGCATCACCCAGTAAGAGAGGCTTTGCGCACCTCACCGGCGTCGGCGTGCTCGGCGTCCATCCGGCGGACCCGCAGTGGCTCGTCTCCCCCGAGCAGCTCCACCTTCTGGAGGCGTTCGCCAATCAGATCGCCTTGGCTGTAGAGTAGCGAGGCGTGACACGCCCTGCCATCCTGTCCTTCGCCGTCCTCCTCGGCCTCCTCGCCGGTTGTTCCGGTTGTGGCCCGAGCGCGCCTGAGAAGGGAAAGACTGCAGCGGATCTCCTCTCGCGCCCCTGGGCGGAGATCGAGCGCGAGGCGCGCGGGCAGAAGGTCACGCTGACCATGTGGATGGGCGACCCGTTCATCAACGCCTACATGAACGACTGGGTGTCGCCGCGCCTGAAGCAGCGGCACGGCATCGACCTCGACGTCGTCAGCGGCCAGGGGAGCCAGATCGTCTCCACGCTGATGACGGAGATGGAGGCCGGCAAGGAGCAGAGCGGCACCGACCTGATGTGGATCAACGGCGAGACCTTCTATCAGCTCCGCCAGATCGACGCCCTCTTCGGCCCGTTCACGGCGAAGCTCCCCAACGCCCGCTACATCGACTTCACGAACCCTTTCATCCGCTACGACTTCCAGCAGGAGGTGAAAGGATACGAGTGCCCGTGGGGCAACGTCCAGCTCGCGCTCATCTACGACGGCGCGCGCGTGCAGGAGCCGCCCCGCGACCGCCGGCAGCTCGCCGCCTGGGTGAAGGCGCATCCCGGCCGCTTCACCTTCGACACCTCCTTCTGCGGCATGACCTTCCTGAAGTCGCTGATGATCGACATGGCCGGCGGTCCGGGCTCGCTCGACGGGCCGTTCGACGAGGCCAAGTACAAGCGCGTCTCGGCGGAGCTCTGGGAGTGGGTGAACGGCCTGAAGCCATACTTCTGGAAGCGGGGCGAGACCTTCCCGGCGAGCGTCGCCCAGCTCCACCAGCTCTTCGCGGCGGGCGAGGTGGACTTCACCATGAGCAACAACGACGGCGAGGTGGACAACAAGGTGATCCAGGGGCTGCTGCCGGAGACCTCCCGCGCCTACGTGCTCGACTCTGGGACGATCCTGAACTCGCACTACATGGGGATCGCCAGGCGGTCGCCGCACCTCGCCGGCGCGCTGGTGACGCTGAACTTCTTCATCTCGCCCGAGGCGCAGTACGAGAAGCACAAGCCGGTCGTGTGGGGAGACGGCACGGCGCTCGACCTCGCCCGCCTGCCCGCCGAGTGGCGAACGAAGTTCGAGAACGTGCCGCAGCGGCGGTTCTCGCCGAAGCGGTCCGAGATCCTGCCGAAGGCGCTGCGCGAGCCCGCCGCCGAGTACATGATCCGCATGTTCGACGACTTCCGGAAAGAGGTCCTTGAGAAGTAGGTCGGGCACGCTGGGGCTGTTGCTGTTCCTCGCGCTCGCCGTGCTGCCGATCGCGGCGAGCCTCCTCTACGCCCTGCTCTACAGCCTCGGGCTCGCCGGCCTGCTGCGCGAGGGGCTCACCGCCCGCTCCTGGCTCGCCGTGCTGGGCAGCCGGGAGATCTGGGAATCCGTGGCCCTGAGCGCCGCCGTGGCCGCGGCGGTGGTGGCGCTCACGGCAGCCCTCGGCCTCGCCCTGACCCTCGCCTTTCCGGGCCGGCTGGACCGCGGCCTGCTCGGGCACGCCCTCTACCTGCCGCTGGCGTTGCCGGGCGCCGTGGCGGCGTTCTTCACCTTCCAGATGCTCACCGGCGGCGGGGTCGTGGCGCGGGCCCTGCTGCGGCTGGGGCTGCTGCGGGGGCCGGCGGGCTTCATCCCCCTGGTACAGGACCGCTGGGCGGTGGGCATCGTGCTGACTCACACCGCCCTCGCCGCTCCCTTCTTCGCCCTGCTCTTCGCCAGGCTCTACGAGAGCGAGCGGGTGGAGGAGCTGGCGGCCCTCGCCCGCTCGCTCGGCGCCAGCTCGCGCCAGTGCCGGTGGCGGGTGGCGGTGCCGCTGCTGCTGCACGCCGCGGGCACGAACCTGGCGCTCCTCTTCGTCTTGGTGCTGGGCTCCTACGAGATCCCCCTGCTCCTCGGCCGCCAGGCGCCGCAGATGCTCTCCGTGCTGACGATGCGCAAGTTCGCCTCGTTCGACCTGGCGCAGAAGCCCGAGGCCTTCGTAGTGGCCCTGCTCTACACCGCCGCCGTCATGGCGCTCGTCGCCGGCTTGTTCCGCAGGTCGAGGATGGATGGGTGAAGAGGCTCCTCGCCGCCCTCGTGGTGTTCCTCTGCCTGCTGCCTTTCATCGTCCTCGCCGCGCTCTCCTTCGCCGGCGCGTGGCCGTTTCCGCACGTGCTGCCGTCGCGCTGGACGGCGGCGCGCTGGACGGCCGTCCTCTCCGGGCGCGGCGGGCTCGCGGCGAGCCTCGGCGTCTCGGTGCTGATCTCGGCCTCCGTGGCCCTGCTCTCCACCGTCTGCGGCTACGTCACCTCGAAGCACGTGGCCTACCACCCGCGGCGGCGACTGCTGCTCTTCCTCGCCTATGTCCCCTTCGCGCTGTCGCCCGTCATCCTGGGGGTCTGCCTGCTCTACGTAGCCATCCAGGCGGGGCTCTCGGGCACCGTCGCCGGCGTGGTGCTGGCGCAGACGATCTTCGCCTACGCCTTCGCCATCGTCCTCTTCCAGTCGCTGTGGAGCCCGCGCATGCGAGCGCTGGAGGACCTCGTGCGCACCCTGGGCGGCGGCACCTGGCAGGTCTACCGGCGCGTCCTCATCCCCCTCTCGCGCGGCACGCTGCTGCTCGGCTTCTTCCAGACCTTCCTGATCTCGTGGTTCCAGTACGGCCTCACGGTTCTCGTCGGTAGCGGACGGGTGAAGACGCTACCCCTCAAGGTCTACGACTTCATCGGCGAGGCCAACGTGTTCTACGCCGCTCTCGCGAGCTGCCTGCTCGTCGTGCCGCCGGTGCTGGTGCTCTGGCTCAACAAGCGGTTCCTCTTCCGGGCGGTATAGGCGTGTTCCTCGAGATCCGCGGCCTTTCGAAATCGTTCGGCTCCGAGCCGGTCCTGGAGGACGTCTCCTTCGATCTGTCGCATGACGAGACGGTGAGCGTGCTCGGCCGCTCGGGCACCGGCAAGACGACCCTGCTGAAGATCATCGCCGGCCTGCAGCCTGCCGACCGCGGCGAGCTGCTGCTCGACGGCCGGCGCCTCGACGGCGTGCCGCCCGAGAGCCGGGGCGTCGTCTACCTCTACCAGGAGCCGCTGCTCTTCCCGCACCTGGACGTCTGGGAGAACGTCGCCTTCGGGCTGCGCCTGCGCGGCGTGCGCGGCGGCGAGCTGGAGCGGCGGGTGGCGGAGATGATCGCCAGCCTGGAGCTGGAGCCCCACGCCCGCAAGCGGCCGCACCAGATCTCCGGCGGCCAGCGGCAGCGGGTCTCCTTCGGCCGTGCCCTGATCGTGCAGCCGGCTCTGCTCCTGCTCGACGAGCCTTTCGGCAACCTCGACGCCGAGACCCGCGCCGGCATGCAGGCGCTGTTCAAGCGCGTGGCCGCCGCCTACCGCATCACCTCCCTGTTCGTCACGCACGACCTCAAGGAGGCGATCCTCATGGGCGACCGCTTCGCCCACCTGCGGGACGGGCGATTGCGGGTCTTCGCCGGTCTGGAGCAGTTCGCCGAGGATCCCGAGATCGGCGTGATGAACGAGGTCCGCTTCTGGGAAGCGCTGGTGCCGGCAAGGAAGTTGCCTTCATGACCGACGTGCTCCGACAGGGTCTTGCGTCCGGCTGCCCTCGCGCCGCGAGCTCCTCACGCGCGGGGCTGTGCATCGGCGCCCGCGGCATGGCGCTGGAGTTGGCGGAGCTATTGGCGCTAGCATTTTGCATGTGCTAGCATCCGTCTATGCCAGCCCTTCAGATTCGAGATGTTCCGCCTGAAGTCGTTTCTGCCCTCAAGCGGCGAGCGGCCAGACACGAGCGCTCTCTGGAAGGCGAGCTCCGCTACATCCTCGCCGCAGTCGCCCGAGAGGAACCTCCCTCTGCGCCCCTACCTCCCCTCGACCTGAGGCTGTCCCAGGCTTCGCCGCCGGCCCGTTGGCGACGCGAGGATATCTATGGCGATGATGGACGATAGGGTGGTTCTGGTCGATACGAACGTCCTGCTGTCCGCAACGGCTCCGCTTCGCCCCCTCCACCGCGCCGCGTTGACCGTGCTCAACGAGTGGCCAAACCGTGGAGTCGTTCTGGCGGCCAGCAGCCAGGTATTGCGCGAATACCTCGTCGTCGCCACCCGGCCGGTCGAGGTAAATGGCCTGGACCTTGGCCCCACCGACGCTCTTGCGAACGTCGAGGCCTTTCGCGGGCGGATGCGCCTGCTCGTGGAAGGCGAGTCCGTATGGGATCGCCTGCGCGGCTTGATCGCATCCTATGGCTGTCTCGGCAAGCAGATTCACGACGCCAACGTAGTTGCGACGGCTCTTGCTTCCGGAGTGACGAAGCTGGTTACAGCGAACACCGCCGACTTCGCTCGCTTTGCATCCGAGATCGAGATCATTGATCTGGCGACATTGGCCGAGTAGGCCTCGCTACTTCGGCTCCCCAGTGGCGGCCACGTTGTTCCGCACCTCGGCCAGCTTCCGCGTCGTCCCCAGATGGTTGTCGTCGAGGTACGACGTCTTCACGATGAACGGCACCTTGACGCCGCCGACGTCGCGGTAATCCTCGTAATCGGTCTGCTCGGGGTCCGGTCCCAGGAAGATCGGCTGGTAGACGATCCGGCGCCGCAGCAGGCCGGTCTCGGCGTCGAAGGCGAGGGTTTCGGGATTGCCGTCGGCCGCGGTGTCTCGCACCAGGATCACGTCCCGCCCGTCGATCTTGTCCTTCCCCGTCACCCTGCCTTTGACCGCCCGGTCGCGCAGCGTCAGCTCCTTGCGCAGATCGGCCAGCGCGGCGGCGCGGGCGATCTCTTCCGGCGCCAAGGGACGCTCGCCGTCGGGAGTCTTGAGCGTGCCGGAAACGCCGTCGAACGTCTGGACGATCCGCCGATCAGGCGGGCCGACGATCAGCGTCAGCTTGCCGGGGGCCTCCTGGACCATCTCCAGCGGATCCTCCCGGCCGCGGTTGACCGCCCGCGCCTTCGGCGTGCCCGAGTCCACCACGGCGGGGCGCAGGAGAGTGCCGCGCGACACCCGGCTGGTGACCGCCTCCAGCGCCGCGCGGCCGCCGAGCGCGGCAATGTAACGGTCGAGCACCGCGGTCACCTCCGGCAGCTTCTCCGGCGCCGGCTCCAGGTCGCTCCGCGTCGTGTCGACGAACAGTCCCTGGCCGATCGGGGGCACGCGCACGGGATGCTCCTGGCCGCGGTGACAGGTGTTGCAGGTGACCCGAGTCTGGCCTTCGAAGTTCTCGCGGTTGATCGCCATCACCATGCGGATCATCTTGCGGGCCGTTTCCTTGTTCTTCTTGGTGTCCAGGTCGTATTTGCCGTTCTCCGCCACGTGGCAGAAGTCGCAGTGAACGCCGAGCGAGGACCGCATCAGATGCATGACCGGCATGAGCTGCGAAGCGGGCATGTCTTTGAGGACCTGGATGTTCTTGAACTCCTTTTCCGCGGTGGGCTCCTGGCTTTCCTGGGCGGACGGCGCGGATGGCGCCAGACCGGCCAAGGCGGCAGCAAGGATCACGGCCGGAGCGCGGCGGTGAAGGGTTTTCTCCATTTCAGCCTCCTGTAAGTCCCGAGGAATCAAAGGATAACGTAGATCAGACGCAGGAATGGCGCGAAGGTTGCAAAAAACTCCCGGCATGGGTATTTCCAAGGCGTGGAGCCTGCTCACCGCCAAGCTGACTGGATGGGTCCGGAGCTTCATCCTGGCCCTGCCGAACCTGGTCGTCGCGGTGCTCGTCCTCCTCGCCTTCTGGCTGTTCGCCCGGCTCGCTCGGAATCTCTCCGCCCGCCTGCTGCGGCGCGTCTCGCACAGCGAGCAGGTCAACCGCCTGATCTGCCAGACGGTGTACCTGGCCTTCGTCGCCGCCGGCTTCTTCGTCTCCCTCGGCATCCTCGGCTTGCAGAAGACGGTGGCCTCGCTGCTCGCCGGCGCCGGCATCCTCGGCCTCGCGCTCGGCCTCGCCTTCCAGGACATCGCCACCAATTTCATGGCGGGGATCTACCTTTCGATCCAGCGTCCTTTCCGCACCGGCCATCTCATCCAGAGCCAGGACTTCCTCGGCATCGTGAAGCGGGTGCACCTGCGCTGGACGGAGCTGCGGACCCAGCAGGGACAGGTCCTGCTAATCCCCAACAAGCAGGTGTTCGAAAACCCGATCACCAACTACAGCACGACAGGGACGCGGCGGATCGATCTCGAGGTCGGGGTCTCCTACGGCGACGATCTGGAGAAGGTGAGGCGGGTCGCGACCCGCGCCGTCAGGCAGGTGTCGACGCGCAAGGCGGATACGGACGTGGAGCTCTTCTTCGAGGAATTCGGAGGCAGCTCTATCCATCTCGTGGTGCGCTTCTGGATCGATTTCACCTTCAAGCAGGCGGACTATCTCGCGGCCCGCAGCGAGGCGATCGAACGGCTGAAGCGCGCCTTCGACGAGAACGGCATCACGATTCCCTTCCCCATCCGCACGCTCGACTTCGCGGTGCGTAGCGGCGGCGAGAAGCTGTCGGAGGTGTTGGAAGAGGTGGGGGTGGGCCGGAGACATCCTGAGTCACGAGTGGGCGAACGGCCGAGATGAAGCTGTCCGGCTCCTCGCACAGGTCGAACACCGGCCGTCTCCATAATCACTTGCAAACTACTTCATAACATTGACACAATATACCGACCTGAGGAACAGTGGCCGAACGCAGTCCGAGATGGCGCCGAGTGAAGGGTCCGAGCAAGTCACCTGTCGATACTTAGCGATAGGAGGTAGCGATGGCCAAGAAAACGCCTTGGGCGGTGCTTCTCTGCAAGTGGAACGATCAGAACGCGGAGCCGCGACCACGCAGCTTCTTCGAGAAGCTATTCACGCCGGCGGGTGCGGGAACTAGAAATATGGTCGAGTTCTTCGATCACATGTCGCACGGCAACCTAGACTTGACGGGCTCTCAGGTCTTCGGCTGGTTCACGCTGCCCCAAAGCCTAAGCGCATACGTCGGCAATGCGACGCCATCCACGGGCCAGGTCGACCGCGGGGCGCTGGTTGACCTCGCCAAGCGCACTGCGGCAGGGCAGGGGGTTGACTTGAACGCCTTCTACGGGGTCGTGGTCTGCATGAACGTCCTAACCGATCTGTTCGGCATATTGGGGGGTCGGGCTGTTGTTTGCGACCCGGGATCGTTTCGACCGACCGCGCTAGGACAAGAAATGGCGCACGGGTACGGCCTAGACCACTCCCGACGCGAGGGCTCAACGGAGGACTACCAAGACCCCTGGGACATCATGAGTACCTGGAATACTTGCCATATCGCACCGGACAGCAACTACACCGAGATCGGACCTGGCATGAACGCCGCCAATATGCGCCGGCTTGGTTGGTTGGACGAGTCGCGCGTATGGAGCTCAACTTCGCAAGGGTTCAGCGAGGAGGTCGTTGAGCTGCGACCGCTACACCGGCGCGACCTGCCCGGACTCCTCGCGGCAGAGCTGCCCGGCGGCACCTTGATCGAGTTCCGAACAACAGCCGGATGGGATGCGGCCATCCCACGCGCCGCGATCCTGATGCACTACTTTTGGGACAATCACTCCTACCTGCTAGGCAGCAAGGACGCAAATGACTTTGTTGAGGGCAGTGTGTTTGAGTATGGCGACTCTTCGAACGTATCACACCGGCCATATAAGCGTGTAGAGGTTGTGAACATCAACCCAGAAGAACAGAGGGCCACGATACGAGTAAGTTATAGGCCGATTGTCTTTCCGGATACGATATGGCCATGGCCTCGCTCGCTTCGTCCCCGACCCAGACCGCCGATTGAGCGCTTCATCGAGGAGATCGTCCGGCTGGTCGATCTTGGCAGCCAGTTTGGCATCGACGGCGATATCGGGCTGCCGATTAAGGAACCAACGTTCCGCATCCTCAAGCAACTGGTGGCTTACAGAGCAGCCGACCTAGTGTTGGACGCGAGCGTCCGTGACACCGTTCGACGCAGCGCCCTAAACGAGATTGTGACCTACGCCGAATCAGCCCTCGCAGAGCTGGAGCAGTTCAAGTCTCCGGCACCTCACACAAGAGAGGCCGAATCAGGCCGCGCAAGAGGAGCCGGGAAGAGATCGCACGGAGGAGCCGGAAAAGCTCGCCCTCGAATCCGTAAATAAACCTACCTAGGTAGGACTCGGACCTGCCACGTTTTCCTTCGAGCCGGCCGGCCCAAGATGCTGGGCCTTGCAAAAAGGGTTTCGCGCAGGCCAGCTCTCTCCGCAAGCTTCATTGCGCGCCGGGAGATTTCGCGTAAAGGGCAAGCTAGCTCCGCCCCTACAGTCTCTCGCGCACGTACGTCGCGTCGTACGTCGTCACCTCCAGGCGGTGTCCATGAGGGTCGCAGAAGTAGACCGAGAAGGCCTGGCCGTGATCGCGCGGCTGCAGCGTCCGCGTTTCCTCGCCCGCCTCGTCGAAGACCGGCGCGTTCTCGACGTGGTCTAGAAAGCTCAGGAATCCAGGTCCGTCCACACGGAACGCCACGAGGTGAAAGCCCGCGGTGGGCCGGGCGCCGCGCGGCTCGCCGGTGAAGAGAGCCAGCTTGGTGCCGCCGCCGTCGCTGGAGATCATCAGCGGGCCACGCGGGTCCTCCGCCCAGTGCTCGTACTCCGGCACGACGGCGAGGCCCAGCGTCCGCTCATACCATCCGGCGGCCGCGCGGCGGTCCGGCACGAAGAGCTCGACGTGATCGAGGTGGTGGACTTTGAACATGGGAGAAAGAGCCGGCGAGGACGCTGGCGCTCCCAGGAATGTAACTTCCATCGCTCCCTCGCGTAAAGTCCCTGGACGAGGAGGCCTTGCCATGAAGCTCACGATCGAGGGAGTGGGAAAGCGGTACAAAGGGGATTTCTGGGGCCTGCGCGATTTCACGCTCGAGCTGGGCCCCGGCGTGCTCGGCCTGCTCGGCCCGAACGGCGCGGGGAAGTCCACGCTGATGCGGATCCTCGCGACGATCACGAAACCGACCGAAGGCACCGTGCGCTGGAACGGCGAGGACATCGCCAAGGCGCCGGACAGTCTGCGCTCGGTGCTCGGTTACCTGCCGCAGGACTTCGGCGTCTATCCGAACCTGACGGCGGTCGAGTTCCTGGAGTACCTCGCGGCGGTCAAAGGCCTGCCGGGCGGCGCCGCGCGGCGGCGAATCGACGAGCTGCTCGTGCTGGTCAACCTCACCGAGGCGCGCAAACGCCCGCTCGGCGGCTACTCGGGAGGCATGAAGCAGCGCATCGGCATCGCCCAAGCGCTGCTCAACGATCCCAAGCTGCTGATCGTGGACGAGCCGACGGTGGGGCTCGATCCCGAGGAGCGCGTGCGGTTCCGCAACCTCCTCTCGGAGCTGGGAGGCGAGCGCATCGTCATCCTCTCCACCCACATCGTGTCGGACGTCGAGGCCGCGGCGAACGAGATCGCGATCCTGGACCGCGGCCGGCTGCTCACCCACGCCGAGCCCGAGGCGCTGCTCGCGGGCGTCGAAGGAACGGTCTGGGAGTGGGTGCTGCCCAGCGCCGACTTGCCGGCGGCGCGGGAGAATTGGAAGATCGGCAACACGGTGCGCCGGAGCGACGGCGTGCACGCGCGGGTGGTCTCGGCGGTGCCGCCGGACCCCGCGGCCACGCCGCTCGCGCCGACGCTCGAGGACGCCTATCTCGCCGTGCTCGAAGGCAGCCGCGTTCCGGCCGCAACGCCGGCCATCCGCGAGGTGGCGTGATGAATCCTTTCCCTCGGGGACAGGCGTTCTGGCATTTGATGCGCGCCGACTTCCTGGAGCGGCTGCGGCGCTACAGCTTCCTGGTGACCCTGGCGGCCACCGTGTGGCTCGGCTGGCTCGTGGGCACCGGCAAGCTCGGCATCTGGGTGGGCGACGCGCGCGGCGTCTTCAACTCCGCCTGGATCGGCACCACCATGGCGATGGTGATCAACACGTTCCTCTCCCTGGCCGGCTTCTATGTCGTCAAGGGCTCGGTGGACCGCGACCGCCAGACGGGCGTGGGTCAGATCCTGGCCACGACGCCGATGACGAAGCCGCTCTACGCCGCGGGCAAGGCGGCGAGCAACTTCGCGGTGCTGGCGGCGATGGTGGCCGTGCTGGCGGCGGCGGCGGTGGTGATCCAGCTCACGGCGGCCGAGGACTCGCACTTGCGGCTTGGAAAACTCCTGCTGCCGTTCCTCTTCCTCTCGCTGCCGGTGATGGCCCTGGTCTCCGCGGCGGCGGTGCTCTTCGAGACCGTGCCGTTCCTGCGCCGCGGCTTCGGCAACGTCGTGTGGTTCTTCGCCTGGACGGGGGTGATGGCCATCGGCATTCCGGACAAGACCGGCCATAGCGCCGTTCAGGACGCCTTCGGGCTCGGACCCGTCTTCCGGAGCATGACCGCCGCCTTCCGCCACACCTACGGCCAGGAGCCGAAGGGCTTCGTCCTGGGCGGCATCGACCACAGCGACAAGGCTGGCCGGTTCGTCTGGGAGGGCATGGACTGGACGGCCGCCACCTTGACCGGCCGCGCCGCCTGGGTTCTCGTGGCGGTCGGCCTGATCTTCGCCGCCGCGCTCCTCTTCGACCGTTTCGATCCATCGCGCGGCGGGCGGCGGCGGCAGGCGGTCCGCGGCGCCAACGGCGGAGCGGTCGAGGCCGCGCCGCCGGCGGCTCCCCTGCCGCACGCCACCCTGACGCCGGTGCCGGCGGGAGCGATGCGCTTCCGCTTCGTCGCCGTGCTCGCCGCCGAGCTCAGGCTGGCGCTCAAGGGCCTGCGCTGGTGGTGGTGGGCGGGAGCGGCCGGGACGTTCATCGCCACCCTCGCGGCGCCGCTCCCCGCCGTCAAGCAGATCGCCCTGCCGCTCGCCTGGATCTGGCCCATCCTGGTCTGGTCGCCGCTGGGCACGCGGGAGTCGCGCTTCGACACCGGCGGCCTCCTCTTCTCGGCGCCGCGCCCGCTGCTGCGCCAGCTCCCGGCGACGTGGGCGGCGGGAGTGGTCCTCGCCATGCTCACCGGCTCCGGCGCGGCGCTCCACTTCCTGGTCAAGGGCGACTTGGCCGGCGTCGGCGCCTGGCTGGTCGGCGCGCTGTTCATCCCGACTTTCGCGCTGGCGCTGGGCGTCTGGAGCGGCACGAGCAAGCTGTTCGAGATCCTCTACCTCGTGGTCTGGTACATCGGGCCGATGAACCACGTGCCGGCCATGGACTACCTGGGATCGACGGAGGCCGGCCTCGCGCAGGGCATGCCGCTGGTGTATCTCGCCGTCACCGCGCTGCTCGCCGCGGCCGCGGTGGCGGGGCGAAGATGGCGGCTGCAGGGGATTTGAGAAAAAAGGGCGTAAAGGGGCTTGAAATCGAGGAAAATTATGCTACCCTCTCCGGGCCGGAATGGCGATTACCTTACATTGACGCGCCGTAGGCGCATGGGGCCACAACTGGAATGGAGTATCTCACGCCCATGCAAAGAGACGCTGCTGCTCGCCGTCGCCGCCTCGCGGTCCCGTTCCTCATCCTGGTCCTAGCGGCCACACCGATCCTCAACGCCCAGAGCCTCAAGGGCTCGCGCTCCTCGCTGCTGCGCCAGAACGAAGCGGCGCGCGAGCACGACTTCACGTATCTGCGCACGTCCTCGGGCGTCCAGGAGTTCGCCGAGCGCGGCCTGCTGGTGCGCCTGCTCGGCAACTCGGACTACGCGCTGGCCTCCGGCTCCAAAGGTTCCGTCTCCTTCCCCTACGCGCGGCCCGAGGTCAAGGTGTTCGTCGAGCGGCTGGGAGACCAGTACCACAGCGCCTGCGGCGAGCGCCTGGTCGTCACCAGCCTCACCCGTCCGATCTCGCGCCAGCCGGCGAACGCCTCGCATCTCTCGGTCCATCCCACGGGAATGGCGGCGGACCTGCGGCGCAGCTCCCGCGCCTCCTGCCGGCGATGGCTGGAAGAGACGCTGCTGTACCTCGAGGGCCGGCAGGTCCTGGAGGCCACGCGCGAGCAGCATCCGCCGCACTACCACGTCACGCTCTATCCCGATCCCTACATGCGGTACATCGGCAAGGAGCAGACCATCCAGATCACCAGGGCGACGAGCAGCCGGTCGAGCAAGAGCAAGACCGTCCTCGCCTCGAGCCGCAGCCGGAAGGTGCGCGTCGGGCGCGGCGACACCCTCTGGGACCTCGCCCGGCGCAACGGCGTGAGCGTCAGCCGTCTCAAGCAGGCCAACGGCTTGCGCTCCTCCCGCGTGAAGGCGGGGCAGTACCTGGCGATCCCGAGCCGGTAGACGGGCGTCGACAGCCCGGCCCGCTGGTGAACCGAATCAGAACGGTCGCGGCGCCACCATGGGCGGCCTGACGGCCGTGGACTGCGTTTCGAACAACGTCCAGCCGTAGAAGAAGCCGACGTCGATGCCTAGAGCCCCGTCGCGGTCGTAGACATAGTCCGGCTGACGATCGTAGGAAGCGTCCGGCTGGGGCCAGTAGGCGTCGTTCGGGTCGCGGGCGCCGGGCGGACCGCCATAGCGGTCAGCCTGGCCATAAGCCGCGCCGGCGACGATTGCCGCCAGCAGGGCCAACATTGCAGTTCGTCTCATGCGGTACCGTCCTTTCACCAACGTCCTCAACCTAGTCCTTTGATCCCTCGCCGGGAAGAGCACTTACTACGCGGGACTCGGGATGCCGGCGCCCGTAGTTTCTACCCGCTTTGCGGCGGGTGCTCCCGGGTAGTAAGTGCTCTTACCGTTCGGAGATCAAAGGGCTAAATTGGAGACCGTTCCTGAAAGGACGGTAGCTCATGAAAATGAAGACGCTTCTAAAGGCAGTTTTGATCGGCGCGGTGCTGATCGGTGGCACCGCGGCGAACGCCGCGGACAACCAGGCGGATTGGACCACTGCGCTGAACGTCAAGCTCGCTCTGCTCAACAAACTGGGCACCGACGGCTTGCACGTGGACGTCGATTCCAACGCCGGAGCCCTGATGCTCAAAGGTACGGTCGACAAGCGCGAGACCCGCGAGCTCGCCGGGACGATCGCCAAGTCGGTCGACGGCGTGGCCAGCGTGCAGAACGACATCCTCCTCGAAGCCAGCGTGGAGAATCCCGACAAGGCGGGTGTTGCAGCCGGTGAAGCCGAGGCCGAGGTGAAGGATGCCGTCCTCGCGACGCGGGTCCGTCTTGCGTTGGTCAGAAAGATGGGCGAGGACGGATTCAAGATCGGTACCGAGGCCGCCAACGGCGTGGTGACGCTCAGGTTCGGCTCAGATTTCACCGCCGCGCGACGCGCAAAGGCGGCCGAGGCCATCAAATACGTCACAGGCGTGACCAAGGTTCTCGCCGTTCACAAGGCTTGAGTCTTCCTTGCGAGGGCGTGCAGGATATAGGGCCCGCTCGGGGCAACCCGGGCGGGCCGCTGGCTTCTCGCTAGACGGAGAGCCTGTGCACAACAAACAGGCCGGCTCCGGCGAGCAGGACGATGAGAATCGCCATTCCGGCCAGATCGAGCGCCGGAATGAGAACGGGCGCAGCCGCGGCGGAGGCGCAGCCCCCGATCGTGTTGCCGCCGGCGCCCGCCATCGTCACCGCACCCGTCGGACCTGTGCCTGCTAGGGCCCTACCGGTTACGTTGGAACCGGACCCCACGGTGATGCTTGCATCCGCGATGACGTTGCCACGAAAGCTGATTCCATTGAGGGTAGCGGAAGTGCCAACCCGCCAGAACACGTTGCAAGGGTCAGCCGTACCAATGACATTCGAGCCGACGTTGGCGGTGAGCGCGCTGTCCACCTGGAAAACGAAGACCCCTGGACCGTTGAGAGTCAGGGTTCCGAGGGCCGCCAGATCGGCCGCTCCTCCCGCGAAGGAATAGATGCCTGAGGTGAGCACGGCTCCGTCCAGTTGCGCGGCGAGCACCGTGCCGGGCCCCTGAGCGGCGAGAAAGGTGTAGGCGGCGATGGCATCGGTATGAGCCTGCTGCACGATCAAGTCATTCGTGAGGTGCAGGGTGAACGGAGGAGTCACGCTCGAAGGTGGAAAGTTCGAGATCGAGGCAGTTGGAGAAGAACCGACGTCTCCAGCGACCACGGTGCCCACGCCGGTGGAGCCAGTCACTCCCGAGTTGCCCAAGACCGAAAACTGCTGCGCCACGCCCAGTGGCGGTGCTGTCTGGGCTACCGCCGGGAAAGGGCCGTAGAGAAGCGCTGCGAATCCGCCGAATACGCCCAGGAGACCGAAGTGCGTTCGCTTCATTTTGGATCCTCCCTTCGGGGGTTGCGTAGAAATCATACTCGACTCTCCGTGTATTCAGAGCAGGTTGTGCTCCTCGGCGTAGTTCACCAGCTCGACCCGGCTGACCAGCCCGAGCTTGCCCATCAGGTTGGCGCGGTGGTTCTCGACGGTGCGCACCGAGAGGCCGAGCAGGCTGGCGATCTGCCGGTTGGTGTTGCCCTTGGCGAGCAGGCGCAGGACGTCGAGCTCGCGGGGGGTCAGCGCATCCACCGGCGACCCGCGCCGGTGCTCCGTCGTGACGGGCTGGTGAAGGAGCGCACGGGTCATCGCGGGATGCACGTAGATGTCGCCGCGGCTCGCCGCGTGGATCGCCTGGATGATCTCGGACTCCTCGGCCCGCTTGATCACGTAGCCGGAGGCGCCGGCGCGCAGCGCTTCGTGCAGCAGGCTCTCGTCCTCGTGCATGGTGAGGAACAGCACGATGAGCTCCGGGTGCTTTTCCTTCAGCCGCTTCGCCGTCTCGATGCCGTTCTCGGGGGGCATGGTGATGTCGAGCAGGACCGTGTCGGGGTGCAGCGTCTCGGCGAGGCGCAGCGTCTCCACACCATCTTCCGCCTCGCCGACAACCTCGAGCTCGGGATCGGCGCGGAGCAGGGCCCGGAGACCGGACCGGACGACGGCATGGTCGTCAGCGATCAGGATGCGGATCGGCACTCGGCACCTCCACCACGACCGTGGTCCCTGCCCCGGGCGCGCTTTCCAGCGTCAGGGTGCCGCCCAGAGCCTCGGCTCGCTCCCTGATGCCCAGGAGACCGAAGTGATCCCCGCGCTGGACCTGGTCCGGTGCGAACCCGACGCCGTCGTCCTCGACCATCACCATGACCCGGTCGCCGCGATGCTCCACCAACACGTCGACCCGGGTGGCGCGGGCGTGGCGCACGACGTTGGTCATCGCCTCCTGGACCACGCGGTAGAGATCCGTCTCCACCACCGCCGGGAGACGCGCGCCGGTGAACCCGCGCGACTTGAAGCGGACCGCGAGGCCGAGCTCGGACCCCGCCGACCGCGAGTACTGGCGGAGGGCCGCCTCGAGCCCCAGATGATCGAGGCTCACCGGCCGCAGGTCCGCGGCCAGACGGTGCAGGCTGTCGATGACGGTATCGGTCCTCTGCACGAGCTCCGCCACACGTTCGGTAACGCTGCCGCCCTCGCCGATCTCCCTCTCCAGCAAGCGGAGTCCGTAGCGCAGCGATACCAGGGCCTGGCCCGCCTCGTCGTGAAGCTCGCGGGCAATGTGGCGCCGCTCGCTTTCCTGCACTTCGACGAGCCGGCGCGAGAGCGCCTGCATGCGCACCGTCGAGGCCTGCATCTGCTCGAAGAGAACCGCGTTCTCCACGGCCACCGAAGCCTGGGACGACATCGCCTCGGCCAGCCTTACGTGCTCGTCGTTGAAGTAGCCGGGCTCGCGCTTGGACAGCGAGAACAAGCCGGCCACTTCGCCACGCGCGAACAGCGGAACCCCCATCCAGCTCGCTTCGGACGAGCGATCCGTCGGCAGGCTCCACTCGGGATGGGCGCGGAGGTCGGGAATCAGAACCGCCGTGCCGGTCGTCAAGATGCCGTGGACGATCGGATGATCGGAGGGATCGAACTCCGGCCGCACCTCCGGCGTCAGGGGAACGACGCGGTCGCCGTCGAAGACGGCGCGGATGGAAACCCGCGACGCCTCCTCGACGAGCATGACGCTGGCGCGGTCGAAAGGGACCATCCGCCGCAGCCGGTCGAGCAGGGTCGTCAACACGGTCTCGCGGTCGAGGCTGCGGGTGAGCGCCACGGTCGCTTCGCGCAGGGCGTCGGCGACGTGCCGGGCGCGCTGCTCGGCCTCGTCCCTGAGCATCGCCACGGCGATCATCTCGGCAGAGGCCTCGGCGAGCTCGCAGTCGGCCGCAGAGAAGCCCCCGGGCCTGTCGATCAGGCCGAGGAGCCCTGCCACGTCGCCGGCGATGATGATCGGTGCGAGCAGCGCGCTCTCCGGGACCGAGCGGCGGCCGGCAGGGGCCTTCTTCGCCGTGCGTTTCGACAGGCCGTTGGCGAAGACGGGGCGGCCCTTGGAGGCGCGGGCGCTCAGGCGGCGGAGCGGCGCGGGCAAGCCGGCGGCGGAGCCGAGCTCGAGGCTGCCGGGATCGAGGAGGGCGACTTCGAGGCCCTTGCCGTCCGCCGCGCGCACGGCGACGAGGCCGGCGTCGGCGCCGAGTATCGTCTTGCATGCCCCCAGGACCACTCGCGCCGCGTCGGCGAAGGCGCCGTCCTCCAGCACCGCGCGCGCCGCCGCCAGCAGCGCGGTAACTTCACCGCTGCGGCCGTTCGTCTTTCCTGGCGGTTCCGGCGACTTCCTCACCAGACCTTCCTCACGGGTGTGACGGACTCGGACTCTATCAACCGAAAACCCCGGCCGGCTGGCGGTTCCGCCCTCCGGTCCGGGGACTTCAAGCTCGCGTCACGGCCGCCGCTCGTGCAGGCGCGGCGGCCGGCCGAGGGGATCACCGTCTGGTGATCTTGAACTTGCCGAAGCTCACGCCGAGCTCCATACCCGTCCCGTTGCCGGCCAGGGCCAGGGAGACGTCTCCCTTGGTGAGGGCCTGCGCCTCGGCAGACTTGACGGCGCCCGCGGCGGCGGTGGCGGTGGCGTAGCTGCCGAACAGCTCCTTGATGTCGGCGACCTCGGAGAACTGGCCGTGACCGTCGCGGATCTCGGACTTGCCGGCCGTCAGGCCGCCACCCTTGGCGGAGATCTTCGCTCTCGCCGTCTGACCGTTGTCACAGGTGATCGTTCCCGATCCGCGCGACGTCTTGTAAAAAGCCGACCAACCCTTGAGCGTGTAGTCCATCCGGCAGATCGTCGTCTTGCCCACGTCGCCGGCGGCCGGAGCCACCGCGATCAGGGAGAGTAAGAGGGCCGAGAGACCCAGAATCATTTGTCGTTTCATGAGCGATCCTTCCAGTAGGTGTTAGTTCTCGGAGGGCTCTGGCGCGCAACACCTGCCGCGAGAGAGGGCCGGAACTCTAATGTGAAGCCAAATTGATTCATTGCACGAAGCGAGCCACGTCAAGCGCCGGTGGCAGCGTCCGCGGACGTGTCGGGAGGCGCCGGCTGGAGCGACTCCTTGTAGATGTCGAGGATCGATTTGAGCAGCGAGAAGACGAGGGGCCCGATGACCAGACCCACGAAGCCGAAGGCCTGTAAGCCGCCGAGGACGGCGAAGAGTAGAGGAATGGCAGGCAGTTGCGCCTTTCCCTTCATCGCCCAGGGACGGATCACGTTGTCGATCGTCGACACCACGAGCAGCCCCCATAGCGCGAGGAAGATAGCCCAGCCGTAGCTGCGGTGGCCCAGGGAGGCCGCGACCGCAAGGTAGATCGTAGCCGGCACCCACACGACCGCGGCGCCCACCATCGGCAAGAGCGAGAGGACCGCAGCGACCGCTCCCCAGAGGAGCGCCCCGGGTACCCGCGCGATCGCCAGACCGACCGTGATGGCGATCGCCTGCGCCAGGGAGGTCATCAGTTGGCCGCGAAAGGTCGCCTCGATGACCGCTTCGAGCCTCGCCGCGAATTGGCGGCCGTAGCGGCGCGGCAGCGGCGACAGGGCCTCGAGCTCGCGCAGGATGCCCTCTCCCTCGACGAAGAAGAAGTACGCCGAAAGCAGGACGAGGAAGATGCCGACCACCAAGCCGGCGAGTCCGCCAAGGACGGCCTGGCCGTGTTGCTGGACCCAGCCGGGCACCTGCCGCAGGAGCGGCAGGATCATCCGCTCGGGGCTGAGCGTGGCGGGATCGAAGCTTGGGATACGACGGGTGAGGAAGCTCAGCCGGCCGGCCAGGTCGAACGAGGCGAGCATCGCTTGGGCCTCGCCGCTTTGCAGCTTGTCGATCAGCAGCTTGGCTTGGCCGATCACCAGGATGACGATGAGCACGGTCGGCAGGACCAGCAGGAAGGTGGCACCGACCAGCATCAGGAGCGCCGCCAGTTGGGACCGCCCATGCAACCGCGCCAGGAGGCGTCGGTAGCTCGGATAGGTCAGAATGACGAGGATCGCCCCTACCACGATGGCGGAGAGGAAGGGCCAGAGGATGAGGAAGGCGGCCGCGAGCACCAGGAGAGCCAACAGCCCGAAGGCGATGAGGCCGGCGAGCCGCCACTCGCGTTGCTCCGGGACGGGCTCAGATGGTTTTGGATCCAGCATAGGTCGCGGCCCTGATCTGCCCCGCAACTGGTCGTCTCGCCGTCGTCAAGAGAACCGCAGTTCTACACAGGGCTCAGGGAGAGCTGCTAAGTCGTTTCACCGCAAGAAGCGCGCCAATCGGCGCGGCGTGCTATACCTCGCCAATCATGGACTGGGCCAAGCCCAAGGCTGCGGCGGCGAGGTTGGCGCTGGCCGACAGCGGCGCCGCTAAGATGGCCTTCTTCCTGGCGCTGTCGCTGGTGCCCTTCGTCGGCATCTCCATCGCGCTGGTCAGCCGCTGGATTCCCCTCGACTTGAGCACATCGATCGAGGAGGTGCTGCGCGGCGTGATGCCGACGGAGTCGCACGCCGACGTGGGCGAGATGGTGCGCTGGGCGCGCTCGTCGGCCAGCCAGGGGTGGCTGACGGCCGGGTTCCTGTTCGCGCTGTGGACCTCATTTCGCTTCATGTCGCTGTGCGTAGGCACGCTGGGCACGACGATCGCCGGCGACGTCACCCCACCGGCGCAGGGCTGGCGCGGGGCGGCTCGCTCGCTGCTGCTGCTGCTGGTCTGGAGCGTGGCGTTGGTGGCGACGGCGTGCTTCCTCCTCTTGGCGCCGGCCATCGAGAGGGGACTGTTACGTCTCCCCGCGCTGTCGGCCCTGTCCCTGTCGGCCTTTGTGGCGCTGCGTGCATCCCTTTCCGCCGGCGTGCTGTTCAGCGCCATCTGCCTGACTTACCGTGTGGTGGCGGGCCGGCGGGTGGGCGCGCTCCGGCTGGCTCTTGCTGCACTGCTGGCCGCGCTGGGCTGGATCGGCGCCGGCCTGGGTTTCTCCTGGGCCGTCGCAGTTCTGTGGAGCGCCACGCAGCTCTATGGCGCGTTGGGCAGCATGGTACTGTTCCTGATCTGGGCCTACCTCAACTCGTGGATCCTCCTGCTGGGAGGGTTCCTGCTGGTGCGGCCAGCGCTGCGCAGGCAAGCGGCGTAGTCTAGGGCCAGGGAGACAGACATCACCCTTGGTGAGGGCCTGTGCCTCGGCCGACTTGACGGCGCCCGCGGCAGCGCTCCGCGGCGCGCAATCTCCTCGGCCAGCGTGGAAACCTCGCATCGCGGTTGCGGGACATACTCAACGAGGCCGCACCCCGCGATGCGGAGACTCGACCGCCCAAAGCTCACCGACAGGAGGAACCCATGAGATACAGAGCAGCCCTCTCTGTGGTAGCGCTGTTGACCGCAATCGGTCTGCTTGCCGGCTCCCGAACCAGCGCCGACGATCAAGACAAGGCCCTTTCCGCCAACGATCGTCTGATCGGCGCCCACGCGCAGCAGATGATCCAGGAGGGCCGCCGCATTTTTCGCTTCGACACCTTCGGCAGCGAGGCATTCTGGGGTGACGCCCTCCAGCTGCACAAAGCCATCGCGGGTGAAAAACACGGCGGGGTGGGCGGCGGAGTGAGCCCGAAGACGGCGCTTGCCGTCGGACTGAAAGTGGATGTCGACGCGCTGCCCGCACCGTTGCAGGCTGAGCTCAAGGCCGGCAAGGTCAATCTCGACGATCCCGCGACGACGATCGCTCTGCTCGAGTTGGACGCGGTGGTCGGTCTCAAGGGCTTCGTCGACGGCAAAGGAAACATGACCTCGCTGGGCTTGCAGTGTGCCTTCTGCCACTCCACGGTCGACGACTCCCTGGCACCCGGTATCGGCAAGCGGCTCGATGGTTGGGCGAACCGCGACTTGAACGTTGGGGCGATCGTGGCCCTGTCTCCGAACCTCAAGCCCTTCACCGACCTTCTCGGCGTGGACGAAGCCACGGTCAAGAAGGTGCTCCTCAGTTGGGGCCCCGGCCGCTTCGACGCGGTGCTCGACAAGGACGGCAAGGCGTTCCGGCCCGACGGCGGACAGGCCGGCACGCTCATACCACCGGCGTTCGGCTTGGCGGGGGTGAACCTGCACACCTGGACGGGCTTCGGCTCGGTCCCGTACTGGAATGCGTATGTCGGCGCCACCGAGATGCACGGCAAGGGCACGTTCTTCGACGCCCGGTTCAATGACAAGACGCAGTACCCCGTGGCCGCCAAGAGCGGCGCCGGCAATACGCGGACCAAGCCCGACATGCTCACGGCGAAGCTCGCGGCGCTGCATTTCTACCAGCTTGCCATTCCCCCACCACAGCCGACGGAAGGCAGCTTCGACAAGGCGGCGGCAATGCGCGGCGACAAGCTCTTCAGCGGCAAAGCGCGGTGCGGCACCTGCCACGTTCCGCCGCTCTTCACCGAGCCAGGCAACAACCTGCATGCGCCGAGCGAGATCTGCGTGGACTCCTTCCAGGCGGACCGCTCGCCGACTCACATGTATCGCACGGCTCCGCTGGCCGGACTCTGGACGCACCAGAAGGGCGGCTTCTACCACGATGGGCGCTTTGCCAGCCTCCGCGAGGTGGTCGAGCACTACGATCGGTGCCTGAAGTTGGGGCTGACGGAGCAGGAGAGGCTCGGCCTCATCGAATACTTGAAGTCTCTCTGACTCGATGCCTGGCGCGAGAGGCGCCGTGCTCTACGGCACGCTGGCTTCTCATTGTGATCGCGGCTGTTTGCGGCTTGCTTTCTCTCTAGGAGGCCGTTGGCCGGTAGGCGCGGGCGGCTCGTCCTTGACCAGCTCCCGGTAGTGTTCCCAGCGGCCGAGGATGGCGTCGACGTAGCCGACCGGCTCGATGCCGCGGGCGAAGCCGTGCTTGACGACGGGGTCGTTGTACACGGCCCGCTTGGACTTGCCGATCAACCAGTACGCGACGTCCTCCCACGATGCCGGGTCGTCGCCGTTCTTCACCGCCAGGCGGACGGCGTCCTGGACGTGGCCGAGCCCGACGTTGTAGGAGGCGAGGATGAACTTGATGCGCTCCGCCGGGCGCACCACCTCGCCCTTCCAGCGGCCGTCGAGCGCTCTCAGGTAGCGGCAGGCGCCCTCCACGCTCTGCTCGGGATCGTGCGGATCGATGTGTAGCTCGCGGGCCGTGCGCGGCATGAGCTGCATCAGGCCGATGGCGCCGGCCCACGACCGCGCCCGTGGATCGAAATGCGACTCCTGGTACGCCTGCGCGCCGATCAACCGCCAGTCCCAGCCGGGGATGCGCGAGTGCTCGCGGAAGGCGCCGTCGAAGGGCGACAGGTGCCCGGTCTCGGCCGTGAGATAGCCGCTCGTGGACCGCGTCCGATAACCGCGGCGGTCCAGGAAGTACTTCCGGTAGAGGACTTTGAGCAATCCCGACTTGCGCTTGGCGGCGAGCCAGCGGTTCAGCGCGTCGTGGAGCTCGGGCGAGCTCCGGCGCAGCGCCCAGACCACCGGGTGCCGGGGGCCGATCACCGGAATGATCACCAGGTTGCTGTACTCGCCCTTGCGTAGCGCGGCCACGTTCTCGGCGGCGACGGTGAACGCGATGTCCCCCTGCGCGAGGCGCTCGATCAGCTTGTCGGTCGACTCGTCCACCTCGACGACCTCGATGTCGTCGGCGAGCTTGGTGCTGAGCTCGAGCAGCCGCCGGCGGTAGGGCGACACCCTCGCCATGTGCACCCGCTTTCCAGCCATCTCCGCGAGGCGGGAGACCGGCCGCGCCCGGATGGTGATCGCTTCAGGCTCCGTCTCGCGCTCCTCGCGGGCTCGCGCCTCCTTGACCGTGGGGGACTTCCCGCTCGCCGGCGAGCCCGCGCCGCGCTGTACCACTACCGGGGTCGTGGAGTACAGCGAGTCGGTCATCAACACTTCCTCCTCCGTCGCCGACGCGGCGAGCTGCGCCGCCACGACGTCGGCCTCGCCACGGTTGAGGCGTTCGAAGAGGAGCCGGCTGTCGCGGGCGACCACCGGCTTGAGGCGCAGCTTGGAGTCGCTGGCGAACAGGCTGAGCAACTCGTACTCGTAGCCCATCGTCTGCCCGCGGTAGATGAAATAGCCGGTCGAGTTGAAGGTGAAGAGCACGTTGAGGGTCCGGTCATCCGCGATCTGGGGAAGATCGCGCCGCACCGGAGGTCCGGCCGGCGCGGCGGCGGCGGCCGCCTCCAGCGGCTTGGGAACGGGGGCACTGGCGGGCGGGGAGGCGGGGGTAGCCGCCTGCTCGCGCGGCGCCTTGCCACCGCAGGAGCAGGCGAGGAGGACCGCGGCGAGGGGGAGCACCGACCTCACGAGCGGCATTATCCACCGGCGAGGCGCCGGCACGCCATCCGGGACTGCCATTCGTCCAAGCATTCGCTACCGATCGGGTAGTTTCTACCTAGCTCGCGGGCAGGGCGGCCACATAGGGCCGCCAGAGTCTGTTCATCTCCCGGCCATCCGGTATACCCTTGTCTCTGTATGGCCGGCAGAAGCCCCAAGACCGCACCGGCACCGCCTGCCGTGGCTGAAGCTCCTGCGAAGAAAGCCGGCGCGCAGGCTGCGAGCCCCCCTTTCCCGATCGTCGGCGTCGGCGCCTCGGCCGGCGGGCTGGAGGCCTTCAGCCAGATGCTCGGCGCGCTGCCGGTCGATACCGGCATGGCCTTCGTCCTGGTGCAGCACCTGGCCCCCAAACACGCCAGCCTGTTGGCGGAGATCTTGTCCCGGACGACCGCGATGCCGGTCACGGAGGTTCAGGCGGAGCCGCGGGTGAAGCCAAACCGCGTTTACGTCATCCCTCCCGACCGCAACATGATCATCTCGCGCGGGGTCCTGAAACTGCTTCCGCGGGAGGAAGCCCGCGGCCGGTACCGGCCCATCGATTTCTTCTTCCGCTCCCTGGCGGAAGACCAGGGACACAGAGCGATCGGCGTGATCCTCTCCGGCACCGCCACCGACGGCACTCTGGGGCTGGAGGCGATCAAGGCCGAGGGCGGGATCACTTTCGCTCAGGACAACACGGCCCAACAGAGCAGCATGCCGCAGAGCGCGGTCGCCAGCGGCTGCGTGGACTTCGTGCTCCCCCCGGACGAGATCGCCAGGGAGATCGGACGCATCGCCCGGCACCCTTACGTGGCGCCGGAGCGGCGCAAGGCGCCAGCGGGCGAGCCGGACCTCGGCCAGATCCTGGAGATCCTCCGCAAGATCAAGGGAGTCGATTTCAGCCTCTACAAGACGAGCACCCTCTACCGCCGCATCACCCGCCGCATGATCCTGCACAAAGTGGAGGGCTTGCAGGACTACGCGCGCTTCCTACGGAAAAACCCCGGAGAGGTGGAGGCCCTCTACCAGGACACCCTCATCAGGGTGACGAGGTTTTTCCGCAACCCGGAGACCTTCGAAGCACTCAAGGCGAAGGTCTTGCCCAAGCTGTTGAAGAACCGCTCCGGACAAGAGCCGCTGCGCGTCTGGGTGCCGGGGTGCTCGACCGGCGAGGAGGCTTACTCCATCGCCATCGCCGAGCTCGCCGCGGCCAGGGGCAGCCAGCTCCCGGTCCAGGTCTTCGCCACCGACCTGAACGTAGAGTGCATCGACAAGGCCCGCGCGGGCGTGTACTCGCAGAACATCACGCACGACGTCTCGCCGGAGCGCCTGCGGCGGTTCTTCGCGGAGGTGGACGGCAGCTACCGCATCAGCAAGCCGATCCGCGACATGTGCGTGTTCGCCCGGCACAACGTGCTGACCGACCCGCCCTTCTCCCAGATCGACCTCATCAGTTGCCGCAACCTGCTCATCTACCTGGAGCCGGCGCTGCAACAGAGGCTCGTGGAGCGCCTGCACTATGCCTTGAAGCCGGCCGGCTTTCTCTTGCTGGGGAGCTCGGAGATGATCGGCTCCTACCGCGCCCTGTTCGAGGCCGCAGACGCCAAGCACAAGATCTACGCCAAGAAGCCAGGCACGCACCGGACGGTCCTCGGCCAGCCTGCCGGCCGCTATCAGGGCCGAGCAGAGCCCGGCCACGGCCCGGGCCGCCTGCAGCCAGCCGGATCCGACGTGCGGACAGAGGCCGACCGCATCCTCATGGCAAGATACGCCCCGCCCGGCGTGCTGGTCAACGCCGAGCTGGAGATCCTGCAGTTCCGCGGCGACACCGGGCCCTATCTGGCGCCGGCGCCGGGCAAGGCCAGCCTGAACCTGCTCAGGATGACGCGGGAAGGGTTGCTCGTCACCCTGCGGGCCGCGATCAACAAGGCCAGGAAGGACAACGTCCCGGTGCGCGAGGAGGGGGTGCGGGTCGAGGCCGACGGCGTCACCCGGGAGGTCGACCTGGAGGTGGTTCCCGTCAAGGGAAGCTCGGCAGGGGAAGGCGGCTTCCTGGTCCTGTTCGAAGAGCCCGTTCCAGCACCGGCTTCTCTGCCGCGAGGGAAGAGGGACAGGGGCAAGGCCGCAAAACCACGGACCAAGGCTGCCGCGGAGGAGGAGGCCGCCGAACGGGAGAACGCCCGTTTGGCGCGGGAGCTGGCCGCCACGGGCGAATACCTGCAATCGGTGATCGAGCAGCAGGAGGCCGCCAATGAAGAGCTGCAGTCGGCCAATGAGGAGGTGCAGTCGGCCAACGAGGAGCTGCAGAGCATCAACGAAGAGCTGGAAACCTCCAAGGAGGAGATCCAGTCGAGCAACGAAGAGCTGGCCACGGTCAACGACGAGCTGCAGAACCGCAACCTGGAGCTGAATCAGCTCAGCAACGATCTGATCAACCTCCTCGGCAGCGTCGAGATGGCCATCATCATGCTCGGGCAGGACCTGCGCGTGCGGCGCTTCACGCCGATGGCGGGAGAGATCTTCAGCCTGATCCCGACCGACGTCGGCCGGCCGATCGGCGACATCAAGCTCAAGCTCAGCGTTCCCGATCTGGAGCCCTTCCTGGCGGAGGTGATCGCCACGGCGAGCCCCCGGGAACGCGAGGTCCAGGACAGCCAGGGGCGCTGGTATTCGCTGCGCGTCCGGCCGTACCGGACCCTGGAGGACAAGATCGAGGGCGTGGTGATCCTGCTCGTCGACGTGGACAAGCTCAAGCAACTGGAAAAGGTTCTACACCAGCGTGTCGAGGAGCTGGCCGCGGCCGACCGCGGCAAGAACGAGTTCCTGGCCCTGCTGGCCCACGAGCTGCGCAACCCCTTGGCGCCCCTGCTCAATGCCGCGCACGTGCTGCAGGCCGAGGGGGCCGACGGCGCCGCGGTCGAGCAGGCGCGGAAGATGATGACCCGGCAGATTCAGAACATGACGCGGTTGATCGAAGACCTGCTCGAGGTGTCCCGCATCAACCGGGGCCAGATCAGCCTGCGCAGAGAGCGGTTGGAGCTGGCGGTCGTCCTCGAGCAGGCGGTGGAGCTGACCCGGCATCTCATCGAAGCCCGCGGCCAGGAGCTGTCGATGTCGCTGCCGCGCGAGCCGGTCTACCTCGACGCGGACCCCGTCCGGCTGGAACAGGTCTTCGGCAACCTCCTGAACAACGCCTCCAAGTTCACCCCCAGAGGCGGCCATCTCTGGGTGACGGCCGAGCTGGCGGCCGGCGGGCCCGAGCCCCCCGGCGAGGTCGTCGTGCGAGTGCGCGACGACGGCATCGGCATCGCTCCGGAAACGCTGCCGCGCGTCTTTGACCTGTTCGTGCAGGCGGACCGCTCCTCCGATCGGGCGCGGGGAGGGTTGGGGATCGGCCTGACGGTGGTGCAGCGCCTCGTCGAGCTGCACGGCGGCAGCGTCGAAGCCCATAGCGCGGGGCTGGGACACGGCAGCGAGCTCGTCGTGCGCCTGCCCGTTTCGGCGCCTGCGAGCACGGCACCGGAGCGCCGCGGCCATGCAGGGGACAGGATCGTCGTAGGCCCGGTGCTCTCCCCTGCCGCGGCCCCGCCGCGCCGCGTCCTGGTGGTGGACGACAACGTGGATTCGGCCGAGAGCCTCGCCCTCCTCCTGCGCTTGAAAGGGCACGAGGTAGAGACCGCTCACGATGGACCGGCGGCGCTGGAAAAGGCCGGCTCGTTCCATCCCGAGGTCGTCCTGCTCGACATCGGTTTGCCCGGGTTGGATGGTTACCAGGTCGCCAGCCGGCTGCGCCAACGGCGCCGGACCGCAAGGGCCCTGCTCGTGGCCGTGACCGGCTATGGACAGGAGGAGGACCAGCGCCTCTCGCGGGAGGCAGGATTCGACCATCACCTGACCAAGCCGGTCGACCTTCCGGTCATCTACGCGCTGCTCGCCCGGTCAAGCAAGCATTGACCATGACCGGACCATGACCGCCGACGAAGCGATCGCCTTTGTTCAAAAGCATGGTGTAGTCCTTGCGTCCGCTAAAGGTCCTGTTCTCCGACTTGCAGAGGCGATTGCCGGCGAGCCCATCAAAGGAAGCTGGTGGTCTCATCCCAAAAGCCATCAAATCTTCGCTGTCTTTCAGGCAGTAACGGATTCTGACGATGTGCTCGTTTGCCGTCTCGTGAATGGAAAAATCACTTTCGTACACCGGCGGTTATGGCCGGCCTTAGTGCGCCTGGCGGAGCGATTTCCGGCCGTTCAGATAGCGCAGGTGCATGAAGAGCACACGGCTTCCGGTCGACATGCTACCCGGGAAGTCCCATTTCCCAAGTGGGTACCGTCGGGAGTTATGGAGCAGGCGAGAAGGTTGAGCGAGCAAGAGGCATTGGATGCCTTGGGCCCTTGGGCTCTGCTGCCCCAGGGGAGAGCAGGTAAAGGAGTGGCCGCAAAGGGACGGGATAACGCCAGGCGGGACAAGATCGGCATTTCCTACATGTAATTTGTCCCGATCGTCCGGTCGCCGCGGCCTCGCCCAAAACAAAGAGGGCGGCCGTACGGCCGCCCTCCGTCCTGCTCGATACTGCCCCGATCTTACTGCCAGTAGGGCTTGATACCGTAGAACTTGTAGACCTCGGCGCCCCAGGTGCGGTCCGAAGCCTGCGGGGGGTGATTCTTGTCGAAGCCGGGGGCGTTCTTCAGCTTGTTCTGGTCGACGTCGAGCGTGAAGTGCTCACGGCTGGCGTCGAGCTTCAGGGCCTCAAACGGAATAGCGAACAGCTTCTCGCTCATCTCCGGGACGCCGCGGAAGGAGAGGACGGCATAGGCGACGCGCCCCTTCTCCAAGTCGAGCATGAGCTCCTCGATCTTGCCGAATTTCTCCCCCATACGGTTGACGACGCTGTCGCCGATGACGGCGGCGGTCGATAGGACGTTGGGGTGGATCTCTACGGTGGTGGTGTTGGACATGATGGAAACTCCTAGTCGGTCACTCGAGCAAACCCCGATCAGTCAACCCAGTATAGGCAAAAGATTTTCGGGGCTAGCGATAACCGATTCAAAAAGGTTGCAAGATCCGGGCCGTCAACCACATCTCATCTTGGCAGCATGCTCTCTTATCGCCTCGGGCGGTTGAGGCCTTGCATCCACCGCCCGCCAGCGGTACCTTATCCGCTCATCGAAGTTTGACTATCAAAGGAGGAGTCGATGCAGCGGTGGCTGGCCGTGGCGGTCCTCGGAGCTCTCGTGCCGGCCTCCGTCTGCGGCCAGATCGTGCGCGGCGGTGCCCTGCCTCCACCGCCGCCGATCCACCCTCCCGACCACTGGTGGAACCTCGACGTCAGCGCAGCGCCCGTCGATGCCAACAGCACGAATTTCATCAACTTCATCGGCGCCAACGTCGGGCTCCACCCGGACTTCGGCGGCGATGCCGAGGACCCGCCCGAGATCTACGGCATGGTCTACACGACGGTGCCGGGCACCCAGCCTCTGGAGCCGATCACCTGGACGGCGTATGGGAATCAGAGCGACGACGGCGTAGCGGGCCGGCCGATTGGCTACCCGATTCCCATCGAAGCTCGGACCGGGACCAAGTGGATCGAGGGCGGCTACGCGGGAAACGACGACCAGGGCGGCGACCGCCATATGCTGATCGTCGACCGCGACAACCGCATCCTCTACGAGCTGTACCGCGCCGTCTGGAACAGCCCCCTCCAGCGCTGGGAGGCGGACTCGGGAGCCATCTTCAAGCTCGACTCGCTGGAGCGCCGGCCGGAGACCTGGACCAGCGCCGACGCCGCCGGCCTCGCCATCCTTCCCGGCCTGATTCGCTACGAGGAGGCCTTCGGTCCGGACCCGATCCGCCATGCGTTCCGCATGACCGTGTTCCCGGTGAACGGCTACGTCTGGCCCGCCTCCCACGACGCCAGCACCTCGTCCAACGCGAACGCGGCGCCTCTGGGCGCGCGGCTCCGGCTGAAAGGCAGCAAGAGCCTCGCGGGCTATCCGGCTTATATCCAGAAGATCTTCCAGGCCATGAAGACCTACGGGCTCATCATCGCCGACAACGGCACCGACATGTACGTCACCGGCGCCTACGACACGCGCTGGAACAACGACGAGCTGAACCCCGCCTTCGCCAGCCTCAAGGCCAGCGACTTCGAGGTGATCCAGCTCGGTTGGAAGCCGACGCCTGCCACCAGCGTCGGTCCGCTCGACTACTACACGCTGACTCCGTGCCGGCTGGTCGATACCCGCAACGCACCGGGGGCCTACGGCGGTCCGGCCGTCCTCCCGGGTCAGCGGATCTTCGTCGCCGCGGGCCAGTGCGGGATTCCCGGCACGGCGAAAGCTCTGGCGGTCAACCTCACGGTCATCGATCCGCCCGTCGGCGGCTACCTGCAGCTCTTCCCCGGCAACGCGAGCCCGTCCTCGACCAGCACCCTCAACTTCAAGGCGGGCCTGACGCGGGCGAACAACGCGTTGATCATGCTGGCCTCCTCCGGCTCCGGAGCGCTCGGGATCCTGAACGCGGCGAGCTCACCGGTTCACGTCGCCGTCGACGTGTTCGGATATTTTCAATAATCACGTCCGCGCCACCCTATACGCCCGGATCCTCTGCTGCAGTCCCTTCAGTTGCAGCTCGCCGAGCGCCTCGGTTTGAATCGTGCCGTTGAGCAGGCGGTGGGTCTCGGGACCGAGCACGACGTCGTCCGGCTGGGCGACGAGGGCTTCCAGGCGCGCCGCCACGTTGACGGTGTTGCCGAGCACGGTGTAGTCCACCCGGCGGGAGCTGCCGATGTCCCCCACCACCACCGGACCGCTGTTGACGCCGATGCGGACCTTGAAGCCGGGCAGGCCCTCGGCGGTCCGGCGGGCGTTCCAGGCGGCGAGCCCCTGCTGGATCTCGATCGCGGCGCGCACGGCCCGCAGCGCGTGGTCCGGCTGCGCCACGGGAGCGCCGAAGAAGGCCATGACGCAGTCGCCGATGAACTTGTCGAGGGTGCCGCCGGCGCGGAAGATGGCTTCCACCGAGAGGTCCAGGAAGGCGTCGAGCGATTCGGCAACGCTCTCGGGCGGCGCGTTCTCGGCGAAGGCGGTGAAGCCCACGAGGTCGGCGAAGAGCACCGTGGCCTCGGCGCTCTGCAGGCTCTGCACGCCTTCGTCGCCGCGGCGCATCACCTCTTCGATGACGCCCGGCGAGTGGTAGCGCTCGAGCCGCGTGCGCGCCAGTCTTTCGCGCTCGGCCGTGCGCGCGTAGCGGATGCGCTCGACGGCCACCGCGACATAGTTGGCGAGCGTCGTGAGCACGTCGAGATCGCGCTCGCCGAACGCTCCCACCTGGAACGGTGAATCCACCTGGATGACGCCCATGATGCGCTCGCCCGACCACAGCGGAGCGCACATCGCCGAGCGGATCTTGTGCATGCGGATGGACTCGCCGCCGGAGAGGCGCTGGTCCGCCTGGGCGTCGAAGGTGACGAGCGCCACGCGCTCGCGCATCACCGCCTGCAGCATGGTGCGGGAGACCGGCACCTCGCCGGCGGGGCGGAACTGCACGCGGCTCTTGACGCGCGCCAGCTCGCAGACCAGCTCGCCCGAGTCGTCCGAGAGCAGGATGAAGCCGCGGTCCACCGGGAAGGCCTCGAAGGCCATGTCGAGCACGCGCGACAGCACGTCGTCCACCGACTCGGCGAGGGTGAGCATGCGCGCCAGGCGGGTGAGGAAGCCGAACATGCGGCGGACGTACTCCTCGTCCCCGGCCTCCGGAGAGGGCCGCGCCGCCTCGCCGGCGAGGCCGTAGTCCGCCGCGAAGGCGGAGAGCGGCCGGATGATCGTGGCGTTGCCGAAGCCCTCCTCCTTCTCCGGCGCCGCCGGCTTCGGCGGCCGCACGGAGACCGGCTCGTCCGCATCGACGCGGACCTGGAACGAGCCGACGCCCAGCAGGTCGCCGGGGCGCAGCGGCGCTTTC
The DNA here is from genome assembly GCA_044868005.1 of Thermoanaerobaculia bacterium. Taxonomy (GTDB): domain Bacteria; phylum Acidobacteriota; class Thermoanaerobaculia; order Multivoradales; family UBA5704; genus DATARR01. The sequence goes on along the minus strand of JBIOVX010000237.1, from coordinate 15,876 downwards.
TCCACCGGCACGCCGTTGACCTGGACGCCGTTGGTGCTCTTGAGGTCGTGGACCGACCAGCCGTCGGGCTCGCGGAGGATCTCGGCGTGATAGCGGGAGACGGAGGAGTCGGGGAGCACCACGTCGTTGTCGCTGCCGCGGCCGAGCCGGACCCGGCCGCTGCCCGTCAGCGAAACGACGCGATCCTCACCATTGACGACGAAGCGCAACCGCAGCATGAGGTGGCATGTCCTTCGGGAGATGATACCAGCGCAGGCCAGTAGGCAATCCTGTACAGGAGCAAGTCATGGACTCGCCGGGTGTTTCGGCAGAGCCGCGAGTACGGGAGAGGACCTCAGGTTCCCCTGTTTGTGCCCCAGACTGCGGCTTCCAATCTCCGCTATAATATCGTCGATATTTCAAAGATTGTCGAAAGGTAGGGGTGGCACAAGTGACCCGAGGCTACTCTAAGTCGTATGGTGGCAGTCTCCGCCACGACATCCGCCTTTCCCAAGGAGTCCATCATGTCCAAACCGATTGAGATCCTCGTGCTCGGCGACTGGGTCGTGGACGAGAACTGGGTGCTAGCCAAGCATAGATCAAGCTTCAGCACGATGGAGGGCAAGGCACACCTGCGAGCCTTGGGTAACGTCAATTCTCGCGTCATGACCTTCTGCGGCGCCGGACGGGTGGCGCGCTTTCTCTATTGGATGAATCGTTTCCGGGAGCCCACTGAGTCCGGAGGAGAGATCTGGATCCCACCTCAGGAGCGAGTCAACGCACCTCCATTCTCGATTCTTGGGATCGGTATTTGGTCCGAGGATGACGAGCCCAAACTCTACAAAATGTTCCATCCGCGCTACTTAGACGGAATCAACCCTTTCACTCTTAGACGTGTAAAGCCTCAACACATTCACTATCAACAGCTCGATGGCTTGTATCTGAAGAACCTGGCCCCTGCCTATTCCGAGGCAGCGGCCAGCAGCCCCTGGAAGGAGGTTGGTACCACACGCGTCTATCGACTCTACAACCTGCAGGCTGAGACGCCGGGCGGGCTGGTCCTCGACCGCCGGGTGGACTTCGAGCTTCGTTACCAACCAGTCCAGGGAGGGCGCGACTACGAATTAACGAGGCTCGAAGAGCTATTGCGTCAGATCCCTGAGATCCCGTTCGATCCGGAACGGCTCGCCTTCGCTACTTGGCAGCAGCATCTCCTACGCGATGTCGAGGCCTTGAAGCTACGCCTCGATTACGAAGGCGGCTTAGAGCACTTCCCGAGCATCCGAGAGTCGCTCACGACGGTCGCCGAGGACCTACTCCATGCCCCTCCTGCGACGAATGACTCCACTGGGAGCCAAAAACCCTTCCGCTATGTCGTGGTCAAGGATCTCGGCAAGGGCACAACCACACTTACTCTGCTCGAAGCGTTGCATACAGTGGGCCTCATAAACAGGGAGACTCAGTGGTTCATCTCAAGCAAGCAGTTCCATCCGACCTATCTAGATACACTGGCAAAAAAAGAGATGTACGGGATGCTGCGCCTGCTCTTCCTCCCGCCCATGGCCATCGCCCAAATGGAGCGCGAGGGGATTGCTCCAGGCGCCCAAGATAGCGACCACCCTATATACAAGTGGTTCGTCGGTGAGGAGCAGCCCACCGCGGAAAGCTTGGACCGACTCGAAGACTTCCTCGGGGACGCACATTCAGATCGGTATCCCGGGCTTGAGAGACAACCCCGACTAGTCGTCGCCATGCCCAAGGGTTTAAGCCTCCTCGCCGTCGAAGGTAATGGAGAGGAACGGACTGGCTACTACCAGCCCAAGACCATCTTGGACGAAGTGAGCGAGGAACTCTCAGGGCGGGCCAGCATGTTCTTCTCCGCGCTTGTCTCCCAGATCATCCTTTCGGATGCTGGGGTTAGCGATGCGATCAAGGGCGCTGCCGTTGGCGATGCTCCGGGGAGAACCGAGATGCTCGAGATCGCCCTAAAGGCAGCCTATGACGTCGTGCAGGGCAACATTCAAACGCTTAAGACCTTCGGTGAAGAGCCGGGAAGCCTTGAGAACAGGGAGTTCCCCTATGACACTTCCTTCGGGAGCTACCGAAGGACGGCCACTGCGACCGTGCTCCCATCGCGAACCCGTCCCAGCATTCAGGTACTTCCGCTGAGCTGGACCCAGGAGCGCGACTTTTGGGAGACGTCGCGACAGGCGACTGGCATCATAGCCAGAGATGCAAGCTCGCGGCGCTATAGCCTTGAGCTGTGGCGGGCCATGGACGAGTTAGACGGGTACATCGAGGTTATCGACTCGCGGCGCCGCGAGATAGCACGTCTGCTCTCGGCGCTAAAGGATTACCTTCACCAGCCCAGCGCGAATTCCTTCAGCGCCATGCTGATCGCCCTCCCTGGGTCGGGCAAGTCCTTCCTGGTGTCGAAGCTCGCGGCAGCTCTTGGCATGCCTCATCTTTTTTTCAACATTACCCAACTCGTTAGCCGGCAAAATATTAATTCCTGGTTCGACGCTCTTGCCAGCGCGCAGGCTCAAGAGCGCAACCGAACTCATGTCGTCTTTTTTGACGAGATTAACTCCCATGTCGAAGGCTTGCCGGTCTACGACCTTTTTCTGACGGTGCTGGAGGACGGCTCGTATCTGCGGGGAGGTCACCTCTTCAAGCTTGACCCTTGCATCTGGCTATTCGCCGGGACGACCGAATTGCGGTCTACCGGCACTCCCGAGGAAATGCAGAAACTACTCGATTCCAAGGAACCGGACTTCAAATCCCGCCTGAGTCTTGACGCGGTACACCTTAATGAGGGCGGCGGTGATGCTCAGCGGCGCTCAATGGTCTACCAGGGCGCCTTGCAATTGCAGCTTCAGCATCCTGACGTCAAGAAGGTCTCAGCGCAGGTCCTGAAGGCTTTCTTCTGCCTGAAGGATGACACTTCGAATCGTAAAATTCGACAGCTCGCGGGAGCGTTTCGAAACATCCGCTATGGAGAGGTACGCGCCGAAAACCTTCCCGAGGAGTTGCGCGATGTCCTAAAGCACGAACGCGAGCATGATGCCACCTGGGAGCTACGTTTTAGGCAAAGCCCGACGGATCACGTCGATCTAGACACTATCCTGGTCGATATTGAGCGCCAGCCGGAAGGCGCCCGATAATGGCGGGCGAGGATTATCCTCACGGCAGTTGGCTGGACCAGAGGAGCAGCTGTGATTCATCTGCACAAACGGAACTCTTCTCGAAGGTTTCCAGGAGTGAGTGATTCGGGCTTGGCAGCGTCTCTCAGCAACCGGGTCGAGGACTTCGTAACGCCTGCGGAGGCCCACTTCGGAATAGCCGATCTTGGGAGTAAAACTCATCCATGACTAAGGGCGACCATCTCTCAGAACTCACAGATAGACAGCTAGAGATCATCAAGCTTGAGCTACCGCTACTTGAGCAAAGAATCGTGCACCTTGAAGGAGTTCAATATCACCTCAGGCAATTTTCCGTGGCTCTGTGGACACTTACGCTCGGGGTTGGCCTCGGAGTCAGTGAAGTGGCTGAGAGTGATGTACGGCTCATATCCGCCAGCAGCCTGATACCTCTTGTCTTCCTTTATCTTGACGCCTGGTATGCCCGCGCGGCACAACGGTTTCGCACAAGAAGAATCGAAATCGCAGATTTCATAAACGGCAATACAGATGGTGGCCAAGATGTGAGTCTTGCGTTGCTAGATTTCACTGCTAGCAATCTCCGTCAGAAGGATCCGAAAGCTCGGTATCGCGAGCACTTGGCTATCAAGCTAACTCGAACGATCCGTGTTTTCTTTTACGGCTTTCAGATCTCTGGTACCGCTCTCTTATCTACTTTCCTCTGGGCTTCTGGCCAATTGGAGATTGCATACTTCGTTCTAGCCTGGAGTTATGTTATCCCAATTGTCATAGCCTTCATCGTCCGCAGGAGTATGCAAAAGACGTTGAAGGCAAGTAATAGCGCTGAGGATATTTTTGATCGATCAAGAGACAATAGCTAACCTTCGGTAGCGCGCCAATGAGTACAGTCCTCACGCCGTCCCCAACACCTGCACCTCGCCCGACAACAGCAGATCATCGGCAGTCTCCAGCCGGAACCGGCCGTCCTCGAACAGCTTGCGGAAGGCCGCCACGACCTGCGGGCAGAATTGGCTGCCGGCGCCGGCGAAGATCTCGGCGGCGGCGCGCTGCGGCGGCAGGCCGGCGCGGTAGGGACGGCTGGTGGTGATGGCGTCGTAGGTGTCCGCCACGGCGATGATGCGCGGCGCGAGCGGGATGTCGGCGTCCTTCAGACCGTCCGGATATCCCTTGCCGTCCACCCTTTCGTGATGGCTGCGCACGCCGTGCAGCACCCACGGGTTGGCGAGGTGGCTGGCGATGGAAGCGCCGTCCGCCGCGTGCCGGCGCATGATCTCCGCCTCGTCGGGATCGAGGGGCGAGGGCTTGCCGAGGATGCGGTCCGGCGTCGTGATCTTGCCGATGTCGTGCAGCGTGGCGGCGAGGCGCAGCTCGCGCAGGTCCTCGCGGCCGAGCCCCATCTCGGCGCCGAGCAGCAACGAGTAGCCGACGACGCGGCGGACGTGGCCGCCGGTATAGGGATCGCGCTTCTCCAGCGTCTCCGCCAGCGCCGTCACCATGTTGAAGAACTGCCGGCGCTGCGCCGCGTAGAGGCGGGCGTTCTGCAGCGTCGGCGCGAGGATGGCGGCGAACTGGCGCATGCGCCAGACGTCGCCCGCCGTGAAGTGGTCGCGGTCCACCGGGTTCAGGAGCTGCACGACGCCGATGACGGCGCCGCGGGCGAGCAGGGGCACGGCGAGGATCGCCCGCGTCTGGAAAGCTCCCTTGGGATCGCCGTGCCAGCGCGGATCGGCGGTCACGTCGTTGACCGCCGCGGCCTCGCCGGACTCGGCGACGCTGCCGACGATCCCCTCGCCCACCGGCACCCGCAGACCGCGGATGGCTCCCGCCGCGTGTCCGCGCACGACGCGGAAGAAGAGCTCCCGCCGCTCTTCGTCGAGCTCCCAGATCGAGCTGGTCTCGGCCCGGCAGACCTGCTCGGCGTGCTCGAGAGCCAGTTGCAGCACCCGTTGGAGATCGAGAGTGCCGGCGAGCTTGACGCCGATCTCGAGCAGCATCTCGTATTCGGCGAGCCTGCGGTCGGGCTCGAACGGCTCCGGGGCTTCAGCCTGGGAAGCGATCATCCTGCCTCCTATGGGTCAGGTCCGGTCAGGCGCTCAATTCTTCCAGCTCGTGCGACAGCTCCGCCACCGAGCGGTAGCGCCGCTCGGGATCTTTCTCCAGACAGCGCAGGATGGCCTTCTCCAGCGCCGGCGGGATCTCGGGCCAGCGCGCGCTCGGCGGCGGCGGCTCCTCCCGCAGGTGCTTCACCATGACGTCCATGGCCGTGGGTCCCTCGAACGGCAGCACGCCGGTGAAGATCTCGTAGAGCACGATGCCGCAGGAGTAGAGGTCGGAGCGGGGATCGGCGTCCTTCCCCTGCAGGATCTCCGGCGGCAGGTACTGCGGCGTGCCCACCACGAAGCCGGCCTGGGTCTGCCCCGGGGCGAGCCGGTCGATGGGCCGCGCGATGCCGAAGTCCATCAGCTTGGCGTTGCCGGTGGGCTCGAGGATGAGGTTCTCCGGCTTGATGTCGCGGTGGAGCACGCCCACCGAGTGAGCGGCGCCCAAGCCGGCGCAGAGCTGCTTCGCCAGGCGCAGGCCGGCCGAGTAAGGGAGCCGGCGCGTCTGGTCGAGCATGTAGCGCAGGGTCACTCCCCGCACGTACTCCATGGAGATGTAGGGGACGCCGTCGATGTCGCCGAAGTCGTAGGTGCGCAGCACGTTGGGATGCGTGATCTTGCGCGCCAGCTTGAGCTCGCTCTTCAGCCGGTCGAGCTGGCTGGTGTCGCCCCACAGCTCGCGCTTCAGCATCTTCAAGGCGACCAGGTCGTCGAGCTCGCGGTCCCGCGCCTTGTAGACGATCCCCATGCCGCCGGCGCCGAGGACGGAGAGGACCTCGAAGCGCTGGCCGAGCAGGGCGCCAGGCGCGATGCCGGAGAGCGTCGTGCGCTCCGCGGGCGCCACCGTGGCGCCGACGCCGCGCTCGCTGGTGAGGCGAGACGCCATGGCCGAGCTGACGACGAAGAGCGGCTGCGGCGTGACGATGCCGCGCCGCGGGGCCAGCCGGTAGCCGGCCTGCTCGAAGGCGTCCTTCAGCTCGTCGTGCACCTCGCGCGAGAGCAGCAGCTCGCCCGGCGTGGCCTCGCGCAGCAGGCTCTCGAGCTGCTGCACGGGCAGGCCCACGACGGCCCGCTCGGCGCGCTCTCCCCAGGTGACCGGACCGGTGATCGCCTTGCCGGCCGCCATCGCCGCCACCGGCTCGTCGCCGCCGCCGGCCTCGCCGCCCTCCGCCTGCAGCACTCCGGCGGCAACCGTCAGCGCGCGGTAACCCCTCCCCTCCCCCTCGAACCGGGCCAGCACGCGGTGGCCCGTAACCCCCTCCACCAGGCCCCGGCCGCGCGCCACGGCCGAGGTCACGCGGTCGAGATCGGACGCCAGCCGCGCCAGCGTCTCGCCGGCGTCGCCGTTGGCGCCGGCGCGGGCGTATCGGCGCAGCTCGATGCCGAGCAGCAGCACCTCGCGGCTCTGCGCGTTCCCCAGCACGGCGCGCGCCTGCACGGGCTCCGGCAGGTTGCGCGACAGCTCGGTGACGTACTCCTCCATGTCGCGCTTCTCGCGCAGGTCGGCCAGCAGGTCGTGGAAGGAATGGGCGAGGCGGCCCACCTCGTCCGTGCGGTCGGAGTCGATCTGCTGGTCGTAATTCCCCTGCCGCGCCGCCTCGGCGGCGGTGACCAACCGGCGCACCGGACGCATGGCGCGGCGGGCGAAGGCATAGGCGAGGAACGGCGCGATGAGCACGGCGGCGAGGCCGGCGCCGAGCAGCACGTTCTGGATCTGCCGGTAGGCGGCGAGCTCGCGCTCGAGCGAAGCCAGCGTCACCGTCGCGCCCATCGGCTTGCTCTGCGCGTCGAGCAGCGGAGATTCCTGAGCGAGCCAGGGCTGCCCCCCGAGCTCGAGCTCCGTTTGGGACATCGCCCTGCCGGCGCGCATGGCGTCGCCCATGCCGCGGCTGTTCGCCGAGAGCGCCGCCATCAGGCTGCGGGCCGTCTGCGCCGGCAGCGTCGTCGCCATGATCTCCGGCCCTTGCTCGCCGGCGCCGACGAAAGCGACGTCGGCGCCGCTCACCCGGTTCACCTCCAGCGCGGAGACGTCGGTGATAGCGAAGCCGGTCATGAGGAAGCCGTAGACGGTGAACTGCTGCTGGACCGGCACGGCGACCGCATAGTACAGGCGCTTGCCCTCGCGCCAGACGCCGCTCGCTTCGAAATCCGCCAGCGCCTTGGCGACGAGAGGACGCCGCGAGAGGTCCTCGCCGACCGCATTGGGGTGATCGGTGCGCGCCGCCACGCGGCCCTGGGGATCCAGCAGGATGGCGAAGTCGAAGCCCAACCTCTTCTGGGCGTCGGAGAGCTCGGAGAGCAGCGACGGCGCATCCCGCGTGCCGACGGCCTCCGCCAGGTACGCGACGAGGGCCGGATCGGACACGTAGAGGCCGGAGATCAGCTTCAACCGGTCGTACCGCTCCTTCTCGTAGGTGGACTGCACCGCGGCGCTGCTCCGCAGGGAGTCGGCTGCGGCCTCGCGGGCGATGCGCCGCAGCAGCACGTAGGTGACCGCGACCGCGCTGCCCACCAGGAGCGCGATGAGCAGCGAGGTGACCAGGAAGATCCGGGTCTCCAGCGACAGGCCGGTCCGGCGGCGGTCAGCGGTTGTTGTAGCGGTCACGTTGGGAGCGGAAGTAGGACTGTCCGAGTTTGTTGAGATGGCTCGGGATCAGCGGCCGAACGATCTCGACGCGGGCCAGGAGCGGTCCCGGCACCTTCTGCGGCAGCGTGACGTCGGCGATCCAAGGGTCCGCCTGCTCGTGCCACACGGTCAGCTTCCCCGGCCCGCGCGGCAACCCCTTGAGAACGAACTCGCCGCTCGCCTCCGGCGAGACGTGATACGGCGTGTTCAGCACCAGGATGTAGGCGACCATGTCGTGATGCACGTTACAGAAGACGCGCACCAGGCCCGGCTCCTCGAAGCGCTTCTCCTTGCCCGGCCCCTGCCGGCCGAGGCCGAGGTCGAACTGGTTGGGCGAGGAGACCGAAAAAGCGTTGTGCAGGATGGGATCGGCGTTCGGAAAACGCACCCGGCTGCCGCGCGGGATGACCAGCAGCCGCGGCTCGAAGGTCTTGCGCCGGGTGACCATCTCGAACGCGGTCTCGGCCGGCCGCACCGGCGGCGCGCCCGCGGGCTCGAAGTACACCACCGCCTGACGCACGTCGCTTCCCCGCGCCGGCCCCTGGCCGCCGCGGGCGAGGAGCTGAACCCGGCCCCGGATCTCCTCGGCGTGGGCGGAGAGGGGGAGGAGGAGGAAGAGGGCGATCAGAACGGTTTGCCCTGCGAAGCCCTCACTCCCCTGGCCCCTCTCTCCCACAGGGAGAGAGGGGAAAAAAGACGGAAATCGGCAGATTCTTTTTTTCTCCCTCCTCTCCCTCTGGGAGAGGAGGGGTAGGGGAGGTGAGGGCTTCGGAGCCGAGGCGGTCCGCAGAGAGAGGAAGATCGAAGCGGCGTATAGCATCCTAGATCTTCCACCGCAAAGTCGCCAGAAACTCGTTGTTCTCCCGCTTCGCTCCGGAGCCGAGGATGAAGCGGTTGTCCGCGTATTCGACGGTGAGGTCGACGCCGGAGAAGACGCCGATGCGCAGGCCGGCGTCGATCTTCTCCCAGTCCCAGGCCAGGCTGGGGGCCGACGTCGGACGCTGGTTGCGGAAGTCGTTGTCGAGCTTCGAGTAGCGCACCGCCGGCGCGACCGAAGTGAAGAGCTGCCGGTCGCCCACCGCCCAGACGAGCGGCAGCTCGAAGCGCCAGGCGACCTCCCCTTCGATGCCGGTGCGCGGCAGGCCGGCCAGCTCCTGATCCACGTACTGCCCGAAGAAGGAGAAGCCTCCCCAGTAGAGCCAGACGTTGGCGCCGGCCTCCTGTTTGTCGTCGTCCTTGATAGGCAAAGCCGGATCTACGTCGAAGGGCCCGTTGAGCACGTCGATGTCGCCGCCGTAGAAGGTGCCCTCCAGATCCACCGTCTCCGCCAACTTCCGCCGGTAGCCCCAGGCCAGCACGTCGAGGCCGTTCCGGCCCTCCTCGTCGGCGAGGCGGAAGCCGACGCCGGCGCCCGTCTCCAGCTCGCCATCCACATCGACGTCCTCGATCTCGGCGTCGTAGAGAATGACGATGCCGCTCTGGAACGCGGTGTTCGGCTTGGTCGGCTGTTGCTGCCGCTCGGGCGTGCCGTTGTCGCCGGCCAGCGCGTTCGGATCGCGGATGAAGACCGGATTCCCCTGGGTGGCCGAGGCCTTCAGATAGAAATGCCGGCCGAGGTTGATCCCGAGCTCGGCGCCGGCGTCCTCGAAGCGGTTGAACGCGGTGGAGACGAGGCCGTAGCTCTCCAGGTGGCGGTCGTCCTGGCGCTCGAACTTCGGGAACTTGCCGACCTTGAGGTACACGCCGCTGCGCGTCGCCAGGACCGCGGGCTCGGGCTCGACGCCGAAGCGGATCCAGGCCTCGTCCACGTCCACCTTCTTGTCCGTCGACGTGGGGTTGCGGTCGTAGAGATCGATGAAATCCACCTTGCCATGGGCGGCGAGGCCGTCGCCCCAGGCCGCGTCCACGAACAGGGTGACGTTGGAGAGCTCGAAATGCGAGCCGGCACTGACCGTTTCTTCGAAGACCACCGGCTGGCCGGGCGGCAGGAACTGCGGCGGGAGGCTCACCGGGAAGCGGTTGTCCTCGCTGTGGCGGAAGTTGGCCTTCGCCTCCAGGCCGAATTCCAGCTTCGGACTTGAGGCCGACGGGGCCTCTTCCTCCGCCGCTGCTTCTTCCTGCGCCTGGCCGGCATGGACGGCGGAGCTCCACAGCCCGGCTCCGAGCAGCAGCAGGACACAGCACCTCTCCCGACATCTCCCCAGCGCCATCCGGTTTGGCCTCCCCCAGCAGGTACGAAACTGGACCGTAGCTTAGATGGATGCCGGTTTGCAGTAAAGGGAGGACCCGACGGGCGTTTTCGTAGGGGCGGGGCTTGTCCCCGCCCCCAGCGTTTCAGGGCGGGGAGAAGCCCCGCCCCTACTTCAGGAGGGATCAGGGGTGAGGAGGATCACGCGTGGCCGTAGCGGCGGCGGTCGCGGACCCAGCGCGCCAGGAACACCGCGCCGACCACCCACAGGGGAACGGTGAACAGGCCGAAGCGCACGCGCTGGTTCAGCACTCCTTTGACGTTGGTCTTGAGCTTGCCCATATTCGATTTCTCCCGAAAAATGCGGCCCGTTGTCCTCATTGAGACCGCGGCCGGCACTATGGATTCTGCAAGACAAATGCCATTGATTGGAGGATTTATGGAGACTATGGTTGTGGGAGAATCGCGTGTATCCGAAGAGGTTCTGGTTGAGGAGAGTCCCTTGATCTCATCTGAGGAGTTCCGAAAAGCGCTGCGCCACTTCCCCGCCGGGGTGACCATCGTCACCATCCGGACGGGCGAGCGGACCCATGGTCTCACGGTCTCGGCGTTCGCCTCGGTATCGGCCGAGCCGCCGTTGATCATGGTCATCATCGAGAACCGCCACAAGGCTTTCTCGATGTTGCAGGAGCCGGATGCGGTCTTCGCGGTGAACATCCTGGGGGAAGAGCAGTCGGAGCTCTCCAACCGCTTCGCCTGGGTGAAGGACGAGGACCGTTTCGCCCTCGGCGATTGGTCCACGGGCGTGACTGGGGCTCCGGTCCTCGTCGACGCTCTCGCCTGGCTCGACTGCCGCATCCACGCCCGCTATCCGGCCGGTTCCCACACCATCTACGTGGGTGAGGTACACGCGAGCCGCGTGCCGGCGGAGGAGGCACCGCCGCTCATCTACTGGAATCGGGGCTACCGCAAGCTCCGGCTCCACGAAGAGCCGCCGGCGTAGGCCCTTGTGAAACAATCCGCGCACCATGCGCGGCCTGTTATTGCGGCCCAGCCGTTGGCTGCTGGCGGCGGGATTGGTCTACGGCGTCGGACTGACCGCCGTCACGCCGCCCTTCCAGGTCCCCGACGAGCCGGCCCACTTCTACCGCGCCTACCGGGTGAGCGAAGGGCAGTTGGACCTGATCCCGAAGCCCGGGCGTTCAGGAGCCGATCTTCCGCTCAGCGTCCAGGCGGTCGCCGAGACGCTGCGGGACGACATACCCTTTCACGAGGAGAAGAAGGTCGCGCCGCGGCAGATCCTGGCGGCGTTGCGAGTGCCCCTGGAGCCGGAACGGCGAAGCCTGGTGTGGTTCGGCAACAGCATGCAGTATCCGTTCTTGCCCTACCTGCCGCAGGCGCTGGGGATCGCGCTGGGGCGCGTCTTCGGCGCGCCGCCGCTCGTCCTGCTCTACCTGGCCCGCCTGGCCAATCTGATCGCAGGAACCCTGATGGTCGTCTTCGCCGTCCGCCGGCTGCCGGCTTTTCAGTGGTTTGCCGTCATGGTGGCGCTGACTCCGATCGCCGTCTTCCTACGCGCTTCGGCCTCGGCGGACGTGGCCTCCACCGGCGCGGCGTTCCTCCTCGCCGCCGGCGTTGCCCGGCTGGCCTGGGGCGAGGACTCAGCCGTCAAGAAAAGCGATCTCGTTCTGCTGACGGCGAGCGCGGTCTTGCTGTGCGCCTCCAAGGCCGTGTACTTCCCTCTGGCGTTTCTGCCCGTGCTGATCCCGGCGAGCCGCTTTCCGCGAGGAAGGCGCGCGGCGTTCCTGCTTCTCCACGCCGCCGTCTCGCTGGCCGTCACGGCCTGGGCCGTGGCGGTCTCGCGTGCCGTCGGCACCATCCGTTTCGAGGTCGCGACGGATCCCGCCGGGCAGATCCGCGACGCGATGGCGCATCCTCTGTCCTTCCTCCAGCTCGTGGCAAGCGACTACGTGTTTCACGCGCCGCGGTATCTCGCCCAGTTCGTCGGCGGCCAACTGGGCTGGCTCGACACGAAGCTGCCGATCGTTTTTCTCCTCACCTACCTCGCCGTGCTCGCCGCGCTGATGCTCGTCGATGCCGGCCCGCAGATCGAAGTCCGGCCCTGGCAGAGGTGGATCCTCGCCGGCGTCACGCTCTCCGTCCTGGGCCTCACCAGCGCCTCTCAGTACGCCCTATGGACCGCTTACGGCGCGCGGCACATCGAGGGCCTCCAGGGGCGGTATTTCATTCCCCTGGCTCCTGCCGCGGTCTGGCTCTTCCACAGCCGAGGCTTGCCGGAGCGGTTCAGGTTCCGCGATCCGGCCGCGGGACTGGCGGCGTTCAGCCTGTTGTCGTTCGGGATCTCGGTGTGGGCGCTGGTGGCGCGGTATTATGGAGGCTGAGGAGCGAGGAGGAGAATCCATGGGCGAGGTCGTTTCGAAATCCAGCTTCAAGGAACGGGCCTTGGAGTACCTGCGCGAGGTGGAGACCACAGGCAACGAGTTGATCATCACCGATCAAGGCAAGCCGGTCTTGAAACTGGTGCGCTACAACCCGGATCCAAAGACCGCCCTCGAGGCCTTGCGGGGATCAGTGATCCGCTATGACGATCCCACGGAGCCGGTCGGAGAGGAGGACTGGGAGTCCCTTCATTGATCCTTCTTGATACTCATGCCTGGGTCTGGTGGGTCGCCAGCCCGGAGAGGCTCTCCGCTGCTGCCCGTGAGCGGATTGACAGTGAGGCAAAGGAACTTCAGGTCCACATCTCTTCGATCAGTTGTTGGGAGCTGACTCTGCTGGTCAAGAAAGGCCGCCTGGAATTGACCATGGACGTACAGGAATGGATCGCTAAATCCGAAGCGATTCCCTTCTTTCGTTTCGTTCCGGTAAACAACCAGATCGCCGTGCTCTCCAATCATCTGCCCGGGGAATTCCACGAGGATCCGGCAGATCGAATCATCACTGCCACGGCATCGGTCCTGAAGGCGACCTTGGTCACGAAGGACCAGAAGCTACGGGATTATTCCCATATCTCAACATTGTGGTGAGCCGTTACTTCACAGCCCGCGCTCTCTACGCAGCCGGTCGACGTTCTCCTGGGTGACGCGCTCGCGGGCTTCCTGCGCTTCCTCGAGGCTCCTGAATTTGAAGACCCCCCGTGGGTAAATCCTTGGACTGACCGCAGACGCCCATGCCCAGAGTGCCGCGATCCGACGCAGGCACTCTTCGTCGAGCGACTTGCACGGAGGTACCGGCGGCATTTCCTCCACACCACGGTATTTCTGAAAGGGCATGGACAGCCTCCTACTTCACCAGCAAAACCGGGCACCGCACCACGATGGCGATGCGGTAGCTGATCGTCCCCCAGCCGAGCGCCGGATGCTCGCGGTCCACCTTGTGGGAGGAGAGGATCATCAGGTCCATCTCATGATCCTCGGCGAAGCGCACGATGGCTTCCGCCCGCTTGCCGTAGAGGATGTCGTGGCGGACGCGGACGCCGGCGGGCTGGAATCTCTCCTCCATCGCGAAGAGCCTGGCCGCCGCCCGCGTCTCGAGGCCGCGGTAGAAGTCCTTCATCTCGTCGAACTCGACGTGCTCGATGGTCTCGATGACGTGCAGCAGCGTAACCTCGCTCTCCTCGCCGTCGCTCCGGCCGGCGATCTCGATGGCGCTGGCGAGGGCCGCTTCGTTCTTTTCCGTGAAATCGACGGGGACCAGGATCTTGCGGAACATGACGCCTCCCCTCCTCCACCGGCGATGATGTCCAGCCGCTCCTGGCATGTCAACCACCCGGAAAGGTGGCTTGGAAGACGAGAGGACGATGCTAGAGTGAGCCGCAATGCGGCGTTGGATCATTCGGCTCCTGGTGATCCTCGGGATCGTGGCGGCGGGGCTCGCCCTGCGGGCGACGGTATTCGCTCCCAAACCGCTCGAGGTCACCGTTGTGGAGGTCTCGCGCGGCCGCGTCGAGCGGACGGTCACCAACTCGCGGGCGGGCACGGTGAAGGCCCGCCGCCGGGCCCAGATCTCGCCCGAGGTCGGCGGCCGGGTCACCGAAGTGCCGTTCCGCGAGGGCGAGGCCTTCAAGAAGGGCGACGTTCTGCTGCGGCTCAATGCGAGCGTCCCGGCGGCGCGGATCAGCCTCTCGCACCGCGAGCTGCAGGCCGCCGAGGCCCAGCGCCAGCAGGCGTGCGTAGGGGCCGAGCGGGCCGTGCGCGAGCACCGGCGCCTGCAGAAGCTGGCCACGGAGGGCATCGTCTCGACCGACGCGCTGGACCAGGCCCAGACCGCCTCGGAAACCACGGCGGCGGCCTGCCGCGCGGCGCGCGCCGGCGTCGAGCAGGCGCGGGCGGGGGTCGAGCTGGCCTCCCGCGAAGAGAACCTCACCGTCATCCGCGCGCCCTTTGACGGCATCGTCGCCGATCTCTCGGTGGAGGTGGGCGAATACACGACGCCCTCGCCGCCCGGCCTGCCGATCCCGCCGGTGCTCGACGTCCTCGATCCCGGCTCGATCTACGTCAGCGCGCCCATGGACGAGGTGGACTCCGCCCGCATCCATCCCGGCCAGCCGGCGCGCGTCACCTTCGACTCCTATCCCGGCCGCCAGTTCGCCGGCCACGTGCGGCGCATCGCTCCCTACGTTCTCGACCGCGAGGAGCAGAACCGCACGGTGGAGATCGAGGTGGAGCTGAACGAGCCGGGCGCCGTGCGGCTGCTGCCGGGCACCTCGGCGGACGTCGAGGTGCTGCTCGAAGCGAAGGAGAACGCGCTGCGCGTCCCCACCTCGGCGCTGATCGAGGGCGAGAAGGTCCTGGTGCCCAAGGAAGGCGTGCTCGCCGAGCGCAAGATCGGCATCGGCCTCAAGAACTGGGACTGGACGGAGGTGCGCTCCGGGCTCGCCGCCGGCGACCTGATCGTGGTCTCCCTCGACCGGCCGGAGGTCAAGGCGGGGGCCAAGGTGAAGGCCGTCCGCCAGAGCGGCGCCCCGTGATCCGCCTGGAGGGGATCTCCCGCACCTACCTGCTCGGCGGCCAGCCGGTGCACGCGCTCGACGGCATCACCGAGCACGTCGAGGCCGGCGAGCACGTCGCCATCATGGGACCCTCGGGCTCCGGCAAGTCGACGCTGCTCAATATCGTCGGCTGCCTCGACCGCCCCGACGCCGGCTCCTACTGGCTCAATGATCGCGAGGTGGGCACGCTCTCCGACGAGGAGCTGACGGCGGTGCGCCGCAACCTGATCGGCTTCGTCTTCCAGTCCTTCCACCTGGTGCCGCGGCTGACCGCGGCCGAGAACGTCGAGCTGCCGATGGTGTTCGCCGGCCTCTCGCGGAGCGAGCGCCGGCGGCGGGTGGAGGCGGCCCTCGCGGCGGTGGACCTCTCCGCGCGCCTGGATCACCGGCCGGACCAGCTCTCCGGCGGCGAGCGCCAGCGGGTGGCTCTGGCGCGCGCCACGGTCATGGGGCCGCGCGTGTTGCTCGCCGACGAGCCCACCGGCAACCTCGACACCGCCTCCGGCCGCCAGATCCTCGACCTGCTCGGCCGCATGAACAGCGAGGGGCTCACCCTCGTGGTGGTGACCCACGACCCCTCCGTGGCCCGCCGCGCGGACCGCATCGTCGTGCTGGTGGACGGCCGAGTCGCCCGCCGCCTCGCGGGGTCCGAGGTGAGCAGCGTGGCGGATCTGTTTGCGGTGCAGGAGAACGGGGTGCCTGAATGAGGCGGTCGGCCCTCCGAAGCCTCACCCCCTGTCCCCCTCTCCCTGACGGGCGAGGGGGGACGTATACGAAGAGTTTTGCCGGGCTCGCCGACTTTTTCGGCAATA
>JBIOVX010000236.1:0-11893 GCA_044868005.1 Thermoanaerobaculia bacterium | reverse complement strand
CGATAGGAGCCTCCTTCTTCGGCAAAACCCTTCGCCGTCGTCCCCCCTCGCCCGTCAGGGAGAGGGGGACAGGGGGTGAGGCTTCGGAGCGCAGACCGCTCAATCTTCCACGGGGCCCCTGGGAACTCAGCCAAATCAGGTTATGCTTGGCGCGTTCCCGAGTATCGAAATTTTCATTGCGGCATTTGCAGGAATTTAGGGAAAAGCAATGTCTCGTCCTTCCGTCCTTTTCGTCGATCCCGACGTCGCGCGCCGCCGGGGGATCGCTCCGTTGCTCGCCGGTTTCGGCTACGAGGTGATTCCGGCGGTCGGCCCGGAGGAGGGCCGGCGCTACGCGGATCACCTCGGTGTGGGGATCGTGGTCTCACCGGCCGAGCTGGTGCGCGGCGCCGACGGCTCGATCGTCGAGCGCTTCGCCTCGGACCGGCCGGCGGCCGGGCACACGCTGCTACTGCTGGTCAGGACGGACGAGGAGGGGAGAGAGCTGCCGGAGGACGTGCTCTATCTCAAGTCGGCCGGCCTGCCGCTGGAGGACCTCGCCCGGCGCATTCATCTCGTCCTCCTCGGCCGCGAGATGGGCATCGAGCCGGACGCCGATCTGGAGTCGCTCGTCGGCGACCTGGAGCTGCTGCCGTTCCTGGAGCTGCTGCGGGTGGCCGAGCGGGTGCGTCTCACCGGCCGCATCGTCTGCGCGGACGGCGCCGTGGTGCTCGACGGCGGCCAGGTGATCGCCGCCGTGGCGGGAAGCACGCAGGGCATCAAGGCGTTCCTGCGCCTGAGCCAGCTCGACGCCGGGCCCTTCTGGGTCTGGCTGCGCCAGCCGGCGGAGATCGAGCGCGAGATCGAGCAGGATCTGAAGTCCCTCATCTTCCTGGCGCTGGAGGATCGCGTTCACGACGCGCCCGATCCGCGCTGCCGCGCGCGGGTGAACCTCGGCCCTGCTTTCTTCACGACCCGCTTCTCGCCGCGCCAGCAAGAGCTGCTGGCGGTGCTCCCGAGCTGCGGCACGGTCGGCCGGCTGCTCGACGCCATGCCGGCCACGGACGGCGAGATCCTGCGCGACCTGATCGGCCTGCGGGAGCTCGGCATCGTCACCTTCGAGGAGCCGGAAGAGATCGTCCGCGTCGTCACCGACTCCACCTCGGACCTGCCGGCCGAGCTCGCCCGCCTTCACGGCATCCACATCGTTCCGGTGCTCGTGCTCTTCGGCGACCGCGTCTATCACGACGGCGTGGACCTCAAGGCCAAGGAGTTCTACGAGCTGCTGGAGAAGGGGCCCGTGCATCCGCGCACCAATCCCACGCCCCAGGCGGATTTCGAGGACGTCTACCGCTCGCTCGCGCCGCAGAAGGACATCGTCTCGGTCCACATTTCGGAGAAGCTGTCGCAGACGGTGGTCCATGCCCGGCAGGCGGCCGAGGAGGGTCTGGCGCGCTACCAGGAGCTGCGCGGCGACTCCGAGCGGGTGAATCTGAGGGTGGTGGACAGCCGCAGCGCCAGCCTGGGGCTCGGCATGCTGGCGCTCTTCGCGGCCCGCATGGCGCGGCGGGGCATCACGCCGGAGGCCATCGCCGAACGCCTGGAAGAGATGCGCGACCGCATGCAGGTGCTCTTCGCCGTGGACACGCTGGAGTACCTGGCGCGCGGCGGCCGCATCGGCAAGGCGCGCGCGCTGGTGGGCAACATCCTCGGCATCAAGCCCATCCTCGGCGTGGTCAACGGCGAGGTGGTGCCGGTGGACCGCGTGCGCGGCGGCCGGGCGGCGCATCCGCGCATCATCGAGCTGTTCCGCCAGCGGATCGATCCCCAGCGGCCGGTCATCGTCACCGTGGCCCACGCCAAGGCGCCGGTGTGGGGAGACCGCCTGCGCAGCCTGATCGAAAAGAGCTTCCAGGTGGAGGAGATCCTCACCGGCGAGATGGGTCCGGTCATCGTCGCCAACGCCGGCCCCGGCACCGTGGGCGCGGCGATGTTTCAGCCGACGGAGGAGGAGTGGGAGGTGATCGGGGCGGTTCAGGAGACGGCGTGATTCACCCCCTTTGCATTCTCCATTCCTTCTGCTAAAAGGATTCCAATGTCCGACGACCAGAAATACCGCCAGCGGGGTTACAAGGACTCCGACCGCCGCGACGAGCGGCCGCGGCCGGGCCTCCAGGCGCCGCGCGAGAAGAAGGAAGGACCGCGGGGCCGCGGCCTCGGCGCGCCTTCGGAGTCAGTTTTCCGCTGCGCCGCGTGCGGCGAGAAGCGGCCCATCCTCCTCGGCGATGACGAGCTGCCCTTCGACGCCACCTGCGCCCGCTGCGGCGCCGATCTCCACACCTGCTCCAACTGCGTCCACTTCGATACCTCGGTCCGCTGGGAATGCCGCAAGCACGAGGAGATCCCGGCGCGCATCGCCAAGAAGCGGGACCGCAACGAGTGCCTCCTCTTCACCCCCAAGCTGGCTCAGGAGTTCGCCAAGGACAGCGACAAGCCCTCGCCGGGGGATGCCCGCTCGGCGTTCGACGCGCTGTTCAAGTTCTAGCCAGCCCCGTTCCGCAGCAACTGTGCGTAGAACCGCACGGCCTCGCCGTAGTTCTCGACGCCCACGCGTTCGTTCGTGCCATGCAGGCGGCCGAGATCCTCTTCCTTCATGCGGATCGGCAGGAAACGGTAGATATTGCGGCACAGGCGGGCGTAATGCTTGGTGTCCGTGCCGCCGGAGAGGAGGTTGGGCGAGACCAGGACTCCCGGAAAGGTCTGGGCCAGCGTCCGTTGCAGCAACGCGAACCCCGGCGCGCCGGTGTCGGACTCCGGCGAAGGCTCCACTCGTGCGACGCCCGTGGGGGAGACGCGGATGCCGGATCCCACCGTGTCGCGCACGTGCCGCAACACGTCCGCGATCGTGTCGCCAGGCAGGATGCGGAAGTTGATCACGGCGCGCGCGCGGTGGGGGAGGACGTTCTCTTTGACGCCCGCCTGAAAGACGGTCGCCGCCGCCGTGGTGCGGATGCGGGCGTTGCCGGCGGGATCGGATCCGAACTTCCGCTTCGCCAGCGGATCGAAGAGCCAGAGGTTGGCGACCACCAGGCGCTGCCCGAACGGGATCTCGGGCGCCAGGAACTCGAACGAGCGCTTGGTGGCGCCGTCGATGCGGGCCGGCATCGGATGATCCTCGAGCCTCTCGATGGCGGCGGCCACCCTGCCGATGGCGCCGTGGCGCGGCGGCATCGACGAGTGACCGCCGGCTTCCTCGGCCACCAGCTCTACGCTCACGTATCCTTTCTCGGCGGTGGCGATGAAGGCGACCGGTTGGGTCACGCCGGGCACCATCCCCTCGGCGATGGCGCCGCCTTCGTCGAGGATGAGATCCGGCCGCACTCCCCGCCGTTCCAGCAGAGCGGCGAGGGCCGCGGCTCCCTTCACGCCGCCCACCTCCTCGTCGTGCCCAAAGGCGAAATAGACCGTGCGCTGGGGCTGGAAGCCGCGGGCGAGAAGCATCTCGGCCGCCTCCAGGATGGCGAGCACGCTCACCTTGTCGTCCAGGCTCCCGCGTCCCCAGATGAAGCCGCCGTCGATCAGGCCGGAGAAGGGCGGATGCGTCCAGTCCTTCTCCGTTCCGGGCTCGACCGGAACCACGTCCTGGTGGGACATCAGGAGGATCGGCGCGAGGCCCGGATTACTCCCCTTCCACGTGTAGAGCAGGCTGTGCTCCGCCACGGTCTCGCGAATCAGCGCCGCGTGCACCCGCGGGAAGCTCCGCTGCAGATACTCGTGAAGGCTGCGGAACGCCGCTGCTTCGACGCTTTTGCCATCCTCGTGAGAGACGGTCGGAAAGCGGATCGCGCCGGAGAGCCGCTGGGCGGCGGCGCGAGAGTCAACCGCGAGATCCTTCACCGGCTCGGCTTGGGTCTGGCGGGATTTCACGGTCGCGGCGCGGAAAACCAGGACGGCGACAAGGATGAGCACGGACGCGCCAAGGACGGTGAGGATTCTCTTCATGAGATTACTCCTGCCGGCCCGTGCCCTTGACATGTAGGGCGTCTGTTGTACAGTATCCTGTACGTCAAAGGGGTGGGCCTCACGATGGATTCAATCTCTTATACCAGAGCACGCGCACAACTGGCGAAAACCATGGATCATGTTTGCGAGAGTCACGAGCCCGTGATCATCACCCGCAGCGGTGAAGATTCGGTGGTGATGCTCTCGCTCGAGGACTACAACTCCTTGGAAGAGACCGCTTATCTTCTGCGCAGCCCCAAGAACGCGCGGCGTTTGATCGAAGCGATCGCCGAGCTGGAACGCGGTGGCG
The DNA here is from genome assembly GCA_044868005.1 of Thermoanaerobaculia bacterium. Classification (GTDB taxonomy): domain Bacteria; phylum Acidobacteriota; class Thermoanaerobaculia; order Multivoradales; family UBA5704; genus DATARR01. The sequence goes on along the minus strand of JBIOVX010000236.1, from coordinate 7,602 downwards.
GCAGTGAGCAAGAGCTCGCCGAGTGAAGCTCATCTTCTCCGAGCGTGCTTGGGAAGATTACCTTTATTGGCAGGCGACCGACCGCAACTTGGTGGCCAGAATCAACCATCTCCTACGAGAGATCCAGCGCGATCCCTTCAGAGGTGTTGGGAAACCGGAGCCGCTGAAGCATGCCTTCAAGGGGTACTGGTCCCGCCGCATCAACGATGAGCACAGGATCATCTACAAGATCCAAGGCGACTCCATGCTCATCGCCCAGCTCCGCTATCACTACTAGCAGCAGACTCGCTACAGCACGAACATCCCCACCGCCGCGGCGAACATCAACAGCGCTGCGAGGCCGACGGTGAGGCGGGCGATCAGCGGGCTCGGCTGCTCGTGCATGCACTCGCGATCCGAGGCCACGATCAGGATCCCGACGAGCAGGATCGGCGAGAGCAGCCCGTTGAGGATGGCGGACCAGAAAAGGAGCCGGATGGGATTGACGCCGGCGAAGTCGAAGGCGATGCCGAGCAGGGTGGAGAGCGCCACGATCGAGTAGAAGCCGCGGGCCCGCCGCAGCTTCTGGTCCAGCCCCTCGCGCCAGGCGAAGGTCTCGGCGAACGCGTAGGCGGCGGAGCCCGAGAGCGTGGGAATCGCCAGAAAGCCGACGCCGAAGAGGCCCAGCGTGTACAGCGCGGCCGCGAAGTCGCCGGCGAGCGGCTTCAGCGCTTCGGCCGCCTGGCGCGAGCTCTCGATGTTGGTCATGCCGTGGGCGTGCAGCGTGAGCGCTGTGGTGAGCATGACGAAGAACATCACGAGGTTGGCCGAGAACGTCCCCACGCCGACGTCGACGCCGCGGTTGACGAGCTCCCTGTGGGTCGCTCCGAAGCGCCGCATCAGCATGTTGCGCCCGAGGGCCTTCTCCTCCTCGACTTCCTGCGAGGTCTGCCAGAAGAAGAGGTACGGGCTGATCGTCGTGCCGAGGATGGCGACCAGCGTCTGCCAGGCCTCCTTGCCTTTCGGCAGCGAGGGAACGAACGTGTGGCGCAGCACGGAGCCCCAGTCCGGTTTCAGGAGCAGCGCGGTGACGATGTAGGCGACGAGCGCCAGGGCGAGCCACTTGAGGATCGAGGCGATGCGGTGGTAGGGCAGCCAGATGGTGGCGGCCGCGATCGTTACGCCGAAGAGCACGACGAAGAGGCGGGAATTCCATCCCGTCAGCATCGCGGCCGCGTCGGCCATGCCGGCGAGGTCGGCGGCGATGTTGAGGGTGTTGGCACCCAGCAACGCCACGGCGACCGCGATGAGAAGAGGCCTTGGAAACTTCTTCCGCCAGACGCCGGCCAGGCCCTGGCCGCTGACCATGCCGATGCGGGCGCACATCATCTGCACGGCGGCCATCAGCGGCCAGGTGAGCAGCACGGTCCAGAGGAGACCGGTGCCGAACCGCGCGCCGGCGATGGAGAAGGTGGTGATCCCCGAAGGGTCGTCGTCGGCCGCGCCCGTGATGACGCCGGGGCCTGCGGCCTGGAAGAAGCTGCGGATGCGGGACGGGCGGTCGGCTTTGGTCTTCTTTTTCAAGAGCGCGCCTCGGCCGCCCGTCGATGCATTCCTTACGCCAGGTCCGCGGTGGGCAGGAAGCGAGGCGGCTTGCGTGCTTTCGTCGCCTGCTCGAAGGCGTAGGCCAGCTTGATCAGCGTCGGCTCGCTCCACGCCGTGCCCATGAAGGAGATCCCCATCGGCAGGCCGAACGCCCAGCCCGCCGGCACGGTGATGTTGGGATAGCCCGAGACCGCGGCGAGCGACGAGCTGCCGCCGGTCCCGGAGTCGCCGTTGACGAGGTCGATCAGCCACGCCGGACCGCCGCTCGACGCCACGAGGGCGTCCAGCTTGTGCTCGGCGAACACGGCGTCGAGCCCCTCCTTGCGGGCATACTGGAGACAAGCCTCGCGGGCCTTCTTGTAGGCCTCGTCGGTGAGCGGCCCCTTGGCCTCCGCCTTGAGGAAGGTGTCCTGGCCGAAGAATGGCAGCACGCGGTCGCGGTTCTTCTCGTTGAACTCGATGGCTTCCTTGAGCGTCTTGACCGGCGCGTCGGGTCCCAGACCGGCGAGATAGCGGTTGAGGTCCGCTTTGAACTCGTAGAGCAGCACCTCGAATTCGTTCTCGCCGACCTTGGCGGCGGACTCGATCTTGACCGGATCCACGATCACGGCGCCGCGTTCCTTCATCACCGCGAGGGCCTCGGCGAGCACGCGGTCGGTCTGCGGGTTGTCTTCGAGCGAGCGGGGATGGAAGACGCCGATGCGCGCGCCCTTGAGGCCGTTCGCGTCGAGGAACTTCGTATAGTCCGCGGCCGCCTTGCCGCGGCTCGCCAGGGTGGCCTCGTCGCGCTCGTCGACGCCGGCCATGGCGCCGAGGAGGATCGCGGCGTCGGCCACCGTGCGGCACATCGGGCCGGCCGTATCCTGGCTGTGCGCGATGGGGATGATGCCGGAGCGGCTCAGCAGGCCGACGGTGGGCTTGATGCCGACGATGCCGCAACGGGAAGCGGGCGAGACGATGGAGCCGTCCGTCTCCGAGCCCACGGCGCCCGCGCAGAGGTTCGCCGAGGCCGCCGCGCCGGAGCCCGAGCTGGAGCCCGAGGGGCAGCGGTCGAGCGCGTACGGATTGCGGCACTGCCCGCCGCGGCTGCTCCAGCCGCTGGTCGAGCGCCGGGAGCGGAAGTTTGCCCACTCCGAGAGGTTCGTCTTACCGAGAAGCACGGCGCCCGCCGCCCGCAGCCGCTCGGCGATGAAAGCGTCCCGCTTCGGAATCGAGCCTTCGAGAGCCAGTGAGCCGGCCGTGGTGGTGGTCTGGTCGGCGGTGCCGATGTTGTCCTTGAGCAGGATGGGAATGCCATGGAGGGGCCCGCGAGCGCCCTTCTTCTTGCGCTCGGCGTCGAGCGCCTCGGCGATGGCATGCGCCTCCGGGTTGATCTCCAGCACCGCCCGCAGCTCCGGCTGCTCGAGGTTCAGCTCCTGGATGCGCGCGATATACCGGTCGGTGAGCCCCACCGACGTGTACTTGCCGGACTTGAGGCCCTCCTGGAGCTGGGCGATGGTCAGCTCCTCCAGCTCGAACGTGCCGGTAGCCGCGGCAGGTTCGTCAAACGGTTCCTGCAAGGACGCCAGGGGACCGGCGGAGGCCAGAACGCTACCCGCGACTCCCACCTTCAACAGAGTCCTGCGTGAGAACGAACCCGACTCGGGACCTGCATCCTTTCTCGAGCTCAAGGGAACCTCCTGCCCTCTGGGCGTGGCGGCGAAACAGGGGAAACTGTTGGGTCATTCTAAACGACGCTGGCGGTCTCGTGGCACGGCGCCCTTGACAGGGCGCCGGTGAAGGTTGGGATCGCGCCGACCCCGGTCTGACGACCGGGGCTAGGAGTATGCCGCCCTCCGGGCTCTCGGTAGGGGGCCTGCGAAGGATCTACCGGAGCGGGATCGTTCAGGCCGGCCGGCGTTGCGGGATCTACCGTTGCGGCAGCAGGCCGCCGATCGGAATCGACGCCTCAGGCCGGGCCAGCGGCGAGACGCTATCGCCATCGCGGAGCACCAGACGGACCGTATAGGCGCCGTCCCGGGGATCGCGGAAGACCTCCAGGCAGCGCTTTACCGTATTGAGAATCCAGTATTCGGGGACCTCCGCTCGCGCATAGAGGCCGGCCTTACGTTTGCGGTCGTGAAGCAGGGAGGAATCGGCAACCTCGACGATCAGCACGGCGGAGGTGGGGTGGGAGGGACCGAAGTCCTTCCAGCTCCCCAGGACGACTGCAATGTCGGGCTCTGGCTCGGAATCGAGTCCTAGAGCCAGCGGGAACTGGCAGCGGATGTCATAGCCCTCGGTGAAGATCGGCCGCAAGGCCATATCCACGGCCCGCACCCCCAAAGCATGGAAGCTTGTCTGAGGCGGCATCTCGTAGATAGCTCCTTCGACCAGCTCGATGCGCTCGTCGGGATGGAAGAATCCCTGCTCGACCAGACGCTCATACTCTTCTCTGGTCCAGCGGCGGGTCTCTACGGCGATTGCCATGGTGGAACAGTTCTCCCTTCACGAACAGACTAGCGGGGAGGGTCCATAGGCGTCAAGGAGGAGCGATCTCCGACGCACAGCTCCCCGTTGAAGTCAAGCCTTGCGCCTCGCCCCTCGTCGCGGGAGAATGAAGTAGTCGTAGTCTCTCCAGTCTCCTTCGATGATCGACATCCTTCCCGAACAGAAGACGCTCCCGCATAGCGAGGAGTCGGAGCGGGCGGTGCTCGGCGGCGTCCTGCTGGACCCTTCGATCCTGCCCACGATCTCGGGACGGCTGCGCGCCGAGGACTTCTACCACGAGCGCCATCAGATCCTCTACCAGGCCATGCTCGACCTGCGGGAGGAGCTGGTGGAGATCGACCTGCGGACGGTGCAGGCGAAGCTCGAGCAGCGGGGGCAGTTCGAGTCCGTCGGCGGCCTCGCCTACCTGACGGGCCTCGACCTCGACCTGCCCGACATCGGCCGCATCGACAACTACGTCGAGATCATCAAGGAGCGCTCGATCCGCCGGCGGCTGATCCAGACGTCGGGCCAGATCATCCGCAACTGCCTGGACGGCGGCCTCGAGGCGGCGGAGGCGCTCGGGCGGGCGGAGCAGGCCGTGCTCTCCCTGGGCGAGGAGGCGATCCAGCGCGGCTTCGCCCAGCTCTCCCACGTGCTCCACACCACCCTGGAGGAGCTGGAGGAGCGCCCGGGCTCCATGCTCACCGGCGTGCCCAGCGGCTTCCTCGATTTCGACCGCATCAGCCAGGGGCTCAACCGGGGGAACCTGATCATCATCGCCGGCCGGCCGGGCATGGGCAAGACGAGCTTCGCCCTCAACGTCGCCCAGCACGTGTCCATCCGCGAGAAGAAGCCGGTGGGCATCTTCTCGCTGGAGATGAGCCAGCAGGAGCTCGCCCTGCGCATCCTCTGCTCGGAGTCGGACATCTCCTTCTCCCGCCTGCGCTCGAACCGCGTGTCGCAGAAGGAATGGACGCGCATCATCCAGACCGTGCGCGCCATCGGCGACGCGCCGCTGTTCATCGACGATTCGCCGAACCCCGGCCTGCTGGAGGTGGCCTCGAAGGCCCGCCGCCTCAAGGCGGAGCGCGGGCTGGCCCTCATCGTGCTCGACTACCTGCAGCTCATGCAGGCCGGGGGCAAGTACGAGAACCGCAACCTGGAGATCGCCGCCATCAGCCGCGGCATGAAGCAGCTCGCCAAGGAGCTGGAGATCCCCGTGCTCGCCCTCTCCCAGCTCTCGCGCCAGCCGGAGCGGCGGGGGAGCGATCACCGGCCGCAACTGGCGGACCTGCGCGAGTCGGGCTCGCTCGAGCAGGACGCCGACATGGTGGCCTTCATCTACCGCGACGAGATCTACAACCCCGGCAAGGAGGAGAACAAGGGGCTCGCGGAGCTCATCATCGCCAAGCACCGCAACGGCGAGACGGGCACCATAGAGCTCGTCTTCCTCGGCGAGACCACCAGCTTCCGCAACCTCGACCGGCATGGCATGGAACCCGGCGCTCCGTTCTGAGGTCCATCGATGGATGCGGTAGGGCCGGGAGTGGAGGACCTCCAGGCCGCGCTGCGCCCGGCGTGGGTGGACGTGGACCTCGCCGCCCTGGAGCACAACCTGGCGCGCATCCGCGAGCGCCTCGGCCCCTCCGGCGCCCGTGTCATGGCGGTGGTGAAGGCGGACGCCTACGGCCACGGCGCCGTGGGCGTCTCGCGGGCGCTGGAAGCGGCCGGCGTGGACTGGCTCGGCGTGGCGCTGCTGGAGGAGGGAGCCGAGATCCGCCGCGCCGGCGTCAAGACGCCGATCCTGGTGCTGGGCACGGCGCGGCCGGCCAAGACCGCTCTGTATGCCCGCTATGGGCTCACCCCCACAATCTCCTCCGTCTCCGAGCTGACGCTGTGGCGCGATTGGACGGCCGGGCAGACAACGGTGCAGCCGGTTCACCTCAAGGTGGATACCGGCATGGGGAGGCTCGGCGTGCCGTTGGCCAAGGTGCCGCAAGCGCTCGAGCTACTGCGCACGCATCCGGGGCTCGAGCTGGCTGGCCTGCTCTCTCATTTCGGCGACGCGGACGACCTCGAGAGCCCGCGCAATCCAGCCCAGGAAGCCCGCTTTTCCGAGGTGCTCGGCCTGCTGACGCCGGAGGAGCGCGAGCGGACGCTGATCCACATGGCCAACAGCGCCGCCGCCCTGCATCGCCCCAGCAGCCGCTACGGCCTGGTGCGGCTGGGGATCGCCCTCTACGGTCTCGATCCCGCCGAGCGGCCGGACCGGCCGTTGCCGCCGGAGGTCCGGACAGATCTGCGGCCGGTCATGTCGGTACGCGCGCGGATCGTCCAGCTCCGGGGAGTGCCCGCGGGCACGGCGGTCTCGTACGGCGGCCGGACGGTGACCCGGCGGCGGAGCGTCATCGCCGTGGTTCCGATCGGTTATGCCGACGGCTACGCCTGGCGTCTGACCGGCAAGGCCGAGGCGCTGGTGCGAGGGCGTCGAGTCCCGGTGGCCGGTTCGGTTACGATGGACATGACTCTCCTCGACGTGACGGACGCCGGGGCCGAGCTGAGGGACGAGGTGGTGCTGCTCGGACGCCAGGGCGAGGAGGAGATCACGGCCGCGGAGCTGGCGGCGCACGCCGGCACGATCTCCTGGGAGATCCTCTGCCATCTGGGCTTGAGGCTGCCGCGCCGCTACGTGCGCGGGGGAGGAGTGGAGGAGTTGATGTCGCGGTTTTCACGGGAGGATTCCTGACGGTGCCGGGCCCCTTCGAGCGCTTCTTCGAGCAGATGGGGCGCTTCGTCCACATGGCCGGCCGCGTCTTCGCCTGGACGCCGCGGCCGCCATACGACTGGCGGGAGCTGCTGCGGCAGATGGTGAAGGTGGGCGTCAACTCCGTGCCGGTGGTGCTGCTCACCACCATGTTCACCGGCATGGTGATGGCCCTGCAGACCTTCACCACCCTCCGCCGCTTCAACGCCGAGAGCTTCGTGGGCTCGCTCGTCGCCTTGTCGATGGTGCGCGAGCTGACGAGCGTGCTCTCGGGCCTCATCGTCGCCGGCCGCGCCGGCTCGGCCATGGGCGCCGAGCTGGGCACCATGCGCGTCACCGAGCAGATCGACGCGCTGGAGGTAATGGCCACCGATCCCATCCATTACCTCGTCGTGCCGCGGGTGTGGGCCACCACGATCATGCTGCCGCTGCTGGTGGCCATGGGCAACGGCATCGGCATCTTCGGCGGCTATCTGGTGTCGGTGGTGCTGATGGGCGCCAATCCCGTCTCCTACGTCGACCGGACCTTTCAGTTCATGGACCTGAACGACCTCATCTCGGGACTCATCAAGGCGGCGGTCTTCGGCTTCCTCCTGGCCCTCATCGGCTGCCAGCAGGGTTTCTACACCACCGGCGGCGCCGAAGGCGTGGGCCGCTCCACGACGGCGGCGGTAGTGGTGGCGAGCATCGCGATTTTGATCTCGGACTTTTTCCTGACTCGGTTACTGTTTTAAATGGAAACCTCTGGGATCGGCGCGCCATGTTTTCGTAGGGGCGGGGGG
>JBIOVX010000235.1:0-11392 GCA_044868005.1 Thermoanaerobaculia bacterium | reverse complement strand
CCCCCCCCCCCCCCCCCCCCCCCCCCCCCCCCCCCCCCCCCCCCCCCCCCCCCCCCCCCCCCCCCCCCCCCCCCCCCCCCCCCCCCCCCCCCCCCCCCCCTACCCTAAGATTGGTTTTCGGGATCTTCGTTCCAATTCTTCGGATTCTCGGCGATATAGCAGCGGATGGCTTCGAGCTCCTCTTGATCGCGAATGATTCGATCGTGAAAGTTTCGTTGCCAAACTGGTGCTCCAGGCGTTCCTCTGCGTTTGTTGATTCTTCTCGCCGAGAAGGTTTTGAAGGCCCGTAGGATCTCCGAAAGCGGGTATCGAGGGCTGACTTCGAGATCTTTCAATTCGAGGACTCCATGAATGTGATTTGGCATGACGACGAAGGCGTCGAGCCTGACGTGAGGATAATGTTTCGGAAGGTCCTCCCATGCCCAGGCCGCCGTTTGTCCCGCAAAGCTAAGGTGAACCGTGCCGTTCGAGATTTCCCCAAGAAGGCATTCCCTTCCTTCAATACAACCGGTTATGTAATAGAATCCAGCTCTGCTGTAGTCGTATTTCCGGTATCGGATGGATCGACGGTGCTGCCGATCGGGATCGAAGCGCAAGATCGTCCTCCAGGATTTCTCGCAACATTATCTGAATCGAGAATTTTAGGGTAGGGGCGGGTCTGGACGGGTGAGTGGGGGCGCGACCCGCCCTGGGCGGGCTAAGATTGTTCTCAGTCCAGGATCGCGAACTGCACCGTCGCTTTGGCCACCAAGCGGCCCTCCTGCGTCACCTCGCCCTCCGCCACGGCGAGCCGCTTGCCCTTGCGCAGCAGCCTGCCGCGGCCTATCAGAGGCGCGAGGCCGGCACGGTTCAGGAGGTGTACCGTGACCGTTGCGGGCACGACCGGAGCTCCGACGACGCTCGCGGCGGAGACCTCGGCCAGAGTCGTGAGGATCGCGAAGTGGATCACGTCAGGAGCTACCTGGTGCTCGGGCCGTGGATCGAGGAGGACGGTGCCGGGCTCGTCTCCAGGCCTCAGGCCGAGGATGCTGTTGAAGTTAGCGGTCACGGCGCGGCCTCACTTGAACGTTCGGAACCATGCGTCGAAGATCTTCTTCACCGTCGGCGTCAGCTTGCCGCGGCGCCAGGTGTCCGCCGCCTTCTTCACCACTTCGCCCTGGGTGGGGTAGGGGTGGATGACGCTGGCGATCTTCGCGAGACCGATCCCGTGGGTGACGGCGAGGCAGAGCTCGCCGATCATGTCTCCCGCGTGCTCGGCCACCAGCGTGGCGCCGACGATGCGGCCGTCCTTCGACCCTTTCTCGACGTGGACGCGCAGAAAACCCTCGTCGGCGCCGTCCAGGATGGCGCGGTCCACGCCCGACAACGGAATGGTGAGCGTCTCGATCTCGATCCCCTTCTCGCCGGCGTCCTTCTCGTAGAGGCCCACGTGAGCCACCTCGGGTGAAGTGTAGGTACACCAAGGAATGGTGAGCGCCGAGGTCTTGGAGCGGCCGAAGAAGAGGGCATTCTGGATGACGATGCGCGCCTGCGCGTCGGCGACGTGGGTGAACTGGAAGGGCGAAGCCACGTCGCCGCAGGCGAAGACCCGCTTGTTGCTGGTGCGCAGGTTGTCGTCCACCTCGACGCCGCGCTTGCCGTAACGCACGCCGGCGGCCTCCAACCCCAACCCTTCGATGTTGGGCGCACGGCCGATGGTCACCAGGATCTCGTCGGCGATCACCTCGTGGCGCTCGCCCCCGCGCTCGAAGACGACGATCTTCTCGGCGCCCTGGCGGCGGACCTCGACGACCTTCACCTCGAGCTCGAGGCGCACGCCGTCCGCGCTCAGGACTTGCTGGACAATCTCGGCGGCGTCGGCGTCCTCGCGCGGCAGGACGCGCGGCTCCAGCTCGAGAGTGGTGACCTGGCTGCCGAAGCCGGCGAAGGCCTGGGACATTTCGCAGCCGATGGGTCCGGCGCCGATGACCGCCAGCCGGCGCGGCAGCTCGGTCAGGTTGAAGATGGTCTCGTTGGTGCGGTATCCGGCCTCGGCAAGTCCCGGGATGGGGAGCTGAGCGGCGCGCGCGCCGGTGGCGATGACGGCGCGGCGGAAGCGCAGGCGCTCACCCGCGACCTCGACCGTGTCCGGCGCCACGAACCGGCCGTCGCCGAGGAAGACGTCGACGCCCAGGCCCTGGAAGCGGCGGGCGCCGTCGTGCACGCTGATGCCGGCGCGCAGGCGGCGCATGCGCTCCATGGCGGCGCCGAAATCGCCTGTGGCGTCGCGCGGCACGGCGGGTCCGCCGAAGCGCTCGGCGGCCTCGCGCGCGTCGCGCCAGGCGCGGGCGGCGCGGATGACGCCCTTCGACGGCACGCAGCCGACGTTCAGGCAGTCGCCGCCCATCAGGTGCCGCTCGACGAGGGCCACTCTGGCGCCGAGCCCCGCGGCCCCCGCCGCCGAGACCAGGCCGGCCGTGCCGGCGCCGATCACCACCATGTGGTAGCGCTCCTTGGGCGTGGGATTGATCCAGGCCGGCGGATGGACGTTCTCGACGAGCTTGAGGTTGTGCTCGTCTTGCGGCTCGAGGGAAAACGCCGGAGCCGGCTTCATGGCGGGCTCAGACATGCTGGTCCCCTGTGGCGGGAGCGTCGATCTCCCGGCGCAACGCTCGTCCGGCCAGCCGGGTGACGTAGGCGGTGACGGCGATGGTGGCGGCGAGACCGAGGCCCAGGACGATCCAGGAGCCGGGTCCTTTCTCGGTCTTGGCGCCTCCCGCGAGAGCGGCCAGACTGCCAGCCGCTTTGCCGTAGTAGACGTAGAGCAAGGTGCCGGGCAGCATGGCGATCGAGGCGGCGAGGTATTGGAGGAACGTGACCTTGGTCAGACCGAGGGCGTAGTTGAGCAGGTTGAAGGGAAAGACCGGGGAGAGCCGGAGGAGCGCCACGATCTTGAATCCTTCCCGCCCCACGGCTTTGTCGATGGCGGCGAACTTCGCGTTGCCGGCGATCTTGCGCTCGATGCGCTGGCGCGCCACGTAGCGGGCCACCAGGAAGGCGGCGGCGGCGCCGAGGGTGGCGCCGATAAAGGTGTAGACCGTCCCCTTGGCCAGCCCGAAGATGGCTCCCGCCGCCAGGGTGAGGAGCGAGCCCGGCACGAAGGCGACCGCGGCGACGGCATAGCCGAGGATGAAGACGACCGGACCCCAGACGCCCAGCCCTTCGACCCACTGGGCGAAGCGGGGGATATAGGCCGCGAGCTGCTTGCCGCCCAGGAGCAGGCCGGCGAGGACGGCGAGGCCGATGACGGTATAGAGGACGAGCCTCGCTTTGGACGTCACCCCCCTCGGGCTCCGGTTACGCCGCGGCCCACATCGCCGCGGCCAGCAGCACGCCGCCGGTGCCGAGGAACGCCGCGAGCAGGGAGAAGGCGTTGCCCCAGCCCGTGCCTTCCTTCGCCGTCTTGCCGAGGATCATGAGGCCGCCGCAGGCGACCCCGAGCTGAATGAACACCACCAGGAGGGTCAGCCAGGTAGGGTAGGGCTCGCCCGGCGGTTTCGTCACACCCTTGAATAGGTTGACCGCCGTGACCACCATGCCGAGAACGAGCAGTCCGAGCGCGTAGAGATCCCACAGCTTCAAGCGCGGCAACTTGGGCAGCTTCAACGCAGGCAGTTTCATCGCCTCTCCCATGTCTCTTTCGTCTCCTGGAGGTCCGAAAAGCGCGGCAAGGATAGCATACGGCAAAGCGCTCGCGGCCCTCTGTGCAGTGCAACGCGAATTGTGCAGATCCGGCTTCCTCTAGGATTATTTTTCCAGTTTTTAGCCTAAACATCTTGACGGCGGGGTTAATTGACGTAAAATTAAGCCCAACAACAGTGCTCTATCCCAAGGAGGCCAATCTTGCACCCGACCGAACCGAGTAGAGAGGAGGCGTTGGCTGCCATGACTCCGGAGAAGCTCGAGGAGATGGCGCGGCCGGCACCCCGCCCGCCTGCCCATTCCGGCTTGCGCGATTTCCTGGAGATCCCCTACGACCAGCTGGAGGAGATGAACCTCGAGGCCAAGGAGGAGCGGCTGGCCCGGCGGCCGGCCGACGTCGTCCGCGAGCAGCGGATGCGCTATCTCCACGACGAGAAGCGGATCAAGGCGGTCACGGTCTGCTTCACCGACCTCGAAGGCCGCCTGCAGATGCTGGACTACGACAAGAAGTTCCTGCTCAAGGCGGCAGACAACCTGACTTTCGACGGCTCCTCGATCCGCGGCTTCTCGCGGCAGCAGGAGTCGGACCTGCGGCTGGCAATCGACTGGCCGGCCTTCTACTGGCTGCCTTCGGACATCTTCGGTCCCGGCAAGGTGCTGGCGTTCGGCGAGGTTCGCGAACGCGACGGCAGCCCGTATCGCGCCGATGTCCGGGCTCTGCTCAAGGGCTACACCGATCAGCTCTATGCCAAGGATGGGACGGTCGCACACGCCGCCAACGAGATCGAGGGCTTCCTCTTCCGTGGTCGCGACGCGGAGCGGGTCTATCACGAGACGGGCCGCTTCGAGTTTATTTCCACTGGGGGCTACTACCACTCGCTGCCGGGTGACGCGCTGCGCCAGTTCATCGACACCGCCGCCGAGGTGCAGAGGGCCATGGGCTTCGCGAACGAGAAGGACCATCCGGAGGTGGCGCCCTCGCAGTTCGAGATGAACTACGGCTATACCGAAGCTACGGTGGCCGCCGACCAGGTACAGCTGTACAAGTTGCTGTCACGGCAGGTCGCGGCATCCCTGGGGATGACGGCGTGCTTTTTGCCCAAGCCGGTGACAGGGATCAACGGCTCGGGCATGCATACCAACCTCTCGCTGACGCGGCAGTCGACGAACCTCTTTTTCGAGAAGGACGGTAAGGACGGGCTCTCGGCCTTGGGTTGGGACTTCATCAGCCGGATCCTCGCCAGCGCTACGGACGTCTGTCTGGTGCTCAATTCGAGCGTCAACTCCTATCGCCGCCTCGACCCGCATTTCGAGGCGCCCAACCAGATCAAGGCCTCGGCGATCGACCGCGGCTCGATGGTTCGCATCCCCCTCGGCAACGAGCGCTCGGCGCGCGTCGAGGTCCGCTCCATCGCTCCCGACTCCAACCCGTATTTGGCGATCTATACGCTGCTCAAGGCGGGGCTGGAAGGGCCGCAGAGCGAGGAGGACGGGGACAAGCGGCCCCGCACGCGCTTCCTGCCCGACAACATCCACGACGCGATCCGCCTCTTCAAGGGGAGCCGGTTCATGCAGGAGATCTTGGGCGAGGAGGTGCATGCCAAGTTCGCCGAGCTGAAGCTGGCCCAGGCGGAGCGCTGCCCCAAGGCCCTCGGCACCCTGATCAAGGCCTCGGAGGTGCAGTACCACCACGAAGTCACGAACCAGTTCCTCTGGTCGCAATTCTGATCGGCGCGCGGCCCGCCGCGATACGCTCAGGCGCGCGGGCCGGCGGGAACGTAGTCGATCGGCAGGATTCCGAGCTCGCCATCCTCCAGGACGTCCACGGTCTGCTCGTGGATGTCCTGCTGGATGGCCCCTCCTGCGACGATGCTTTCCTCGATGGTGACCCGCCGCCGCACCTCGTGCCGGTCGACGAGCTGGCGGTCCTCGGCCGAGATCTCGGTGCCGTCCTCGGTGAAGAAGGAGTAGCGCTCCCAGAGGACGGAGTGGCGGATGGAGACCTGGTCCTCCAGGATCCAGCCGTCGCCGATCACGGCGTAGGGGCCGAGCGTGACGTTCCTCCCGACGATGCAGTTGTTGCCGATGACGACGGGGGGCACGATGTTCACCCGCGAGAAGTCGATCCTGACGTTGCTGCCGAGATAGCCCCAGGGCAGCTTCTCGTAGGGAAGATCGACCCTCAACTCGCCGTCGAGCAGGTACTCGTTGACGCGTAGATAGTCCCGCTTCTGGCCGACGTCGAACCAGGCGCCGTCGTACTGCAGGCCCCAAAGCAGGAAGTCCTTCGGCAGCGAGACGTAGGGCAGGCCGCCGAGCATGGCCGGAAAGACGTGCTTGCCGAAGTCGTAGAACGGCTCCGGGATATCGGCCCTGGCCTCGGTGCGAAGGGGATCGAGGTGTTCGATCAGCTCCCTCTCGATCATGTAGATCGAGGCGTTATTGAGATTGCTGGGGGAGTCTGGGTCCTTCTCGCGGAACTCCTGAATGCGTCCGGACTTCGAGAGGATTCCAGATCGTTCCTCGGGCTGGTTGAGGAGGACGGTGCCGTAGTCCTTTCGCCGCTCCCAGGGGACGGGGACCAGCACCACGGTGAAGGCGGAGCCGACCCGCTTGTGGATCTCGTAGGTCTCCTCGAGGAGCGCGGAATCGAAATTGGTGACGATGTCACCGCTGGGGACGATCATCGTCGAGCCTCGGAACTCTCCCGAGGCCGGCATGCTCTCGCCGGGGAGCACCTGTTTGGCCTTATTCCCCAGGGCCTGCTTGCAGACTCCGCCCAGGGTGCCGCTAGGGATGTCCTCCTCGACGTACTGGATCCCCGCCCCGAACTTGGTGCCGTCCCGGAAGTAGCGCTTGATCGTGTCCTTGAGCACGCACAGGTTCATCGAGAGGTCTGCGATTCCGGAGTCGACCATCCGCCGCACCCAGACCTCCGCCATGGCGACCTTGCCGCCGAGGGGAAACAGCGGCTTGGGAAGGTGCTGGGCCGTCAGCGGGTCCATGCGCTTTCCCAGCCCGGCGGCCAGGATGGCGCACTTGAGGTCGTTCTGGACGCCGCGTTGGTAGGTCCAGCAGCGTTGCCAGAAGGTGGGGTCGAACTGGATGGGCACGCTTGCTCCTTCGGCGCTCCGGACACATCCGCGGGATCGCGCCGTTCGGGTCGGGCGGATCGTAGCACGCGTCTCATGGAGTTGCAGGAGAGGAACGCTTAACACGCGGGAGGGCACAGATAATGCCCGTCCATATTGCCTCTAGCCCGACCTCAAGGGTAGACGCGAGTGAAGAGCCAGTAAGCATCGAGGGCGTCGAGGCTCTGGATAGTATTGACGTAATCGCCCCAGACTTGGAGGAGTTTGATATAGGAAAGCCCTACGTTGGCTGCTCTGTTGCACAGCCTCTTCTTGGCTCTTGATCTAAGCGATCGAGCCCAATTACTCAGTAATTCGTCACCATAGTCTGCTTTCGACCAGACCTCCAGAACATCGGCCAGCCGTTCCGCTGCCGCTTGGAGTAGCTGTCCGTATAGGATGCTCTCATCGAGAGGTTGGTTACTGATGACGGATCTTACGCCTTTTGCCAACGGACCGGGCAGTCCCCGGAGGTCTTTGATCATTGCGTGCAATAGACATCCCCCCAACAACCTTTCAAAATAAGTAGGGGCGAAGGCTATATCCTTCGGTTCGATGCCCTGAGGATAGCGATTTTGCTTTAACTTGGCCGTGCTGATTCGTTCAGGATCGTTAGGATCTATGTCACCGATAGCCTCATGGAGCTGTCTTTTGAGATGATCGTCAATCCACACGATCATCTCTTCTGCATTCATGAAGGGTGGCAAGCGACGAATTGCTTGCGTCGATGCTACGAGTCCTGCTCCTGAAATAGCTTGCGCTATTGGCCGGTTGACCGATCCGCCGCGTCTCTGTATAAGACTTTGGCAGGCGGCGCTGCAGGGTGCAGTGGTTTCTATCTGGGTCGCTCCAAGCTCTCCCAGGTCGCGCAAAAAAGTCTCTGCGTGCTGAACGAGTCTAAATTGCTTGGGATCCACTCGGGTGTCTGGATCGATTAGCCAGTGTTGCCGGACAGCATGCTCGTTGACAGGATCGCCCGGAAAATTGCCAGCATAACATCCAGAGAACCACCAGTAAGGATGTCCGAGTACTCTCCTGTTCAGTTGCTCACTCTGGTCAATGATCTCCTGAATAGCATCTCGGTTGACTTCGACATCTGCGTCGATCCTGATCACAGGATGTATCGCCTCATCGTGCGTTCCACGCACAAGCCGTATTGCGGCTTCGACAAATTTCGGTGAATCGTAGGTAAAATTCCCGGCGCCGGCTAAATTCTTAACCAGTGTAGGATTGCGCCGCCAAAGGTACGTCAGAAGGCTGGCTAGCGCACCAACTCCGACGAAGACAAATTTTGGTATCTTAGTGGAACGAGCGGACAAGGACAGGTTTTTAAGTGCTTCGTCCGTGGCGATCTGAAAGGCATTGTGGAGGCGTTCTTCTGACTCGATGACGTCGAAGGGCAGGACCACGGGGGGTTTTCGACGAGAACTCACGGCCTTCACGAATTGCTCTATGCCAAAGGAGATGTAAGCATAGACGATTGCGATATTATCACATTCGAGGCAGCTTTCGAAGAATCCTCCCAGTTCTTTGTAAAAGAGGTTAAAATCGGTAGGAACCAGAAGGGGGTTCTTGGACTTGATGTGAGTGAAGATGACAGCCTTCCTCCGGATCACGGCACCCTCCTGAAGATGGCGACTGAGCTGCTAATCGTTTAGGCTATGATTATACATAGCCTAACGGAAGTCAACAGAACCCAGTCGATGCCGCCAGCGACCAGAGGATCGAGGGTAAGCCCTGCGCGAGAGCGGAGCTGCAGATTGTGTCGAGACGGCCTTCAGCTTAAGTCGACCGAAGCAGATCCTCTACCTGTACCAGCTTCGGGGCCGCCAGATCGCGCGGACTGAGCAGAGGGCTCTCGACTGGCCAGCCGATGCCGATCTCCGGATCGTTCCA
Organism: Thermoanaerobaculia bacterium; assembly: GCA_044868005.1. Classification (GTDB taxonomy): domain Bacteria; phylum Acidobacteriota; class Thermoanaerobaculia; order Multivoradales; family UBA5704; genus DATARR01. Next base: position 2,684 of record JBIOVX010000235.1, on the reverse strand, counting down.
GGCGATGACGGTCTCGTCCTGGGGATCGTAGATCTCCGTGCACTTGTAGAGCACGTGCGCCGTCTCGGAGACGACGCAGAAGCCGTGGGCGAAACCGGGCGGAACCCAGAGCTGCCGCAGGTTTTCACCGGAAAGAACCTCGCCCACCCATTTACCGAAGGTGGGGGAGTCCGGCCGGATATCTACGGCCACATCGAAGATCTCGCCGACGACGGCGCGGACAAGCTTCCCCTGGGGCTTCTTGAGCTGCGCGTGCAGGCCGCGGAGGGTGCCGCGGACCGAATAGGAGTGGTTGTCCTGCACGAACGCCGCGGTGATGCCGCCTTCTGAAAACTTGCGCTGGTGGTAGGTCTCGAGAAAGAAGCCGCGATCGTCCCGGTGAACCGTGGGCTCGACGAGGATGACCTCCGGGATCTCCCGCGGCAGGAATTTCACCGCCGGGAGACCTCGCTCTCCTGCCGCTCTCCCAGCCCCAGGCGCTCGCGGCCGTACTTGCCCGCCTGCACCGCGTCGCACCAGGCGCGGTTGTCGAGATACCAGCGCACGGTGGCGCGCAGGCCCGCGGCGAAGTCGTGCAGCGGCGCCCAGCCCAGCTCGCCGCGGACCAGCGAGTCGTCAATGGCATAGCGCCGGTCGTGCCCGGGCCGGTCGGCCACGAAGGTCTTCAGATCCCGGTAGGACGCGATCCCGCGCGCGGCGAGGGCGGGATTGTTGGCCGCCGGCCGCTCGCTCTCCAGCGCCTTGCAGAGGGCGTCGACGATCTCCAGGTTCGTGCGCTCGCTGCGCCCGCCGAGGTTGTATTTCCCGCCGGGCCGGCCGCGCCGCAGCACCTCGAGGACGCCGCGGCAGTGGTCCTCGACGTAGATCCAGTCGCGCACGTTGCCGCCGTCGCCGTAGATCGGCAGCGGCCTACCCTCCACGGCGTTGAGCACCATCAGCGGGATCAGCTTCTCGGGGAACTGGTACGGACCGTAGTTGTTGGAGCAATTGGTGAGCAGGGTCGGCAGCCCATAGGTTTCGTGGTAGGCCCGCACCAGGTGGTCCGCGCCCGCCTTGGAGGCCGCGTACGGCGAGTTCGGTGCGTACGGCGTGGATTCGGAGAAGGCGCCCGTAGGCCCCAGGCTGCCGTATACCTCGTCGGTGGAAACGTGCAGGAAGCGGAAGCCTCGTCGGGCGTCCTCATCGAGGTCCACGAAGTGATGCCGGGCCGCTTCCAGTAGCTCGAAGGCGCCCACGATATTGGTCTGAATGAAGGCGCTGGCATCGTCGATCGAGCGGTCGACGTGGCTCTCGGCGGCGAAGTTGACGACGGCGGTGGGCCGGTGCTCGGCGAAGATGCGCCGCACCTCATGGCGGTCCGCGATGTCGCCGGTCAGAAAGGTGAGGCGCGGATCCTGCAGCACGCCGGAGAGGTTCTCGAGGCTGCCGGCGTAGGTGAGCTTGTCGAGCACGAGGACGCGCGCGTCCGTCTCCGCGAGGGCGAGCCGCACGAAGTTGCAGCCGATGAATCCGGCGCCGCCGGTGACGAGAAGGGTCTCTGCCATGGCATCACCCCGAGGGGGGCGGTACGGCCGGGGAAGTATAGCGGCAAGTGCGCGGGGCTCGGCTAGAATCGCGCGGCCCGAGCGGGATCACCAATGAACAGGCCCACCCCATGACTCCCTTCCAAGCCGCCGTCCTGGGCGTGGTGCAGGGGCTTACCGAATTCCTCCCCGTCAGCTCGTCGGGCCACCTGATCCTGGTGCCCTACTTCCTGCACTGGCCGGACCAGGGGCTGGACTTCGACATCGCGACCAACACGGGCACTCTGCTCGCCGTGCTGGCGTACTTCCACCGCGATCTGCGCGACCTGATCGTCGGCATGTTCACCGGCGCGCCGCTCTCCCGCGACGGCGAATTCGCGCCGCGCCCCATGGCATGGGCGATCGTCGTGGGCACGATTCCGGCCGGTCTCGCCGGCTTGTTCGCCAAGCACTGGATCGAGACGAACCTGCGGACTCCCGTCGTCATCGCGGCCACCACCTTCTTCTACGGCCTCCTGCTCTTCCTGGCGGACCGTCTGGGGCGCAAGGAACGCACAGTCAGCGGGGTGACCCTGACGGACGGCCTAGTGGTGGGCTGCGCGCAGGCGCTGGCCCTCGTTCCCGGGACCTCGCGCTCGGGGATCACCATCACCGCTGCCCTGCTGCTGGGGTTCACGCGTCCGGCGGCCGCCCGGTTCAGCTTCCTGTTGACGGTCCCCATCAGCGTCCTGGCGGCGTTGAAGTCGGCCAAGGATCTGGCGGACGCCGGCGCCGGCGCGGCCCAACTCGTGCCGATGGCGATCGGCCTCGTCGTTTCGGCGGTGGTGGGTTACGCGGTGATCGCCTGGCTCCTCGCCTGGCTGCGCCGGCGGAGCCTGACGGTCTTCGTGGTCTACCGGGTGCTGCTGGCCGCCTTGATCGTGGCGGCGCTGGTCCTGCGCTAAGAAAGCGAAAAATTCATATTGACAAAAGCGAATAGGTTGGCTAGACTCCAGGATGCGGGGAGGCAAATCCTCCTCTCATCCCTCCCAAAAAGGAGCGCATGGCGCTCCTTCTTTTTTATGGGGTCAATCCGCGAGTGTTTTCGTAGGGGCGGGGCTTGTCCCCGCCCAACATCGGTAGGGCCTTCAGTGAGGGCGGGGACAAGCCCCGCCCCTACGA
>JBIOVX010000234.1:0-8963 GCA_044868005.1 Thermoanaerobaculia bacterium | reverse complement strand
GCTCCTCCCCTCCTCCATCCGCCAGCGCGAGTCGGCCGGACTGCCTCCCGCCCGCAACGTTTTCATGGCGGGACAAGCCCCGCCCCTACGAAAAGCCTCCGCGAAAACCTGTTTCAGACATTTCCGGCGTCACGACGCGACGAGGCTTTCCGATGAGATGTTGAGCCGCTTCATCATCTCATGGAGCGTGGTCGGTTTGACCTGCAACATCTCGGCGGCCCGCTTCTGGACGCCGTTACAGGACTGCAGGGCGCGGATGATGATCTGGCGCTCGTAGTCGCTCACGGCGTCCTTGAAGGAGATGCCGTTCGAGGGCAGCGTGGCGGGAGGCAGTCCGGCCGACTCGCGCTGGCGGATGGAGGAGGGGAGGAGCTCCTCGGTGAGGACCTCGTAGGTGGAGAGCACGACGGCGCGCTCGATGGCGTTCTCCAGCTCGCGGACGTTGCCCGGCCAGTGATAGTCGAGCAGCGCCTCCATGGCCTGCGGCGAGATCTCGCGGATCGCCTTCTCGTTCTCCCGCGCGTAGTGGGCGAGGAAATGCTGGGCGAGGAGCGGGATGTCCTCGCTGCGCTTGCGCAGCGGCGGCAGGGTGATGTTGATCACGTTGAGCCGGTAGAAGAGGTCCTCGCGGAACGCACCCTGTTGTACGGAGGTCTCCAGCTCGGCGTTGGTGGCGGCGATGATGCGCACGTCTACCTTGATCGTCTCGAGGCCGCCCAGGCGCATGAACTCCCGCTCCTGGATCACCCGCAGCAGCTTGGCCTGGGTGTCGAGCGGGATGTTGCCGATCTCGTCGAAGAAGATCGAGCCCTCGTTGGCCAGCTCGAAGAGCCCTTTCTTGCTGACGACCGCGCCGGTGAAAGCGCCGCGCACGTGGCCGAAGAGGTTGCTCTCCAGGAGGTCGGCCGGCATCGAGCCCGAGTTGACGGTGACGAACGGCCCCTCGGCCCGCCGCGAGTGGTGGTGGATGGCCTTCGCCACCAGCTCCTTGCCGGTGCCGCTCTCGCCCTGGATCATGATGTTGCTCTTCGACGGCGCGGCGAGCTGGACGAGCTCGTAGACCTGCTGCATCGGCTTGCTCTTGCCGATGATGTTGTCGAAGGCGAAGCGCTGGCGGAGCTGCTCCTTGAGCGAGCGGTTCTCCTGCGTCAGGCGCCGCTGCTCCAGGCCCTTGCGGATGGTGATCAGCACTTCCTCGTTCTTGAACGGCTTGGGGATGTAGTGGAAGGCACCCTCGCGCATGGCCTCGATGGCGCTCTCGATCGACGAGAAGGCGGTGATCACCACCACCACCTGGTCGGGATCGCGCCGGCGGATCGCGCGCAGCACTTCCATTCCCCTCATCCCGGGGAGCATGAGATCGAGCAGCACGAGGTCCACCTCCTCGCGCTCGAGCATGGCGAGCCCCGCCTCGCCCGTCGTCGCCGAGAGCGGCGTGTGCCCCTCCCGGCGGATGAGGGAGGTGAGGATGTCCTGGAGGACTTCTTCGTCGTCGACGATCAGGATGTTCATGCGCTCGTCGAGGAGGAGGGATGGTAGTAACGTGGAAGCTCCACCAGGAAACAGGCTCCCTCTCCCGGCTGGCTCGCCACGCGCAGGTCCCCTCCGTGCCGGCGCACGATCTCATAGCTGATCGACAGGCCCAGGCCGGTCCCGCCGCGGTTGAGCTTGGTGGAGTAGAACGGCTGGAAGATCCGCTCCAGCTTGTCGGCCGGGATGCCGGGACCGCTGTCCTGCACGCGCACCGTCACCTTCGCGGTGCCGGGGACGGCCTCGATCGTCAGCCGGCCGCCGGTGTCGCTCATCGCATCCATGGCATTCAGGAACAGGTTGGTGAACACCTGCTGCAGCTCGCCGTCGCAGCCCATCACCTCCAGCTTCTCGGCGGGCGGCGTCCAGGCGATCTCGATGCGCCGCTTGCCGAGCCGGTCGCCGAGCAGGTCGAGGCACTCCGCGACGAGCGGCGCCAAGGCGACCGGCTTCGGCTCGCTCTGGCGCTTGCGGGCGAACTCCAGGAGGTTGTTGACGATGCGCGCGGCGCGGAAGGTCTGGCGCTCGACCTTCTTCAGGATCTCGTAGTGCGGGTCCGTCTGCGGCGTCTCTTCGAGCAGCATCTGGGCGTAGCTGGAGATGCCGGTGATCGGCGTATTGACCTCGTGCGCGACGCCGGCGGCGAGCATGCCGAGGGCCGCCAGGCGGTCCTTCTCGCGCAGCGCGTTCTCCATCGCCACGCGCTCGGAAACGTCGTGCGCCACGAGGATGTAGAGCCCCTGGGGATGGCCGCGCTCGAAGGCGGCGAGCGAGAGCTGCAGGTAGCGCTCGGCGCCCGCGGCGTCGCACCAGCTCACCTCCACCGGCCCTTCGCCGGGAGCGGGCAGCGGCGTCACCGGCAGCGCCTCTTCGAGGCTGCGGCCGAGCATCTCCGCGCGGCTCTTGCCGGCGATGCGGGCGAAGGCCTCGTTGACCGAGACCAGCCGGCGGTTGCCGTCGAGCACGGCGATGCCGGCGGGGGAGGACTCGAAGATCCCCTCGGTGTAGATCTGGAGCTGCTGCACCTCCTCCAGCTTGACCTGGAGCTGATCGACGAGCTGCGCGTTCTCGATCGCCAGCGCCACCTGGTTGAGCAGGTGGCGGATCAGCTCTGTATCCTCGCTGTTGAGCTGCGAGCGCTCCTCCTTGTAGCCAGCGAGGACGACGCCGAGCCCGTGGCCGCGCACCGTCAGCGGAAAGGCGTAGCGGTAGCCGGCCATGAAGAGGCGCGTGGCGAGGGAGAGCGGCTCGCCCGGCATGGCCACGCCGGAGAGGATCTCGCTGTCACGCCGCCAGAAGTCGCCGCCGAGGAAGTCGAACGGCAGACGGTCGGGCAGCAGATCGGTCTCCGGATGCACCACCAGCAGCGAGTCCCCCTGCGCCAGGTAGAGGTTCGTCTTCTCCAGCGCCACGCCCTCCTCGATGCGCTGCAGCAGCGAGCTGCACAGGCGGCCGAGATCGCGCTCGTGGAGCAGCTCGCGGCCGAACCCGGCGAGCGCGCGGCGCTTGCCGAAGCGGTCGCGGTACTGCAGCCGCTCCAGGGTGGCGGAGATCGTCCCCCGCGCCGGCACCAGCACGCCGGCGATGCCGAGCCCGGCGATGAACGACAGCAGGTTGCGCGCGAGGGAGAGCTCCGCGGGCAGGCCGCGGTTGATCGCCAGGTTGACCAGCGAGAAGCCGGTGATGCCGAGCAGCAGGGTCAGCGTCCACGAGATCGTGTCGCGGGCGATGACTTCGATATCCCACAGCTTGTAGCGCAAGATGGCGTAGGCGAAAGTCAGCGGCACGAGCGCCAGCGGTACCACCGCGGCCGAGGTCAACAGCTCGGGCGCGCGCAGTTGGAAGGCGTACGGCAGGTAGTAGAGGACCAGGAAAGGCAGATAGCCGCCGGTGACGCCGTAGGCGATCCACTTCATCTGCCGCTGCTGCTCCAGGGCGGCGCCGCGCCGGAAGCGCCAGACGAGGAGCGTCAGGGCGGCGACCACGAAGACGATGAAGTGGAACAACTCGATGCGGGAGAGAGCCTGGACGCGCGGCTCCGTCGGATTGCCGAAGATCCAGCTCCCGCCGGCGAGCATCAGGTCGAGCCGGAGGGCCAGCAGGGCCGCGGCCGGCAGGTAGAGGAATGGCACCAGCCGGCGCCAGGGTCCGGTCTTCCACAGCGGCGACGGGAACACCAGGAACAGGTGCAGCGTCAGCGCCGGCAGCAGGATGAGGGCGGCCGTGTCGAAGAGGTCGATCGCTTTGAAAGCCAGGTCTCTCGGATCCACCGGCGTGAGCAGGTAGAGGGCCGCCGAAGTGAGGCACCAGAGATAGAACAGCAGGCTCTGCCCGCCGCCGTGCCGCAGCAGCGTGAACAGGCCGATGCCCAGGTACACCGTGCCGATCAGGCAGAGAATCAGATACGGGAAGTCGACGTCGAGCGGCGGGCGTTGATACCGAACCTGGACGACCTGCTCTCCACGGAGGACGTTCAGCTCGCTCGCCGGCCGCTCCTTCAGGCGCGCCGCGAGCTGATCAACCGTGGAATCCTCCAGAATCAGGTCGCCCTGCTGGAGTCCTTGCTCAGGCAGGTCGACCGCGGGCACGCGCAGCACGCCGCCGCTGGGCACCGCCTCGAAGCCGAGCGGCTGGAACGTCTGGACCTTGCGGTAGACGCTGACGCCGCCCAGACCGACCGCGAGGAAAGCGAGCGCCAGGGAAGCCGCCAGTCTGATGATTCGCGCCCGCGTCATGAAAGAAGTGAATCCGTCCCTCAGTTTCCCAGAGGCCAGGTAGCACACTCCATGCCACGGCCACGGCATTTTGAACTGCCTCTAAGTGCCCATTTTCTCACGATTTTCCGGCCCGCGCTCCAGAAAAACGGATGCGATCCGTTTTTTTGGATTCAACCGGTTGGGTTGTTGAAAAAGGCTAGAACTTGACCGCGATGCCGCCGAGGATGCGCCGGCGGACCCGGTCGTCCCCGAGGGAGCCGCTGGGGGAGGTGCCGCCGCTGCGGCTGAGCTCCATGTTGAGCTGCACGGCCCAGTCGGAGGCGAGGTCGAGGAGGAAGTTCAGGTCCTGGTTCACCATGAGCTGGAGCCGCTCGTACTCCATCTGCGCGGCGGGGGGAGCGCTGCGCTTGAGGAGCTGGCTTGCCGGGTCGAGCGTCTGCTCCAGGTGGTGGAAGGCCACGAAGATCCCCGTCGAGCTGGCGAGGAGCTGCGTGTCGAGCGAGGTCACCAAGTAGCGCACCTGGTTCTCGTACGGCTGGCCGTTGGCGGCGAAGAAGGTGCCGCCGCCGCCGGAGGCGACGCTCGAATCGAGCTTGGTGACCACCCGCGGCGAGAGCCTGTGGCTGAAGCCGACGCGGACTTCCGGCAGCTCGTCGCCGCGCACGAGGTAGAGGCTCTCCAGCCGGTCGAAGAAGTCCTCGCTGAAGTAGACCCGCAGCGTGTCGCCGATCGTGCGGTGGGCGGCGCCGAGGGAGAACGAGCTGTCGTCCTCGCCCTTGCGCGAGAGGTTGACCTGGTAGCAGGACTCGCTGCCCTGCTCGCAGAGGTCGCGCTGCTCGAAGAGGGTGGGGAGGAAGTCCGGATTGGCGCGGGTGTCGGTGTAGACGCGGCGGGCGGCGCTCCCCTCGAGCTGCCAGTCGGGACCGAGCTGGAGGACGATGCCGCCCTGGGGGGTCAGCGCCAGGCTGCCGTCCGAGAGCGTGCTGTAGAGGCCGTACTCCATGAGCACCGCCGGCTGCACGCGCACGCCGCCGCGGCTGAACAGGTCGACGCTGGAGAGCGCCTGCTGCTCGTTGACCTTGCCCGGCAGGTCCAGCGTGCTGTAGCCGAACTGGCGCTCGCGGTAGCGCAGGCCGGCCTGCAGGGTATTGCGGTCGCTGAATTCGGCCGTATAGGCGCCCTCGATCTTCCAGCTCCGCGAGGCCTCCGGGATGCCCAGGGGATCGATGGCGGCCTGGCGGTGGAAGTTGTTCTCCGAAGTGTAATAGGCGATGAATTCGGAGCGGCCGTTCTCGCCCACCTCCTGCGACCAGCTCACCTGGTAGTGCTCGAAGTCGACCGGCGAATCGCCCGACTCGCCTCGCGCGATCATCCGGTTGTTGTGCGAGACGAGGCTCACGTGGCTGCTCGGGCCGCGGGCCAGGTCGATGGACAGGCTGCTGGTCTGGCCGGTGCCGAACGCGCCGCCGTTGCCCTGGATGACGTCGGAAGGCCGCAACTGCGTGAAGCTGCCGTGCAACCCCACCTGCGTCTTCCCCAACTGGCCCTGGATGCCGAGGCCGGCGGTCGAGAGCTGGCCGCCGTCCGAGGCGTTCTGATCGACGCCGGTCTGAGCCTTCATCTCGGTCTGGAAGTTGCCGGTGAGGGAGCCCGAGGGACTGGCGGTGAAGGAAGCGAGCTGCACCTGCGTCTGGTCGTTCTCGATCTGGCGCAGCACGTCGGTGGGCACGCGGGAGCGGATCGACCAGTAGTCGTCCGACTCCGGCCCCTCGCCCGGCCGCCGCTGAGCCAGCTCCACCTCGACGAACTGGTAGGCCTGCGCCGTGGTGCGGGGGAGAGTGATCACCGCCGGCAGGAAGCCCGACTTGTGGGCGATGATCTTGTAGAGGCCGGCCGGGAGGTCCTGGAACAGGAAGTTGCCGCCCTTGTCCGTCAACACCTTGTGCAGGGTGAGATCGGCGAGCTGGTAGGCGTAGATGTGGGCGGCGGCCAGCGGCGACGGCCCGCCGCGCACCAGGCCGGCGACGCCCGAAAGGCGCGCCTCGGCTTGGAGAGCGCCCGCCGGCGCAAGAATGGCGACGACGGCGATCAGCGAAAGGCGTTTGCGCAGGTCTCGCATCTCAACCTACCCCCAGGTCTCGCACTGTACGCCCCCGCTTGTCCGCCTGTCAAATGCCTTTCAGTCATATGGACGAACGGCAATAAGAACCTTCAGAGCTGCACGACGCAACAGGTATGCCAGGGGGGGCCTACTCCACCTTGTACGTCACCCCGTCCGACCGCCCCAGGTCGTCCGTCACCACCAGCCGGTGCTCGCCGCGGACGGCGTCGAGGAAGCGGCTCCCCGAGGAGCTCGCCTCCGTGGTGGCGACCAGGGTGCCGTCCTGATACCAATAGAGCTGCCGCACCGCCGGCGAGGCCTGGGCGACGAGGGGGATGCGCTGGTAGTCGGCGGGGGCGTCGCGCCGCAGACGGTAAGGGGTGGCGCCGTCCGGCGACACGATGCGCGGCGGCTCGCCGTCCGGGATGCCTTCGCAGGTGGCGGCGAGCCGGGGCACCTCCTGCACCGGCGCACCCTGCGAGCGCCACCACGCCAGCAGCTCCGGCGGGTAGATGGTCAGCAATCGGAACTCGTGCGGCCGCCGGCTCACGCAGTCGCCGGCCAGCAGCTCGCCGGTCTCGCTGTCCACCAGCATGCGGCGGTGGAGCGTGCAGGCGGTGAGCTTCGAGGTGCCCGGCAGGTAGGCGATCTTCATCCGCTGCGGACAGAACGGCCCCGGCAGCTCGTGGGAGAGCGAGCAGACCTCGATCTCGTCGCGGATCAGCCCCTCCGGCTTCACCGGCCCCCGGCCGCCCGGCTCCAGCGCGCGGAAGAGGTCGAAGAGAAGGGGTCCGGCATGCTGGCTGCCCGAGATGCCCTTGCGCGGTTTGGCGTCGAAGTTGCCCACCCAGACCCCGATCGTCGTGCGCGCCGAGAAGCCCACCGCCCACGCATCCCGGTGGCCGTACGAGGTGCCGGTCTTCCATGCCACCGCCGGCACGTCGCGCGTGAGCTCCCAGGCCTCGGGCAGGTCCGGCCGCTGCACGTCCGTGAGAATCTCCGTCACGGCCCGTGCGGCCTCCGGTGAAAACAGGCGAATCGGGTCTGAGATCCGCAACGTAGTTTTCGTAGGGGCGGGGCTTGTCCCCACCCGGGCGGGGACAAGCCCCGCCCCTACGTTTTGGGAATTAGGCTCCACAACGCGTATTGCTCGGTAAACCCCGCCCTCCGCCAGGCTCGCATAAAGGTTCACCAGATCCACCAGCCGCACCTCGCCGGCGCCGAGCACCAGCGGCAGGCCGTAGCTCCCCGCCGGCCGGTCGAGCGTCGCGAGGCCTCCGCGCTGGAGCATCCTCTGGAACTCGGGCAGGCCCACCTGCGAGAGCAGCCGCACGGCGCAGGCGTTGAGCGAGAGGATGAGCGCCTCGCGCACCGTCACCCGCCCGCGGTAGCGCTCGTCGTAGTTCTCCGCCACGTAGCCGGAGAAGTCGGTGGGGACGTCGAGGATGTACGTCTCCGGCAGCACCCGCCCCTGGTCCATCGCCATGGCGTAGAGGAACGGCTTGAGGGTGGACCCCGGCGAGCGCCGCGCGATGGCGCCGTTGACCTGACCCTGGAAGTACGTCTCGCGGAAGCCGGCCGAGCCCACCATGGCGCGCACGGCGCGCGTCTCGTTGTCGATTACCACCACGGCGGCGTTGCCGATCCCCGTATCGCGCAGCTCGCGGATGCGCCGCGCCATTTGGGACTCGGCGATCTCCTGCGTCCGCCGGTCGAGGGTGGTGCGGATGCGCACCTCCTCTGGAAACTGCGCCGCGACCATCTCCGTGAAGTGGGGAGCCGCGAACGGCGGCTTGCGCCGCACTCGCGGCACCGGCTGTTGCTTCGCCTCGACAATCTCCTCGCACGTAAAGGCGCCGCGCGCCGCGAGCTGGGCGAGGACGCGATCGCGCGCCGCCGTCGCCGCCCGCGGATGGAGCGTCGGGTCGTATCCCGCCGGCGCGCGAGGCAACGCCGTCAGCAGAGCGATCTCTCCGAGCGAGAGCTGCTCAGGCTCCTTGCCGAAATAGAACCACGCCGCCGCGCCCACGCCTTCGACGTTGCCGCCGTACGGCAGGAGGTTCAGATAGATCTCGAGGATCTGATCCTTGGTGAACCGCCGCTCGAGCTGCAAGGCGCGGAAGCTCTCGCGGATCTTCGAGACCAGCGTGCGCGGCCCCGGCTCCGCCATGCGCGCCACCTGCATCGGGATCGTCGACGCGCCCGAGACCACCTCGCCGCTCTTCAAGTTGGACCACGCCGCCCGCATCACCGCCACCGGATCCACGCCGAAATGGCGATAGAACCGCCGGTCCTCCGAAGCCACCAGCGCCTTCGGCAATTCCGGCGGCAGCTCCGAGAGCCGCACCGGAAACCGCCACCGCTCGTCCGCCGGCAGGAAGAACCGCAACGGCTGGCCATGGCGGTCCGAGACCACCACGGCCGGCGGACGCTGGAGGTTCTCCCAGGGGAAAGGGAGGAGCCAGTTGAGTGAGCCGAACCAGAGGTAGGGGGCGGCCAGGAGGATCGTCAGGGAGATCCCCAGGGCTAGGCGGCGGCGAAGGATTGTTGCGTTCATCGTCATTCCTGGGAGCGCCGGCGTCCCGCCGGCATTTCTATCCAAGAAGAAGTTAGAA
>JBIOVX010000233.1:0-2405 GCA_044868005.1 Thermoanaerobaculia bacterium | reverse complement strand
GGTCTACGTCGACCACGTCATGGTCTACGTTGATCTCGTCGTGGTCTACGTGGACCACAACGCGGTCGCGCGCTTCAATAAGACGGTCCACGCCGCCCACGCAAGGGTAAGTCCTTATTTTGCCGGCGCGTAGGTCGCGGGCCTCTCGATTGCGACCGACGGTTGAAGAAATTACATCGCGCGGCGGTTGGGCTTCGGGGCACCTAGGCGCCGGTCCGACCGCCGCTCATCGCTCCCGGGATGCGCACGGCAATGACTTGCCCTCGCGCGGTTATCGCGCCCTGGGCCCAAACCGTGACTTCCACGGTTGCCGTGCGTTCGGTCGACTCGCGGACCCGCGCGCGGAGCTCGAGCTCGGGCCCGAGGGGCGTGGGCTGGAGGTAGTCGACGCGCAGCGATCCCGTGACGTACCTGGGCGCTTCGCGCTCGCCGATGTCCCGGCCCGCCGCCCGCTCGGTGAAGGCTGCCGCGGTCGCCATCGCGTGGCAGTCGATCAGCGACGCCAACAGGCCGCCGTAGACGAAGCCGGGAACGGCGACGTGATAGGGCTCCGGCTGGAAGCGGGCGACGACCTGGTCGCCCTCCCAGGCGCTCTTCACGTGCAGGCCGTGCTCGTTGAGACTGCCGCATCCATAGCAATGGGCGTAATCGCTCGGGTAATGATCCTGCACCGCTTTGCCGCGAGAAGTCATGGTAGAGAGCTCCTCCAAATCCTCCGTAATCCTTCTTATCGCAGGCTCCACAACGAGAGAGCCGCGAAGAACGCGTAGAAACAGGCCATGAAGACCAGGCACGCCCGGCGCCACGGCGGCGGCCGAAGCTCCGCCGGCAGCAAGCGCGTGTTGATGTAAAGCAGGTGGAGCGAGGCGATGATGAAAATGATGCCGGCGATGTTGGCTCCCAATTGCAGCAGGACGATCGGCTGGGCGAGGCGCAGCGCGATGAGGCCCCAGAGCACGATCGCCGCCAGCATGGAGTAGTAGACGCGGCGCACGTCGCCGCCGCGCCAGCCACGCACCCGCCGACTGCCCGTCCACAGGATGTCCGTGATGGCGCGCGCCATCCCTTCCACGGCGTCCAACTGGGTCTTGAAGAGGACCCAGGCGCCGAGAAAAGCGATTGCTCCCGCCATCAGCGGCCCGGCCTGCGCGCCGACCTTCTCGGCGAGCGCCGCGGCGATGCCGAGACCGCGGATGTCCGTGCCGCGCGGCAGGAACGTCACGTAGAGCAGCGCCGGCAGGGCCATGCCGAGGAGCGCGCCGACGAAGAACACGCCCCATTGGTCGGCGCGCACGATGCGCCACCAGCCCCGGAAGCGCCGGATGCCTTCGGCGTCCGGCTCGAAGCTGAAGCCGTTGTGCGCGAGGTGCACCTTGTGACCGCCGACGGCGGCGGGGATGTAGCCGGCGTGCTTCCCCATGCCGTAGCCCTTGTCCCGCGCCCAGTTCGAAAGGGTGATGTTGTTGACGCCGCCGCAGCCGGAGTAGGCCACGAGCGCCGCGAGGAGAACGAAGTCCGTGCCCGCCGGGAGAAGGTCGAACCTGCCCGCATCGAGATCGAACCCGGCGAATCCCGCCGCGCCGGCAAGCCAGACCCGCAGCGGCACGAAGAACACCGCCAGCAGCAGGAAGCTGCCCAGGATGCCGGCGATCATCAGCCAGTTGAGCACCTCAAGGGTACGCTCGATGCGCCGCCCCACGAGGAGGACCGCGACGCAGGCGAGAAACGTCCCGACTCCGATGAGGTACACCGCGCCGGCATCGTCCGGTCCGGCGATGCGGCGCGCGTTGAGAAAGAAGATGGCGCCCGCGGCGTTGGCCGCCCACGCCGGCCAACCGGTCTGGAGCACGTAGAGAATGGCGTAGAACCAGGCCCAGCCCCTGGCCGAAGGCGGCGTGCGCATGAAGCCGGTGAACACCGGCTCGCCGGTGGCCACCGTGTAGCGCATGAGCTCCATGTTGAACACGGTCTGCAGGAAGACCGCGACGCCGGTGACCCAGAGCAGCGACAGGCCATGCCGCACGAAGGCCGCCGGCCCGAGGAGGAACTCGCCGCTGCCGATGGAGATGCCGAGGACGATGACGCCGGGACCCACGACGCCGATCCAGCCGAGCCCCCGGGGCACGGGCGGGAGAGGCAGCTCCTTCCGCACCCAGGGTGCGAGCCCGGAGCGGGCTTCCGGAGGAACGGCGATCTCCTGCGCGGCGGCGGCTGGCTTCGCGATCATGACCTGGCTCCCGGCGGCTGATCTTACTCCTCGGCGCGCGGAATCCGCTGTGGATTTCGAGCGGGTCTGCCCTTCGAAGCCTCACCCCCTGGCCCCCTCTCCTGTTAGGGAGAGGGGGAAACAAGAAAAGGACGTTGCTTTTTGCTGTTCTCCCCCTCTCCGGTCACGGAGAGGGGGT
>JBIOVX010000232.1:0-71833 GCA_044868005.1 Thermoanaerobaculia bacterium | reverse complement strand
TTAGTGAGCCGCTCGGCTCCACCCACCCCTGGGCGGGGACAAGCCCCGCCCCTACGAATTTTCCCTCTCTCCTTGGCGGAATCGGAGATCATAGAAGCAATGTCCGATTCCCTTAGCGATCCTGCCGCCGCCCGGCTGGCCCGGCTCAGCCACTACGCACCCGGCGTAGCCCTGGCTCTCGCCATCCTGGGCCTCCAGGGCGCCGCCATCCATCGGCAATCGCTCTCCGGCGACGGCGCCCAGCATCTCCTCGCCGGCCAGCACGCGCTCGTCTACGGACAGAACCTCCACAACCTCGAGCATCCGCCGCTGGTCAAGCTCGTCGCGGCGCTGCCCGTGCTGGCGAGCGGCACGGCGCTCTGGCCGCCGGTGCTGCCGCGCGATGCCGTCCCCGCCACGGACCGCATGCACCGGCAGCCGGAGCGGGTCTGGCGGGCGACGGTGGCCGGGCGCTGGATCGTGCTGGCCGCTTTCGGCGCTCCCCTGCTCATCGCCTGCTTCTTTCTCGGCCGACGCTTCGGCGGCCCGGTCGCCGGCTGGCTGCTGGTGTCGATGGTGGGGCTCTCCTTCAACCTCGTGCCGTGGCTCTCGTCGTTGCAGACCGACGCCGCCGTCGCCTGCGGCTTCGTCGTCACCCTGCTCGCGGGTCTGCGCTGGCAGGAGCGCCCGTCGCTCGGCCGCGCCGCCGCCGTCGGCGCCGGAGTCGGTCTCGCCGCCGCGAGCAAGTTCTCCGGTCTCCTCCTGCTGCCCGTCGTCCTGCTGCTGGCGATGGCGCCGGCCCCAGACCGCATCGGCTGGCGGCGGCGCGTGGTGTTGCCGCTCGTCGCGCTGCCCATCGCCGCGGTGCTGGTGCTCGCCGCCTATGCCGTCGCCAACCATCGGTATGACGCGGCGACCGGCCAGGAAGTGGTCCGCCAATACTGCCGCGGCGAGGCGACGCTGCTCACCGGTGACAGGCTAGCGGCCTGGGAGACGCGTCTGCTCACGCTCGAGCGCCGGCATCCGCTCGTGGCGCAGATGACGACGGGAGTGCTCGGCATCGCGGCGCAGGACGCGCTCGGCGTCTATCCTTCTTACGCTTTCGGCGAGGTCAGCTCGCGCGGACGCTGGTGGTACTTCCCGGCCGCGCTGCTGGTGAAGACGCCGCTCGTCCTGCTCGCCGCCGCGCTCGCCTTGGCGTTTCGTTGGCGGCCTCGCCGCGCGCACGCGGACGGGACGAGCCGGGGAGCCCTGCTCCTCGCCGCCACCGCCGTGCTCTACCTGGTAATAGCGATGCGCTCCAACTACAACATCGGGCTCCGGCATCTCCTCCCGGTCTTGACCTTGCTCTTCCTGCCGCTCGCCGTCGGGCTCGCGCGGCGGCCCCGCTGGGCGACGGCCACAGCCGCCATCCTCCTGCTGGAGGCGGCTGCGGTAACGCCTAACTGGCTCGCCGCGACCAATACGTGGTGGCTGGGAGAGCGCAACCCGACCCGCTTCGCCCTCGGCGCCGGCGACATCGAGTTCCGCCAGAACCTGCGGTGGCTCGCTGCCGAGGTGAAGCGCCGCGGCCTGGAACCTCTCGGCGTGCTCTACTTTGGGCTGCGGGACGACGTGCTCCACGCCTACCTGCCGGCCGCCCGCCTCGTCGATGCCGAAGATCCCTTGCCGCCAGGCTGGTACATCGTCAACGTCGGCGTGGAGCAGCTCCTGCCCGGCATCCTGCACGGCGATCCGCAGCGCATCTACCAGTATCGCGAGCGGCGTGCCATCGCCGCGCACTGGCAGCCCGTCTGGCGCCGCATCCGTTCCGGCGAGGACCATGGCTGGGTGGCCGGGACGTTCCATCTCTACCGGGTCCCGGCCGCCCCGGGGTCCGCTCAGCTCCCCTTCAGCTTCTCGAAAGCCGGGCGGGTGAACTTCCCGTCCTTGTAATAGCCGCTCTGGATGAGCAGGTCGAGCTGCGGCGGCGCGGCGAGGCCGCCCACGAAATAATCCTCCTTGGCATCGGCCGGCACGACGGCGCCGTGGCGCACGCCGCAAGGCGCCAGCAGGCAGTCATAAGGTCCGGTCGGCACCCAGCGGTCGTTGAGCCAAGCCTGATCGCCGCCCGCCCAGTTGATGACGCACTCGTCCGAGACCGGATGCGTGTGGATGTCCGCCGTCATGCCCGGGCTCATGTTGGCAAAGTTGAAGCCGGTAGCGCCGGTGCCGTAGCCGCCCCAGAGGATGAGAAGCATGCTCGGCGGTCCGCTCGCCTCGCCGCCCTCCACGAGCCCGACGAGCGGCGCGCCATAGAAGCAATTGAACAGCGCCCCGCTCTTACGGATCTCGTCGTTGCTGAGGTTCCACGCACGGATCTCGGAGTGGCTGTCGTGGAAGGCCAGGTCGTTGGTGTTCGAGTAGGTGACGCGCTTCGTGTTGATCTTCGCGTAGTCGATGGCGTCGTAGTTCATCACCTTGTGCACCGAGTCGTAGAAGCCGGCGGACTCGTAGAGGTCGAACTGCGGCGGCGAGATGCAGGTCACCAGCACGAAGTCGTCCTGGTTCTCCGCCGGGTTGCGCATGGCTCTTTCGACGGTGAAGGGGAAATAGGCGATGTCTCCCGGCTCGACGTCGAGCCACTGTCCCCCCAGGTAGACCTGTCCCTTACCCTTGAAGACGATCGTCGCCTCCTCGGCCATGTCGTAGGCGTACCGCGAGCTCTCCTCCCCCGGCTTCAGGGTGAGGACGTGCACAGCCTCGGTCAGGAAGCCGTTGCCCGGCCAGGCAATCGGGCGGGTGTTGATGCCTTGGGTGGTGATCGAAATGCCGTCCCCCAGGTTGCTGAGCGCGCCACCCTGGCGGATCTGCGTGTGCGTGCGGTACCTCTCCCAATACTGCTCGAGCTCCATGAATCTCTCCTGTTGTAGGCGGACGTTACCTCTAACCGCGAGCCGAAGACCTCCGTCTCGCGGCAACTGCGGATGTGTTGTAGAGTGCAAAAGGAAACTACCGCGCGTCGTGCGGCGAGTCAACCCGGCGGCAGGCAGCTTCCTTCTTGACCGGTTCCACTCTACGCGGGACCTCTTTGGTGCCGTCCCATCTGCGGTCTGCATCAAGATGATCGCCGTCAATCTCAGGATGACCTGAGTCATCGTGATTCTGACCGCCGGGTAGGTTTGGGTTGACCTGTCGTCAGTCTGCCCTCTTGAAGTTCGGGAGCTGTGTCACTCGAAGGCCGATGCAGTATAATAGGCAGGCGCGAAACCGCTGACAGAAGGCGCAGCTCAGGGTCATCCCTGAAGCTGGGCGGTCGTTTGGCCTTGAGAATGGGAGGATGAACTTGCGCGCTCTGACAGCTCTTTTTATCTTGGCTGAGGAAACCCCTAAGCCCGAGCTAGGCAAGATTCTCTTAATCATCGCTCTGGTAGCCCTCGTGGTCGCGGTGGTCTGGTATATTACTAAGTCCCTATTCAAGGCACAAGATGAGTTGGGGACTTTTCTCGCGGCGGCAATCGGAACTTTGCTTGTCGCCAAAGCCCTCGAGGCCGGATTCGCGTTCCTGAAAGACATCGATTGGGGCAGCGTTGGTAAAGACCTTAGGAGCGCGCTCGAAGCCGCTGAGCGCGAGATCAAGACTCAGCCAAGCGGCCTCTTGCGCCTTGAGAAGGCGAAGAGTTTGTTAGCTTCGGGTGACGAGATCGAGAAGGACGAATCCGCTATGCTGGCCTCTGCAACATTGGAACTCGGTCTTCGGTCGATCGCCAAGCGAAACCGCCTCGCAATCGCCCCAGATGAAGACAGCCTCGCTGGTTTGGCGATTCGTCTTGCGCGAGATGGATTCATTACCCGGAGCGAACAGGACTTGATCCGATACTACACAGCCAAGGTCCGCAATCGCGTCATGCATGGAGATCTAGGGACTATCGAACCCAGAGAAGTAGCTACACTGATAGAGGCTTGCCATAGATTCTTCACCGCACATCGCTTGAATTAGATCTACCTGAGTTTCAAGCTCTCTGGCGACGCGTTATTAATAGCCCTTTCCCTAACGTGTATCGCCCTGGATCTTCCCAAGCCCAGAAGCACCCATTAGCTGTGAAACCTTGACATGGGGAGTCACCTAAACCAGACGGAACGACACTACCAAGCTGTTGGGCATACCTGGCGTTCGGCGCCTGGCGCAGCATGGAACAGATAGCAGGCATCGACGGTTGCCAGTCCCGGTGGCTCGCCATCGCTCATATGCCGGGCTCTTCATCATTCACGGCGCAGGTTCTCACTACGAATGAGCTTGCGGCTCAACCATGGACTCTGGCCGCCATCGACATTCCGATTGGCTTGCCCGATAGCGGCGCACGTGAAGCCGATGGCGCGGCGCGCAAGTTTGTCGGGCCTCGCGCCAGCAGTGTGTTCCCTTGCCCGATCCGGCCGGCGCTCGAGGCGACTTCCTGGGAAGAGGCCTGCGAGATCACGTACCAGCACAACGGCCATCGCATATCGCAGCAGACGTTCGGAATTCTCCCGAAGATTCGAGCTGTCGATGAGTGCGTTCGCTCTACCGACCTCAGGCAGCACCTCTTCGAGGTCCATCCGGAGGTCTCCTTCGCCTCCTGGCAAGGCTCCCCGATGCTCCATGCGAAGAAGGATGTCCGCGGCCATGAGCAACGCCGCGCCTCATCGCGGAGCATTTCGGCTCGGAGGCGTTCGCCAGCGTCGTCGCGCAAATCGGCTCGCGAAGCGTGGCCGCGGACGATATCGCCGATGCCTTCGCGGCGCTGTGGTCCGCCAAACGGCTCCTGGCCGGCTCCGCTCGACGACTGCCAGAGGCCTCAGCCATCGACTCCTATGGCCTTCCGATGCACATCTGGTATTAGGCCGGTGGCAGTCCAGAACGATGTCATCGATGGACCTGCTCGAAAAGCGCGGGTCCCGGAAGAGCGGTAAACTCTCCTCGTGCGCATCTACCTCGACCTCTGCTGCCTCAAGAGGCCCTTCGACCTTCAGGAGGAGCCCATCATCCGGCTCCAGACGGAGGCTGTTCTTAGTATCTTCGCCCTTCCGGTGGACACCGTCGAGCTGCTCCAAAGCCCGGCTCTCGTCCTCGAAAACAGCTTGAACACCGACCAAGCCCGCCGCGAGGCGGTCGCTCTCTGGTTATCTGAGGCAGTAGCGATCCCCCTGCTCAACGAGACCGACCTGTCCGTTCGTATCGAGGAGCTCATCGCGAAGGGCTTCAAGAACTTCGACGCATTTCATCTCGCCTCCGCAGAACTGTCTGACGCGGCCGCGTTTCTCACTGTTGATCTTCAACTTCTCAAGCTTGCGTCGCGGTTCTCAGGTGAGCTTCATGTTCCGGTGACCGACCCTGTTCACTTCATCGAGGAGGTCTACCAATGGAAGCACTGATCACCAATCAGAGTGAACTGAGGAATCGGGGCTTTCGTGCTCTCGCTGAAGCCCTCGGCTGGGCTAATGCAGTCCGATTCCTACGCCAGTATGATCCCGGCTCCGGCAACTACACCGAGGAACGTCGAACCCTGCTACCCGACTGGGATGCCTCTACGCTTGTCCAGAAGGCCAAAGAGCTGCAGAAGCGGGAATCGGAAACCTAGCCTGAGCCGGTATCGTGGTGCTGGAGACCTGACATGCATACCCTGACCTTGGAAGTCTCATCCCGCGAGGAAGCCAACGCCCGGGTGCTACGCGCCTTCGAAGGGCGTCCCCAGGGGGCATTCATCAGCTTCGAGACGCCAGCGCTGTTGTTCAAGGTGCTGACGCAGAAGCGCTGGGAATTGCTCTCGGCGCTGACGGGTGCGGGCCCGGTGACCTTGCGCGAGGCCGCGCGTCGGGTGCAACGAGATGTCAAGCGGTACATGGCGATGTCCATGCCTTGCTCAATACGGGAATCTTGCAGAAGACCGAGGAAGGCCGGATCGTGTTCCCGTTCGACGCCGTGCGCGTCAACTTCGTTCTGAAAGCGGCTTGAGCCCCTAAACCTTGGTTGATGCAGCCCGTTGCTGTAGCATCTGTCCGTATGGATGTCCAGACGAAAACCCACCTGACTCCCGAGGAGTACCTGGCGATCGAGCGCCGGGCGGAGATCAGGAGCGAGTACCTGGACGGCGAGATGTTCGCGATGACAGGAGGGAGCCGCAACCATAACCTGATCGTCCTGAACATCGGCCGGGAGCTCAGTCTGCAACTGAAGAAGCGGCCGTGCGAGGTGTATGCGAGCGATCAAAGGGTGCGAGTCCCTGCCACGGGACTGTACACATATCCTGCCGTCGTGGTGGTCTGCGACGAGCCGCAGTTCGAGGACGAAGAGCTGGAAACCCTCCTCAATCCCACGCTCCTGATCGAGGTGCTCTCGCGCACAACTGAGGCTTACGATCGGGGAAAAAAGTTCGAGCACTACCAGACGATCCCCTCCCTCACCGAGTATCTGCTCGTCTCTCAGGACTCCTTCCGCGTCGAGCAATACCTGAGACAGGAAAACAACCGCTGGCTGTTCACCGCTGTCACTGGCTTCGAGAGGACGATCGCTCTGCCTTCGATTCAATGCGAGCTGCTCCTGGCGGAGGTCTACGTCAAGGTGACGCTCGGCTGATCCCAGCGGGAGTGGCTGTTCGGAGGCGCGGTCTCCTCTTGCGTTGCGCCGCTCTTTGTGATGCAATCGCAAACGCAATTATGACCCGCGAAGAATTCGAGGACCGGAAACGGCGGCTCGACGAGCAGCTCCGCGCCGGCTTCGAGCTGCTCGAAGCCGCCCATCGCCAGCAGGTTCGGGCCCTGGAGCTGGTGTGGATGACGACCGCTGAGGGGGCGGGGACCCTTCCGGCTCTTCCAGCCGACTCCTTCCTCTCACAGCCCGTGTCTCAGCCGGCCGCCGCTCCGGCCCCGGCCCCTCCCGCGCCACCGCCGAAACGCCGCCGGCGCTACGCTTGGGAGCTCCAGGACGAAGTCAGGAAGGCGCTGGCACGTGTCCCGGATGTCTTCGACCGCAACGATCTCTGCCGCGCGCTCGGCTACGAGGCCGATCGCGGCTCCCTGTACCGGACGCTCTGGGAGCTGATCGACGAAGGCGTCCTCGCGCTCGAGGTGCGCGGCGGCGGCAGGACTCCCTCGCGGTACAAGAAGACTCGTTCGGAAGCTCCGACCTCAGATGTGTGACGCGGCGAGGGGCTCGCTCATCACGCGCATCCGCGGATGGATCACGCGCCAGTCTTTCCGCGCGAGCAAACCCGCGTCTTGAATCACAAGCGGCCCTTCGTGCGTCACCGAAAGCCGCCGCCGCGACGGGAAGAGGCGTTCGCGGATCGCAAGGAAGACGGCTCGGATCTCCCGCACGGGCTCACGCATCATTCGCTCGCCGATCTGCCTCATGCGCACCGGAGTACGCGTCATTGGGATCTCGGAATGCATGACGCAGACCGCGGGTCTAATGAGGCAACCCGCGGCATGCATAACGCAATCCGGGACTTCAGCGATGCATGCCGGTGAGCGAATGCGGCGTCCTGCGGGTTGCCTCGCGCAACTGCCGGTGTGAATGGCGCAGATCGTGGTTTTCATAATGCAACTCCGTGAGCGAATGATGCGCGCCGAGGCCTGAATGACGCGTACCGCGGCCGCCGTGACGCAAATCCCAACTCCAATGAGGCGTGCCGCTCTCCCTCTGAGGCATACCGCGGTACGAATGACGTAGAGCTCCTGGCGAGTGCCGCAGAGCTCGCAACGAACGCGCCGCGCCGAGAGGATTGCGCTGGCCGGCCCGGTCCGCGCGAGGCAAACCGCCGTCCGGCAGGCGCAACTCGGCGGCGGCGTGGCGCATAATCAGAGCAAGATCACATGAAGGGAGGGCATTGAGATGCGTCAGTGGATCTGGGCACTGGGGATTGCGGCGCTCGCCGTCGCCAGCTTTGGTTCGCGAGCCGTGGCTGCGGAGGAAGGCGGCGTGCAGGGGGTGGACGCGGCATGGGAGAAGGCCGTCGAGGCGGGCGATCTGGAGGCGGTGATGGATTGCTACGCCCCCGACGCCGTCGCCTGGCTTCCGGACTCAGCGGAGCTGAAGGGCGCGGAAGCGATCCGGCAGAGCTTCAAGGATCTGCTCGCAGCGAACACGGTCAAGGATGCTTCCTTCTCCGAGACTCACTACACGACCGTCGGCGAGCGGTCCGTGGGGTGGGGACGGATCACCCTCACGCTGGTGCCCAAGGGCAGCGACAAGTCCGTGGTTCTGCTGGGACGCTTCACCGAGGTGGCGGAGCGGCGTGATGGGCGTTGGGTCTATGTCCTCGATCACGCATCGGCCGAGCCGGCACCGAAGCCATAGCCGATTTTTTCGAGCGCCTCCAGCCGGCGGATCGAAGGGCAGAACGCCGCGACCTGCAAGATCCCTTCTGATAGCATCGCCGCGCCCTCACCCGGGGGCCTGGAGGAGGAACGTCCGTGGACTTTTCGCTCACCGAGGAGCAGCGCGCCATTCAGGAGACCGCGCGGGAGTTTGCGCGCCGCGAGGTGGATCCTCTCGTCGACGAGATCGACGAGCACCAGAAGTTCCCTCGCGAGGTGATGGCGAAGGCGGGAGAGCTGGGCTTTCTCGGCGTCCTCTTTCCGGAGGAGTATGGCGGCGCGGGGCTCGGCTACGTCGAGTACGTCATCGTCATCACCGAGCTTTCGCGCGTCGATCCCTCGGTGGGCATCAGCGTCGCCGCTCACAATTCGCTGTGCACGAACCACATCTTCAAGTACGGCAGCCCGGAGCAGAGGCAGCGCTGGGTGACACCGCTGGCCAGCGGCGAGAAGATCGGCGCCTGGAGCCTCACCGAGCCGGGGGCGGGATCGGACGCCGCCGGCACCCGCACCCGCGCCGAGCGCGTCGACGGCGGCTGGATCCTCAACGGCGCCAAGACGTTCACCACCCATGGCAGCGTGGGCGACATTTGCGTCGTCTTCGCCGTCACCGATCCCAACGGGCCTCGCCATCACAACATCTCGGCCTTCGTCCTGGAGAAGGGGATGGAAGGCTTCCGTCCCGGCAAGAAGGAGAACAAGCTGGGTATCCGCGCCTCGGACACCGCCGAGGTGGTGATGGAGAACTGCTTCGTCTCCGACGACCGCATGCTGGGCGGGGAAGGGGAAGGCTTCATCCAGGCGCTGCAGATCCTCGACGGTGGCCGCATCTCGATCGCCGCCCTCGGCCTCGGCACGGCGATGGGCGCCTTCGACGTTTCCGTCGCCTACGCGAAGGAGCGCGAGCAGTTCGGCAAACCCATCGCCGAGTTCCAGGCCGTGCAATTCATGCTGGCGGAGATGGCGGTGCGCGTCGCGGCCGCCGAGGCCCTGACCTTCGCCGCCGCCGAGGCCATGGACCGCGGCGAGAAGGTGACCCGGCTCGCGTCCGAGGCCAAGCTCTACGCCGGCGAGGCGGCCGTCTTCTGCTCCGAGCGCGGCGTGCAGATCCACGGCGGCTACGGTTTCATCAAGGACTACCGGGCCGAGAAGTACTACCGCGACGCCAAGATCTGCACTATCGGCGAGGGGACCAGCGAGATCCAGCGCCTGGTGATCGCCCGGCAGTTGTTGCAGGGGCGGTGAGGTGAGGGCCCCCCTCGACGACATCGTCCCCGGCGTCCTTGCCCGCCAGCCGCGGGCGCTCGGCCGCGCGATCTCCATCCTGGAGGACGGCGGCGAGGGGCAGCGCGAGCTGATCCGCCGCATCTATCCGGCCACCGGCAAGGCGAAGGTGGTAGGGGTGACCGGACCGCCGGGCGCGGGCAAGAGCACGCTGGTGGACCGGCTGGCCCGCCTGTGCCGGAAACGCGAAGAGACGGTGGGCATCCTGGCCGTGGACCCGACGAGCCCGTTCACCGGCGGCGCCCTGCTGGGAGACCGCATCCGCATGCAGTCCCTCTACACCGATCCCGGCGTCTTCATCCGCTCCATGGCCACCCGCGGCGCCATGGGCGGGCTCGCCCGCGCCTCGCGCGATGCCGTGGACCTGCTCGACGCCGCCGGCTTCGATTGGGTGCTGGTGGAGACGGTGGGCGTCGGGCAGGACGAGGTGGACGTGGTGCGCACCGTCGATACGGTCGTCGTGGTGACCGTGCCCGGCCTGGGAGACGACATCCAGGCCATCAAGGCGGGCATCCTGGAGATCGCGGACGTCTTCGTCATCAACAAGGCGGACCGCGAGGGGGTGGAGCGCACGGCGCGGGACCTCGAGATGATGCTGTCGCTCGGCGAGCACGGCGCGTGGCTGCCACCCATCGTGAAGACGGTGGCCGCCCGCGACGAAGGGATCGAGCGCGTGCTCGCCGAGGTCGAGCGGCACCGCGAGCACCTCGCCGCGAGCGGCGAGATCGCGCGCCGCCGCCTCTCGCACCTGCGCCTGCGGGTGGAGACCATCCTCAAGGAACGCGTGGTGGCCGCCGCCGACCGGGTGCTCGGTCTGGACCGCGAAGTGGAGCATGGCTACGAGCAGCGGCTCGATCCCTACCGCGTAGCCGACCGCCTGTTTACCGGCGTGCTCGAAGATGCACGCGACGAAACCGGCGTGGTGGCCGCCGAGAGCGGTCCCGCCGGACCGACGGAAGAGCGCATGGCATGATCGAACGCATCGAGCACGTCGGCATCGCCGTGCGTTCGATCGCCGAAGCGCGGCGGTTCTACGAGTCGCTGGGACTCCACGTCGAAGCCATCGAGGAGGTGCCGCAGGAGGGCGTGCGGGTGGCGCTCATCCCCTGCGGCGAGTCGCGCATCGAGCTGCTGGAGCCGACGACGGACGATTCGCCGATCGCCAAGTTCCTGGAAAAGCGCGGTCCTGGCCTCCATCACCTCTGTCTGGCGAGCAACGACGTGCGGAGCGACGACGCCAGGCTGCGCGAGGGCGGCTACCAGGTGCTGCGTCCCGAGCCCACCCGTGGCGCCGGCGGCTGCTGGGTGCAGTTCGTCCATCCGAAGAGCGCTGGCGGCGTGCTGATCGAATTATCAGAGGGCGCGGGAGAGGGGGAGAAAAACGCTGGCGGTTCGAGGTCATCATGATCCGTTCCGGCTCGCTGGTGATCGTTCACCTGATCAATCCCACGGAGAAGTTCTGGGGGATCCTGCAGGAGCTGGGGATCGCGGGGGTGATGCTGCGCGGCATCAACGTCTCGAGCTTCGACGACTGGATGGCGCAGGCGGCCCGGCACGGCGACCAGACGCTGGGTCTCTCGACGATGTTCGTGCCGCTGTTCCGGGTGGAGCGGATCTTTCTCGACGAAGCCGTCGGCGAGGTCGAGAGCTATCGCCAGCGCTTCCAGCGGCGCGTCGGCCTGCCGGTGGAGCGGTACCTCGGGCTGGAGGAGGAGGCCGGGGAAGAGACGGGCGAGGTGCCCTCGTGATCCCTTGTAGGGGCGGCCCTACGTGGCCGCCCTGCCTCCGGCCGGAAATCAGAAGCGGCCGCGGATCCCCAGGTACACCTTGGTCTGCACCTTGTCCACCGTTCCCTGGACGAGATCGAAGCGACCGGCACCGAAGGCGCTGACGGTATCCGTTATATAGAGGTCGAGACCGAACTGGGCATTGGCCCCGAACTTGGTGTCCGTTCCCGTGAGGAACGGGTCGTCCTCGACGAGGGCCGCATCGATCCAGTGGACGCCCGCTCCCACGCCGAAGAAGCTGTCGACGTTGCCGAGCGGCACGACGCCGATCAGGTTGACCCCCGCCAGCAGGTCGCTACCCTCGACGCCGCCATCGCCGCCGCTGGTCTCCCAGTAGCCGATCTCGGGCTCGATCCAACCGCTGATCCCCTCGCCGCGGCTGCCGGAGCCTTGCTTTCCGGCCCGGATACGCAGGGAAGCCATGAAATACGGCTCCACCTGGTCCAGTGGCTCCACGAGGCCGATGCCGCCCCCGAGGGCGTAACGTTTGGGCTCCCCGTCGTCCTGGGCGTGCGCCCATGCCGCCGGCAGCAGGACCGCCGCCATCATCACCGCCGAGACTAGCAGCAAGCGTCTCATCTCATTCCTCCCTTAGTTTGCACCGCGATGAAGATAAAATCTTATCACGGGCGAAGTTCCCTCAACCGGCACCTCGCAGGCAGGCGGTCTGGAGTAGGCTACGGGGATGCCGCCCACGGATCGGCCTCGGCTCACCGCTTCGCCGCCGCGGCGCGGTTTGCTCAAGCTCCTCGTCGTCACCCTCAGCACCGGCCTCGCCCTCGGCGCCGCCGAGATCGCCTTGCGCGCGCGCCACCCGTTCGGCTTTCGGATGCGGGGCAATACGCTGGTGCTGCCGGCGAACAAGGTCTACGACATCCGGGCGGACGAGGGGTCGCGCTCCGACCAGCTCGACGCCCACGTCATCCATCGTAAGAACTCTCTCGGCTTCCGCGGTCCCGAGCCGCCGGCCGACTTCGCGGACTGGCTGACCCTGGTGGCGGTGGGAGGCAGCACCACCGAATGCTTCTATCTGAGCGACGGCCGGAGCTGGCCGGAACGCCTAGCCGCCCGCCTGCGGCCGGAGCTGCGCCGCGTGTGGATCAACAACGCCGGCCTCGACGGGCACAGCACCTTCGGACATCTGCTGCTCACCCGCCAGGCGCTGGTGCCGCTGCATCCCAAGGTGATCCTCTACCTGGTGGGCGTCAACGACATGTTCACCGACGCGCCGCGCGACTTCGACCGCGTGACGCGGAACCCGTTCGCGGCGCTCGCCGACCACTCCGAGCTCGCCGCCACCCTGCTCAACCTCTACCGCTGGCGGCGCACCCAGCGCTTCGAGGACCTGGGGGCGATGCCGAAGCCGGTGGCGTTGCGCGACCGGCCGCGCCGTCCCGTGCCGCCGGCGGTGGCGGCGCGCCTGTGGAAGGAGCAGGACCGCCGGCTCGCGGCTTTCCGGGACCGCCTCGAGCGGCTCGTCGCTCTCGATCGCGAGCACGGCATCGAGCCGGTGCTGATCACCCAGCCCAGCCTGCTCGGCGGCGTCGACGCGCGCACCGGCCTCGATACGCGGCCGATGGAGGTGGATCTCTGGGAGAAGCTCGACGGCGCGCTCGCCTGGCGGCTGCTCGAGCGCTACAACGACGTGACGCGGCAGGTGGGACGGGAGCGCGGCGCGCTGACCGTCGACCTCGCCCGCACCATGCCCAAGGACTCCACCTTCTTCTACGACTTCTTCCACTTCACCAACCAGGGTGCGGACCGGGTGGGAGCCATCCTTCACGATGCTCTGGTCCCCTGGCTGGCGGCGCGCTACCCGGAGAG
Organism: Thermoanaerobaculia bacterium; assembly: GCA_044868005.1. Taxonomy (GTDB): domain Bacteria; phylum Acidobacteriota; class Thermoanaerobaculia; order Multivoradales; family UBA5704; genus DATARR01. The sequence continues at coordinate 58,625 of JBIOVX010000232.1, read as the reverse complement.
CGTGCTGTGGCGGTCACGCTGAGGACCGGCGGGGCCCTCCGCGCTCGCTTCCGGCGGCCGGTTTGCCACCCAAGGCACCCCGCCGCCGTCCATCAGCACCACGCCGCCGCCGTTGAGATCGACGCGCAGGAGGCGTTCGCGGCGCAGCTTGGAGAGGAGGCCTTGATCGAGGCTGAACGCTTCCTGGACCTTGAGGTCGGGCACCTCCTCCCGTTTGACGGTGCGCCGGTCGCTACTGCCGCCATATCGCTTCACGTTCCAGGCGATCCAGAGAGCGAACAGAGCGGCGAGGACGATGAAGACCGACGAGTAGGCGAGGAGAGTGGCGCGCAACCCTTCGTAGCCGCCCAGCCGGAGCTGCTCGATGAAGGAGCGCACGCCGAACGCCCAGAGCAGCAGGCTGACGAGCGGCAGTACCAGGTAGAGCCAGACCACCCAGAACACCACGGTGAGCACCGCGAGGACGCCGGTGGGGACGGGCCGCCGATGCGACCAATGCCGGGCCAGCAGGGAGTCGACGGTGCTCGTCTCAGCGATCGGGGCTTTGCCAGACGGCATGGCCGGTTCTCCCTCGGTGGCGCAGCGCGAGAGGCAGCGCCACCACCGATGTGCCCGCTGTGATGACCCAGTAGACGGCGGGGTACCAGATGGCCCAGAAGATCTGGCGCAAAAGACGGCTGCCCTCGTAGCGGCGGTCGAGGGCGAGGCCGGTGAGGAACTGAAGGAGGCAGACCATGGCGAGAAGGCTGCCGCTCCAGCCGGGCAGGAGGGTGGCAACCTGGAATCCCGGCGGCACCCGGGCCGGCATCACCTGGGTGAGAATCCAGGCGATGAGGACGAGGAAAACCGCGTAGCACCAGGCGGTGCTGACCATCAGCTCGCCGAGCACCGGCCACATCCGGCGCTTGGGCCACTGGAAGATCGAGCGGGAGTAGCGCAGAGCGGCCTCCATGCCGCCGCGCGCCCAGCGCAGCCGCTGGCGCCACAAGCCGCGGAGCGACTCCGGAACCAGGATCCAGCACACGGCGCGCGGCTCGTAGAGGATGCCCCAATAGGCGAGCTGCAGCTTCCAACTGATGTCGACGTCCTCGGTGACGGTCTCCGAGGACCAGTAGCCGACCTCGTGAACGGCGAGCCGCCGGAAGCAGGAGCAGACACCCGAGACGGTGTAGACCCGCCCGAGCAGGCGCTGGGAGCGCTTGATCATGCCGACGATGGCCGAGAACTCCCCGACCTGAATCCGCGACACGAGGGTCGTGCGGTTGAGCACCCGCGGGTTGCCGGTCACCGCTCCCACGCGCGGGCTGTGCTCGAGGTCGAGAACCATCCAGTGGATGGCGTCCTCGTCGAGCAAGGCGTCGGCGTCGATGCACATCAGGTACTCGGCGCTGGTGGCCAGGGCGCCGAGGTTCAGGGCCTTCGCCTTGCCGCGATTGTGCTCGAGCATCAGCAGCCGCAGGCTGGGGATCTCCGCCAGCAGGCGCTCGAGGATGGCGCGGCTGGCGTCGGTGCTGGCATCGTCGACGACCAGGATGTCGAAATTCGGATAGCGGCTCGCCGCCGCGGTGCGCACCACCTGCTCGATGGTGAGCTGCTCGTTGTGGCAGGGGATCAGCACGGTGACCTGAGGATACGAAGCGAGCTCCGGAGGCTTCTGCCGCCGCTCCCGGCGCCAGGAGAAGACCAGTGAGCCGACGATCCAGAAGAGCGCCATGAAGAAGGGATAGAAGAAGACGAACTGGAAGAGGTGGCGCATGGGATTACCTCGGCAGGGCGAAGGAAGCCAACGAACGCAAAGAGATCCTGAGCCCCGCCTCCGCGAGCTCCACCGGCAGCCCGATCCATTCCCATCCCGCGACGGCGCGGCGCGACGCTTCGGCATCGGCCGCCGCCGCCGTGGTGGCGCTCACGGTGAGGCCGCGGGAATCTCCCGCGCCGGGTGCGGCGGGCGCGAGGTGGAAGGCCTCCCCCCCCGCCTCCGTGTCGCGCCACGCCAGCCGCGCTGCCGGGCGGACGTAGCGCACGGCTTCGCCCAGCCGGTCCTGCGGCGCGGCGGACGCGGGGAGCACCGCGACGTCGACGTCCACCGCGCGCGCGAGGTCGGCGGCGAGGGCGGCGTCGCGGCCCGGGTCTCCGGTGGTGGCGGGGAGATCGACGATCACCCAGCGCACTCCGGCGCCGCGCAAGGCGCGGGAGAGGGGACCGGCGACGGCGCCGCGCACCGCAGCGGCCGCGGTCTCGAACCACACACCCTCCGGTCCTCCGGCCAGAATCCGCACGCCGTTGAGACCGAGCTGCCGCACCACTTCGGCGATGCGCGCCACCCGCTCCTGAGGATCTCCGCCGGCGCAGACCCAAGCCGCGTCGACTGCCACGAAACGCACGGGGTGGTCCCGCGGATCCCAATGCACGCTCGCCTGGACGAGGGCCCAGATGCCGGCCCACGAAGGCACCGCGTAGCGGGCCGCGCGCGGCGGGTCGAGCGCCGGCGGCATGCTCGTGAAGGTCGGCATCTGGACCGTCAAGCCCAGGCTGGTCGCCACCGCTTCCGCCGCGCCGCTCCAGGTATCCGGCGCCCAGGCGACGCCCACCGGCGCGGCGCCCGTCACCTCGCGCAGCCGGGCGACCTGGGCCGTCAGAGTGCGGCTCAAGCGCGACAGCCGATCGTCCCGCGCTGAAAGATGGACGGGGCCGGCGAGGCATCGCACGGCCGCCGCTGCAGCCCCTTCGGGCTCCTCCACCCGGGGCACCAGCTCCACCCACGGCGAGCCCGCCAGGCCCTCGAGGACCGGCGCCAGAGAGGGATCGGCCGCCTGCGCGGGACCGACGGTGACCACCGCCGCCATCTTGTAGAGATCGAGCAACGGCACGACGTAGCGCAGAGCGCTCGCCGGGTCGTCGAAGGTGAGGAGGACGGAGCGCTCGCCGGCGCCGGCGAGATCGCGGGCGCGCACCGCCTGCCAGCCGTGGGTCCGCAGGAACTCCAGGTGCTCGGCGACGCGGCCCGGAGAGAGGGCCCCCGCCTTGGCCGGCTCGGCCACTTCCCCCCAGGCGAGGCTCAACGGCGCCGCCACCGCGGGAAGCGCGGAGAGGAGCACGAGGAGGAGGGCCAGCGTCCCGGAGCGCATCAGAATCTCCGCCGCAACGTCAGGTAGAACCGGGGATCGAGCTCCCGCGTGCCGTCGTAGAGCTGGCTGCGGGCTCCCGCGCCGAGCACCAGCACCGTCCGTCCCGAGAGGTCCCAAGCCGACTCCAGCCAGAGCCCGCCGACCGGGCCGGCGTCGAACCCTTCCTGGGCGTAGACGCCGGCATGGGCGAGCAGCGAGAAGGAGTGGCGGTGGCCGGGAGCGTTCGCCGGCACCCACTGCGAGCGGTGGGTGAGAGAGAAGCTGCGGTCCCGCGCCGGGCTGAAGTAGGCCACGTCGCTGCGGCTGTTCTCGGAGGCGTAGACCTCGGCGCCGAAGGTCGCCCCGTAGAACGGCCGCTGCCACGCCAGGAAATGCGCAGCGGCCAATCCCCAGGTACGCCGGTTGTCATCGCTGAGCTCGGAGCGTCCGCCGCCGGCGCGCGCGTCCCAACGCGTTCCCACGGCGTAGGAGAGGCCGGCATCGAAGGTGTCGGCGACGATGCCGGCCGCCCGCGCCCGCAGCGGCAGATCCCGCCAGGCGTCGTGCGCGTAGCCGAAGTCGGCGCGCCAGCGGTCGTCCGGCAACAGAGCCACCCGCGCGCTCGCCGCCGTGCCGCGTCCGAGATCTTCCCCGCTGACGTCCCACGCCGCCTCGGCGCTCAGGCTCAACCACCGGCCGGGCCGCAGCGACAGGCCGAGGTAGGCCTCCCGGACGTCGCCTCGCGAGTAGCGCTCGTCGTCGGAGCTGCTGCCGTATCCTCCCGCCGCGAGCCGCGCCCGGGTGGAGAGCGGCACGCTGACCTCGAGCTGGCTCCACGTCTCGCCGAGCCCGCGGTCGGAGGTGTCGTAGCGCCCCTCCAGCCGGGCCTCGGGGGCGAGCTGGGTGCGCACGTCGCGGCGCAGCCGCTGGGCGTGCACGTTCTCGGGATAGAGCGCCGCCAGCTCCTCGGCCTCGCGGCGCGCCGCGGCGAGATCGCCGAGCGCCGTGAGCGCTCCGGCGCGCGAGATGCGCGCCGCGGGATTGTCGACGCGGGGCACGTCGAGTGTGGTGCGGGCGAGCAGCTCCTCGACCGACCGCAGGCCCTGCCGCGGCCTCCCCTGCCAGAGACGGGCGGTGGCCAGGCCTTGGCGCACCCGCGGGTCTCCCGGACGGCGGTCGAACAGGGCCTCGAAGTGCGCCTGTCCCTCCGCGGTGCGGTCCTGGAAGAGGAGCAGCCACCCCCGCTGGACCTCCGCCGTCAGCTCCTGGCCGGGAATCTTCGCCAATTCCTGGAGCGCGGCTTCGGCGTCATCGTAATGCCGCTGCTCGATCGCCGCCCAGTAGATGCCGAGCCAGGGCTGCGGAAAGCTCGCCCGCTCATCGGCGAACGAGCGGTAGAGCGCTTCGGCTTCCGCCGGCCGATGCAGGGCCAGATAGGCGTCAGCGGCGGCGGTGCGCAGCCAGTAGGGAGCGGCGTCGCGGCGCACCTCCTTCTCCCACAGCGCGACGACATCCGCCATGCGGTCGGCGAGGCGATAGGCGAGCAGGAGGTCGCCGGTCGCCCGCTCGTCCCGCGGGTCCTGCCGGTGCATCTCTTCGAGAGCGGCGATCGCCGCCGCCGCCTCGTGGTGCCGCTGCGCGGGGTCGAACACCGGCTCGTCCCATCCCCAGCGGACCCGGCGGGCGGCGAGATCCCCCGCGATGCGGCGCGAGAGGGCGGCGCCGGCCTCTCCGCGGAGTGCCGCCGGGTGACGCTCGAGGAAGGCGGCCACCGCCTCAGGCGCTCCCGCATCGGCCAGATCGAGGGCGGCGAGGCGCGCTACGTCGGCATCCTCAGGCCGCCGCCGCAGGATCTCCAGACGGTCGAGATAGGCGCCCATCGGTAGACCTTGGGCGGTGCGCACACGGGCCCGTTCGGCCAAGGCATCGAGGTCGTCCGGCTGTGCAGCGAGGCGAGCATCGAGGCGGGCGAGCGCCTGGTCGGGACCCTCTTGCGCGGCCGCCGCCGGAGCCCACGCCAGGATCGCCAGCGTGGCAAGGCCCAGACCGGCTGTTCGCAGAGGGTGAAATCCTGTCATCATTTTCTGGCTGTTCACCTGGACACGCGATGCAATTTCCTGGGTGATGGATCTTCCTGGCCAGTCCGAACGGCCGAACGCGCCGCGCGGCGCGTATCTCCAGATTCCTTTAAAAATACAACCCCATAACCGTCTCGGCAAGCCAAGGCGGTTATAGGCATATGCAGCTATCAGAGATTGGTTTCGTCGTGAGGGTAGCTGGGAACGCTACGACGGTCTGAAAACCGCCGCACCCCCGAGCGCCGTAATTTGCGGCGATGAAACCTTCGCGCGTCCGCGGCATCTCAGCCGTCATGGCAGTCGTCGTGGGCCTGATCGCCCTGCTCGGACATCGCTGGCTCGCCCTGGGCTGGAACGCATGGGACTACCCCTTCGCGGCTCCCGCGGCCCGCACGCAGATCGCCGTCAACGGCGGACATGCCTATGTGGCGGCCGGCGCCGGCGGCATCGAAGTCGTCGATCTGAGCACGCAAGAACGGCGGACGCTGGTGCCGCCGCAGGCGCCGGCCGACCGGATCGACGACCTCGCGGTCGCCGACGGCTGGCTGTTCGCGCTCGACGCCACTCCTCCCGGACACCTGCTGATCTATTCGCTGTCCAATCCGGATCTGCCGTTGCATTCTGGCGAGGTCTTGCCGGTGCCGGTCGGGCCGTTCTCGGGAGTCTCGGCGGCCGCGGGTGTGGTGGCCGTCTCCGGCGGCACCTCGCAGCTCACATTGCGCGAATACAGCCGCGACGGCCGCCTTGGTACGGATGTGGTGACGGCGGATTTCGGACGCGGACAGCCCGACATCGCCCTACGTCCGGATGGCCGGATGGCGGCAATCTCCACCCATCTCTACGGCCCGGAATTCGCCATCAACTTCGTCGAGATCCGGCGCCGGCCGCCGGGCTTGAAGAGGATCAGCCAGCTCGAATTGAAGGAGGCCGGCTTCACCGCCGGCGGCTTCAAGCCCGCGCATTTCCCCTTGGTGGCGGCCTGGCGCGGTGACCGCGTCTATCTGGCGGACGGCGGCGGCTTGGGTGTGATTGACGTCTCGAATCCGCGGCAACCTCGCCTGCTGGCGCGTAATCAGCGATCGCAACCCGCCATCGATGTAGTGGTTGCCGGCGGCGAGGTGGACGTCCTGCGCGCTGGCTCGCAACCGGCCGTGATCCGCTACCGCCTCGACGGTTCCGGCCTGCCTATGCCAGCCGGCATCTGGAACCTGCCCGAAGGCAGCCGTCCGGCGGCGATCGCTCGCAACGGCAAGGACCTCTTGATCACCTTGCACGAGCGCGGCTGGCGAACCGCGCCGCCCGACGAGTTTTCAGCGATTCAACCACGATAACCCTGCTTCACCCATCGAAAGGAGATCCGATGCAACGTCAATTCACAGTCTTGATCTTGATGATGCTGGCTGTCTTGAGCCTCGGCGCCTGTCAGCAGCAGACCGCGAAGGAGGAGACCGCCGACATGGCCGCCTCTTCCGAGACCGCGGCGGCGGACGCAACCATGCCACAAGCCGGTCCGGCCAGGTACCGCGTCGAGTTCACCCCGTTGTGGACCAAGGCCAACTTCCCGTTCGAATATCCCGACACCTCGCTGATCCACAAGCCGCATTTCTCCGGCTTGATCGGCACGGCGCACAACGCCAACTATCACATCTACATGGACGGCCAGATGCCGAGCCCGGGCCTCGAGCGGCTGTCGGAGATGGGCAAGCACGACCCGCTCGATGCGGAGATCAACGCCGCCATCGCCGCCGGCAACGCCGTGGCGCTGACGGAATCCGATCCGCTCAAGGACTTCTCCGAGACCGCCAAGGCGGAGGTGATGGTGGACGAGGCGCACCCGATGGTCTCCCTGGTGGCGATGATCGCGCCCAGCCCGGACTGGTTTGCCGGCGTCTCCGACGTCAACCTGATGGAGAACGGCGCCTGGGTGGCGAGCAAGACCGTGGACGTCAACCCTTATGATTCGGGTGGCGACGACGGCACGACCTATCTGGCCGACGACAAGGACAACGATCCCAAGAAACCCACCAGCATGGCCAAAGACCAGCACTTCACGAAGGATGGCCAGAGCATGCCGGTGGCCCGCATCACCTTTACTCGTCTCTGAGGAACGCGGATGGCGTGGCGTGACCGGTTGCCTCGTCGCACAGCCGGTCACGCTGTCGTGGCGACTTACTGCTCCAGGTACTTCTTCAAGCCGGCCAGCATCATCTCCCAATTCTTTTCCGAGTGCTCGCGCGCTTCCTCGGTGGGATTATTGTCCTGAGAGAGCGAGACTTCCGTCTGATTGCCCTCGGGAGACAGCTCGATGGTGACGGTGTGGTAGTTCTCCGGCTTGTCGGGGAGCCCGGAGAGCGGGCTGAAGTGGCTGTACTTCAGCGTGCGTTCCGGCTTGACCTCGAGAAGCACGCCCTTGTCCTCATACGCTTTGCCCTTCCACTCGCCTTTCCAGACGATGGGGCTTCCTTCGCGCCAATCCGTGGTGACGTTGGTGCCGAACATGTATTGCTTGATGGCGTCCGGGCTCACCAGAGCCTCCCAGACCTTGGCGGCGGGAGCGTCGATGGTGACGGCAGCCTTGGCGATCTGATCCGCGATCATGGAGACTCCTTTCCTCAGGAGCGCATGGGAGCGCTCGAAGATCCACGGATCGTTTCTGCAAAGACTCCGCCAGCTTGATCGCTCAGAACTGCACGTGCTTCACGAAGAAGGCGGTCACGTCGACCTTCTTCGAGACGAGGTCCGTCGCCATCTCGGGCGTCAGCACGAACTGCCCCGCGCGCTCGCGCTCCGGCGTGGTGAGCAACAGCTCGAAGGCGGCCACCCGGCCGGGAAAAGCGTCGCGGATGTGCAGCAGCGCGTTCGCCGCCGTGGTGAGGGATTTGAAGACGGGGCCCTCGGAGTGGGTGGTGATCTCGAGCAGGGGCCGGTCTGACTGGGTGCCTTGGTAGATCTCCACGCCCTCGATGCCCTGGCCGCGGAAGAACTGCTGGAGCCCGGTGGTGATCTCGGCGTTCGGGTAGGGTTTGCGGGGGACGGTGGCGAGGTCGAGGTAGCCCGCCTTGGTCTTGGCGATACCGCCGGGAGCCTCCGCCTTCCGGCGCCGGCTCCCTGGCAGCTCGCGCGGAGAGGCTACCCGGGAGGCGACCAGATCGGAGAGGGTCTTCTCCTTCGGCGGCTGCACGACCTCGGGTCCTACGTCCTGCGGCGTCCCCGGCAGCACGACCGCGCCGCCGAGCCCTTCCTTGTTGGCATCCTCGGTGCGTTTCGTGTCGATCTGGAAGACGAGCACGAAAACCTGGGTGCCGTTGAGCTGGGTGATGATGGCGCGGCCGTTCGCCACCCGGTACTTCTCCTTGGCGACGATGCGCGAGCCGTCCTTGAGGTAGATGACGTATCCGGCGGCGAACAGGGGTACCGCCACGAGGAGGAGCAGGATGGCCAGAAAGCGCGAGTGCCGCATGGTGGATCTCCTTAGGAACCCCCATGATACCCTCTCCCCGCCGTGAAAGCTCCCTCCCTGCAACCTGGCATCCTGCTGCTCGAAGACGGCACGGTGTTCGAAGGGGAGGCCGTCTCGCCGGGCACCCGCTTCGGCGAGGTGGTGTTCAACACCTCGATGACCGGCTACCAGGAGGTGCTCACCGATCCTTCCTACCGCGGCCAGATCGTGGTGATGACGCAGCCGCACATCGGCAACTACGGCACGACACCCGAGGTCGCCGAGTCGGGGCATCCTTGGGTCGAGGGATTCATCGCGCGCCAGTTCACGTCGCGTCCCTCGGGGCGTGAGGGAGACGAGAGCCTGATCTCCTACCTGCGGCGTTTCGGGGTGCCCGCCCTGCAGGGGCTGGACACGCGCGCGCTGGTGCGCCGGCTGCGGGAGCAGGGCGCCCTGCGCGGCGTGCTGACGACCGAGCGGTCGGACGCCGGCTCTCTCGCCGCCGAGCTGGCCGATTTTCCGACCATGGCGGGCCGGGCGCTGGTGGACGAGGTGACCTGCGCGGCTCCCTACGAGCTGCCGGCCGAGGGGGAGGAACGCCGCCACCTCGCCGTCTACGACTTCGGGGTGAAGGCCAACATCCTCCGCTCACTCAATCAGCGCGGGGCGCGGCTGACGGTCCTGCCCGCCCGCACGCCGGCGAGCGACGTCCTGGCCTTGCCGGTGGACGGCGTCGTGCTGTCGAACGGGCCGGGAGATCCCGAGCCGCTGACCGGGATCATCGACGCCGTGCGCGAGCTGCTGGCGGCCCGGCTGCCCGTCTTCGGCATCTGTCTCGGGCACCAGCTCCTCGGCCTCGCCCTCGGCGGGCGCACCTTCAAGCTCAAGTTCGGCCATCACGGCGGCAACCAGCCGGTGCGCGACCTGACGACGGGCCGGGTCGCCATCACCAGCCAGAACCACGGTTTCGCCGTCGATCCCGAGTCGCTGCCCGCCTCCTGCGCCGTCACCCAGATCAACCTCAACGACGGCACCGTCGAGGGCTTCGCGGTGTCGGACCGGCCGGTGTACTCGGTGCAGTACCATCCGGAGGCCGCGCCCGGTCCCCACGACGCCTCGGGGCTCTTCGACCGCTTCCTCGAAGCGGCGACGCGGAAGTGAGCCCCACGCCTTCCGAATCGGCGCTCACCGGCCCGCTCACCTGGGTCGTCGCCTGGCGGTTCCTGCGCGGGCGGCGCAGCCGGCTTCTGGACGGCACGGCGCGGGCGGCGCTCTTGTCGACGGCCCTCGGAGTGATGGCGATGATCATCGCCATGGCCCTGATGACCGGTTACCGGGAGGATCTCCAGGGCAAGCTGGTGCGGGGCAACGCCGCCGTGATCGCCTATCCGGTGGGGGGCGAGCAGGCGGCCGTTCCTCCCGGCAAGCGGCAGGCGCTGCTGGCGATCCCGGGCGTCGAGAAGATCGGCAGCGTGGCGTATGGGCAGGGGTCGCTGGCCAGCGCGGTGCGGCCGGAAGGGGTGGATGTGATCCTGCGCGGCGTGGATCCGGGAGGCGGCCAGCTCACGGCCACGGCCAAGCAGCTCCGGCCGTCGGCGGAAGGCATCCCCTCCGCCGTGCTCGGCAAGGATCTGGCGGCGAAGCTCGGCACGCGCTCGGGGGAGATCCTGCGTCTGGTCGCCCTCGGCCTGCAGGACGGCCGGCCGCGGTTCCGTTTCCAGAGCCTGCGGGTCTCCGGCGTCTTCACCACCGGCTTTGCCGAGTTCGACCGCAGTTGGGTGCTCCTCGACCGCGCCGTCGTCGAGCGGCTGATGGGCGGCGAGCCGGCCATGGACCTGCTGGAGTTCACGGTGGCCGAGCCCGGGGAGGCGCCGCGCATCGCCGAGGCCGCGGCGCGCATCCTCGAGCCCGACTTCGTGGTGACCGACTGGCAGAAGCTCAACCGCGAGCTGTTCACCGCGCTGAAGCTGCAGCAGGCCGTGCTGTTCATGGTGCTGGGGCTGATCGTCCTCGTCTCCACCTTCAACGTGGCCTCGACGCTGGTGGTGCTGGTGCGGGAGCGCATGCGCGACGTCGGCCTGCTGGGAGCGCTGGGCCTGCGTCCCGGCAAGCTGCGGCTCGTCTTCCTGCTCTATGGCGGCTTCCTCGGACTCTTCGGCACGCTCCTCGGCGTGCTCGCCGGCTGGGGGATCTGCTGGCTGCTCACCACCTTCGAGCTGGTGCGCTTCGACGCGGAAGTGGCGGCGATCTACTTCATCAGCTCCGTGCCCTTCCACGTCGAGCCGCGCGACGTCCTGGCGGTGGTGGGCTTCACGCTGCTGGTGACGATGCTGGCGTGCTTCATCCCCGCCTGGCGCGCGGCGCGGGTGGATCCGTCGTCGGCGCTGCGGTACGAGTAGGCCTACGCCGACACGCTCTCGTTCCTCTCGCCGGAGAGGATCCGCCAGCCGATGACCTTCTCGTCGATCTCGCGCAGGCGGTTGGCGACGAGGCGGCAGAGGAGCTGCAGGAACTCGAGGGCGGCGTGGGCGTCCATGGCGAGGACCTCGCGCACGGTGCCCTGATCGAGGGCGAGCACGGTCAGCGGGCCGCCATGGGCGCGGGCGTCGGCCGAGCGCGGCTCGCCGTCGATGAGCGACATCTCGCCGAAGAAGTCGCCGCGCTCGAGGATGGCGAGCGCTTCCTCGCCGGCGCCGGAGATGAACTTCGAGATCATCACCCGTCCGTCGACGACGACGTACATCTCCGAGCCCTCGTCTCCCTCCTGGAACAGCGACGCGCCGGCGGCGAAGCGCTTCTCGCGCGAGAAGGTGGCGAGCGTCATCAGCTCCCGCCGCGAGAGCCCCTGCTCACGGAAGAGGCGGATCTTGTCCGAGGGCTCCACCTTCACCGCCGCGGCCGCGCCGGCGGGCTGCTTGCGCAGGCGCAGGAAGTTCTCAGGGATGGACTCCGAGGAGAAGAAGGTCTGGAGCTGGTCGTTGGTGGCCCGCAGCTTGCGGGCGAGGCTGTGCCAGAGGGTCCAATAGACCTGGACGCCGAGGTCGGGGGAGGTCTCGATCAGGCCGTCGAGAGCCTGCGCGTCGATGCGGAACAACTGGCTGGGAGCGGCGGCGAGCGCGTCGGAGCTCCGTTCCTGGCCGGTGATGAAGCCGGCCTCGCCGAAGACGTCGCCCGGCTCCAGCACGCCGAGGGCGAAGGTGCCGTAGGAGGTGGTGCGCTGGATGGTGATCTCGCCCCGCTCGAGCACGTACAGATCGCGCTCCTGCGTGTGGTGGCCGAAGATCAGGCTGCCCGTGTCGTGGATCTCCTCGCGCGCCGTCTGGGTGAGGCGGAAGATCTGATCGTCGGAGAAGTGGGCGAGGGGCCGCAGCCGCCGCAGGCGCGAGGCGAGCTCGAGCTGACCCCCCGGCTCCCGGCCCTTCGGCAGAGGAGCGGTCAACGGCAGGTTGGCCCCGGGGAGCCCTCCCTGCTCGAGGAAGCGCTCGCGGTGCCACTCCAGCCGCTCGAACGCCGTGTGCAACAGCTCCTGGCGTTCGTGGAACACTCGCGACAGCTCGCGGTTGCCCCAGCCGAGGATCTGCTTCAGGGTCTGGATCCGGCGCCGCAGGCGGCGCACGCCCTCCTCGTCGCCGTCGTTGAGCAGCAGGAAGGCGTGCACCGTGGCATCGAGGGCGGCCTCGAAGCGCTTGCACTCATACTCGGCGCGGCCCAGGCTCTCGGCGGTCTCGCGGTCGAAGGGGTTATAGCGCAGCGCGCGGGTGAACTCCTCGACGGCGCCGTCGAAGTCGCGCTGCCGGAAGAGGAGCCTGGCGTGCAGCTTGTGGTTGGAAGGGTTCGCCAGGTCCTTGGCGCGCGCCACATCGACGCATTCGGCGGCCCTGGCGTGCTCCCCTTTCTCGGCGTAGAGATGGGCCAGGCCGAGGAAATGGGCGGCGTCGATGGCGTTGCGCCGGAAGCCCTCGCGGAGCACGTCGCGCAGGCTGCGCGAGGAGGTGCCGCGGTGCTGCTGCTGCAGCTTGCGGATCTCGGCGAGGCCCAGCTTGACGCTCAGGTTCTTGGGCTCGAGACGGAGCGCCAGGAGGAGGAGGTCCGCCGCCTCGTCGTAGCGTCCGCTTGCCGAGAAGCGCCGGGCGAGATCCGTCAGCTCCTGAATCTCCCCGCCGGAGGGGCTCTGCGCATTGCTCATCGCCGCTCGTCCTTTTGAAGCAAAGGCAAGGAGTTTAGCACGGCCCCTATGGACCGGGCACTTGAAATCAACCTCTTCTCTTATGTAGATTCAACTATAGTCTGTGCCCGAGAGGACTTTCCCATGCTCTTGAGCCCCGGTCTGGCCGACGCCCTGAATCAAGGGATCGAAAGTTGTCGCAAGGGAGACTGGTCCGAAGGGCTCCGTCACCTGGCCTGGATCGCGGAGAGCGAGGGCACGCCCGCGGAGATGCCCGGGCTGTTCTATTCCTACCTCGGCTATGCCATCGCCCTGCGCGAGCAGCGCATCCATGAAGGGCTGAAGCTCTGCCGCCACGCGATCAAGCTCGAGTTCTACCAGACGGAGAACTACCTCAACCTGGCCCGCACCTGCCTGTTGGCGCGGGACCGTGCGGGTGCCGTGCGGGCCGTGCGGGCGGGATTGAAGATCGATGCGAACCCGGAACTGCTTGCCCTGCAGGAGGAGCTCGGCGTCCGCGGCGCGCCGGTGCTGCCGTTCCTCGGCCGGACGAATTTCGTGAACCAGCTCCTGGGCCGGATCCGGCACGCATTCCGCGGCGAGACGGCGGCGGAAGGGAAAAAGGCATCCGTCGTTGAAGAGAACGTAGCGGCGGGCCTGCGCGCCCGCCGCCCGCCCCCGTCCTAAACGGCTTTCCCCCTCGCCCGTGCGGACGAGGGGGAAACCGCGGAGAAGCGCTTACGTCTTGCGGACCTTAGGGAGCGCCGGCAGCGGTGGCGCCGCCGCCGCCCCTGAGGTCGTCGAACACGATGCCGAGGTTCTCGGCGCCGCTGTCGCGGACCAGGTCCATGAAATCCGCCACCTTGTCATACGGCAGCTCGCCGTCGGCGGCGAAGAACACCACCTTGCTCTGACGCCCGGTCAAGGCCTGCCGCAGCCTGCCGCCGAAATCGGCCATCGGGATCTGCGCCTTGTTGATGAAGGTCTGCCCCTGGGCGTCCATGCGCACGATGATCTGGTCTTCCTGCATCGGCGGCGGGGCCGAGGTCTGGATCTTCGGCGGCACCTGCACGGGGTAGCCCATCTGCAGCAGGGGCACCGAGATCATGAAGATGATCAGCAGCACCAGGATCACGTCGACCATGGGCGTGATGTTGATGTCGCTCTTGACTCCACCGGTCGCGCCAACGTTCATTGCCATGGCGTTTGACTCCTTCGAGGGGCGCCTAGGCGGCGCCGCCCGTCTTTTCCTTGTCGACGACGAGGCCGACGCGGCTGAAGCCGGCCTCGTTGATCATCCGCATCAAGCCGCGCACCTGCTTGTACTTGAGCCGCCGGTCCGCCTTGATCATCACGTCCTTGTCCGGCGAGGAGGCGTGGACCTCCTCGAGCTGCGCCTTGAGGTTGGCGTCGGGGACCCAGTTCTGGCCCACGAAGACGCTGCCGTCGGCCTTCATGGCCACCGCGAGCTGCTTCTGGTTCTCCGGCATCTTGGTCGGGTCCTTGGTCTCCGGCTTCATCACGTCCACTCCCGACTGCAGCATCGGCGTGACCACCATGAAGATGATCAGCAGCACCAGGCACACGTCGACGAGGGGGGTGACGTTGATGTCGCCCTTGACCTCTTTGACGAGGGTAGGCTTGTTGTGCTTAGGCAGCATGCTTGCTCCTCTGCCGCTTCATGAAGAAGTCGATCATCTCGGAAGACGCGTTCGACATCTCGATCTGCAGCCGCTCGAGCTTGCCGGTGAAGTAGTTGAACATCCAGGCCGCCGGGATGGCGACGCCGAGACCGAAGGCGGTGGCGACGAGCGCCTCGGCGATACCGGAGGAGACGGCGCCGATGCCGCCGGAGCCGGTGAGGGCGATACCGTGGAAGGCGTTGATGATGCCGATCACGGTGCCGAACAGGCCGATGAAGGGCGTGATGGTGGCGATGGTGGCCAGCGAGCCGATGCCCCGCTTGAGGTCCGACGTGGTGAGCAGCGTGGCGCGCTCCACGGCGCGGGTCGCCGCCTCGACGACCTCGGTCTCGGTGAGCGGGCTGGTCTGGCTCTCATACTGGAACGCCTGCAGGCCGGCCTGGACGACGCGCGCCAGGTGGCTCTGGGGATACTTGTTGGCGGCGTCGATGGCCGCCTGCGGCCGGTCGCTCTTCAGGTGCTCGGTGAACTGCTTGGCGTACAGCAGCGACTGCTTGCGCGCCTTGCGGAAGGTGATCGCCCGCTCGACGCAGACGTAGAGCGACCAGATCGACAGAATGATGAGGATGATGATCACCCCCTTGTTGAGGATGGTCATCTGTTCCCACAGCACGAGAGGATTCAGTTCCATGCGCTTCTCCTTTTCCTGAAGACGTAGGCGCTCACTGCACCTGGAAGTTGACCGTCAAAACGTAATAGACCCTCACCGGCCGCCCCTCGAGCATGGCCGGCTTGAACCTCCATCGCTGCACCGCGTCGACGGCGGCCTTGTCGAGCCCCATCGGCAGGCCCTTCAGGACCCGCACGTTGGTGACGTTGCCGCTGGTGTCGATGATCGCCTCGACGATCACCGTGCCGGTGACGCGGGCGCGACGGGCGAGCTCGGTGTAGACGGGCTTGATCTGGGTGATGATCTCCGGCCGGCTGACGGCGCCGCCGACGCGCAAAGGCGCCTCGTCCACCACGCCGCCCGGCACGCCGCCCGGCGTGCCGCCGACGACACCGCCGACCACGCCGCCGACCACGCCGCCGACCACGCCGCCGACCACGCCGCCTTCAACGCCGCCCTCGACGCCGCCCTCGACGGCCGTCTCCGGCACGTTCGACGGCTCCGGCACCTTCTCCGGAATCTGCACCGGCTGCACCGGCTCGGTGGACATGGGGACCTTCGGGATCTCCTTCACCGTCGGCGTCGGCGCAGCCTTCGGCGGCGGCGGCGGGGGAGGAGGAGGCGGCGGAGGCGGCGCCGAGCTGACGAACACGACGTTGATCGGCGGCTCCGGCACCTCCGGCACGTTCCAGTACTGCGCGAACAGCAGCGCGCCGCCGGCCACCAGGTGGATGATGAGCGCTACCGGCATCAGCCACCAGCGCACGCCGCGCTTGTGAACCTTGTCCAGATCGATCAGAGAGTTTTCGAACATGTGTCACCTCAGCTATGTGGGCTAGGTGTTTGCAGGTGCTTGCGCCGCTTGCGCCTTCTCCTGCGCCTTCTTGCGCATATACTTCTGTCGCCATTCTTCAGCGATCCGTTCGTACTCCAGCCGCTTCGCGCCGTCCATTTCGAGGGCCGCCTTCTGCCGGTAGAGGAGGCCGTAATAGACCATCGCCTCGGCATAGTCCGGCTTGACATCGAGCGCCTTCTTGATGGCGTCCATTCCCATGTCGACGAGCCGGGTGCGGCTCTCGTAGTCCAGGGTCCCAGGATCGTGGAAGACCTTGTCCCAGGCCGACACGCCGATCGAATAGAGGGCCTGGGCCCGCTGCTCGCCCTGCAGCTCGTTGGCGAGTTGGAAGGCCTTGTCGAGCCGTCCCGCCTGGGTCAGGATGGTGACCTTGGCGCGCTGCAGATTCGCCGCCTGCTCCGGCTTCTCCTGGATCCGCCGGTCGATGAAGGCGAGCGCCTCCTCATACTTCTTGGCGTTGACGTAGGTCGACATCAGGTATTCGGGGATCTTGTCGTCGTCGGGATATTCGGCGAGGTACTTCTCGAACGCGTCGATCGCCGTGTTGGCGTACTCGAGGTTCTTCGGGCTCTCGTCGCCCGGCCGGTAGAGCGCGATCGCCGCCAGCCCCAGCGAGCGCCAGGCGAACGTCGCGTCGGGATCGAGCTCCAGCCCCTTCTGGTAGTAATCCATCGCCTTCGAGTACTGCTCCTGCGTGTAGTAGGAGTTGCCCTTCTTCAGGTCCGCCCGCGCCTGGACCTTGTTGCAGCCCAGCGCCGGCAGGATCAGGAGGGCCATCAGGGGAAGGATCGAAATTCTCTGCATAGTCACCTCACCACCTCATTAGAAGGGGGGAGCTCAAAAAGAGTTCCCGGAAAACTCGGTGCGATCGAAAGGAGGGTTTTGCGGGGCCTCTCAATCCCGCGACACCCCTCCCTTCAAGGGCGTCGATGCAACAGTTATACCGTTTCCAGCACCGCCCGGAAAGGCCTTGAACGCCGGACCCTCCGGGGTTTTCCTCTACGCCTCGACTGCGGCGGCCGCAGGCAGGGCCTCCACCTCGCCGCGTGAGACCACCACCGCCGCCGCCAGATCGCCGGTGACGTTCAACGTCGTCCGGCACATGTCCAGGAAGCGGTCGACGCCGAGGATGAGACCGATGCCCTCGGCGGGAATCCCCACCAGCCCCAGGATCATCGCTACCACGGGGATCGAGCCCGCGGGCACGCCGGCGGTGCCGACGCCGCCCAGGATACAGATGACGACCACCGTCAGTTGCTGCGTCAAGCTGAGATGCACGCCGTAGAACTGGGCGAGGAAGAGCACGGTGACGCCCTCGAACAGCGCCGTGCCGTTCTGGTTCATGGTGGCGCCGATGGTCAGCACGAAGCGGCTGACGTTCGGCGGCAGGTGCAGCTCCTCCTCCGCCACCCGCAGCGCGGTGGGCAGGGTCGCGTTGCTCGACGAGGTGGAGAAGGCGGTGACCATGGCCTCCTGGATGCCGCGGAAGAAGGCCCACGGGCTCACCCCTCCCAGCAGCTTCACCGCCAGCGAGTAGATGACGAACTGGTGGATGGCGAGGGCCAGCAGCACGACGCCGACGTAGCGGGCGAGCTGCCCCAGCACCTCGTAGCCGAGCTGGGCGGTGAGATTGAAGAGCAGCGCCGCCACGCCGATCGGGGCGAAGGCGATCACCATGTCGATGAGCCGCATGCTGACGTCGAGCAGCCCTTCGACGGCCTCCTGGAAGCGCTGGGCGGCGGGCGTGCGGGTGAGGGCCAGCCCCAGGCCGACCATCAGCGAGAAGAACATGACGCCCAGGAAGTCGCCGTCGGCGGCGGCCTTGATGGGATTGCGCGGCACGATCTCGACGAGGAGATCGATGGGGCTCCGGTCGGCTGCGGGGGCCGCTGGCGCCGCCCCCGGAGCTGCCGGTGCCGCGGCGGGCGCCGCCGTCTTCTGCAGCGCGCTCGCGGCGAGCCGCTGCTTGAGCTCGGGGGAGAGCCCCTCGCCCGGCCGGAAGACGTTGACCAGCGTCACGCCGAGGAGCACGGCGATGGCCGACACCACCACGGTATAGGCGAGGGCCTTGAAGCCGACCCGCCCCAGGTGGCGCGGATCGCCCATGCCGGCCACTCCCAGCACCAGGGCCGAGAAGATCAGCGGGATCACCAGCATGAAGAGCAGGCGCAGGAAGATCTGGCCGATCGGCAGGGTGACCCACTGGATGAAGGAGGTGAGACCGGGATCGTCGTCGCCCAGGATGAAGTGGGCGAGGATTCCCCCGGCGACTCCGAGAAGCCCGCCGATCAGAATTTTCGTGTGTAGCGGCAATTTCCTGGCCATGAGGTGGGGCGAAATCCTAGAGGAAAACGGGTGCGGATTCTAGAGGGGGCTTGCCGTTGACCCCTCCCCCCCGCCATGTCAGACTCCGCCCGCACTTTCACACCCATAGAACGGGAGGCCCTGCTTGCTCCGAGGCATCTTCCAGACCAAGAAGCTGGACGACATCATGGCGGCGGCGGAGAGCGGGACCTCGCTGCGCCGCGAGCTGGGAGCGCTCCAGGTGACGCTGCTGGGGATCGGCGCCATCGTCGGCGCCGGCATCTTCGCCACCGTCGGCACCGCCGCGGCCGGCGACGCCGTGCGCCCCGGGGCGGGACCCTCGCTGATGCTCTCCTTCGTGATCACGGCGGTCGTCTGCGCCTTCACCGCCCTGTGCTACGCCGAGTTCGCGGCCCTGGTGCCCATCTCCGGCTCGGCCTACACCTACTCCTATGCCACGCTCGGCGAGCTGGTGGCCTGGATCATCGGCTGGGACCTCATCATCGAATACGCGGTGGGCAACGTCGCGGTGGCCATCAGTTGGGCCAACTACTTCCGTACGCTGCTCGAAAACCTGGGGATCCATTTCCCGCTGTGGCTGGCCACGGACTACCGCACGGCGGCCAAGATCCCCGGCCTCTACGAGAACGCGCCCCACCTCTTCGGCGTGCCCATCGTCTTCAACCTGCTGGCTTTCCTCATCGTCGCCCTGATCACCATCGTCCTCGTCCTCGGCATCCGCGAGTCGGCGCGCTTCAACGCCGGCATGGTGATGGTGAAGATCCTGGTGCTCCTCTTCTTCGTCGTCATCGCCCTGAAGTACGTCAGCCCGTCGCAGATGGCGGCCAACTGGCACCCCTTCCAGCCCAACGGCTGGGCCGGCACCTTCACCGGCGCGGCGGTGGTCTTCTTCGCCTACATCGGCTTCGACGCGGTGTCCACGGTGGCGGAGGAGACGAAAAACCCCGGGCGCAACCTGCCGATCGGCATCATCGCCTCGCTGATCATCTGCACCGTGCTCTACGTCGGCGTGGCGGCGGTGTTCACCGGCATCCTGCCTTATGGCGAGCTGGTGCGGCGTCTGGCGACCGAGCAGGCCGAGCCCCTCACCATGGCCCTCGACCACGTGGCGCCGGAGCAGAACTGGGCCACCATCATCGTGGCCCTCGGCTCGGTGATCGCCCACACCGCCGTGCTCCTCGTCTTCCAGCTCGGCCAGCCGCGCATCTTCTTCTCCATGGCCCGCGACGGCCTGCTCCCCAAGTCCTTCGCCCGCGTCCACCCGCGCTACCGCACGCCGCACGTCACCACCATCCTCACCGGCGTCTTCGTGGGCGGTGTCGCGGCGTTCGCCAGCATCGACGAGATGGTGGACCTCACCAACATCGGCACCCTCTTCGCCTTCGTGCTGGTGTGCATCGGCGTGCCCATCCTGCGCTACACCGACCCGAACCGGCCGCGGCCTTTCCGGGTGCCCTTCGGACCGTACCTGCTGCCGCTGCTGGGAGTGGCTTCCTGCCTGTTCCTGATGTTCTACCTGCCGCCGGCGTCGTGGTGGCGGTTCATCGGCTGGCTGGTACTCGGCTTCGCCATCTACAGCGCCTACGGTTACAGCCGCAGCCTGATCGGCCGGCGGATGGGCCGGTCGGAGCGCGCCTCCGGGCCGCTCAAGATGGCTTCGCTCGGCTTCCTGCTCACCGCCGTCGGGTTGTTCACCATCCCGCACCACGCGGGTCTCGGCGAGCTCCTGGCGCAGGCGGGCGACGCGGCGGCGGCGGATCATACGCGCGCCCTGGCCGGCCTGATCCTGATCGTCGTCGGCCTGGTGCTGGGGATCGCCGGGGTGGCGCTCGAACGGGGCGCCCAGCGGCGCCCGGGGGCAGCCACATAGGAGAAGGTATTCGATGAGTCTGGCTCTGCTCGCCCTGGGGTTCCTGGTCCTGCTCGTCGCCGGCTACCGGCTCTACGGCGGCTGGGTGGCGCGGCAGTTCGCGCTCGACGACGGCCGCACGACGCCGGCGCACCGTTTCAACGACGGGGTCGATTTCGTCCCCACGCGCCCCTTCTACCTCTTCGCCCAGCACTTCTCGGCCATCGCCGCCGCCGGCCCCATCGCCGGGCCGATCCTCGCCTGCATGTATTTCGGCTGGCTGCCCTGCCTGCTGTGGATCGGCCTCGGCGTGGTGCTGATCGGCGCCGTGCACGACTTCTCCAGCCTCACCGCCTCGGTGCGGCACGGCGCCACCTCGATCGCCGAGATCACCGGCGAGCACCTGGGGCGCAAGGCCGGCCTCGCCATGATGGCCTTCATCTGGATCGCGCTCGTCTACGTCATCACCGCCTTCGCCGACATCACGGCCAGCAGCTTCGTGGTGGGCACCGAGGAGCTGCGGGCGGGTGTGCACAGCTTCCATCCCGGCGGCGCGGTGGCGGCGGCGAGCATCCTCTATCTGCTGCTCGCCGTGGTGCTGGGCATCGTGCAGAAGCTCTGGAAGCCGCCGCTGTGGCTGGTGACCGTCACCTTCGTGCCGGCGGCGTTCGCCATGGCCTGGGTGGGCACCTACATCTCGACGCTCCTGGTCTTCGACGTCAAGACCTGGGCCATGCTGATCCTCGTCTACTGCGCCGTCGCCTCGGTGGTGCCCGTGTGGGCCCTGCTGCAGCCGCGCGGCTACCTCGGCGGCTTCGTGCTCTACGCGGCGCTCGCCCTGGGGGTGATCGGCGTCTTCTTCGGCGGCTACACCATCCAGCAGCCGGCCTTCAAGACCTGGCACGCCGAAGGCATGACCGGCGCGCTCTTCCCCTTCCTCTTCGTCACCATCGCCTGCGGCGCCTGCTCGGGGTTCCACGGCCTCGTCTGCTCGGGCACCACCTCGAAGCAGGTGGACCGCGAGTCGCACCTCCAGCCGGTAGGCTACGGCGCCATGCTGTGCGAGGGGTTCGTGGCCCTGATCGCGCTGGTGACGGTGATGATCGTCACCTCCGACAAGCTCGAGGGCCTCGCGCCTGGCACCATCTATGGCAACGGCATCGGCGAGTTCCTCACCCTGCTGATCGGCAAGAAGAACCTCGCCTTCGCCGTCACCTTCGGCGCCATGGCCTTCTCGACCTTCGTCTTCGACACCATCGACGTGTCGACGCGGCTGGGGCGGTACCTCCTCCAGGAGCTGCTCGGGTGGCGTGGCCGGCTGGGAGCGTGGGTGGGGACGCTGGTGACGGTGATCGTGCCGGCCCTGCTGCTCTCCTTCGCCGGCGAGGGGATGTGGAAGAAGTTCTGGACTCTCTTCGGCGCTTCGAACCAGCTCCTGGCGGCGCTGACCCTGCTTTCCGTCACCATGTGGCTCCACCAGGCCCGCAAGCGCATCGCCTTCACCCTCTATCCGATGATCTTCGTGCTGGTGATCACCCTCTGGGCGCTCGGCAAGCTGACCTGGGCCAACCTCCAGGCCACCCACGGCTTCGACATCGAGCTGCTCAACGCCCTCGCGGCGGCGCTGCTGATCGTCCTCGCCCTGTACCTCGCCGTGGCGGCGTTGGTGAAGCTGCGCACGGAGCGCGGCGCGGGGGCGGTGCCGGTGGAGGCGTAAGGGCCTCGAAGGGTAGGTCGGTCCGATCTACGACGACACCGGGCGCACGGGGAACGGCGCCGCGGCGGCCCGGGCCATCGCCCGCTTGGAGGACCACACGAAGCGCTTCTGCAGGAGGCGGGCGAGTGGGTAGGCGAGGCGCGCCATGGGATGGTTCGGTCGCGAGAAGGCGTAGATGTCGTACCACACGGAGCCGTCCGCGTGGTGCCATTCGACGGTGAAGCGCTCCTCGCCGCGCTCGGCGTGGTCCGGCAGCGTGCCGTAGGCGAAGCCGAAGCGCACGATGGGGCCTTCGTCGTCCACCAGGTAGACGATGCGGCAGGCGTTCAGCGACCAGAAGCCGAAGTGCCGGCAGCGCACCGCCACGGCCGCGCCGGGCTTGGGGACGTCCGCGCCCGGAAAGGCTTCGACCCAGCCGAGGTCGAACATCTTCCAGCTCCGCATGGCGTTCACGGCGCGCGCGAAGGTGGCGCGCCCTTCACCGAGCCGCACGCGGTTGTGGTCCACCTTGTATCCCGGCGGACCGCCCCGGCGCGAGTAGCCGACTTCGCGATAGGAGAACGGGCGATGTTGCTGGGCGGCGAGGAACTGCTCGATCCGCTCCGCAGTTGGCTTCACCAGGAGAAACACGGCGGCGAGGGAGAGTAGCACGCTGCGCCGGTCCACGCCGCTGCCGATCGCTCTTGTATCCTCTCCCCATGCCTCTCCGCTTCCACCCGCCCCGTCTGGAGCTCACGCCCGAGGTGCGCTGGATGCTCCTGCGCGCCTTTGGCCCCATCGGAGCTTTGTTTCCGGATGCAATCGAGCCGGCCGCGGCGATGGCGATGGCGCGGCGGTTCGAGCTGTCGGCGCGCATCGCGGCTCGCCAGGGACGGGAGATGCTCGTGCGCGAGCTGGGAAGGGAGACGGCGGAGGGCCTGGCGCGCGACCGGGTCTCCGCGGCCGCCGTCGGGATGCAGCTCATGGCGGCGGCGCGCCGGATCGCCGACAAGGCGGCGCCCCTCGGCGTGCCGGTGGTCTTCCTCAAGTTCGCGGCTCTGGAAACGACGGGCCGGCTCGCGGCCGGAAGCCGGGACGCCTGCGACGTCGATGCGCTGGTGCCGGCGGAGCGGGCCGGCGATCTCTGGCGGGCGTTGGTGGCGGCGGGCTTCCGCGGTGCGGATTCTTGCGAGTACGAGCACCAGCTCCCGGCGCTCGTGGATCCGGAGGGCGGAGCGCTGGAGGTCCATCGCCTGCTGCCCGGAGTCCGCGTCGCGGGCGGCGCCTCGGCCACCTACGAGGATCTCGATAGCGAGGGCCTGCTCTTGCCCTTGCCGGGCTTCCCCGGCCGCTGCTCGGCGCCGGCTCCAGAGGTGCAGGCGGCCCACGCCGTCGTCCACGGCCTCGCGCAGCACGGCTATTGGCCGTACTCCTACTCCCTGCTCAGGATGGTGGCGGATCTCCTCGATCTCGGCACGCTCACCGACCGCGCCCTCGCCTGGGTGGCGCAGGACGTTCCCGCCGATGAGGCCGAGGCGCTGCGCCGGCTCTGCTCTCGGCTCGCGGCCGGCGAGGATCCCAAGGCCGGCTGGGAAGATCCCGAGGAGACGCTGCTCCGCCACATGCTCGCCGGACGGCTCGATGCCGGGTACGAGAAGTCGTTGCGCCTCGGTTTTTTCCGCCCGCAGCCGAGCGACCGGCCGGCCGCTGTGCGGCTCGCCCGCAGCGCGCTGAGCACGATCTTCCTCTCCAACGCACAGATCGACGCCATCTACGGCCGGCCCCGCAGCCGTCTCGGATATCTCGGCCGCCGGCTCGCCCGGCCGTTCGATCTGCTGCTGCGGCTGGGACGCTACGGCATGAGCTGGGTGCGGGTGCAGAGGTAGGTATACTCCTGCGCCGTGAAGGCCACCCGCAGCAAGCCCCGCCGGCCGTCTCCGGCTCCGCCCCAGACCCGCAAACCCAAGCCGCCGCCCGAGCTGCGGCTGGGCACTTTCTTCCTCTGGCTGCTGGTGCTGGTGCCTCCGTTCATGCTGGCCCGGGTGGCGAAGGAGAACTTCCGCGAACCGAAGCTCATGGCCAGCGAATGGTTCGCCCTTGCCTCGCTCGTCTGCCTCGCCTGGGGGTTGCAGCGGGTGGAGAAGGTGCGGCTGGCGGACCTCTGGCGGCTGCCCGCCGTGCGGCTCGTCCTGCCGGCGCTCCTGGTGGCGACGGCGGGGCTCGCGACCACCCGCCATCCGCTCCAGGCCCGCGACGGTCTCATCGACCTGTGGATCGGCGCCGCCTGTCTCATCGGGTGGAGTATCGCCCTGCCGCCCGCCACGCTGGACCGGCTGTTGCGCGGCCTGCTCGTGCCGGCGACGGCGCTCGGCTTGCTCGGCATCGTCCAGTTCCACGGCCTGTGGCAGCCGCTGGAGTTCTTCGGCCTCGCCGCCGGCACGCGGATGGCCACCACCTCGCTGGCCGGGAACCCCTGGGACCTCAGCGCCTACATGGTGCTGCCGGCGCTCATCGCCCAGGCGGGGCTCCGGCGTCGTCTGCGGGAAGGGAAATTCTGGAGACGGTGGGAGGTGTGGGGGCTGGCGGCCGTGCTCGTGATCCTGGTCTACGCCATCCTGATCACCCAGACGCTCGCCGCCGTGGCGGCCCTCGCCTTGGGCAGCCTGCTGCTCTGGGGGTCTCTGGCGCCGCGCCGCCGGGTCCTCGCCGTGCTCGCCGCCGGTGTCCTGGCGGCGGTCGTGCTGGTGACGGCGATCGCGCCTTTGCGCCAGCGCATCGTCATGAAGGCGCGCCAGGCCGTCAGCGGCGACTGGAACTCCGTGCTCACCGGCCGCCTCGACGGTTGGCGCGCCGCGGTCTGGATGCTCGAGCGGCATCCGCTGACCGGAGTGGGCCATGGCGGTTACCTGCCGGAATTCGTTCCCGCCAAGCTCGACCTGCTCGATCACGGCGTGCAGTTCTTCCCCGACCCGTCGCTGGCCGTCTTCGCCAACGCGCACAACGAGATCCTCACGGCGGCGGCCGAGTGGGGCCTGCCGGGCCTCGCCGCCGTCGCCTGGATGCTCTGGGTGGTCCTCGGGGCGCTGCGCCGCATGGAGCCGGAGGAGCGGGTTCTCGGCGGCTCCGGCGTAGCGGCGCTGACCGTCCTCTCCCTCGCCAACTTCCCGTTCCATGTGGCGCTGGTGGCGTTTCCCGTCCTCCTCTTCCTGAGCTGGTTGTTCCGCGCGTCAAGCCCTGGACCCCTTCCCCAGGACCCAGGACCCAGGACCCAGAACCCAGGAGTCAGCGTCAACGGATCCCTCCTCGTCTGGCCCGTGCTCGCCCTTCTCGTCCTGGGTCTCGCCGGCCAGACGGCGCGCTGGCATCGCCGCTGGACGGCGAGCGGCCTGCTGCGCCGGGTCGAGCTGCTCAGCATGATGGCCGCCGACCGCGGCCAGGCGCCGCCGCGGCTCATGGAAAAGAACCTAGCGGACCTGCGCCGAGCCGAGCCGCTCCAGCCCGCCGAAGTAGGCATTCCCATCGCGCGCGGCGCGCAATACCTCTTCCTCGGCCGGCCCGAGGCCGCCATCCGGGCTTATGAAGAGGCGCTGGCCCTGGAGCCCCGGCCGGAGGGTTATCTCAACCTGGGACGGGCGCAGTGGCTCGCCGGACGGACGGACGAGGCCCGCCGCAGCTTCGTGACCGCCGTGCGGCTCGATCCCCGGCTGGCCGACCAGATCCCTGAAGCCGGGCAATGACCCTTCCCGAACCCAGCTCCGCCGCCGCGGGCGAGCCGCGGGTCTTCGAGGCGCTGCGGCGGCTGGCGCGTGAAAGCCCCGTCGAGGTGCGCGTGCGAGGAGACTGCATGGCGCCCCTGCTCGCCGACGGCCAGCAGGTGCGCGTCGCCGCCGCCCGCGCCTACTGGCCCGGGGACGTGGTGGTCTTCCGCGCCGCCGACGGACGCCTGCTGGCGCACCGCCTCCTCGGCTACCGGCCGCACGCCGGCGGAGTCGCCCTGGTGACGCGCGGGGATGCCTGCATCGTGCACGACGCTCCCGTGCCACCCGCCGCCGTGCTCGGACGGATCGAGGCGGCCCATCCGAGCCTGGCCGTCCGCGCCCGTTCCCTCCTCCGCTTTCTGGGCCTCGCCCTGCGCCGCCGCCGATGAGCTTCGGCGCCGGCTTCCTCCGTTTCCCCGATCTCTTTCCTGGCCGCCTTGCCGGCGAGCCCTGGGGCAGCCGCAGCGTCGTCCTGGACGTGGCCGGGGGGCCCTACCCCTTCTCCGGCCTCTCCGCCACCCAGGAGGAGGCGGTCCGCGGCAAGTTCGCCGATCTGTGCCGGGAAACCGCAACCGGCGCTGAGGTCGCCACCCGCGTCTTCCGCGCCCCGAGGACGGATTTTCTCGACTTCGACGTGAAGGGCTGGGAGTACACGCTGGACATGGATCACTCCCCCGCCGCCGTGCGCCTCGCCGGCCTGCGGCTCATGGCCCGGCTCGACTGGGCTCCCGCTCTGAGCGGCGGGCTCTGGACGCCGGAGGAGCACGGGGAGGAGTGGGTCTCCTCGGTCTTCGAGAACTACCTCCGGGTGCTCACCGCCTACCGGCTGCTCGAGAAGGAGGGCGCGGTGCTGCACAGCGCCGGAGTGACCGACGGCGAGTCGGCCTGGATGCTCCTCGGCCCTTCGGGCGCCGGCAAGACGACGAGCTCGCGGCTGTGCCTGGAGCAAGGAGGCATGGTCCTGTCAGATGACCTGAACGCGGTTCTTCTGCCCTCCTCCGGCCCTCGCCTCCTCCGTCTCCCCTTCACCGGCGACCTCGGCGAGCGGTCCGGCGGTCCGGCGAGTTACCCGCTGGCAGCCGTATTGCGTCTGGTCAAGGGCACCGAGGACGGCTTGCGGCCTATCTCGCCCGCCGCCGCTCTCGCCGGCCTCGTGGCCGCCGCTCCTTTCGTCAACAAGGACCCGTGGCGGCGCGAGGCCCTACTGGCGATTCTGGAGCGGCTGGCGCGCTCGGTGCCCGCCTACGAGCTGGTGTTTTCGTTGCAAGGAAGACCCTGGGATATACTGAAAGCCATCCCGATATGAGCTCCGTCACCCTTTCCACCGTCCTCCGCCGGAGGTCCGACGTTCGTTACCGCCGGATCGAAGGCGAAGCCGTGGTGCTGCGCCAGTCGGCGGCCGAGGTACTGGTGCTCAACGAGGTCGGCGCCTCCGTTCTCGACCTCGCCGACGGCGAGCGCTCGGTCCGCGAGTGGATCGAGGCTCTGCGGAGCGAATACGAGGCCGATCCGGAAACGCTGGCGCGCGACGTGCTCACCTTCGCCGGCGAGCTCGAGGAGGCCGGCATGCTGGAGGTGGTCGCGCCATGAGCAGCTTCTCCCAGGTCATCGCCACCACCTGGCGGGAGAACCTGCTGTTCTCGGTCCTCGTCGAGCTGACGTACCGCTGCAACCTCGACTGCTTCTTCTGCTACAACGACCTCGCCCTGCGCGGCGAGCCGCTCAGCCGCGAGCAGTATTTCCGCCTCTTCGAGGACCTGCGGGAGATGGAGGTGATGCACCTCTCCCTCTCCGGCGGCGAGCCGCTCGCCCATCCGGACTTCCTGGCTCTGGGCGCCCGGGCAAGGCAGCTCGGCTTCGTGGTGCGCATCAAATCCAACGGCCACGCCTTGCGTGGTGAATTGGCCCGCCGCATCCGCGACGAGATCGATCCCTTCCTCATCGAGACCAGCCTGCACGGCGCCACCGCCGCCACCCACGACCGCCAGACCCGGGTGCCGGGCAGCTTCGACCGCCTGCTCGCCAATCTCGCCGAGATGCGGAAGCTGGGATTGCGGGTGAAGATCAACAGCACCCTGACCGCCTGGAACGAGGGGGAGATCGCGGAGATGTTCGCCCTCGCCGACTCGTTGGGCCTTCCCCTGCAAGTCGATCCCGAGGTCACGCCGCGGGACGACGGCAGCCGGGAACCGCTGCAGGTAGCCGCCAGCCGCGAAGGCGTGCTCCGCCTCTTCCGCCTGCAGTTCGAACGGGGACGGACGGCGGCCGCCGGTGGATCATCCGAGGTGGCGCGCGGCGGCGACGACGGCACCATGCCGGCGCCGGTCCACAAGCACTGCGGAGCCGGCTCCTCCGGCATCGCCGTCGATCCGTACGGCAACGTCTACCCTTGTGTGCAGTGGCGCCGGCCGGTGGGGAACCTCCATCAGCAGAGCGTCCGCGAGATCTGGCGGAGCTCCAAGGGCCTCGACGAGGTGCGGGACCTTTCGGTGCGGATCAAGGAGATGGTCGATACCCAGCCGGGCAGCCAGCTGCTGAACTTTTGCCCCGGCTCGGCGGCCTCCCAGGCCGGGAGTCCCCTCAGGCTCTACCCCGCGGCCCAGCAGCGCCGGGAGCTGCTCGAGCAGGTGATCGTTGAAGAGGCCGAGAGGCCGCCCCTATTGCCCATCGTACGTTGAGAGGACCTGCCGGCTTGAATCAGGAGGAGATGGGGCCCGACGGGCACACGACGGGATTCGCCTTGGCGGGCGGAGCGGGCGCACAGACAGCGGCCACCGCCTCCAGCGGCTGGCGGGAAAGGATGCGCGGCCGCTCGTAGAGTTTCATGGGTTGGCGGGAGGCCGCCTTTTCGTTTCCCGATGTAATCTCTTGGCTGTTCATAAGGCTTAGGCCTCTCGGCGATCCGTTCGAGATCGCCCGACGCGCAATTCCTCTTTTCTCCGTCTGATACCAGAGTATGCTCATCCGGCGTATCTGTCAAGGCATCGATACGTAAGCTATTCTAAAGATTCAACTTTTTCGACGTCTTCATCCGCAGGACGTCCGCACGTTTCATACGCCGCGTGAGGTCAGCACGATCTTCACCGTGCGCAGCAGGATCGAGACGTCCAGCCACAGCGTCCAGTTCGCCATGTAGGCGAGGTCGTAGCGCAGCTTGTTCTGCGGGCTCGAGTAGTAGTCGCCGTTGACCTGGGCGAGGCCGGTCAGACCGGGGGCCAGCGAGAAGCGCTCGGCGTAGCCGGGCACCTCCGCGAGGTAGCGCTTGACGAAGCCGGGCCGCTCGGGCCGCGGGCCCACCAGGCTCATCGTCCCCTGGAGGACGTTGAAGAGTTGCGGGAACTCGTCCAACCGATAGCGGCGCAGGAAGGCGCCGATCGGCGTCAGCCGCGGGTCCCCGGGCTGCGCCAGCACCTCGCCGGACTCCGCCTCGGCGTCCTGCCGCATGGTACGGAGCTTGAAGAGCGTAAACGGCTTCTCGCCGCGGCCCACGCGCTGCTGGCGGTAGAGGATGTCCCCCGGCGAAGTCAGCCGCACGGCCAGGGCGCAGGCGGCCATCACCGGCGACAGGGCGAGCACCAGCAGCGAGCCTGCCGAGAGGTCCAGCAGCCGCTTGAGCGGCCAGTTGATGCGCCACTCCGTTTCGCGCATCACCTCGATCAACGGCAGGTCGCGCACCCAGCGGTAGCGCATGCGGCCGATGAGGCTCTCGAAGGGATCGGGGAGGAGCAGGACGTTGGTGTGGTCCGGCCGCGTGCCGGCGAGGCTGTCGATCAGCCGCGTCTGCCAGGAGTCGCCGCTGCCGACGAGGAGGATGTCCTCGATCTCGCCGCCCGCGAGGAGCGCCGGCAGATCGTCGGTGGTGCCGAGGCAGGGGCCGAGGCCGGTCTCCTCCTCCTGCGCACCCGCCGGAGTGCTCACCCAGCCCGCCACGCGCAGGCCGTGCCAGGGCTCGCGCTCCAGCGTCCGCGCCAGCTCCCGCGCCGCCGGGCCGCCGCCGACGATGGCCGCCCGCCGCTCCCGCCGGCCCTCGGTGCGGTCGAGGAACACGCGCCAGCCGAACAGCAGGGTGAAGTCGAAGACCACGAACAGCAGCAGCACCGAGCGCGGGAAATCGCGGTTGGCGAGGAACCACCACGCCATCAGCGCCATGGCCTGGAACGCCGAAGCACCGGCCAGGCGGCGGGCCATCTCGCCACGGCTGTGCGGCCGCGGCACGTCGTAGAAGCCGAAGAAATACAGGATGGCGAACTGCAGCAGCACCACCACCAGCCACTCGCTGGAGAAGAAGCGCAGCCGGTCCTGCGGCAGCAGCTCACGGGTGAAGGGGAGCGGCAAATGGAGACGGACCAGAAAGGCCGCCCACAGCGCGGCGATCGCGGCCGCCCCGTCCACCGCCAGCCGCAGCATCCGGCGGCGCAGCGTCTGCAGGCGCCAGGAGGTCATGGACGCCCGGCTCCCTCCGCGGAGCAAGGATGATTCATCAAGACAACTTTATCCCGGGGGCGGTCCTTGTAGGTCCTTGCTGCCCTTGCCATCCTTCACGTCCTTCCCACCTCCCCTCTCCTTGACCGCCTCGACTCCTGCGGATACTCTGCCCTCGCTCAAGGAGATCCTCATGCGCAGAACGTCGATTCTCGGGTTGTCTCTCTGCCTGGCGCTCGCCGCCGCGGCTGCCGCCCAGGAGGGAAGCCTGCGCTTCGAGAAGACCCTGCCGTGGCAGACCGGCAAGCTGATCGACCTCAACGCCACCGTCGGTCCGGTCAGGATCGGCAAGGTCGAGCTCACCAACGAGGGCAAAGGCGGCGGCTCGATCGCCACCCGCCTGCGCAGCGGCGGCGGAGCTTCCGACACCCAGACCGTCCTGCGGGCGACTTTCGACGGCGAGAACCCCAAGGAGGACGAATGGGTGGTGACCTTCACCCTCGAATTCCTCGACGCCAAAGGCCAGCTCATCGACCGCGCCACCGGCAAGGAGTCGTTCGAAGGCGAGGCGAAGAACGCCCGCGTGGAACATGCGATCCTCGCCTACGTCATCCCGATGATCGCCAAGGTGAGGATCAAGCTGGAGGCCCGGCTCGACTGAGCGGTCCCCGGCCACCATGAAAGTCATCGAGCACCTGGCCAACGCCAAGCAGCCGCTGATCAGCTTCGAGATCATCCCGCCCCTGCGCGGCGGCGACGTCAAAGGTCTGCTCGCGCTGATCGACGACCTGGTCAAGTACCACCCGCCGTTCATCGACATCACCAGCCACGCCGCCGAGGTCATCTACGAGGAGACGCCCGCCGGCATCCAGCGCCGGGTCAAGCGCAAGCGGCCGGGCACCCTCGGGGTCTGCGCGCTGATCCAGAACAAATACCAGATCGACGCCGTCCCCCACATCCTCTGCCACGGCTTCACCCGCGAGGAGACCGAGGACTTCCTCATCGAGCTGCGCTACCTGGGCATCGACAACGTCCTCGCCGTGCGCGGCGACGACAGCGGCTATCAGAAGCCCCTCCCCTACGGCCGCAGCGCCAACCGCTTCGCCTGCGATCTCGTGGCGCAAATCGCCTCCATGAACGGCGGCCGCTACCTGGAGCAGGACCTCCTCGACGCCGAGCCGACCAACTTCTGCATCGGCGTCGGCGGCTATCCCGAGAAGCACTTCGAGGCGCCCAACCTCTCGCTCGACGTCCGCCACGTCAAGGACAAGATCGACGCCGGCGCCCACTACGTGGTCACCCAGATGTTCTTCGACAACCGGCACTACTTCCGCTTCCTCGAGCTCTGCCGCGAGCAGGGGATCACGGTGCCGGTGATCCCCGGTCTCAAGATCCTCACCTCGGTCAAGCAGCTCACCTCGATCCCGCGGACCTTCTTCGTCGACATTCCCCCCGAGCTCTCCGACGAGGTGCTCGCCGCCAAGCCCGAGCAGGTGGTCGATATCGGCGTCGAATGGGCCCGCCAGCAGACCCAGGAGCTGCTCGACCGCGGCGTCCCCTCCGTCCACTTCTACGTCATGCAAAGCGCCGCGGCGATCAAGAAGCTGATGGCGAAGCTGACGCTGTAGAACGCGATCCCAGCGAGGTGCAGCAGAGGCTCTGCTCGTAGTACTCGATGGCGTGCCGCGACTCGCCGAGGGTATTTCCTTCGCCCCGCCGGGAGAAGGCGGAAGGCCGGTTTTGGTACCCCCGCTCATATCATTTTGCCGACAGTTGATATGAACGGCTCTCCCCGTCATATCAATGGGAGAAGAGTTGATATCAACGCCTCAGCCGTAAACGCCCGATTCGGTCCTGCTGATATCATTTTCTCGTCTGCTGATATCACTTGCCATGCTGCTGATATCAATAGAGTGGCGGATGATATCACTGGCCTGCCTGTTGATATCATTTCGCCTTCCGTTGATATGAGTGAATAGGCGGCTGATATCAACTGGGCGCCTGTTTATAGGCACGGCAAAGCCGGCGATATCAACAGGCCGCCCGGTGATATGAACGAGCGGCCTGGAGCGGCTGGAAGCGATGCCGTTGATATCAGCGGCTGCCAGGATTATAGGCGCGGAAACCGGCGCGGTGCGCTCGCGCTCATCGCCAAGCCGGGGTTCAAAGCGCCAGGCCGCGCTTCCACCACCGACCCGATTGTCTCCAGCCACTGCCGCCGCACGGTCTCGCGGGAGTAGTCGGCGGCGAGGCGGCGGTGGCCGTTCTCGATCAGCCGGCGGCGAGCCGAAGGATCGTCCAGCAGTTCCGTCACGGCAGTGATCCACTCGCTGGGCCGCTCGCCGGCGAGCACGAAGTCCTCGCCCGGGCGCCCCGTGGTGCCTGCAGCGGCCCAGGGCGAGGCCACCACCGGCACGCCCACCGACCAGGCTTCCAGGATCTTGACCGGCACGCCCGAGCCGCAGCGCATGGGCGCCAGCGAGACCGTCGCCTGGGCGAGGATGGAGCGTAGATCCCGTGGCGATTCGATGAGCCTTGCTCCAGCCTTCTCCACCACCCGGCGCAGATCCCGCGCCGGACGGTCCCCGGCGATCACCAAGCGCACGTCCGGCCGGACGCGTCGGAGCTGCGGCCAGACGTCGCGCAGCCACCAGGTGACGGCGTCGGCGTTGACGAAGTAGCCGAGGTTGCCGGTGATCGCCAGAAAGGGGCCAGCTTCGTTCCAGGGCGGATCAACCGGAGCAGGCTGGCGCTCGTCTACGACGAGGCGCACCACGGCCACCTTGGCGCCGAGATCCGGCGGCAGGCGATCGATCAGCGCCTGGCCGTCCCGCTCGCAGACGACGAGCAGGCGCTCCGCCCGTTCGGCCAGCCGATGTTCCGACCTCGCGAGTAGCCGCGCCTCCACTTTGAAGAGAGGCGCGAGCCATGGACGGTCCACCTCGGCCCGCTTGGAGAAATTGAGAGCCAGGCTGTCGATCAGGTCCACAATGACAGGTATCTCGCCGAAGTCCTCGGCGTGGTTCGCGAGACGAACGAGTTGGAGGATCCCGAGGTCGTGCCGCGGCGCCAGCTCGCGCAGCCGGCGCCCGAGGTCCGGCTGATAGAAGAGCCCGCTCTGCAATGGCAGGCGTTTGGCGACGGCCCGCGCCATGCCGGCGAGGAACGCGGCGCCTCCTCCCAGCCGATAGAGCTCGATGCGGTACGGCGTTCCTGTCGGCGGCGGTGGCTGGTCCCGGCCCGGCGCCGGCGCGAGCAGCGTCACCGCGTGCTCTTCCGAAAGGAACCCGAGCATTTGCACAGCTCTCATCTGGTCGCCCCGCCGCGGCGGCCAGGGGTAGCGGGAAGTGGCGAGGAGGATCTTCATGGATCAATCCAGATCCTGCTCCTGTGCACAGTGAAACCGCTCAAGCTCCCTATTTCGCGGGCGGTGGAACGTCCAGGTCAATACAGATCTTGCGGGCAAGGAAGTCGTTGATCTCCCGATGCCGCGGTATGGCCGTACTCCTCCGTGCGGCGCGATTGACGTAGACCGAATGGCTGCCGCCCTCGCGCAGAAGCTCGCAGCCGTGCCTCTCCAGATGGCGGATCAGATCAGCTCTCTTCACGCGGAGAGCTTGAGTGGCTCGCGAATGACTTCGGCGCCGCGGAGCTCCTCCTCGGCGAGAGTCCGGTTGGCTTCGAGAACGAGCGCGACCGCTTCCTCCAGGTTGGCCCGGGCCTCTTCGAGGGTCGCCCCCTGGGTATTCGCACCCGGCAGCTCCTCGACGAACCCGATGTATCCCTCAGGGACCTGTTGGAACACCGCTGTGAACCGAATCCGCATCATGGCCTCCGGCTCTCGATGATATCAGTCCGGTCCGCCGACCAGGATCACACCAGCTTCAGCAGGTGGCCGAGCTTGTCGCGCTTGGTGCGCAGGTAGGCGCGGCTGGTCTCCGTCGGCGCCACCTCCAGCGGAATGCGCTCGACGATCTCCAGGCCGTAGCCGTGGAGGCCGATGTACTTGCTGGGATTGTTCGTCATCAGCCGCATCTGGCGCACGCCGAGGTCGCGCAGGATCTGGGCGCCGATGCCGTAGTCCCGCTGGTCGGGGCGGAAGCCGAGCCGCTCATTGGCCTCCACCGTGTCGTGCCCCTGCTCCTGCAGCTCGTAGGCGCGCAGCTTGTTCATCAGGCCGATGCCGCGGCCTTCCTGCAGGAGGTAGAGGAGCACGCCCCGGCCTTCGTCGGCGATCTTCTGCAGCGCCTGCTCGAGCTGCGGCCCGCAGTCGCAGCGGCAGGAGCCGAAGATGTCGCCCGTCAGGCACTGGCTGTGGACGCGCACCAGCACCGGCTCCTCGGCATCGATCTCCCCCATCACCAGCGCCACGTTCTCGTCGCCGGTCTCGTCCGAGCGGTAGGCGTGGATGCGGAAGTCGCCGAAGACCGTCGGCAGGCTGGGCGAGGCGACCTTGCGCACCAGGGTCTCGTGGCGCAGCCGGTAGCTGATGAGCTCGGAAACGGTGATCATCAGCAGACCGTGCTCCTGGGCGACCTTGGCGAGGTCCGGCACGCGGGCCATGGTGCCGTCGTCGTTCATGATCTCGCAGATCACCCCGGCCGGCGCGAGGCCGGCGAGGCCGGCGAGATCGACGGACGCCTCGGTCTGCCCGGCACGCTTGAGCACTCCCCCCTTCTTCGCGCGGAGGGGGAAGACGTGGCCCGGACGCAGCAGGTCCTCCGGCCGGGTCGCCGGATGGATCGCGGTGAGGACGGTGGCGGCGCGGTCGGCGGCGGAGATGCCGGTGGTCACCTTGCCGCGGGCCTCGATGGAGATGGTGAAGGCGGTGCCGAAGGGCGAGGTGTTGTCCTCCACCATCAGCGGCAGGTCCAACGCCCGGCAGCGCTCCTCGGTCAAGGCGAGGCAGATGAGGCCGCGGCCGTGCTTGGCCATGAAGTTGACGGCCGCCGGCGTGACCTTCTCCGCCGCGATGGCAAAGTCGCCCTCGTTCTCGCGATCCTCGTCGTCGCAGATGATGACGATCTCGCCGCTGCGGAAGCGCTCGATGGCCTCTTCGATGGAGGCGAAGGGGGGGTTCTGGTTCATGACGCGGACCTTTAAGCCAGTTTACGTTGCCGCAGCGGGTCGGTCAACCGGAACCGGTCTGACCCAGGACATAGGGGATCTGCCGGGCCGCTTCAGGCGTAAAAAGGAGGAGGGCACGGAATGTCGCCGCGTGGCTTGCAGGATCCGGCTCGGGAGCAATGTAGAGCTCGGCAACCAGATCGCGCCAGCGGAGCAGCTCGCGCCTCAGGCCGTAGCGTGGCTGGACCTCAACGGTGAGATCTACGAGCCGCAGGACCCGCTCATAGGAGAGACCCAGTCCTGAGCGGTCTCCAAGCTCGATCGATCGTTTTGCCCGGTTCATCTCGTTGCCGATCATGAGGATCTGCTGGTCGAGGCTGAACTGCGCCCAGCGTTCGGGCGTGAGGGAGGCGTGCTGCGTCATTCCAACAGTTCTCCTTCACCGATCAGAGCGAAGGTGATGTCGCGAACGCGCTCGCGAATCTCCGGGGCCGCGATGAGCATACCTCGGTTCCCTTGTCCAGGGCGGATATTGATCAGCGAGGTGAACTCGATACAGGCGTCCCGACCTTTTCCAGGATAGTAATTTGCACCCCAGAGGTCATTCTGGTTCCACCAGGACGATTTCAGGAGCGTCACCCATGGAGCCGGTATCCTAGAACGGATTCCCGATGTTCACGAAGAACTCATAACTCGACTCGCCGGGCTCGCGGTTGAGCTTCCAGCCGACGCCGGCGCGGATAGGGCCCAGCGGCGAGAGATAGCGCGCTCCCAGGCCGACGCCGTGCTTGAGCTCGTGGACATTGATCGACCGCCAGTCGGCCCAGACGTTGCCGGTGTCGAAGAAGACCGTGCCGCCGAAATCGCCGAAGACGGGAAAGCGGTATTCGAGATTGAAGAGGAAGAGGCCGTCGCCGCCCACCGGCACGAAGCCCTCTCCACTCGAGCTCGGCAGCAGGGTCTCGCCGCGGATGCCCAGCTCCTGGAAGCCATAGGCGCGGTGGCTGGCATCGCCGCCGGCGACGAAGCGCTCGGGGATGGGGATGTTGTGGCTGGGGAACTCCGCCAGGGGATCGTCCGGCTCGGCCTGCAGAGACCTGAACGGCTCGATGCCGCCGAAGCGCGCGCTCACCGCCACCACGTTCTGGTGGCCGAGGTCGAAGTACTGGGTCTGCTGCACGAAGAGCTTGAGGAACTCGGTGTCGGTCTCGAAGGCGGGGAAGGCGTACTGGAGCTGCAGCAGCGTGCTCCAGCCGCGCGTGGCGGAGATCGGGTCGTCGCGGCGGTCCCAGAAGAAGACCGGCACCAGGCTGGTGATCTGGTAGGGCTGATTGCGCCGCTCGATCTCGTTGGAGACGACGCTCGGATCGACGTTCGCCAGCTTCACGTTGCGGTAGTCGAGGCCGAGGCTGACGCGGCGGTTGCCGTACACCCGCGCCGCCTCGGTGCGCGCGCCGTAGCGCGTCACGTCGTACGGCTGCTCCTGCCGCCGCCCCTCCTCCTCGTAGAACACCGTGGAGGTGAGGGAGACCGGGTATTCGCCCAGATAGGGCTGATTGAAGACGATACGGAAGCGGCTGTTGCTCTCGCTCCAGCGCAGGTCCGTGCGCAGGCCATAGGCGCGGCCGGCGACGTTGTTGTGATTGAAGCCGACGAGGCCGCGCACCTTGTCTATCGAATCCCAGCCGATGCCGTAGATGAGCGTGCGGGGCTTGCCTTCCTCGACGCGCACCAGCACGTCGCGCTCGGTGGTGTCGAGATCGGCGCGGATGAGATCGATGTCCACCCGCGAGAAGATGCCGAGCCGGTAGAGGTTGCGTTCCACCTCCAGGAGCTTGACGTCGCTGATGGGATCGCCCGCCTTCAAGTCGAGCGCGCGGCGGATCACCTCACCCGTGGTGCGCTCGTTGCCGCGCACGACGACGCGGTCCGCCACCTGCCCCGGCCCTTCCAGGACCTGGATGACGACGTCCACCAGCGTGTGATCCGGGTTCCAATCCTGCCGCGCGGAGACCTGGGCCTGGACGTAGCCGCGGGCCGCGTACTCGGCGCGGATGGCGTCGAGCGCGCTCTCCAGGAGAACGGGGTGAAATCCTTCTCGTTCCTTGAGCGGCAGGTTCTTCTTGAGCTCGCCGATGTCCAACGCCTGCACGTTCTCGAAGCTGAGGCTGACCACGCGCTGGCGCGGCCCTTCGCGGATGGGAATGACGAGGCGGAGATCGCCGCCCTGCTTCTCCACCTGGGGCGGTCCCGCCTCGGCCTCGAGATAGCCGTGGAGCGCGTAGTAGCGGCGCAGGTTTTCGACGTCCTCGTCCAGCTCATGCTGCACGAGCCGGCCGCTGCCGCGGCGCAGGAGGCTGCGCTCGGAGGTGATCATGAGCTGACGCAGGTCGGCTTCGGAGACCTCGTCGTTGCCGGAGAAGGTGATCTGGCGCAAGGCGTAGACCGGCCCCGGCTCGATGCGGAACGTCAGTTGCAGCTCGCCGCCGCTCCGTTTCTCCTCGCTGTCGACGCGCACGTCATAATGGCCCTGCTCCTGGAAATAGCTCTTCAACCGGTTGACCGCCTGCAGCACCAGGGCCTCGTCGTAGCCGCTCTCGCCGAGGAAAGGCAGCAATCCCTTGCGCCGCAGGGTCTTCTCGTCGGCGCCGATGACGACGAGGGTGATCTTGGGCCCGATCTCGATGGGATAGGTCAGCTTGACGGTGTTGGTTTCCCGGTCGTACTCCTCGACGGGAGGATCGACCCGCGCCGCGCCGTGCTGGCTGCGGATGAGCCAGGCCTGCAGCCGCTCGGCGTCGTCGCGGGCCGTCTGCCGCCGAAAAAAGGCGCCGGGCTTGAGCCGCAGCTCGTGGACCAGGGTGGCGGGCGCGAAGGGATCGACGGGATGGTCGAAGGCGATGGTGCTGACGGTGGCCCGGGCGCCGCTGTTGACCAGATACGTCACCACCGCGCGCCGGCGCGCCTCGTCCGTCTGCACGGAGACGCGGGCCGTGGCCTGAAAGTAGCCGCTGCGCTGGTAGAGGTCCTGGAGGTCGTAGACGCCCCGCAGCACCTTCTCTTCGACGAGCGGCTCGCCCTCGGCCTGCGGCACGGCGCGCCGCAGATCCTCGCGCGGCAGCCCCAGCTCGCCTTCGAGGCGCACGGCCTCCACCAGCACCACGGCGCGGAAGACGAGCACCACCACGACGCCTCCCCGCGCCGGATCGTCCTCGGTGTAGAGCTCGATTTCCGCCGCGGAGCCGGTGGCCTGGAGGTTGCGCAAGGTATGGCGGATGCGTTCCGCGGTGAGCGGCTGGCCCACCTCGGTCTCGACGAGGTTCTCGACGTCCAGCGACTCGTCGAGCGGCGCGTCGCTGCGTATCTCGATGGCGGTGACGGTGGGGCCGGTCTCGGCAGGGGTTTCGGAAATGGCCTCGGGTGGCGGCGTGGTTTCCTGCGCCCACCCTGGTCCTGTAAACATCAGCAGAGCGAAGCAGAAACCCAATGTAGAGACGCCCCGTGGGGCGTCTCCGCGGCGGCGACAACGCTGCGAAGAAGGGAAACGTCCCGCGGACGGTTCGCCCGGAAGGAGGGGACCTTCCCGCCGCGGAGACGCCCCACGGGGCGTCTCTACATTGGGGCGGCGCCAGTGTACGAACGCCCAGAGCGTTTTCATCCCCTCCACCCCCCTCAGAACCGCCGCCGCCACTCGGTATCCACGGCGTAGCTGCCGTCTCCGGCCTGGGTGAGCACGAGGGTGACGTTCTTGCGGAGCTGCCATTCGACCTGGACGATGTACTGCCGGTTGGTGCCGGGCTCGCTGGTATAGGTGACGAAGACGTCCCGGGAGAGCCGCTTGCCGACGGTGATGCTGATGCCCGAGACCGGCTGGCCGGCCTCGACGATGGGATTGATGCGGAAGCGGTCGAAGCGGAAGATGGTGCCGACCCGCTGGGAGATGGCCGAAGCCGCCTGGCCGTAGAGGAACTGGCGCGCCGCGACGTTGGGGGCCATCTCCTCGTCGGCACGATTCACCGGCAGCGGGCCCTCCGAGGGGCGCTGGCCGGTGGCGATCAGCGACACGATCTCCAGATCCGCCAGGTTGGCGTCCGAGGCGAAGTTGACGTCCGGCCGCTCCAGCGTGCCGCCGAGATTGAGGGTGATGTTGAAGCCCTGGACCTCCGTCTGCGCCACCAGATCGATCACCGGATCGACGCGGTTGGGATTGCTGAACGTCAGCGTTCCCCGCTGCACCTCGTACTCGTTGTCGGCGAAAACCAGGGTGCCGCCGGGATCGAGGTCCACCTCGCCGAAGATCACGGGCCGGGCCAGGGTGCCGCGGACGGTGAGGCTGACGTCACCCTGGAGATTGGCGACGTTGTTGCGGACGCGCAGCGCGTCGGGACCGCGGACGTCGAGGTTGAGCTGGGTGGTGGATTCGAAGCTGCCGGTCTCGGCGAGCTCCAGGCGCTGGCGCTGGAAGATGCGCTGGATGAACTGCAGCAGGTCCACCGGCACGTCCTCGACGTAGAGCGACCGCTGGAGGTCCACCTGGCCGACGATCTGCCGCCCCAGGTCGCTCGAGATCAGCGCCACCTCGGCGTTGCCGCGGTTGAGGAGGAACTCCGGGAAGCGCAGGCTGATGTCTCGCGCCGAGACGTTGAGGCGGTACGCGAGGCCCCGCTCGGGGCGAGGCAGGTCCAGGGTTCCGGAGGCGCGCAGGGTGCCGCCTCCCAGGCGGGCGTATAGCTCGTCGAGGAAGATGCGGTCGCGGCTGAAGCTGAGGAAACCCCGCACGTCCTCGAACGACTGGGCGAGCTGCGGCACGATCACCCGCGCGCCGCGGATCTCGCCCTGGCCGCTGAGCGACGGGTTGTCCGCCGTGCCGCGCACCGCTCCCAGCAGGTCGAGCGCGCCGTCGATGCGGTAGTCGGGCAGGAAGAATTCCGCCCAGGAAGCGGCGATGGTGCTCTGGAAGCGGAGGTCGAGCGGCGCTCCTTCCCGCAGGCCCACCGTGCCGGAGACGAACAGCTCGTTCTCGGTGCCCGGCTCGCCGAGATAGAACGAGCGGATCGTCACCCGCTCGGGAGTGAGCTCCGCCACCACGGGCTCGCGGCTGGCGATGGCCCGCCCGCGATACTGCAGCCGCAGATCGGCGAGCTGGAGCCCGCCGCGAAAGGCGCCGGCACCGAAATCGGCGGCGAGCGTGGCGGCGCCTGCGAGCGAGCCGGTGAACTCGGGGAGGGCGCGCGGCGAGAAGGCCCTTGCCAGCATGCCGAGCTGATCGCTGCGCAGATCGACCGTCACGTCGGCGCCCTGGCGGTCGAGCCGGCCCCCGCCCTGGAAGGAGGCGAGGCCGAGCAGGGAGCCGTGGACGTCCACCCGCCGGCCGTCCCACGTCGCCTGCACCGCCGTCTCTCCCGGCTGTTGCAGCGGACGGCCCTGGAACACGAGGTCCCGGCCGCGCACGGCGACGGTCGCCCGCGGCTCGCGCAGCGTTCCCGAGGCGGCCGCCTCGAGGCTCATGCGGCCGGTGAGGCCGCCGCCGAGGTAGCGTGCGAAAGGCTCCGCCGAGAGCGACAGGTCCGGCGCCCTTACGGTGAGGTTCAGCGCCTCGCTCGCCTGGTCGAAGCTGCCCGCGGCGAAGACCGTTCCGGCGGGCATCTCGAGCTCCCCTTGCTCGACGGTCATGTGGCCGCCGTCGAACGCCACCGCGGCCCGCGCCCGGCCGAGCGGCGCGCCGAAGGCCACGAGATGCTCGACGCGCGCGTAGATGCGGCCGGAGAGGCGGTCGGGAGAGCCCGTGAGATCGACGCGGCCGGAGAGCTCGCCCTCGAACTGCCGCGCCAGCTCCGGCCCCAGGAACCAGGCGAGGCCGGCGGCGGGCCACTGCTCGGCGTCCACGGCGAGGACGAGCGGCTGCGCGGCCGTCCGCCGCCCCGGCGCGGGAAGCGGGATGCGGCCGGTCACCATCAGCGCGCCGCCGCTGCGGGTGAGCTCCAGCCGCAGGTCCTCCAACGCCCGCGGATTCAAGGCGAACGAGCCGCGGACCGTCTCCGCCGTGGTGACCGGCGCCACCACGTCCTCGAGGCTCAGGCGCAGCCGCAGCGAATAGTCCTCGCGCGCGAATTCGATCGAGCCCTCGGCGGTTCCGCGCCCTTCGGTAGGAAGCCAGAAGTCCGGCTCCTCGCCCCGGCGCGGCGGTCCCACGAGCACGGGGCCGAGGGGGCCGATGTCGCGGCTCACCAGCCGGAAGTCGAACCGCCCGGTGCCGCGCTCGAGATCGTAGGTGAAACCGGGCGAGGTCACGTCCTGCCCCGGCGCGGTCAGGTGGAGGTTGCGGCTGGAGATCACCCCACCATTGAGGTCGATGGGAAGATGGCCCGTGACCGGCAACCCGGTCTCGCTCGTCCCCCGCACGTAGACGTCCGCGCGGCCGCGGCCGGCGAGCGGCGCCTCGCTGTTGAACCGGTAGTCGAGGGTGCCGCGGGCGCGGCCGGAGAGGCCGCCCACGATCGGCAGGTCCTCCCCCGGGAATTGATCCTCGATAAGCTGGCGGAGCGAGAGGTCCGCGTAGTCGAGATCGAGCGCCACCGGGGTGCCCGGTCTCCCCGTGCCGCGGGTGTCGACCGCGATCAAGCCGCTCACGGTGCCGCGGGCGTAGCGCGCCCGCTGCACCTGCACGTTCAGGTGGTCCGGCGCGCCGAGGAAGGAGGCCTGGATATCCTCGATGACGCGGTCGAAGGTGGCGATGCGCG
Organism: Thermoanaerobaculia bacterium; assembly: GCA_044868005.1. Taxonomy (GTDB): domain Bacteria; phylum Acidobacteriota; class Thermoanaerobaculia; order Multivoradales; family UBA5704; genus DATARR01. The sequence continues at coordinate 16,810 of JBIOVX010000232.1, read as the reverse complement.
GCGCGGAGGCGGTGCCGGAGTAGCTCCAGCCGTCCGGCGTCCACTCGAAGTCGGTGTGGGTGGAGACCTGCCCCTCGACCGGCCGCTCCATGTAACCGAGGTGATTGGCGAGCCGGGCCGCGCCCCGGCCCTCGATCGCCAGCTTCACCCGCCGGCTCCCGGAGCGATAGTCGACGAAGCCGCTGGCGGTGGCGGCGACGTCCGGGCTGGCCAGGCGGGCGTTGGCGATGCGCACCCGGCCTTCCTGGGGCAGGATGCTCGCCTTGGTGGAGACGGTGAAGCGGTAGGGCCGCGCGCGCGGCAGCGTCGTCACCACCTCCTGGGCGGTGACCAGGCCGTCCAGGCGGTTGCCTCCCTCGCCTGCGCGCTCGGCGCGGCCGATCAGCCGCCCCCACACGGCCCGCGCCTCCAGCGTCAGGGGCAGCTTGCGCTCGTTGACACGGAAGACGCCGTCCTGGATGAGGACGTGGCCGATGCGGACGTCGAAGCGCCTCGGCCCGGCGCCCCGGGCACGGAACTGAGGGAGGTTGCTGGTGCCGTCCGGGTTGAACTGGAGATAGACCTCGGGGCGCTCGATATCGATCTGCTCGATATCGAAGACTCGCCCTTCGAGATCCTTGATCTTGATCTGCAGGCGGACGAGCGGCGCGCGGGCGACCGGCGGATCCGTGGCCCGCGGCCCGGGAATGACCACGTCGCGCAGCTCGACGGCGAGGGGGAAGAGCGTGTACTCGATCTCGCCGATGCGGATGGGACGGCCGAGAAAATCCGACGTCGACCGGATGATGCGGGCGAGCGCCCGCTCGCGGGCGAACTGGCTCTGCAGGAGGATCAGGCCGGCGGCGAGCAGGCTGAGGAGCAGCACGAGGCCCCAGACGAAGGGACGCACCACCCATCGTCTCACCCGGCCGTGCCGGCGCCGGCCTGGTTGCCGCGGAGGCGGCGAGGGCGGTGGCTCGCTCACGCCAGCGATCCTCCGGCCTCGCCTTCGTCCGGCTCGCCCGGCAGGCCTCCCCAGCGCAGCTTGCCGCGCAGGCTGCGGTAGAAGCTGCGCCCGCTCACCTTGACCAGCCGCACCGGCGTGGCGCTGCGGGTGAGGCGCACCGTGTCGCGGTAGCCGAGGGAGGTGCCTTCCTGCCCGTCCAGCGTCAGGTAGACCTCCTCGCGCTGCGTCTCCAGGGTCACCTCGATGGGACCGGCGTCGGGCACCACGATGGGGCGCATCGACAGCGCGTGCGGGCAGATGGGAGTCAGCACCGCCACCGGCAGCAGAGGAGCGACGATGGGCCCGCCCGCCGACAGGTTGTAGGCGGTGGAGCCGGTGGGAGTGGAGATGATGATGCCGTCGGAGCGGAAGCGGGCGATCAAGTGGCCGTCCACCTTGAGCGTCAGCTCGATGATGCGGGCGAGCGCGCTCTTGGTGATCACGGCGTCGTTGAGCACCCGGTAGGAGACCGGCGCGCCGCCGCTGCGCTGCAGCTCGACGTCGAAGAGCGAGCGCTCCTCGACGTCGTAGCGGCGGTTGAGCACCTGCACCAGGGCGGGATAGAGCTCGCCGCGGTTGATCTCGGTGAGGAAGCCGAGGTTGCCCAGGTTGACGCCGAGGATCGGCACTCCGGGCGTGAGCGTGCGCGCCACCGAGAGCAGGGTGCCGTCTCCTCCCAGGACCACCACCAGGTCGTAGGCCTCGCGCACGCTGAACGGGCGCTCGCCCTCGACGCCGCGGGCGCGCAGGGTCGCCTCGTCCAGCGCGGCCTCGAGACCGCGCCGGCGCAGCCACTCGGCCAGCTCGTGCGCCGTGTGGACGGCCTCCCGGCTCGCCACCTTGGCGACGACGCCGACGCGCTGGAGCTTGCGGCCGCCGCGCTTGCGGCTGCTCATGGCCCGCTCCGCCGGAAGAGAGCGAAGGCCTCGCGGTTGCCGCCGCTGCCGGCGACCGCCGAGTCGCAGAGGCCGAGCGGCTCGAGGCCCAGAGCTGAAAGGCCTTCGACGACCTCGCGGATCGCCCGCCCGCGCACCCCCTCGTCGCGCAGGATGCCGCCCTTCCCCACGGCGCCGCGGCCGGCTTCGAACTGCGGCTTGATCATGGGCAGCAGGAGGCCGCCCGGCGCCAGATGCGGCAGCAGGGCCGGCACCACCTTGAGCAGCGAGATGAAAGAAACGTCGATCGTGATCAGGCCGCAGGGCTCCGGCAGAGCGTCGGGGGCGAGATGGCGCGCGTTGATCCGGTCCATCACCGTCACCCGCGGGTCGTTGCGCAGCCGCTGGTCGAGCTGGCCGTAGCCGACGTCGAGGGCGTAGACCCGCGCCGCGCCCCGCTGCAGGAGGCAGTCGGTGAAGCCGCCGGTGGAGGCGCCCACGTCGAGGCAGACGCGGCCGGCGGCATCGACGCCGAAATGGTCCAGGGCATGGGCCAGTTTCCTGCCGGCCCGCGAGACGAAGGGCTCCTTCGGCGCCACGACCGCGACGCGGGCTTCCTCACGGACCGCCGTGCCCGGTTTGTCCAGCCGTTTCCCCTCCACCTCGACAATACCGGCCATGACGGCCCGCCGCGCCTGCTCGCGGCTCGTGAACAGCCCCCGCTCCACCAGTAGCTGATCGAGACGCACGCGGCGAATCCCTGTCCTCTTTTCCGGGCGTTCAAATGCGGCAATGCGGTGTCGAGCCCCTGCAGCGGCCTCTTTCGCCGCGGGGCGGGTGCAACGGCCGTGCCGAACGGACTATACCAACTGCTCAGTTGGCCGGTCCGGCTCTGGGCGGTCTAATCGACGCCGGTGCCGAGCACGCCGCTTTTCTTGAGATACCGCGCGTAGAGATAGGCGCAGACCAGCACGGCCCAGATTCCCAGAACGGCCGGCAGCAGGCCCTCCACACCGGCGGACCCACGGCGGGCATAGGAGTCCCAGACCAGCAGGACGAGGATCGAGCTGGCGCCGGCGAAGGTCGAGCCGTACTCCTTCCGCACCAGGCGCCGCCAGTCGAACTCCATGCTGCCGAGGGTCGAGCCGAACCCCTTGAAAGAGGGCCAGAAGCGCGGCACCCGGGCGCGATAGGCGTCGTACACCGGGCCGAACTTTTCCGCCAGGTACTCCTCCTCGGCGACGACGATGGCCAGATAGGCGAGCGCGAAGAAGGGGAGCCCCACGGCATAGCACAGCGCCGAGTTGTGGATCAGGCAGAAGCCGGCGAGGGCGAGGAAATTGCCGAGATAGAGGGGATTGCGTGAATGGGCGAAGAACCCGTCCTGGACCAGGTAATGGGCGAAGATCTGCTTGTTCCTGCCGCCGCGCCGGATGTAGGCGAGACCGATCACCAGCGCGCGCAGGAGCTGGCCGCTCAGCGCGACGCCGATGCCCACGGCGTCGAGCGCCTGATCCCAGCGCTCGCTGCCGAGAAAGAGCCGCGGCTCGCTGGCGAGCACCAGAGCGAAGAAGACCAGCGGGAACAGCAGGTTCCTGAGCCTGAAGAAGAACCGGCCGGCCGGCACGAGGGCGCGGCGCCAGAATGGCGGAACGAGGACGGCCGGGGATTGGGACTCGATCACGTTGCAGAGCGGCGGCGGCGATCCAGCTACTTCATCGCCAGCAGGCCGCAGAAGTTGTACCACTTGAAGAAGACGTCGACATGCTGGAATCCCTGGCCGCGCAGCAGCTCCCTGTTCTCCTCCAGGCGATAGGGGATCAGCACGTTCTCCAGCGCCTCCCGCTTCTGCGCGATCTCCAGGTCGCTGTAGCCGTTCCGCTTCTTCATCTCGTAATAATGCTTGATGAACAGGCGGTTGAACGTCGAGCTCTCGCCGAGCACCTTCTCCACCAGGATCAGGCAGCCGTTCTCGGCCATCCCCTGGGCGACACGCCGGATCAGCCGCTCCCGCTGCAGGGGCCGGACGAACTGCAAGGTCAGGACGAGCAGCACGACGGAGGCGTCGCGGATCTCGACATCGCGGTCGAGGTCGGCGCAGCGCAGCTCGTGCTCGTAGGGGAACTCCTCCGCGGCGAGCTTGCACCTGGCGATCTCCAGCATCTCCGGCGAGGAGTCGATGCCGACGAAGCGCACGTCGGAGCCGGCGGGAAGGGCGCGGGCGATCTGCAAAAAACTGGTGCAGGTGGAGCATCCGAGATCGTAGACGGCGGTGCCCGGGGCGGCGAAGTCCGCCGCCAGCTCCGCCACCATGCGCTGGATCTCCGCGTAGTACGGCACGGAGCGGTCCAGCATGTCGTCGAACACGGCGGCGGTGTCGCGGCCGAAATTGAAGTCGTCGATCCTTGGGCGGGGCGCCGCGAACAGCCGGTCCTCGGACCGCAGGCGGAAAGGTTTCCCGGGCTGTCTGGCGTCGGACGTCTTCACCATGGACCTCCCTGGCCGGCGCGGGCATCGTCGCACCCCTCCATGAATGGAAAATGAACGGGGGGGGACGCTCAGGTCAGCAGGGGGAGGCGCACCTCGAAAGTCGCTCCGGGACCCTTGGAGTCGAGGAGCTGGACCCGCCCGCCGTGCCCCTCCACGACCCAGCGGACGACGCTCAGGCCGAGGCCGCCGCCGGAAGCGCCGCGGGCACCCTGGCCGCGGAAGAAGCGGTCGAAGATGAAGGGCCGCTCCGCCGGCGGCACTCCATTCCCCTGGTCGGCGACCACCAGGCGGGCCTCTTGCTCCCGGCGCTCGAGAGCGACCTCGACGCTGCTGCCCGGCGGCGTGTACTTGACCGCGTTGTCCAGCAGGTTGAGCACGACGAGGCGAAGGCGGTCGGAATCGCCGAGCACCCGCACCGGCCGCTCGATGTGGCTGGTGAGGACGACCTCGTTCTGCGTCGCCAGGGGCGAGACCGTCTGCACGGCGGATTCCACGACTCCGGCCAGGTCGACGGGGAGCGCCGGGACCGGAGGGCCGCCCTGCGCCTCCTCGCGCGCCAGGGTGAGGAGGCCCTCGACGATCCGCTGTACGCGCTCGATCTCCAGCAGGTTTTCCCGCAGCAGATCCCGGTACTCCTCGACGGTCCGCTCGCGGCGCAGGGCTACTTCCAGCCCGGTGCGCAGGATGCTCACCGGAGTCCGCAGCTCGTGCGAGGCGTCGGCGGTGAACCGGCGCATGCGGCTGACGCTCTCCTCCAGCCGTGCCAGCAGGTCGTTGAACTCCCGGCCCAGATCGGCCAACTCGCGGGCTCCCGAGGTTACGACGAGGCGCTCCTCGAGGCGGCTGGTGTCGAGGGCACGGACGGAGGCCACCAGGTCTTTCACCGGCCGGAGCGCGCGGGCGGCCAGGATGCGGCCGCCGAGGGCGGCGAGGGGAACGAGCAACAGCCCGGCCAGCGCGAGAATGACGGCCAGATTGCGCAAGCGCTGGCGAAAAGGGGCGGTGGACGCGATCGCCTCGACGAAGAAGCCGGGCCGGGTCCAGACCGGATGGCGGACGACGGCCAGAGGCTCCCTTCCCTCCACCTCCTGGAAGCGCAGCTCGCCGGCGCCCGTGCCCGCGCCCGCCGGAGCGGCTGGGAACACGGGCGAATTCGGCGTCGCCGCCAGCACCCTGCCTCGGCCGATGATGCGCACCCAGACGGGAATCGGCAGCTCCTTCTCCAGCAGGCGCAGCTCGGGATAGTCCGTGCGGCTGGTGGCGGCGTAGTAGCTGGCCAGGCTCTCGGCCTGGTTGTAGAGGATGCTATGGAGCTGCTGCCGGTCGTTCGTGGCTTCCAGAGCCAGGATGGCGAAGGAGGCCGCGGCGTAGAGGGCGAAGAAGATGCTGGCCGACCAGATCGTGAGATCCGTCTTGAACGAGCGCCGGCCGCTCATCCCTCACCTCCCAGCGGCGGACGAAAGACGTAACCGGCTCCCTTGACGGTGTGGAGCAGCCTTGGGCCACCGCCCGTCTCCAGCTTGCGGCGCAGCCGGGTCACGATCACGTCGATGACGTTGGATCTCGCCTCGTAGCCGAAATCCCAGACGTGCTCGGAGATCGTGGCGCGGTCGAGGACCGCTCCGGGATGGAGCATGAAGTACTCCAGCAGCGCGAACTCCTTGGCGGTGAGCTCGACGCTCTCGCCTCCCCGCTCCACCTGCCGGCGGGTGCGATCCAGTTGGAGATCCCCGCACGCCAGCACCTGCAGGGGAGGCGCGCTGCGGCGCCGCAACAGGCTACGGGTCCTCGCCAGCAGCTCCTCGAAAGCGAAGGGTTTGGTGAGATAGTCGTCCGCGCCGGCGTCCAGGCCCTGGACGCGGTCCTCGATGCCGTCCATGGCGGTCAGGATGAGCACCGGCGTCGTCAGAGCTTCCCGGCGCCAGCGCACGAGCAGGTCGAGGCCCGGGCCGTCCGGCAGCCGCAGGTCGAGGAGGATGAGATCGAAATCGGCCGCGGCCGCCAGCTCGGCGGCCTCGGCGCGGCTGGCGGCATGATCGACGCCGTAGCCCTCCTCGCGCAGCCCTTTGACCAGGCGCCGCGCCAGCAGGGGCTCGTCCTCCACCAGCAAGAGCCGCATACCGTTATCCTAGCCGCCTTCGTCCTCCTCCGCACGCACACCCGCGCGCAGGCAGAACGGGATCGCCAGCACGAACAGCACCGGCCGCTGCACCTCGGTGTCGCCCCAATTGTTCTCGAAGAGGCCGGCCAGATTGAAGGCGAGCAGGGCGAGCATCACGCCGACGTAGAGATCGGCCCGCCGTCCCCTCCTGCCGCCTTCGCGCGCGAGCTCGCGCCACGCCACGGCCATTGCGGCGATGGTCAGCGCCAGGTAGGAGGCGAGGGCCGGCAGACCGCGCTCGGCGGCGAGCTGCAGCAGGTTGTTGTGGAGGTGGGGCACGTCGTAGCGCGGCGCCGCGGGCGGCCGGTAGATCGCATACCGCCGCTCCACCAGCTCCGGACCCTGGCCGAAGAGCGGGCGCTCCCGGACCATCGCCAGTCCGGCCTCCAGCATGCAGAGGCGGTCGTAGTTCGAGGGGTCCCGCAGGTCGGCGATCGACACCACCCGGTGCAGCAGCGGCACCGGGGCGAGCGCCACGAAGAGCACCGCCGCCGGCACGTAGGCGAGCAGCAGCCGCGGTGCGCGAAGGACCACCAGCACGGTGAGCGTCACCACGAGGGCCACCCAGGCGTTGCGGGTAAGACTGCCGAGCAGCGCGATGTTGAGGATGGCGAGCGCAGCCCACCGCCAGGGGCTGCGCCAGCGGCCGCCGTACACCATGGCGGCCACCAGCAGCAGGTCGCCGATCAGCAGGACTCCCGAAAAGGTCATGTAGTGCGAGAAGGAACCGCGGATCCGGCGGTCGATGTCGCCATAGCCGACGAGATACTGCGAGAGCCCGGCCCCGGCGAGCAGGGTGGCGACCAGGATCAAGGCGTCCACGGCGAAACGCACCTGCCGCTCGCCGCGCACCAGCAAAGGCGCGAGCAGGAGGGTCGAGAGGCTGAAGACCTCGGTCACGCCGCGAACGCTGGTCTTCGGGTCATAGGAGGCGACGATCGAGCCTGCCAGCAGCAGCACGTAAAAGCCAAGGGGGATCAGCAACGGCGCGAGCTCCCGCCACGGCACGGAGCGGCGGCGGGTCCAGGGGAGGGAGAGGAGGGTCAGCCCGAGGAGGATGTTCGAAGCGGCGATGCTGAAGAGCGTGGCGAGATGGGCGACGTACAGCCGGTAGCCGGCCTTTTCCGCGCGGGAGTCGGAACCCTCGGGGGAGGACGGCACGGCCGGGTTCCTGGCGGGCCTGAACCGCCGGCGGCCCTCAGCGCCCGACGGCGGAGGCGGGCAGCGCCTCCTCGATGAGCATGATCGGGATGTCCGAGACGATCGGGTACACCAGCCCGGAAGCGGCGCAGAAGAGCCCTTGCTGCACGACCGGCTCCTCGTCGCGGAAGTGCTCGCGATACTTCTCCACCAGCGGAGCGCACACTTCCGGCGGCAGATCGATCAGCTCAAGCTCGCCTTTCGACTTCGGACAAACCAGGATTTCCAGCAGCTCGGGATCCACCGCCATGGGTGGGGAGAATACCATAGGGCCGTCATCAAGGATTCAAGGACCAAAGGGACACCAGGGACTCCAAGGACTCCTCCGAAATACGGAGTTTGTTGTCCTTGATGTCCCTGTTGTCCTTGATGTCCTTTGTCACAGCCGGGTGCCATACGTCAGCACCACCGATTCGGTCCCCGGATTGCGCTCGTACAAGCCCCCGTTCGACAGGTGATAGACCGTCAGCCCGAGGCGCGACCGCGCGGTGAGGCGGCGCGACAGCTCCACGCCCGAGCGGAACTCCAGCGCGCCGCCGAGATCGGGGCCACGGTCATAGTAGTAAAGGCCGGCCGCCCACTGCGGGCTTAGCGTCCAGGCCTTGCCCAGCGGCAGGTCGCACCGGAAGCCGCCGTAGACGTAGAGGCTGCCTTGCGCGGTCGCCATGGCCCCGGCGGTGGGGCTCACGTCCGGCACGGAGCGCGGCAGCCAGCGGAACCGCCGCGGCGCGAAACGCAGCTCCCAGCCGGCCTCATAGGCGGGTGTGCTGCGCCAGGCGCCGAAGCGGCCGGCGGTGGCGCCGATGGCCACCGGCGGCTCGGCGTTCGCGGGCACGCAAGCGAGCAGCCCCAGGACAACAGACGACAGAACGGCCCCGAGGGCCCGCGGCCTTCCGGATTCCATGATTGACTGGATCGTCTTCGCGCCCGGACGGGGACGCTCCGGCAACAGCTACGTGTGAGGATATCGCACTGGATGACCGGGCGGTCAATCACGGCGGGAAAGAGTCCCGGCCCCACACCGCCAGGAAACCCGTGCGGTAGGGCTGGGTGAAGTCGAAGCGGGTGATGCCGTGAGGAACGTCGCGGGGATCCTCGACCAGCTTGCCGGTGGGATGCTCCGCCAGCCAGCCCCATTCCGCGCCGGGAGGCACGTCGTCGAACGGCCGCTCGAGCCGGCCGAGGAAATGGAACTGGCCGTGATAGATGCCGACCCAGCCGATGGGCCTCCCCTGACGCTCGACGGCGGCAAGGTGGCGGGCGACGGGCGTGACATCGTAGTGCCGCCGGATCGTCGCCGCGCAGCCGATGTAGAGCGCGGTCACCAGGAGCAAGGTGAACAGCGCCGGAGAGTCGGCCGGCCGGCGGAAGATCCGCTCGCAAGCGAGGACGCAGACGGCGGCCGACACGATCAGGAACACGCCGCCGGCGGGCGAGATCCGACCGACCCAGGACGGCTGGCCGAACCGTTCGGCGAGGAACGGCGCGGCGGCCAGCACTCCGCCTACCAGGAGCATGACGGCGACGGGCGGCGCCACGGCCCAGCGCCGAGGGGCTGGAGCAGGCTCGTCCAGCAGCCGCGCCGCCAGCAGGGCGAACCCGGGAAGCAGAGGGAGCAGGTAGTGGGGCTGCTTGCCGCTGATCAGCGAGAAGACGGCCAGAGCCGGCAGAGTCCAGGCCAGGCAGAAGCGCGTTCCCTGGTCGGCGGACCTTGGACGCAGGCGGAGGGCGGCCTTCCACAAGGGAGACCAGAGCGAGTAGGGGAAGAGGAGGACCGGCAGCAAGGGCAGATACCACCACCAGGGCCGCAGGTGGGCGAAGGAATGGACCATCCGCTCTTCGGTCTGCGCGAAGAGGATGGCGTTGCCGTAGGCCTCGCCGCCGGCCCGCGCCGCCGGCAAGGCCCAGGAAAGGGCGACGACGTGGGCGACGACCAACGCTCCGGCGAGCCCCAGCCACCATCGCGACGCCGGCCGCCGCCTCCCCCACCACGGAGCGAGGACGGCCACCAGCAGCGGCGCCACCAGCACCACCGGTCCCTTGGCCAGGGCACCCAGCCCGATGGCCGCCCCGGCCTGGATCCAAGCGCGGGCGCCGCCGCCCGTCCAGGCGTCGTAGAGGCCGAGCAGCGCCAGCAGCACGCAGAAGGTCACCAGCATGTCGAACATCAGCATGCCGGTGAAGACGCTCCACAGCAGGAAGCCCAGCAGCACGAAAGGCACCGTCCCGGCGATGGCCGGCCGCTCCGGCCACAAGCGCCGGGCGAGGAGGGAGGTCAGGAAGAGATTCGCCAGGGAGAAGACCGCCGGCACCAGGCGCGGCCACCACTCATTGACGCCGAAGGCCCACCAGCCGAGATGGCAGAGCCAGAAGAGGAGCGGCGGCTTGTCGCTGTAGGGCAGGCCGTTGAGGTGCGGCACCAGGAAGTCGCCGCGGCTCCACATCTCCCAGGCGACGGTGGCGTAGCGGGTCTCGTCGACCGGCAGCAGCGGCCGCAACGCCAGCGAGACCCCGGCCACCAGAGCCCAGGCCCCGAGGACCGGGAGCCAACCGGCGAAGCGGCGGGGAGCGGCCAGGCTGTGATCCACGGCACTGTATTCCACGGCACGCTTACCTCAAGAGGCCGGCGCATCCTTGCAGCCATTCATGAACGGAAGGTGAATCGGAGGAGAAGGCCGGCTCAGACCCTTCCGCGAGCGAGGCTCCATTAAGATACTCTCATGCATGTCTTGAAGATTCCGGAGCTCTCGGCCGTCATCCCCGTCTTCAACGAGGAGGAGAACCTCCCCGTTCTGGCGGCCGAAGTCCAGGGAGCCATGCAAGCGATCGGCCGGCCTTACGAGGTGATCTACGTCGACGACGGCAGCACGGACGGCAGCCCCGGAATCCTGAGCGAGCTGGCGCGCGAGGATCCCGCCGTGCGGGTGATCCGCCAGCAGCGCAACGCCGGCCAGTCGGCGGCGCTCGCGGCCGGCTTCCGCTGCGCCCGCGGCGGCATCATCATCACCCTCGACGCCGACCTGCAGAACGATCCGGCGGACATCCCCCGCCTGCTCGAGCGCATGAACGCTTTCGACGTGGTCTGCGGCGTGCGCGCCAACCGTCAGGACACCTGGGTGCGCAAGGTCTCCTCCCGCATCGCCAACGGCATCCGCAACCGGGTCACCCACGATTCGGTGACCGACGTCGGTTGCACGCTGCGGGCCTGCCGCGCCGAGTACCTGCAGCGCATCCCCATGTTCACCGGCATGCACCGCTTCCTGCCCACCCTGCTGAAGATGGAAGGCGCGCGGGTGACCGAAGTGCCCGTGCACCACCGGCCACGGCTGCACGGCCAACCCAAATACAACATTCGCAACCGGATCTGGAGGGCGCTGGCGGACCTGTTCGCGGTGCGCTGGATGCAGAAACGCTGGATCGACCGGCGCCTGTCCGAGGAGATCGCTTGGAACACAATCCCGTCTGGCTCGTCATCGGATTCATCGGCCAAGCCCTCTTCTTCGGCCGTTTCTTCGTCCAGTGGCTCGCCTCCGAGCGCCGCCGGCAGAGCGTAGTGCCGCGGTCGTTCTGGTACCTGAGCCTGGCGGGAGGCGCCGTGCTGCTCGCCTACGCCATCCACCGCCGCGACCCGGTGTTCATCCTCGGGCAGGCCACCGGCTTCCTCATCTACTCCCGCAACCTCTGGTTCATCCACCGTCCCCCGCGGGTCGCGGACGCCGACTGAGTTGAGCGCGGCGCGCCGGCGGGACCTCCTGATCCTCGCCGTTCTCGGCGGCCTGCTGTTCCTGCCGGGTCTGGGGCGGCGCGACCTGTGGAATCCGGACGAGGCCCGCTATGCCGAGGTGGCGCGCGAGATGTGGCTCCTCGGCTACTGGGCCGTGCCGCACCTCAACGGCGAGGTCTACAGCCAGAAGCCGCCGCTGTTCTTCTGGGCGATCGCCGCCTGCGGCTGGGCGACCGGCGGGCTCGACGAGACGGCCGCCCGCCTGCCCTCCGCCCTCGCCGCCATCGGCGCCCTGCTGCTGGTCTACCGCATCGGCGAGCGCCTCTTCGGCCGGCGTGCCGGCTGGCTCGCCGCCGCGGCCTTCGCCACCTGTTTCAAGGTCCTCTGGCAAGGGCGGTTCGGCCAGATCGACATGATGCTCACCGCGCTGGTGGCGCTCGGGATGTGGTTCTGGGTGCGTGGCTACACGGAGGAGCGGCCACGGCTGTACCTCCTGTTTTTCGTCTTCGCCGGCCTCGCGACGCTGGCGAAAGGTCCTGTCGGGCTCCTGCCTCCGCTGCTCTCCATCCTCGCGTTCCTGGCGATTACGCGGAATCGGCAGGAGCTCGGGCGGCTGCGGATCGGCCTCGGCCTGCTGCTCTGGGCCGCGGTGGTGCTCGCCTGGCTCGTGCCGGCCGGGTTCTCCGGCGGCCGCGAGTACCTGGAGCAGATCGTCTTCCGGCAGAACGTCACGCGCTACGTCAATCCCTGGCACCACTTCAAGAACTGGTACTACTTCCTCACCGTCATTCCCGGCGAATTCTTCCCGTGGTCGTTGCTGCTGCCGACGGCGATCGTGGTGGGGTGGAAACGCCTGCGCGAGACGCCGGGACGCCAGCGCGACGGCTTCCTTTTCTGCCTCTGCTGGGCTGCGGTCACCGTGCTCTTCTTCAGCGTCTCGCCGGCCAAGCGGTCGGTCTATATCCTGACGATGTATCCGGCCATGGCGCTGCTGGTCGGAGCCGGTCTCGATCGTCTGGCGGACGAGTGGCGGTCCTGGCGACGGTGGTGGCTCGTAGTGCCCGTCGGCTTGGCGGCGGTTCTGGCGTTGGCGATCGTCACGGTCCTTCCCATGGAAGGACGGGGCAGGCCTGAGGCGGTCCCTCTGGGCGGCGACCGCTTCGTCTGGGAGCTGGCGATCCTCTTCGTGCCGTTCCTGATCGGAGCCGTTTACGCCTTCTGGGCCTCATGGTCCGGCGCTGTCACCCGCGCCGCGGCTTCGCTCGCGGCGGGGATCGCATTGACGGTCCTCGGCGTGGCGTTCGTCGCGTTGCCGCGGTTCGACGTCTTCAAGTCCGCCCGCGGCCTTTCCCGGGTGCTGGTGGATCGCATGGCCCCCGGCGAGACGTACGGGATCTACCCCCGGCTGGACTCCACCTTCCTGTTCTACACGAAACGCTTCTGCGTGGACCTCGACAGCGAGGCGAAGCTGCGCGCTTTCCTCGCCCGGCCCGGCCGGCTCTGGCTGCTCGCCCAGCGGGACGATCTCTCCCAGCTGCGGGACCTCCCCCCGATGGTCGAGGTGGCGCGGGACCAGGATCCCAAGGAGGGCTATCTGCTCCTCACGCGGCCGTAATCGCTCCCTATTGCCGGTGTATTAGTTCAGTGATACAGTCTCTCCCGACAGGATCCCGTCACCACCTTGAAAGGAGAGAAACGATGGCCCTTCGAATTCAGCTCGTCCTGGCCATGCTGGCCCTGCTCGTCCTGCCGGCGGCCTCCTACGCTCAACCCTCGGACGACCCCGATCTGATGAAGCAGAAGCAGACGATTGTCGACAGCCGCAATGTCGGCACGGCGATGTATACCTGGTACAAGGACGAGATCGCACCCAAGCGCAGCGAGGAAGCGCACAAGAAAGCAGAAGCGGAGAACGAAGCGAATTCCGTCGACATCAACGCCGTGCCTGTGATCTCGCGGGAAGACCTCGAGAAAATCCTCGTCCCGAAGTACATCGCGGAGATCCCCAAGCAGGACGGCTGGGGGCATCCGTACGAGTTCCACCTCAACACCAAGGACCCCAACGCCGTGCGGGTGATGGGTCTCCGCAGCGCCGGCCGGGACGGCAAGTTCGCGGGGAACGTCTACGAGGTAGGGAACTTCTTGCCGCCCGAGTACGACCAGGACGTCGTCTGGATGGACGGGTACTTCATGCGCTGGCCGCAGAGGAAGTAGACGGCGGCCACGTAGGGCCGCCGCTACGACTCGGTATCCGGCACCAGCACCCGCTCGATGCCGCGCGCCTTGCCGGTCGTCTCATCCACGTCGATGACGGCGCCGGCGAGGCGCACGTCCCGCTTGGCGACCTCGAAGGCGGAGGGGGTCTGCAGCAGGAAGCGCTTGAGGATCTTGTCGGTGCGCATGCCGATGACGGACTCGTAGGGTCCCGTCATGCCGGCATCGGTGAGGAAGGCCGTGCCCTTGGGGAGGATCCGCTCGTCGGCGGTAGGCACGTGGGTATGGGTGCCGACGACGGCGCTCACCCGGCCGTCGAGGTAGAACCCCATCGCCTGCTTCTCGCTGGTCGCCTCGGCGTGGAAGTCGACGAACACCACCTTGACCGCGGAATCGAGCTGCTGCAGCAACCGGTCGGCCACCCGGAAAGGTGAATCCAGGTTGGCCATGAAGACCATGCCCTCGAGGTTGATCGTCGCGACGGGGATGCCCGCCGCCGTCTCTCCCACATACAGTCCCTTGCCCGGATTGCCCTCGGGATAGTTGGCCGGGCGCAGCAGGTTGGGGACGCGGTCCAGGATCTCGAGCGCCTCCTTCTTGTCCCAGACGTGGTTGCCGGTGGTGAAGGCGTCGATGGGCAGGTCCTGGATCTCGCGCAGCACCTCGGGCGTGACGCCGAAGCCGCCGGCCGAGTTCTCGACGTTGACCACGACGTAGTCCGCCCGATGGCGGTCCACCAGCCGCGGCAGCAGGTTGCGCAGCGCGCGCCGTCCCGGCTTGCCGACGACGTCGCCGACGAACAGGAGTTTCATCAGCGGGCGTATTCCACCGAGCGGGTCTCGCGGATCACCGTCACCTTGATCTGCCCGGGGTAGGTCAGCTCCTGCTCGATCTTGCGCGCGATGTCCTTCGACAGCCAGAGCGCCTGCTCGTCGCCGATCTTGCCGCTGTCGACGATGATGCGGACCTCGCGCCCGGCCTGGATGGCGAAGGTCTTCTGCACGCCCTTGAAGTTGCTGGCGATCTCCTCCAGCTTCTCCAGCCGCTTGACGTAGGTCTCCAGCACCTCGCGGCGGGCGCCCGGCCGCGCCGCGGAGAGGGCGTCGGCGGCGGTCACCAGCACGGCTTCCACCGTCTGCGGATCGTAGTCGCCGTGGTGGCAGGCCATGGAGTGGACGACCTCCTCGGTCTCGCCGTACTTGCGCAGCAGGTCGATGCCGATCTGCAGGTGGGTGCCGTCCATCTCGCGGTCGATCGCCTTGCCGACGTCGTGCAGCAGGCCGCCGCGGCGCGCCACGGCGATGTTGGCCTTGAGCTCGGCCGCCATGGTGCCGGCGAGGAAGGCCACCTCCTTGCTGTGATGGAGCACGTTCTGGCCGTAGGAGGTGCGGTAGCGCAGGCGGCCGAGGAGCTTCACCAGCTCCGGGTGCATGCCGGGGATGCCCAGCTCCAGCAGCGCCGCCTCGCCCTCCTGCAGGATCTTCTGCTCGAACTCGGCCTTGACCTTCTCGACGATCTCCTCGATGCGCGCCGGATGGATGCGGCCGTCGACGATCAGCCGCTCGAGGGCGACGCGCGCCACCTCGCGGCGGAACGGATCGAAGCCCGAGAGGATCACCGCCTCCGGCGTGTCGTCGACGATGAGGTCCACGCCGGTCGCCATCTCGAGGGCGCGGATGTTCCGCCCCTCGCGGCCGATGATGCGCCCCTTCATCTCGTCGCTGGGCAGCATGACGACCGAGACGGTGGTCTCGGAGACGTAGTCCGAAGCCGACCGCTGGACCGCCATGCCGATGATGCGCTGCGCCTGCCGGCCGGCCTGCTCGCGGGCCTCGTCCTCGATGCGCTTGACGATGTGGGCGGCCTCCATGCGGGCGTCGTCCTCCATCACCCGCACCAGCTCCTCGCGCGCCTGCTGCGCGGTCAGGCCGGCGATCTGCTCCAGCTTGGTCCGCTCTTCCTCGAACATCGCCTCCAGCTCGGCCTCGCGCTTCTCGACGCTCTTCTCGCGGCCGGCGAGCGAGCGGTCGAGCTGATTGAGCTCCTTGTCACGCCGCCCGAGGTCTTCGGCCTTCTTGTCGAGGTTGTCCTCTTTCTGGGTGAGGCGCCGTTCCTGGGTCTCGAGCTCGCTGCGGCGCTTGCGCGACACCGTCTCGAACTCGGTGCGGGCCTGGAGGAGCTTCTCTTTGGCGGCGATCTCCGCCTCGCGCAGGCGGGTCTCGCTCGTGCGCTCGGCGTTCTCGACCACCTGCTCCGCCTCGCGCTGGGCCTGCTCGAGCACGCGCTTGCCCATGCGGCGCAGCGAGAACCACCAGACGAGAAGGAGAACGACCGGGCCGACGAAGATCGCTACGGCCAGGATGATGATTTCGGTATTCACCGGTGACCCCTTATTTCAAAAGAAGGGGGGTCCGGCGAGATCTGGGAGGTCTCCCCTTGATCAGGGAGAGGGTAAGAGCATCCCCCGAGCGGCCGTGTGGGCCGTGCGTTTAGAACCTGAAACGCGCCAGGTGGGTGTCCGCTCCGTGGGCCTTTAGCGTCCTCGTACGAGCGAGGCTGGCACGGGCCGCACGAGTAGAAGACTCCCGTGGAATGAATGTTGGTTCTACAATCGTAGTACCCATCACGCACCACACAGGGGATGCTAACCCTTGGTCCATCATATCTTGAGTTGGCGTCGCCGCCGCGCTCTCGTCAACTGCCGAGGGCTTCCGTCAATTCCTCGGTCAGCGCCGCCACCTTCTCCCGGATCTCGACTCGTTCCCCTTCTTGTCGACTCTGCAACTGGAACAGCTCTTCGGCGAGATTGAGCGCCGCCAGGATGGCGATGCGCGCCGCATCGCCCTTCGTATGCTCGGCCACCTCGCGCATCTTGCGGTCCACGAGGTCGGCGAGATCCTGGAGGTACCCGTTCTCGTCGCCGCCGCGGACGTGGTACACCTCGCCGAAAATCTCAACCGCTGTGGTGGTTGAAGGCATGGCGCTCCACTCCGACGGCAGTGCCTACCCGGCCAGCAAGTGACGTAGTGCCAGCGGTTTGGCAGGGTGACTATAGCACAGGTGGAAAGTTGTACTACTGCGAGGCCTGCTTGGGGTAGGGGGGCGGCCTGGGAGCGCCGGCGTCTCGCCGGCTCTTAGATTCTTGTTCCCGGGAGAAGCCG